>DASRBX010000016.1:0-16566 GCA_035653395.1 Gaiellaceae bacterium
CGGCCGTCGATGCGGTCGTCTCCGAGCTCGCGCCGCAGCTGGAGCGGGGCGACACGATCGTCGACGGCGGCAACTCGTACTACGTCGACGACCTGCGCCGCCAGGCGGAGCTGCGCGACCGCGGGATCCACTACGTCGACGTCGGCACGAGCGGCGGCGTCTTCGGGCTCGACCGTGGCTACTGCCTGATGATCGGCGGCGACGACGAGGCGGTCGAGCGGCTCGTTCCCGTGTTCGAGGCGCTCGCGCCCGGTGTGGAGGCCGCCGGACGCACCCCGGGCCGCAAGGGCGACCCGGCTCCCGAGGAGCAGGGCTGGCTGCACTGCGGCCCGTCGGGAGCGGGCCACTTCGTGAAGATGGTCCACAACGGCATCGAGTACGGCCTGATGCAGGCCTACGCCGAGGGCTTCGACATCCTGCGCAACGCCGACGCGGCCGCGCGGCCCGAAGGGGAGCGCTTCGCGCTCGACGTGCCGGCCATCGCCGAGGTGTGGCGGCGCGGCAGCGTCGTCGGCTCGTGGCTGCTCGACCTGACGGCCCAGGCGCTGCACGAGACACCCGAGCTCGAGGAGTACGCGGGCCGCGTCAGCGACTCGGGCGAGGGGCGGTGGACGGTGCAGGCGGCCGTCGAGGAAGGGGTGCCCGCGCCCGTGCTCGCCGCGTCGCTGTTCGACCGCTTCGCCTCCCGCGGCGAGGCCGACTGGGGCAACCGCGTCCTCTCCGCCATGCGCAAGGGCTTCGGCGGCCACCTCGAGAAGAGCCCGGAACAGTGAACGGAGCGTATTGACCGCCACGGCCGCGCAGCAGCAGGAGAACCCCCTCGCCGAGGGCCTCGCGCTGCGGCGGACGCCAGACCCGTGCGCGCTCGTCATCTTCGGCGCCTCGGGCGATCTGACGCACAAGAAGCTCATGCCGGCGCTCTACGCGCTCGCCGTCCGTCGTCTCCTGCCGCAGCGCTTCGCGATCGTCGGCGTCGCGCGGACCGAGGGAGACGACGACGCATTTCGGCAGGACATGGCCGATGCCGTGAGGCAGCACGCGCGCGACCCGTTCCGCCAGGAGGTGTGGGACGAGCTCGCCGCGCAGCTCCACTACGTCTCCACCGATTTCGCCGACTCGGGCGGCGAGGACAAGGTGCACGACCTGCTGGGCAGGCTCGACGAGGAGCGCGAGCTCGGAGGCAAGCGCGTCTTCTACCTCGCCGTCCCGCCGCCCGCCTTCCCCACGATCGTAGAGGCGCTCGGCAAGCGGCGCGAGGAGCGCGGCTGGACGCGGCTCGTCGTCGAGAAGCCGTTCGGGCACGACCTCGAATCGGCCAGGCAGCTGACGGCGACGCTCCTCGAGTACTTCCGCGAGGAGGAGATCTTCCGGATCGACCACTACCTCGGCAAGGAGACCGTCCAGAACATGCTCGCCCTCCGCTTCGCGAACGGGATCTTCGAGCCGATCTGGAACCGCCAGTTCGTCGACCACGTGCAGATCACGGTCGCCGAGTCGATCGGGATCGAGGCACGCGCCGGCTACTACGAGCACGCCGGCGCGATCCGCGACATCTTCCAGAACCATCTCCTGCAGCTCCTGGCGCTGACGGCGATGGAGCCACCGATCGACTTCACGTCCGACTCGGTGCACAACGAGAAGGTGAAGGTGCTGCGCGCCCTGCACACGCCGGGGCCGAAGTCGGTCGTGCGCGGGCAGTACGGGCGCGGCTTCGTCGAGGGCGAGGAGGTGGTCGCGTACCGGGAGGAAGAAGGCGTGGCGCCGGATTCCCTGACGGAGACGTACGTCGCCGCGAAGCTCTACGTCGACAACTGGCGCTGGGCGGACACGCCGTTCTACGTGCGCATGGGCAAGCGCCTCGCGCGACACGAGACGACGATCGCGATCCAGTTCAAGGCGGCTCCGCACCCGCCGTTCGAGGAGGCTGCGGCCGAGGGCCTGCGGCCGAACGTCCTCGTCGTCCACGTCCAGCCGGACGAGGGGGTCTCGCTCGCCATCGGGGCCAAGGTCCCCGGGCAGGGCATGACGATCCGTACCGTCCACATGGACTTCCTCTACGGCGGCGCCTTCCGCACCGGGATGCCCGAGGCGTACGAGCGGCTCATCCTCGACACGATGCTCGGGGACTCGACGCTGTTCACGCGCGCGGACGAGGTCGAGGAGCAGTGGCTGCTCGTCGACTCGATCGTCGCCGCGTGGCAACGCGACCGGCCGGCGTTCCCGAACTATCCGTCGGGCTCGTGGGGGCCGCCGAGCGCCAACGAGCTCCTCCACCGGGACGGCCGTTCGTGGCGCCGTCTGTGAGCGAGCTCACCTGGCGCGGCGAGGACGTCCGCCTCGCCGACGTGGACACGGCGCTCGCGCGGTTGCGGGCGCAGGCGGCTGCCGACGCGCCCAGCATGCGGACCTCGGTGATGACGCATATCGCGTGGGTGCCGGCCGCGTGGGTCGAGCCGGCGCGCGGCGCGCTCGAGGGGATGGCCGAGCGGCATCCGTCGCGCACGATCCTCCTCTTACCCGAGCCGGACGCCGACGACAGCCGGATCGACGCCGAGGCCCGGATCGAGCGCTGGAAGGTGCCGGACACCGACCGCGGCCTCGTGACCGAGGTGATCGAGCTGACGCTGCGCGGCTCGCGGGCGAAGGCGCCGGCAAGCATCGTCGAGCCCCTGCTCATCTCCGACCTGCCGGTCTTCCTCCGCTGGCGCGGCGAGCCGCCGTGGGGGGCGCCCGAGCTCGAGCAGCTGGTCGACGTCACCGACCGCCTCGTCGTCGACTCGACGGAGTGGGACGACGTGCCCGGCCCCTACCGGCGGCTGGCCGAGCTCTTCCCGCGCTGTGCCGCCTCGGACATCGCTTGGGCGCGCACCTCGCGCTGGCGCTCGCATCTCGCCACGCTCTGGCCGGCGATCGCCGACGCGCGGACGGTGCGGGTTCGCGGCACGGCCGCGCAGGCGTGGCTCCTCTGCGGCTGGCTGCGCTCGCGGCTCGGGCGTGACGGAATCGCGCTCGAGCACGAGCCCGCGGACACGCTCGAGGGCGTGGCCCTCGACGGCGAGTCCGTGCCGCTGCCGCCGGGCGACCCGCCGGCGCCGAGCGACGTGCTCTCCGACGAGCTCGAGCGCTTCACACCCGACCCGGTCTACGAGGCGGCCGTGCTCGCCGCCGCGGCCGCGTGAGCGGCCCGGGCCGGGATCCCTTGTAACAGACTGTTACTTGTTCGGCCGTGCGGCTTTTGGCGCGAAGCTGTCACGGTTTGGTGACGCTCGCCCGGCGATCCTGCCGGCGTGCTCTCGTTCGCGCCGCGGATTCCGGCTCGTCTTCTCGACGAGATCGAGCGGCAGTCGCGGCGGTCCGTTCCGATCGCCGAGATGAACCGCTGCGTGGGTCGTGCCGCTGCCGCGATGGGGCTCTACAGGCCGAGTTACGAGCAAGTCCGCGTGCTCGTGCACACCGCCCGCCGGCTGCGCCGCAAGGGTCGCCCGCCTGTCTCGACGGTCGCAGCCCAGGTGGCTTTTCGGGTCAAGCCGCCGGAGGCGATCCTGATGCACTTCCTCGCACCGCCGCCGCCACGCCTCCGTGATCACCGAGCCGGCAAGTAACAGTCTGTCACGAGGAAAGACAGGGCCTGTCGGACCGGAGGAGCGACGCTAGCAGGCGGCCTGCGGCGAGGACTCGCGCATCGGCTCCCGGCGGCGCGGCGAGCTGGACCGAAGCCGGTAGGCCGTCCTCCCCCGCTCCGCACGGAAGCGCAAGCGCGGGCCAGCCGAGGGAGCTGAACGGATACGTGAGATCCGTCGCCGGGACGCGCAGCGCGGGCTCGTCCGCGTCGGCGGGCGGAGCGACGAACGGGACGGTCGGCGTCAGGACGAGATCGAGCTCGCCCACCGCCTCGAGAAAGTGCTCGCGGTACGAGGCGCGTGCGCGCCCGGCCGCGGCAGCCTCCGCATCGCCCACCCGCAGGCAGCGCTCGATCTTGCGCCGGACGTTGTCGCCGTACAGCTCCTCGTTGCCCGGAAAGAGAGCGCGGTGGACGTCGGCGACCTCGCGCATGAAGTCGGACCGATCGGTCGGAGCGAGCGGCAGCTCGAGCTCCCGCCCGCGCGGGAAGAGCGCCGCCGCCTCGGCCACGCGCTCGCGCACGAGCGGATCGGCTCGGTCGAGCCACGCTACGCCGACCTCGAGCTCCTCGAGCGACTCCGGCGCCGTCGGCTCGAACCCCGGCGCGAGCGCCCGCAGCAGCCGCTCGCACCCCTCGACCGACGACGCCATCGGCCCGACCGTGTCGTAGCTCGGTGCGAGCGGGAAGCAGCCCTCCACCGAGACGAGCCCGTGGGTCGGCTTGAAGCCGACGCAGCCGCACCACGCGGCCGGGATACGGATCGAGCCCGCCGAGTCGCTGCCGAGCGCCAGCTCCACGTCTCCCGCGGCGATCGCCGCCGCCGAGCCGCCGCTCGACCCCCCCGCGAGCCGTCCAGGCGCGACCGGATTGGGGACAGTCCCGTAATGCGCATTCTGGGACGAGATGCCGTAGGCGAACTCGTGCAGGTTCGTCTTGCCGGCGACCGCGAAGCCCTCGGCCTCGAGCAGTCGCACGGCCTCGGCGCTCTCGACGGGAACGTGCTCGGCGAAGAGCGCCGAGCCGTAGGTCGTCACCAGTCCGGCCGTGTCGAGCAGATCCTTGACCGCGACCGGCTCGCCCGCCCCCACCTCGTCGGGCCGCGCCAGCCAGATGCCGTCCACTACTGGAAGTGGAGATAGAGCAGGGCGATCCCGACCGTGCCGGCGAAGAGCAGGATGAAGACGCCGAACAGCAGCCAGCCGAGACGGACGTTGCGGCGCGCGAGCTCCGGATCCATCAGCCGACCACCGCGTCGACCGCGATCGCCGCGAAGAGGAGCGCGAGGTAGAGCAGCGAGTAGTGGAAGAGAAGCATCGCCCGGCGCGGCGTCGTCTCGCGCCGCAGCCGCTCCGCCAGCCAGACGAAGACGGCCCCGAGCGCGAGCGCGCACACCACGTAGAGCGGGCCGGCGCCGCCCCAGCCCCATGGGAGCAGGGTCGCCGCCACCAGCGCCACCGAGTAGAGGACGATCTGCCGCGCCGTCGCCCGCTCGCCGCGCACGACCGGCAGCATCGGCACGCGCGCATTCGCGTAGCTGTCCTTGATCAGCAGCGCGAGCGCCCAGAAGTGCGGCGGAGTCCAGACGAACACGATCGCGAACAGGATCAGCGCCGCGATCCCGACGTGCCCGGTCGCGGCGGCCCAGCCCACGAGCGGTGGCACGGCACCCGCGGCCCCACCGATCACGATGTTCTGCGGCGTCGAGCGCTTGAGCCAGCGCGTGTAGACGAGGACGTAGAAGAGATTCCCCACGAGCGCGAGCACCGCCGTGAGGACGTTGACCGTGCTCGCGAGCACGACGAAGGAGAACGCCGAGAGCGCCAGCCCGAACTCGAGCGCGCGGCTCGGCGCGACGCGGCCCGACGCCACGGGCCGTGACTTCGTCCGCTTCCCCATCAGTGGGTCGATGTCGCGGTCGAGCACGTGGTTGAGCGCCGAGGCGCCGCCGCAGGCGAGCGCGAGCCCCAGCATCGCCGCGCCCGCACGGCCCGTTCCCGGCCAGCCGCGCGCGCCGGCGATCATCCCGCAGAAGCCGGTGACGAGCAGCAGCGACATGATCCGCGGCTTCGTCAAGGTCACGTAGTCGCGCCAGCTCCCCCAGGACACGCGCTCGCCGCGGAAGCTCTCCGCCACCACGAGCACGAGCGCCGCGAGCGCGAACGCGGCCAGGCCGGAGTGCGCGTGCGGCGCCGGAACCGCGGCAGCGCCGGCGAAGAGCGCGCCGGCGGCGAGCACGAAGGGCACGAGCCGGCGGTGCGCGTACCACGCCGAGACGACGAGCGCGGCGAGCGGCGGCGCGACGAGCGCCGCGAGCAGTCGGTGCGCGGTGCCGAGCCCCTCGGCGCCGGAGACGACCGCCAGCAGCGTCCCCGCCGCCGCGAGCAGCGCCGACAGGCGCAGCCAGGGCCCCGGCGCGAGCTCGGTCCTCATCGAGCCTGCTCCGCGAGGCGCCGGCGCAGGTCGCGCAGCGGCCGCGCACTCGTCACGTACGGGACCGTGTCGAAGTTGTGGGCCGGCGGCGGCGAGGTCGTGTACCACTCGAGCGTGTCGGCGAGCCATGGGTCGTTTCCGGCGCGGATTCCCTTGCGCAGGACGTGAGCCTGCCAGATGTTGACGAGGAAGACCAGCACGGCGAGGGCCATCACCCCCGAGCCGATCGAGGAGATGAGGTTGTAGACCTCCCAGAGCCCGCCGTGGTGGTACGTGTAGATCCGGCGCGGCATCCCGAGCAGCCCGAGCATGTGCTGCGGCAGGAAGGTCAGGTTGAAGCCGACGAAGAGCAGCCAGAAGTGCCACTTGCCGAGGCGCTCGTCGAGCATCCGCCCGAACATCTTCGGCCACCAGTAGTAGAGGCCGCCGAAGAACCCGAACGCCGAGCCGCCGAAGAGGACGTAGTGGAAGTGGGCGACGATGTAGTACGAGTCGTTCAGCTGCCAGTCGACCGGGAACGCCGCGAGGAAGATCCCCGACAGGCCGCCCATCGTGAAGAGCGCGATGAACGCGAGCGCGAACAGCATCGGCGTGTCGAAGATGAGGTTGCCGCGCCAGGTCGTCGCGATCCAGTTGAAGATCTTGACGCCAGTCGGGACGGCGACCGTCATCGACGAGATCATGAAGAACGAGTTGAGCCCGGTCGGCATCCCCGTCGTGAACATGTGGTGCGCCCACACGAGCATCGAGAAGAACGCGATGCCGATGGTGGAGAAGGCGACCGCCTTGTAGCCGAAGATCGGCTTGCGCGAGAAGACCGGCAGGATCTCGGAGATCATCCCGAAGACGGGCAGCACCATGATGTAGACCTCGGGGTGCCCGAAGAACCAGAACATGTGCTGGTAGAGCAGGATGTTCCCGCCCTGCGAGGGGATGAAGAAATGCGTCCCCACGGTGCGGTCGAGCAGCAGCAGGGTCACGGCCGCCGAGAGGGCCGGCAGCGCGACGAGCAGGAGGATCGCGTAGGTCTCGATCGCCCAGACGAAGAGCGGCATGCGCATCCAGGTCATGCCGGGCGCGCGCATGTTGTGGATGGTGACGATGAAGTTGATCGCGCCCAGCAGCGAGGACAGGGTCAGGATGTGGATGCCGAGGATCCAGTAGTCCTGGCCGTGCCCCGGGCTCGTCCAGGGGAAGTTCTCGGACAGCGTCGGGTACGACCACCAGCCGGCGTGCGCGGGGCCGCCCTTCGAGAACCAGCTCAGCCACAGCACGAGCCCGCCGAGCAGGAAGAACCAGTAGGAGAGCGCGTTCAGGCGCGGGAAGGCCATGTCCCGGGCCCCGATCATCAGCGGCACGAGGAAGTTGGCGAAGCCGGCGAGGATCGGAATGACGACGAGGAAGATCATCGTCGTCCCGTGCATCGTCATGACCTCGTTGTATGAGTTCTTGGTCAGGAACTTCTCGCCGGGCGTCGCGAGCTGCGAGCGCATGAGCAGCGCGAGGATCCCGCCCGCGACGAACCACATCAGCGAGGTCGCGATGTACATGATCCCGATGCGCTTGTGGTCGACCGTGACGAGCCAGCTCGCCACGCGGCCGCTCTTCCACGTCACCGGGTAGGCGGCTTCCGACCTAGCGGCCACTCGTCGCTCCCGCGGGCGCGGCCTTGTAGATGTGCTTCTTCACGTACGCGGCGAGGGAGGCGAACTCCGCCTTCGTCCAGGTGTCCCCGACGGGCGGCATCGCCCCGCGTGTGCCCACGAAGCCGTTGTGGACGATGCCGGAGAGACCGGCGGGCTGGGTCAGGATCGTGTTGCTCGCGATCGCCGGCCCGTAGCCGCCCTGGCCGAGGTTGCCGTGGCAGGTGGCGCAAACGCCGCTCCAGATCTGCTTCCCGATCGTCTGCCGCGCGACCGTCGAGACGTAGCGATCGTACGCCTGCCTCGACTCGGCGCGCACGACGGCCGTCATCGAGGCGTGGAACACGCCGCACAGCTCGGCGCACTGGCCCTCCCAGCTTCCTTGCCGGGTCGCGCGGAACCAGGTGTGGTTGATCCGGCCGGGGATCGCCTGGATCTTTCCCCCGAGCGCCGGGATCCACCAGCTGTGGATGACGTCCGGCGAGACGACCTTCAGGTCGACGACGGCTCCGGCCGGCACGTGCAGCGTCCCGATCGAGCGCGCCCCGCCCGGGTAGTCGAACTGCCAGTAGTACTGGTGGCCCTCGACCGTGATGTGGAGCGGGTCGGTCGCCGCGGCCGGGGCCGAGGTGATGCTCGGGAGCTCGTAGAAGACGAAGGCCGCGATGACGGCCAGGACCACGACCGGGAACGCCGTCCAGATGAGCTCGAGCCGCGTGTGCCCGTGCACCTGCGCGCCCTCGACCGCGCGGGGCCGGCCGCGGCTGCGGTACTTCCAGATGAAGGTCACGAGGAGCGACTGGACGAGGACGAAGATCGCCGCGGTGAAGCCGAGGACGAGGTAGTACGCCCGCTGGATGTGATGCGCGTTCGGCGACGCGGGCTGAACCGGCGTGAAGCCGCCGTTCGCGGCTGCGGCGACGCCCGCCGTCGCGAGCGCGAGCAGCACGACGAGAGCCAGGGACAGCAGCTTGCGGCGCACGCGGAGGCATTCTATGAACGTGTCCCAGCGCACGCGGATCGAACTGCCGGCGCACGTGCCGGACGTCTACGAGGTGTACGTGAGCGGTGTGCGCCAGGTACCGGGGCGCGACTTCGAGGTGGAGGGTCGCTCCCTCGTCTTCCCGCGGCCGCTCGCCCAGGAGGGACGCCTGGGCTTCTGGCGCTGGGCCTCGATGTGGCTCGGGATCGCGGGCACGTACCGCAAGCACGAGACGGTCGACATCGCCTACGAGGCGGACGGGCGACGCGAGGTCGAGACCGGCCTCGAGCCGCGGCCCTACGAGTCAGGCTGAGGCCGGGCCCGGCGCCTTCGCAACCGGCTCCAGCCGGTAGCCGACGCCGTAGCGCGTCTGGATGAACGTGTGCGCCGACGCCCTGCGGTCGACCTTCTCCCGCAGCCGTCGGACGAAGACGTCCACCGTCCGGTCGCGGTGCGACTCCCTGCGGCCCCAGAGCTTCTGCAGCAGCTCGTCGCGCGTGACGACCCGGCCGCGGTCGAGCGCGAGCTGGTAGAGGAGACGGAACTCCGTCGGCGTGAGCTCGGCGCTCCGGTCGTCGACGTATGCCTGCACCTCGCGCGGGTCGATCCGCAGCTCCTCGATCTCGATCGGCTCGCCGCGCGGCGCCTCCTCGCGCCGCAGCCCCCGCCGTGCAGCCGCACGCACGCGCGCGACGAGCTCGTTCATCGAGAACGGCTTGACGAGGTAGTCGTCGGCCCCGATCTCGAGCGCGTGCACGCGGTCGTGCTCGGTGCCGCGGGCGGACACGACGACGATCGGGGTGCCGATCCCTTCGTTCCGCGCCGACTCGATCAGCTTCCAGCCGTCCACGCCGGGAACCATGAGGTCGACCACGCAGACGTCCGGCTTCTCGTAGCGAAGGCGGGCGAGCCCCTGCGTGCCGTTGCCGACCGCGACGGGGTCGAACCCGGCGGCGTCGAGGTGCCGCGCCATCCCCTGCGCGATGACCTCGTCGTCCTCGACGATCAGGACTTTCGGCATTGTTGGGAGCATTATCGGCCGCGGCCCCGTTGGCGAAGGGTAGACGGATGGTGAAGAAGTGGTGAACGAGGAACGGGCGCGCTCTTTCGCCGCGAGCTGCAGCGAGCCGGTCGTCATCCTCGACGGCGAGCGGCGGATCGTGGCCGCGAGCGAAGCGGCGACCGCCACGCTTGGCGGCGCCGAGGCCGGGCGCCGCCTGGACGAGGAGCTCGCGTCGCGTCACCCCGACCTCGTCGTCCTCTTCCTCGAGGCGCCGCCCGAGCTGCCCGCCTACCAGGAGCTTCGGGCCGGGTTCACGGCCGCCGTGTCGCACGAGCTGCGCACGCCGCTTGCCCGTCTGCTGGCGGTGCTCGAGAGCGCGGCGCTCCCGGGCGCCGACGTAGGCGAGCTGATGCAGCACGCGCGGCAGGAGGTCGACCAGGCGCGCGAGCTCATCGACGACGTGCTCTTCCTCGGCGAGCTCGAGACGGGCCGCGAGGTCGTCGCGCTGGGCCGCACGCGCGCGCAGCCCGTGGTCGAGCAGGTGGTCGGGTCGTTCGGCGACCGGGCCGACCATGCCCAGGTCACCCTCGAGGCACGGGCGGACGGAGATGTCGAGCTCCCCCTGCGGCCGAGGATGCTGCGCGTCCTGCTCGAGAATCTCCTCGCGAACGCGGTCCGCTATGCCGGCCCCGGAAGCAGGTGCGTGGTGGAGGTGACCGAGACTGCCGAGGGGCCGCTGCTCACGGTCTCGGACGACGGCAAGGGAGTTGCCGCCGCCGACCTCTCGCGCCTCTTCGAGCGCTTCTACCGGGGCGACCAGGCGCGCACGAGCCGCGGCACGGGCCTCGGCCTCGCGATCGTGAAGCACGTGGTCACGTCGGCAGGAGGCAAGGTCGAGGCGGCCAGCGAGCCGGGCCGCGGCCTCGAGATCCGTGCGCGCTTCCCGCCCCGCAGCCCCGAGCCCTCGCTCGAGCCACCGGAGATCGGCTAGCCGAACCGGCCGGTGACGTAGTCCTCCGTCCGCTTGTCGGACGGGGCGGTGAAGATCTTCTCGGTCGCGTCGTACTCGACGAGCTCGCCCCAGCGCTCGCCCTCGGCGCCGCGCGAGATCGAGAAGAAGGCCGTCATGTCCGCGACGCGGGCGGCCTGCTGCATGTTGTGCGTCACGATCACGAACGAGTACTCGCTCTTCAGCTCGTGGAGGAGCTGCTCGATCGCCTGCGTCGCAATCGGGTCGAGGGCCGACGCCGGCTCGTCCATGAGCACGACGTCGGGCTCGACCGCGATGGCGCGCGCGATGCAGAGCCGCTGCTGCTGGCCGCCCGAGAGCGAAAGCGCGCTCGCCTTCAGGCGGTCCTTCACCTCGTCCCAGAGAGCTGCCTGCGTCAACGCCCGCTCGATGCGTCCCTCGAGGTCGTCCCTCATCCCGAGCACCTTCAGGCCCCACGCGACGTTGTCCCGGATCGACTTCGGGAACGGGTTCGGCCGCTGGAAGACCATCCCGATCGTCCGCCGCACCGCGACCGCGTCGACGTCCTTCGCGGCGATGTCCTGGCCGTGGTAGCGGATCGTCCCCGCCTGCCGGAAACCGGGTACGAGGTCGTTCATGCGGTTGAGGCAGCGGATGAAGGTGCTCTTGCCGCAGCCGGACGGCCCGATGACGGCGGTGACGAGGTTCTCGTAGACCTCCATCGAGACGTTCTTCAGGGTCGGCTTGGAGCCGTAGGCCGCGGTCAGGTCCTGGATGTCGAAGACCTGTTGCAGGCGCTCGCGAGGCGGCAGCGGCTCCCGCTTCGTCTCGACGCGCACGGTGCGCTCGATCGTACTCGACAGGGACACGGTCTCTCCCTTCGGCCGGCGCTTCACCGGGCGGCGCGCCCGAGCTTCCGACGGCTGCGATTGGCGAGCCAGCGGGCGCCCAGGCTCGTGACGAGGATGAACACGAGCAGCACGAACGCGGCGGCCCAGGCACGGGCGGTGTCGGCGGGATCGCCCTGCTCGGACAGCTCGAAGATGGCGACCGGCACGGTCTGGAGGGCATGCGCCGGGTTCCAGGCGATCTGGTTGCCGACGATCGAGGACGTGAAGAGGAGCGGTGCCGTCTCTCCGGCGACGCGCGCCACTGCGAGCACGCCACCGGTGACGATGCCGCCGATCGTCTGCGGCAGCACGATCCCGACCGTCGTCCGCCAGCGGGGAACGCCGAGGCCGAGCGACGCCTCGCGCAGCGAATCGGGCACGAGGGCGAGCACCTCGATCGTGGCCCGGGCGACATAGGGCAGCATGAGCACGGCGAGCGCGAACGCCCCGGCGTAGCCACTCTGGCCGCGGCCGACCACGACCAGGCCGAAGACGAAGATCCCGATCACGATGGCGGGAATGCCCGTGAGGACGTCGAGCGCCAGCCCCAAACCGTTCCGGACCGGCCGGCGCGCGAACTCGTTGACGTAGACCGCGACGAGGATCCCGACCGGGAGCGTCATGGCGGTGGCGAGCCCGACGATCACGAGGCTGCCGGCGAAGGCGTTTGCCAGCCCCTGCCGGACGGTTCCGATCGCGAAGGGAACCGGCGGCTTCGTCAGCAGGTCGAGGTTGAGCTGACTCGCCCCCCGCTTCGCCACCGACCAGACGACGAGACCGAGGATGCCGACCCCGACCGGCGCGGCCAGCCAGGCGACCAGCTCCAGGGCGTGGTTGACGACCCGACGCCGCGCCAGCCGGTCGTTCGCGCGCCGGAAGACGGCGGGCGCCGCGGCGCTCACCGCAGCACCAGTCCCTGACGCCGCGCGACGCGCCGGACGACCGACCGCGCCACGACGTTCACGACGAGCGAGAAGACGAGCAGGATGAGGGCGAGATAGAACAGCGACGAGGTCTCGAGATCCGACGTCGAGCTCTGGAACTCGAGCGCGATCTTGGCGGCGAGCGTGTTGCCTCCGGCGAACAGGTTCCAGCTCACGAGGTTGTCCACCCCGCCGATCACCTGGGCGACGGCGATCGCCTCGCCGACCGCACGGCCGAGCCCGAGGATCACGGCGGCCGCGATCCCGCCCCGGGTGTAGGGAAGGACGACGCCGCGCACCATCTCCCAGCGCGTGGTGCCGAGCCCGAGCGCCGCCTCCTTGAGCTCGGGCGGAACGCCGAGGAAGAGCTCGCGCGCGATGCTCGAGACGATCGGCAGGATCATGATCGTCAGCACGACGATCGCGGTGAAGACGCCGGGGCCGGGGCCCGCGGGACCGAAGAGGGGGATGAAGCCGAGCGCCGAGTGAAGCCCCGGCATCACGTGGTCCCGCAGCACGGGGCCGAGCACGATGATCCCCCACAGCCCGATCACGACACTCGGAATCGCGGCGAGGGTCTCGACGAGGGCGGTGACCGGCGCGCGGAGCCAGCGGGGCGCGAGCTCGGTCAGGAAGAGCGCGATCGCCAGGGCGAGCGGCGTCGCGAGGATCAGCGCTCCCACCGAGGTCACGGCGGTGCCGAAGAGAAAGCTCGCACCCCCGAAGCGGCCGTGGACCGGATCCCAGCCGACGTGCGAGAGAAAGCCGAGCCCGAACGTCGAGAGCGCCAGCCGGGAGCCCGCGGCGACCTTGTAGGCGATCAGGCCGATGAGGACGACGGCCACGAGCGCGGCGAGGCCGGACATTCCGGGGAGCACCACGTCGCCCACACGCGCGCCGCGCCGCCCCGCGAAGGGGCGGTGGGCGGGTGCGCCGGTCGCGTCGAGGGTGCTCACGCGCCGGCTAGGGATGGATCTTCTTCAGCCGGCTGTGCGCCACCCTGGCCACGAGCGTCGGCATCGGTGCGAAGACGAGCTTCCGGATGGCCTTCTGCTGCCTGGCGCCGAGCGCCCAGCCGATGAAGGCGCGGAGCTGGGACGCCTTGGGCGACTTGATGGGCACGATCACGTAGGTGAAGGTCGAGATCGGCCAGGCGTTCCGGAACTTCGCGGACCGGGGCGGGTCGGTGATCGAGATCGCCGTGTTGGCGGGGACCCGCTTCACGAGCTGCGCCGCAGACTCGATCGACTTGACGCTCGGGAACGTGTACCGGCCGGACGAGTTCAGGATCCTCGCCATGTGCAGGTGGTTCTGGTAGACGTAGAACGTCGAGACGTAGCCGATCGCCCCCGGCGTCGAGCTCACGATCGCCGCCACGCCGGCGTTCCCCTTGCCGCCTTCGCCCGTGGGCCAGCTGACGGCCGTCGCCTTGCCGACCCGCGAGGCCCATGTCCTGCTGACCTTCGAGAGGTAGTCGGTGAAGGCGAAGGTGTCGCCGGAGCCGTCGCTGCGATGAACGACCGTGATCTTCTTGCCGGGAAGCTTCAGGTGCGGGTTCAGCCGCTTCAGCGCCGGATCGCTCCAGCTCGTGATCTGGCCGAGGTAGATCCTCGCGAGGACGGGGCCGGTGAGGTGGAGCTGGAGGCCGTTGACGCCGGGGATGTTGTAGACGGGCCCCGTCGCGGCCAGCGCCCACGGGATCTCGATGCACCCGTGGCAGTGGTGCGCCTGGTCGGATGTCATCGGGGCGTCGCTCGCCCCGAAGTCGACCGTGCGGGCGGTGATCTGGGCGATGCCGGCGCCCGAGCCGACCGGGGAGTACTGGATCCCCACGCCCTTCGCCGCCTGATACGCGGGGCCCCAGACTCCCTGGACGGCGGGTGCGACGAGCGACGAGCCCGCGCCGACGAGAGAGCCTCCGGAACGTCTCGCCGAGGCGGCGCCGGCACTCGTCACCGCGAGTGCCGCGAGAACCGCCGCCGCAGCCGTGCCGAGGATGATGCGAACGAGCATGCCGTGCTTCGGCATCTGGTCTTCTCCTTCTTCTCCGGGTTCGCGGCCACCGTACGGCGGGGCATTCGGCGGATGGGAAACGGCCCCGTTACGAGCCGGAGACGAAGTGGTGACTGCCCCTGCGCGTCCCCGCAGGCCAGCTAGTACGCTGGCCCGCGATGTCGATCGACGCGGCGCTCGAGCAGGTCGAGGCGCAACTCCAGGAGATGGGCCAGCGCGTCCTCAGCGCCGTTCGCGGGGCGATTCGCGCGCTCGAGGAGCGCGACGGGGAGCTGGCGAGCGAGGTCATCGCCTTCGACGACGAGGTCGACCGCTATTTCCTGGCGATCAAGCATCAGATCGAGTCCCTGCTCGCCCTGCAGACCCCGGTGGCGCGCGACCTGCGGCTCCTGCTCGCGATGCTCCACGTCAACCTCCTGCTCGAGCGGAGCGCCGACGGCTGCGTGACGATCGCGAAGCTGTCGCAGCTCGTCTCGGACGTGGAGCCGGATCCGGCCCTCGTCGAGACACTGACGGAGATGGGCGAGCGAGCGGAGGAGATGCAGCGCGTCGCGCTCGACTCCTTCGGCGGCCGCGACCTTGCCGGCGCCGAGAGCCTCGTCGAGCTCGACGAGCTGATCGACCGCGCGAACCGACGCTTCGTCGAGCGTCTCGTGGACGTCATGGGCGAGCCGGAGTTCCGCGAATGGGGGCTGCGGATGGTCGTCGTCGGGCGGACGATCGAGCGGATCGGCGACCGCGCGGTGGACATCGGCGAGCAGACGGCCTACCTCCTGACCGCTCACTTCCGCGAGTTCACCGACGCCTCGCACCCGGTCGGCTAGGAAGCGACGGCCTTGGACTGGCGCCTCTACAAAGCGATCTACGACGTCTCACTCCACCATCACTGGGTCGGGACGCTCTTCAGCGACGTCGAGAAGGCGAGCATCCCGCTGATGGTCGTGATCACCGCGGCGCTCTGGTTCTTCAGCCGCCCCGGCGGCGACCGCAAGTGGAAGCTCGCCTGCGGAAGCGGCTTCGCCTCCGCCGCGCTCGCCTACGCCCTCGCCTTCGTCATCCACCACGCCTGGGCGAGGCCGCGGCCGTACATGACGCACCACATCAGCCACCCCTGGTCGACCAGCACGGACGCCTCGTTCCCGAGCGACCACACCACCGTCTCCTTCGCGATCGCGTTCGCGGTGCTCGCCTTCGATCCGGTCGCAGGCGCGATCTTCGTCGTGATCGCCGCGATCATCGGGGTCGGGAGGCTGTTCATCGGAGCCCATTATCCGAGCGACATCCTGATGGGCGTCGTCTTCGGTCTCGTCGCGGCCGGGGTGGTGGTGCGGCTCCTGCCCCGCTTCGTCTCCTGGGTCGTCGCCCAGGTGGAGCGCGTGAGCGACCCGCTCGTGCGGCCGCTCTGGCGCCTCGGACGCGCCGACTAGCTGTGGGACCCACAGACCTGTGAGACGCGGCTGATTGGGGGTGTGCCGCCGATCGAGCTGTGTGGTCGGTGGTGGTTGTACCAGCGGAGGTAGCGGGGGAGGGCTTGGGCGCGGTGGGTGCTGGAGGGGTAGGCGAAGCGGTAGGCCCATTCGCGCTGGAGCGTTTTGATCAGTGCTTCTGCCTTGCCATTGGTTTGCGGTCGTGGTGGCTGTGTGTAGCGGCGGGCGATGTCGAGCTCGGCGCAGGTCGTTTGCCAGAGACGTGAGCGGTAGCCGTTGCCGTTGTCGCTGAGGACGCGCTCGACTGTGATGCCCTGCTCGGCGTAGGCGAGCCGGCTGTGGTCATCGATGGCGATGTGCAGGTACTGCCAGCCTGCCCGACGGCTTCGGGTGCCGACCTCGCTGCCAAGAATGCGCTTGCCGACCGTCCAGAAGCGGCCCAGCTTCTTGATATCGACGTGGACGAGCTCGCCCGGGTGGGAGCGTTCGTAGCGGCGCACCGGTCCGCGCGCGGGACGGGCGAGTCGTGAGCGGCCGTGCCGACGGAGCACCTTCCAGACGGTCGAGGCGGGCAGGCCCAGCTGGCCAGCAACAATCAGCGGGCCTGCGTTGGCGTACTCTCGCGCGGCCAGGATCCGCTGCTCGAGCTCGGGCGAGCATCTG
>DASRBX010000017.1:0-11123 GCA_035653395.1 Gaiellaceae bacterium
CTCCTTCTCCGCTAGCGCAGCGCCCGCCGCGGCTCTGCGCCCACCCGCGGAGGGGTGGCAGAGCGGTCGAATGCGGCGGTCTCGAAAACCGTTATCCGTCGTTAGGCGGATCGAGGGTTCAAATCCCTCCCCCTCCGCTCCCAATGCCGTACGTGGAAGACGCACGCACCGAGATCGGCCCGCCGTTCCAGTTCGCGATGGGCCAGCCCAACCTGAACCCGTACGCCGCCTTTACACCCGATGGCAAGGACGTGATCGTCAGCGATGACACGGGTCGGACGTGGGTCGTCCCGGTCACCCTCGGCGCCTGGGCGGCCACCGCCTGCCGCGTCGCTGGACGCAACCTCACCCATGCCGAGTGGAAGGAATGCCTCCCAGGGAGGCCCTACCGCCGCTTCTGCTCGTGATCGCCGGCCCGCGCCGTCGTCGCTCCGTCGGCGCGAGGAGCGGCGCGCGCAGTGCCCATGCACCGTCGCATCGGCTCGGACAACCCTCCGCTTCCCAAGCCTTCGTCGTGCGAGAGGTGGTGCGGCGGTGAAGGCCGTCGCTGTGCCGCCGCACCACCTCGCGTCTGGTTCGTTCTTCGCCCGGTTCACGCCCTTACTTGCCAGCCTCCTCACTTCCTCTGCTTGCCGGCGCTCCACGTACCCCCGCCCTGCGGGCTCGTCCAGGTGCCGGACATCGACGTCCCGCGGACGTGGCCCTTGTACGTGGCGCCGACGCTCACCGCGCCGAACTTGATCTTCCCCCTGTGCACGCTGCCGCTGATGCCGTACGTGCCGCTCGGCCTCGAGAGGGTGATGCTCCCGTGCAGGCGCGACCCGGTCTGCTTCCAGTGCAGCGTGAAGTGCCCGGACACGGCGCCGCTGTAGCTGCCCGTCCACGTGCCTGCGAGCTTCGACCTGCCCGGATGACGGTGGTGGGCGCTTGCCGCGGCAAGGCTCGTGCCGCAGCAGCCGAGGACGAGAAGAGCAGCGATCCAGAAAGCGGGAAGCCGTCGCGTGATCCCGCTGCGCAGAAACCGAACGTCGATCATGTCGAGCTCCTTCCTTGGGGGAGTGTGTGTTCCGTCCGCACCGAGACGGTGGTCGCGAGCAGGCGCTCGTACGGGACGCCCGCCTCGTCCGCGACCCGGCGGATCGCGTCGGCGCTGCCCTCGAAGTGGCAGAGGACGACCTCGTCCTGGCGGATCAGCACCGACCCGAGGTAGCGGACGTCGCCTTTGAGCGAGGCGGTGATCCGCCGGTCGAGCGTGCGCACGTCCTCGTCGTGCACGTCCGGCCAGTAGCACTCGGCGACGAAGCTCCCGTCCGGTTCCGCCATTGCGCCAACATGACCCTTTGGGCGGCGCGGAGAAAGACCTGAAGACCCTACGAAATCGCCTGCGCGTCGCCGCGGTCGAGGGCGCGCGCGAGCTGCGCGCGCGAAGAGATCCCGAGCTTGGCGTAGGCACGCTTCAGGTTCGACTCGACCGTCTTCACGCTCACGAAGGCCTGCTCGGCGATCGCCTTGTTGGTCAGACCGTCCGCCGCGAGCCGGGCGATGCGGAGCTCGGTCGTGCTCAGCTCCTCCGGCGCGCGTCGCACCGTGACCCGGCCCAGCTCGTCGTCCACGCGGGCGACCCACGCTTCAGCGCCTGGCGGGCGAAGAGCTCTCGCGCTTCTTCCAGCGCGAGCCGCGCCTGCCGCTTGTGCTTCAGTCGCCGTTGCAGCCGGCCCTGGGCGAGCAGCGTCCGCGCCCGCTCGAACGGCATCGGGCGGCGCTCGTGCTCGGCGAGCGCGCGGTCGAGGGCCTCCTCGGCGGCTTCCAGCTGCCCCTGCCCCGCGAGCACCAGGGCGCGGCACCGCGCCGAGACGGCGAGGCTCCACGGGATGCGCGAGCCGGCGGAACGCTCTTCGAAGCGCGCGAGCAGCTCCTGCGCCCGGTCGACGTCGCCGGCCCCGAGCGCCGCCTCGATCGCGTCGCCCTCCACCCGCCAGACCGCGGGCTCGCGGAAGCCGATGTGCTCGAACACCTCGAGCGCCTCCGTCAGGTGCCGGTCGGCGGAGACCGGGTCGCCGGCGGCGAGCTCGGCCAGTCCCAGGCAGCGGCTCCAGAGCGCTGCTCCCATCGGCTCCCGCGGGTCCGCGTTCGCGGCGGCCTCGCGGACGGACTCGAACCGTCCGGCATACGCATCCACGTATGCGCGCCAGATGTCTCCGGCAACCGCCCCGACGCCCTGCTGGCCGAAGGCGTCGACCATGCGCTCCGCGAGTTGCGTCGCCTCGGCCAGATCACCCGCCCACGTGGCGACGATGACGCGGTTGAGCAGGATGTTGGCGAGCGACGACTCGTCCCCCTCCTCGTGCGCCTGCTGCTCGGCCTGCTCGAGGTATGCCCGCGCTCCGTCGAGATCGTCGACGTAGCGGAGCCATTGTCCGAGCTTGAAGACGACGCGCGTGTCGACGGTCGCGGGCGGGTTGCTCTCCTCGAGCTCGAGCGCCCGCATCGCCGTCGCCTCGTCGAAGCCGTCTCCGAGGAAGAGATCGGCGCGCACGCGTGCGCTCAACGCCGCGGCGACGAGGCCCGGGTCGGGGTCCGGAACCTCCGCGAGGAGCGCCAGCGCAGCACGTGCGGAGGCCGCCGACTTCGGGAGGTCGACCGTGCCGGCGAACAACGCGATGGCGGCGTGGCAACGGGCCTGGAGAACCGCGTCCCGGGCGTCCGCGAGTGCCTCCTCCGCCAGCGCGGTCGCCGCGGACTCGCCGGTCCCCCAGTAGTCGATCTCGACGAGGGTGAGCAGCGCCCGCGCGCGGAGGTCACCCGGCGGGAGCGTCGCCCGCAGCTCCTCGAGCAGCGCCCGCGCCGCCGGGAAGTCGCTTGCCAGATGGAGTTGCTCGGCAAGCTCGAGCTGGAGCTCCGCACGGGTCGGAGCGTCGGCGGGAAGCAGCCGCAGCGCCAGCCCGCTCAGCTCGGCGGCGGAGTCCGGAGAGCCGCGCATGCGCGCGTGACGAGCGGCCTCCCGGAGCTCGCGCACAACCGCTGCGTCCGGCCCGGAGGCCGCGAGCGCAAGGTGCCGGGTCCGCTCCTCCGGGTCGCGCGCGAGATCGGCCACGGCGCGGTGCGCCCCGCGGAGCCGGACCTCCGGAGCGGCCGAGGACACCGCCGACGCGAAGAGCGGGTGGACGAACTCGATGCGCCCGTCCGGCTCGACGCGCACGAGCCCCGCTTCCTCCGCGGGCGCGAGCTCGAGCGGATCGATGGCCGCCGTGTCGGGCCGCGCCAGGACTGCGGCGCGCAGCAGCGCGTCGCGTGTCACCGCGGGCAGCGCACGGACGCGTCCCCGGACGAGCGTGCCGAGGTCCTGCGGGACGGGAACGCGGCCCGAGAGGCCGGGCTCGCCCCGGCGGACGAGCTCGCGCGCGATCTCGACGGCGTAGAGCGGATTGCCGCCGGCCGCGTGTGCGACCCGCACGAGGGTCGGGCGCGGGAACGTGCGCCCGAGCTCCTGCGCGAGCATCCGGTGCAGGGCGGCCACCGAGAGCGGCCCGAGCTCGAGCCGCTCGACCTGGAGGTCTCGCTCGAGGGCAGGAATGGGCGGTCGGCCCACCTCCGTCGAGCGCACCGAGAAGAGGCCGCGCACGCGCTCCTCGCCGAGCCGTCGCAGCGCGAACTCGACGACCGCCGCCGACGAGGCATCGAGCCACTGGACGTCGTCGATCGCGCACACGACCTCCGAATCGCCGGCGAGCGCCCGCAGCAGCGTGAGGAAGCCGGCGCCGACCACGCGCCGCTCCGGCGGCCGGGCGGACGCAGTACGCAGGAGCGCTGCGTCGAGACCCACCCGCTGCGGCTCGGGAAGGTGTGCGAAGAGCTCGTCCGGCACCTCGGCGAGCAGGTCCGCGAGCGCCGCGAAGGCGAGCCGCGACTCCCACTCGGTCGGCCGGGCGACCAGCAGGCGCGCGCCGTGCGCGCGAGCGTGCTCCGTCGCCGTCCGCCACAACGTCGTCTTCCCGATCCCGGGCTCGCCGACGATCGCGAGGAGGCGGGGGCGCTCGGACGCGAGGAATGTCTCGACGGCCTCCAGCTCCGTTTCGCGCTCGACCAGGCTCGACACGAACGGAGCGTATGCGCGGAAATCGACCGGGTCGAGGGCGCCGAGGCGAACGTCCGAAGCCGCCGCGCGGGTCGTCAGTCGTAGTGGCGTAGGCGTGGCCAGAGCCTCGCCCACGGCGCGCTCGGCCGGCAGAGGCTGACCGGCGTCCCCTGCTCGTCGTTTTGGAGGCCGATGCCGTCGTCGATCCGCGTGAGGCGGCGGCACTCGGCGAAGAGGCGCGTGCTCCCGACGACGAGGGCGTGCGTGTCCGTGCGGGGCGGTGGCCCCCAGAGCGCGTACCCGTTCTCGCCGCTGTAGGCGGGCAGGTGCGCGAGGAGCTTCACGGCGGAGGCTTCGCCGTAGTTCGACGTGAAGATCGCGGTGTGCGAGCGGTCCGGCGCGTGCGACCAGGCTCGTGCGACGGTGTCGGCGAAGCGTGGCCAGCCGACTTCTTCCGCGAGGTCGGGGTTGATCTTGAGAGGTGCGCTTCCCTGGAGAGAGCGAACGGGCAGGAGCGGGAGGGCGATATAGGCGCTCAGCGCGGCGCTGCTCACGATCGCTGCCGTCAAGAGGAGCCTCCTGCCGCGCTCGGCGAGCCACGCGCGGGTGGGGACGGCGCCCAGACCGAGGAGCGTCGGGTAGAAGCTCGCGAGGTAGTACGCCTTGCCGTTGCCTGCGATGTAGAGCAGAGCGCACGCGACGTACGTCCAGGAGACGAAGCGGAGTGCCCGCAACTCCGACCGCCGGAACGGGGCCAGGAGACCCGCGACCCAGACCGGCACGAGGAACGGGCTGACCATCACGAGCTGGAACGGCACGAATCCCGCGCGCCCTCCCTCGGCGGAGCCGCCGATGTTGCGGGCGACGGTCAGCTGCGGCCACCCGTGCACCTGTTGCCAGATCGCGTACGGGGCGGCGACGGCGAGCGCGGTCAGGGCCCCGGCCACCGCCCAACCGGTGCGGAGCGGCGCTCGCGGTCCCAGGATCAGGAGCGTCGTCACCGCGACGACGGCGACGAACGCGACCTGCGGCTTCGCCTCGGTGCCGATGCCGGCGGCCGCGCCGGCCGCGAGCAGGGAGGGGCCGCCGCCGTGGCGGACGCCGCGGATCAGCAGCCACAGAAAGGCGGTGGTGGCGAGCATGTCGAAGGTTGTGGTGGTCACGAAGTGACCGACGGCGAGGGCGAACCCGGCCACGGCGGTGCATGCGGCCGCGACGACCTGAGCCGTCCGGTCGCCGCCGGCCTCGCGCGCGATCAGGGCGGCGAGAACGGTCGTCGCGGCGGAGGCGAGCGCGGAGGGGGTGCGCAGCAACGTCAGGGAGGGAGCGATCGCGTGCATGGCCCAGGCGAGCAGGGGCACGAGCGGCGGCTGGTCGGGGTAGCCCAGCGCTGGATGCGAGCCCGCGACGACGAAGTAGAGCTCGTCGCGGTGGTAGCCGTACCTCGACGCGGTCGCCAGCAGCAGCGCCAGCTGCGCCACCGCGATCGCGTACACGGGACGCGGCACCCTCACGCGCGCAAGCCTACGGAGCCGGGGTTCGGGAGGTTAGATTTCGCGGCTTTCCGGTGATACCGTTCACGATCATGAACGTGAACGCTCGTTGTCGGATGTGCGGGATCGTCGCCCTTCCCGTCTTAGCAGCGGGGCTCGCGTGGGCTCCCGCGGCGCACGCAGGCGGTTCGGGCGTGTCGCTTCCCGCGGCTCCGCCGAGCGTCACGCCTCTGTCGGTCGCCTCGACCGCCGGTACGGTCACGACGACGGTGACGAAGGCCGCTCCCGCGGTCGCCGCGACGGTGGCGAAGGCGGCTCCTACCGTCACGGCCGCCACGGCCCCGGCGACGTCCGCCGCGCACGCCGTCACCGAGAAGGTCGGGAGCGCTGCGGCGACGACGACCACGAGCGTCACGCATGTCGCTCATGTCGTGCCGACGCCGCCGGTCGCGACGCCGGCCCAGGTGCCGCCGAAATCGGTAGCCCCGCGCTCTCGTCCGAGCGCGGTCGTCGCCGCTCCGGCGCATGCTTCGCGGCATCCCGCGCGCACCGCCGTTGGCCCGCCGGCTCGTCCTTCGCGGCGCCACGTGCGCGCCTCGACCGCCCCCCCGGTGCCGCCGGCCCTCGCACGTCCGACCCTCACGCACCGCCACCCCGGTGCTCAGTCGGCTCCGCCGGCGCGGGAACCCGCCTTCCCGTCCACGGGCACGAGTGCGGGAGGCGGGGGTTCTGGCTTCGCGCCCCCGTTCGCGGCGCTGGCCGCCGCCCTCCTCGGTGCGGCGGCTCTCGGCCGCGGTCGACGTATCTCGCCGCCGCTTGCCTGTGCCCACGGGTGCAGGCTGACAGTCGATCTCGAGCGCCCCGACTAGCCGCCGGCAGGCGGAAAGTCGAAGGCATCCCACCGACACGGTCGTCGGCGGGAAATCCCAACTCGAGAAAGCGAGAGAACCATGAGATGCAAGGCTCTAGGCCTCGTCGCCGGCGCCTGTGCCGCGGCGATCCTCGGGACGGCAGCCCCTGCGCTCGCCGGCTCGGGAAACACGGCCACCAACTCGATTGGAACCCTCCAGGTCGGTTCCGGGAACACGACGTCGAGCTCGATCGGCACGGCGCAGGTGTCCTCGGTCTCGGTCCACCCGTCCGTCGCGGTCCGCGCGGGCGCAGTCGGGGCCGGGGCGACGTCCCCGGTCTCCGTCGGGTCCGGCGGGAACCAGGCGACGCATTCGGTCGGGACGGTTCAGGCCGGAGGAGGGAACAGCGCCTCCCATTCGGCCGGCACCGTCCAGGTGTCGTCGGTCTCGGCCCACCCCCGCGCCGGCGCGCGCGCAGGTGCGGCACGCGTGAGCGTCTCCGTGCCGGCATCCGTCGGCTCGGGTGACAACCACGCAGCGGGCTCGGTCGGCGGCGTCCAGGTGTCGTCCGTCTCGACCCACCCGGTCGCCCGCGTTCGCGCCCGTCCCGTGACGGCGACCGCCGGCGTGCCGGCGTCGGTCGGCTCGGGCGGCGCGAACCGCTCGACGGGCTCCGTCGGCACCGTGCAGGTGGGAGGCGGTAACACCGCCGCCGGCTCGATCTGCACGGTCCAGGTGAGCGGCGTCCGGACGAATCCCCTGGCATCCCTCGACGTGGCGGGGGTGGGGGCCCTGCTCGGCGTGCCGCTCGCCAGCGGCGGGAGCGGGGGCAACTCCGCGACCGGATCGATCGTGACCGTCCAGCTCGGCGGCGGCAACACCGCTTCGGGCTCGGTGGCGACGGTCCAGGCCGGGCCAGGCAGCGCGACCTCGTCCGGCCCGTCCGGCTCCTCGGGAAGCCCGGGCTCCTCGGGAAGCTCGGGAAGCTCGGGAGGCGGCAGCGGCACGTCGCCGGGGACACGGTCCACCGGCTCCCCGACCGGGACGAGCTCCGGCTCGTCCGGCTCGGGGTCGGCGGGAGGCTCGGGAGGGGCGTTCCGGCCTCCGAAGGCGCGTAGGCCGGCCGCCGAGGGCGGAGGTCGCGCTCCGGGTGCCTCGGCCAACCGGGGCCTGCCGGCAACCCTTCCGTACACGGGCCTCGACCTCGGTCGCTGGCTCCTGGTCGGCCTCGCAGCGCTCCTGCTCGGCCTGGCCCTGAGAAGGAGGAGCAGTGCGACGGCAGCCTGAGGCGTCGCGCTCTCGGCGGGGTGGCCTTCGCGGCCGCCCCGCCGGGCGCCTCCGTCGTGCTCTCTCCGCCGCCCTGATCGCGGCGGGCGTCCTCACGGTCGCCTGGGTGCTCGTCGCCTGGCGGTGGCAGGACCCGGTCACGGCGATCGAGACGTGGCGCCACCAGGCGGCTCTCGGCATGCAGCTTCGGAATCGCTCCGTGCCCGAGAGGAGCCGGCCGGTCCGGCTCGAGGCCCGCGCCTACCGGTTGGCGTCACACCAAGGGGAGGCGATGGGGCGCATCCTGATCCCGCGCCTCGGCCTCGACGCCGTGCTGGTCGAGGGAACGACCGAGCCCGACCTCGCCAAGGGGCCCGGGATCTACGCGGGCGATTTCCTGCCCGGAGAGGGCAGGCTCGTGTACGTCGCCGGGCACCGCACCACCTACAGCGCTCCTTTTGCCCAGATCAACCTGCTGCGCCGCGGCGACCGGATCACGATCCGGATGCCGTACGGGACGTTCCGCTACGTCGTCACCCGCCACCGGATCGTGCCTGCGACCGATGTGGCCGTCCTGCGTTCGGGCCACCGGGAGCTCCTGATCCTCCAGAGCTGCCACCCGCGCTTCTACGCGACACACCGGTACCTCGTCTACGCGCGCCCGCTTCGGAGGACCCCGTGAGCGCTGAGGCCCGCGGACGTGCGGGCCTCAGCGGAATGCTCGATCCGGCTGCCGCGCCTAGAGGAGTGCGAGCAGGTTCGGTGGGAGCAGGCTCGGATCCGTGGTGGCGGCCGGGCCCGCCTGCGTGTTGTTTCCACCGCCGTTGTCGGAGGCGTTCGAGAACCGCTTGCCGTCGACGGTGATGTCGTCGATCAGGTGGTTGATGCCGTAGGCGTCGGCGACGATGAAGACCGACAGCACGGTGTCACCGGCGAAGCAGCTCTGGACGTCCTGCCATTTCACGTTGTAGAGGAAGCCGCAGGTTCCTCCCGAGACGTCCCACCCGGAGTTCGGATAGGCGGCCTGGTCGTTCACGTCCTGCCGGGTGGAGGTGAGCGTGAGCGGCCGCAGCTGGCCGTCGCCGACGAAGTTGCCGGCGGTGTCCTGGAACTCGACCACGAGCCGGGGCGATCCCAGGCTCGCGCCGCTGTAGTTCGTCGCCTTGACCCAGAACTCGGAATCCGGGAACGCGGCTGCCGGGATGCCGGTCACGTGGTGCACGAGGATCCCGGCGTAGCCCTTGCTGAAGGTCAGGGCGTCGTTCGTGGTCTGGAGCTGGATCGCCTGGTTGTCGGTGTCGCCGGGCGGCTGATCGGCGGTGTTGACCCAGTGGGCGTTCGCTCCGTCGCCGCCCGAGAAGAAGCTCAGGGTGGGCGATGCGTTGCCGTTGTCCGCCGAGGCGCTCGTGGCGACGAGCAAGAGAGCCGTCGCGAGGAGCGCGGCCAGGACGAACAGCCATCTGAGTGGCTTCATTGGTTCCCCCCGCAAAGAGAATGGATGAGCACGACGAGGCTTTGCTTTGCCGTCTCTTGGGAATGTCTAACCGAATTCGGCGCGGAAATTTCGCGTTCTGTGGCGCAGCTGGTTGACTGAACAGTCGTTCAAATGGTGCGGTGACTTTCGTCGGGCGTCTCCCCGGCGGGCGACCCGTCCGAACGCGCGGTGTCGAGGCTCGCGCGTTACTTTCCTTGCTGAGCGGCGCGATCGAGCGGCTGGCGCCGGGCCAGCGCGAAGTCGCCGTCCTGAAGCTGTTGCGGACCTGCCGCCTTGCGGCCAGGCCGATACGCTGGGCGCCCTCGGAGAGGTGTCCGAGCGGTCTAAGGAGCGCGACTGGAAATCGCGTACGTGCCGAAAGGTGCGTCGCGGGTTCAAATCCCGCCCTCTCCGCCTCGAGGCTGCAATGCCGGCGGCGAAGCCGCCGGCCCGCGGCCGGGCTGGACACGTCCGGTGTCAGACACCGGGCGTGTCCGTTTCAGTCGTGGATGCGGGCGATGAGGTCGACGCGGCGCAGGACTTTCTGCGCCGTGCCGGCGAGCCGGACGTCGTAGCCCGCGTCGCGCGGGAACAGAACCTTGTCGCCGGGCGCGACGCCTTCGGCGTCCGCGCCGACCGCGGTGACGATGCCGCTCCGGCACTGCCACTCCGCGCTCGCCGGGATGATCAGCCCCGCGCGCGTCTCGGCCTCCTCGTCGGTCGGCTCGACGACGACGTGGTCGTCGAGCGGCTCGAGCGAGAGGCGCAGCGGGCGCGTGTCCTCCAGCACGCGCTTCACGATACTCCCGGACATGTCGCCGTCGCAGTCGCCGTTCGTGGAGCTCGAGGTCGGGCCGCGCACCGTCAAGGTGACGAATCCCGACAAGGTCTTCTTCCGTACGCGCGGCGAGACGAAGCTCGATCTCGTCGACTACTACCTCGCGGTCGGCGACGGCATCGTCCGCGTCCTGTACGAGCGGCCGACGCAGCTCAAGCGGCACCCCGATGGCGCCGAGGGCGAGGCGATCTACCAGAAGCGCGTGCCGAAGCACCGGCCCGACTGGATCGAGACGGCGACGGTCACGTTTCCCTCCGGCCGCACCGCCGACGAGCTCTGCGTCACCGAGCTCGCGCACGTCGCGTGGGCGGCGAACCTCGGCACGATCGACTTCCACCCATGGCCGTCGCGGCGACGCGACGTCGAGCGTCCCGACGAGCTTCGCATCGACGTCGATCCGCAGCCCGGCACCGGCTTCGCCGAGGCGAAGCAGGTCGCCGCGATCGTGCAGGAGACGCTCGACGAGCTCGGCTTCACCGGCTGGCCGAAGACGTCGGGCAACCGCGGCATCCACGTCGCGTGCCGGATCGAGCCGAAGTGGGGCTTCCGCGAGGTGCGCCGGTGCGCGCTCGCGTTCGCGCGCGAGGTCGAGCGGCTCGCGCCGAAGCTCGTCACGACCGCGTGGTGGAAGGAGGAGCGCGGCGAGCGGGTCTTCATCGACTACAACCAGAACGCGCGCGACCGCACGATCGCCTCGGCGTACTCCGTCCGGGCCCGGCCGGACGCGACCGTCTCGGCACCGTTTCGCTGGGACGAGCTCGACTCGCTCGAGACCGAGGACTTCACGCTCGCCACGATGCCGGCCCGCTTCGCCGAGCTCGGCGACGTGCAGGAGGGCATCGACGACGCCGTCTGCGATCTCCGCAAGCTGTTCGAATGGGTCGAGCGCGAGGAGGCGGAGGGCGTCGGCGAGGCGCCGTATCCGCCGAACTTCCCGAAGATGCCGGGCGAGCCGAGACGCGTCCAGCCGTCCCGGGCGAAGAAGCGCTAGAGGGTTGATGTGAAACGGGGGCGGGTTCGCAGGGACCCGCCCGGCGAGGACGAAGGGCTTCCAGACCTGTGTCCCCTCGAGATCGGAGCTCGAGATGACGGATCTGGAAGCCCTTGTCGTTGCAGCGTATGTCTT
>DASRBX010000018.1:0-2983 GCA_035653395.1 Gaiellaceae bacterium
GCTCGGTCGAGTGGGCGATCTGGCGCTGCAGGTTCGACGCGTCGACACGGTCGTCGTCGACGATGCCGAGGGTGCCGACGCCGGCCGCCGCGAGATAGAGCGACGCCGGCGAGCCGAGCCCGCCCGCGCCGATCAGCAGGACGCGCGACTGGAGCAATTTCGTCTGGCCCTCGCTGCCGACCTCGGGGATCAGCAGGTGGCGGCTGTAGCGCGCGCGCTGGTCGGGCGAGAGCGACTGCGGCAGCTGCGTCGGGAGGCCGTTGCGCTTCCAGTCGGTGTAGCCGCCGGCGAGCGAGACGACGTTCTCGTAGCCGAGCTCCTCGAGCGACTTCGCCGCGAACGCCGAGCGGTTGCCGGCCGCGCAGTAGAGGAGGATCGGCCGCGTGCGGTCGGGTGCCGCCTGCTCGATTCGCGACTCGAGGTTGCCGCGCGGGATGTGGATCGCACCCGGAATGCGTCCCTCCGTCCACTCGTCGAGCTCCCGGACGTCCACGACGAGCGGCCGGTCGTCGGCGGCGAGCAGCTCTCGCGCCTCCGTGACGTCGACCTCGTCGATCTCCGCTTTGACCTGCTGGAGAAGTTCGCGGTAGCTCGGCATCGCTTTCGCAAATGTAGCGACCCGCTTCGTGGCTACGCTCGGACTCGTGGCGACCGAAGCCCGCCCTCTCGTGGACGTCCGAACCCGGCGGGTCGTCGCGGTCGTGGCGCTGGCAGCGGTCGTCGCCGCGGCCGCCGTCGTCGGTGCGACGCTGCTGCAGACACGCGGGGAGCACACGAGCGTTCCGGGCGCGGTCACGAAGCCGCGCGCGGGCAGGCCGCCCGTCCTCTTCGACTTCGGCGTCCGCGACGACCGCGAGGCGAGGGAGCTTGCGCGCGGGGCGAACCTGCTGAACGGGAAGCACGTCGCGGCCGCGCGTGCGATCTTCAGCCGCTACCACTCGGTGCAGGCGCAGATCGGCCTCGCGTTCGCCGACTGGCCCCGCGGCGGCCTGCGGGCGCTGAAGACCCTCGCCGCGCAGCATCCCGACAGTCCCGTCGTCGAGTACCACCTCGGCTGGGCGCTCTACTGGTCGGGTCGGGTCGCCGCCGCCGCGGCGGCCTGGCAGCGGGTCGCCACGCGGTTCCCCGATTCCCCTGAGTCGGTCGAGGCCGAGAACCAGCTCTATCCGTCCGACCAGCCGGGCCTGCCGGACCTCGTGCTGCCCGTGACGCTGCCCGCGGCCCCGAGCCGCGCCGCCCAGCTGCGGTTGCTCGCCGCCGCGGCTCGCAAGCCCGACGCCGGGGCCAAGCTGCGCTACGGCTACTTCCTGTGGCGGCTCTGGCACCGCCTCTCGGCCGAGCGGCAGTTCGCCGCGGCTGCCCGCCTGGCGCCGCGCGATCCGTACGCGCGCACGGCCGCGGCCGTCGCGCTCTTCACGAAAGCGAACCCGACCCGCGCGTTCGCGCACCTCGGCCCGCTCACCGCCGTCTTCCCGCGCGCGCCGGTCGTCCGCTTCGAGCTGGGGCTGCTCCTCATCGCGACCGCGCAGCCCCAGAAGGGGATCGCGCAGCTCCGGATCGCGGCCCGCGAGGCGCCGCGCTCGTCCTACGCCAAAGTCGTACGAGCACTGCTTGCGCGTCTGCAAGGAGCTGGGACCAAGTAAAGAAAATATGAGCCGAACGGCCTATGGCGCCGGCCCCTGCGCACGTGGCATTCTCCGGCATCGCGAGGGAGGGGGACATGGCCGCGACAGCCACGGAGGGAACGTCAACCGGCGACGTTCTCGAGACGGAGGAGGCGCGAAGCCTGCTCGAGGCGGCTCAGGCCGCCGGGCGCGTGAGCGCCGAGGAGATCGCGCTCGCGCTCGACGAGCTCGAGCTCGAGCCGGCACAGCTCGAGGACGTCTACCGCACGCTCGAGGAGCTGCAGGTCGAGGTCGTCGAGGCAGCGGCGGAGGGGGAGGCGAAGGAAGAGGCGCCGCTCGACGCGACCGTCCGCGAGGTCTCGACGGACGCGCTCCAGCTCTTCCTCAAGGACATCGGCAAGGTCGAGCTCCTGACCGCCGCCGAGGAGGTCGAGCTCGCCAAGCGCATCGAGCGCGGCGACCAACGCGCGAAGCAGGAGATGGTGGAGGCGAACCTGCGCCTCGTCGTCTCGATCGCGAAGCGCTATCGCAACCAGGGCCTGCCGTTCCTCGACCTGATCCAGGAGGGCACGATCGGCCTGGTGCGCGCCGCGGAGAAGTTCGACTGGCGCAAGGGCTACAAGTTCTCGACCTACGCGACGTGGTGGATCCGCCAGGCGGTCGCCCGCGCGCTCGCCGACAAGGGCCGCACGATCCGCATGCCGGTTCACGTCGTCGAGAAGCTGAACAAGATCGTCCGTTCCGAGCGCAAGCTGCGCGGCGAGTTGTGCCGCGAGCCGAGCCCGATCGAGATCGCGAGCGACGTGGACCTGCCGCTCGACGAGGTGGAGCAGATCCTGCGCACCTCGCAGGCGCCCGTCTCGCTCGAGAAGCCGGTCGGCGACGAGGAGGAGTCGGAGTTCGGGCACTTCCTCACCGACGAGAACGTGCCGCTCCCCGACGACGTGGCCGACAAGACGCTGCGCCAGGAACTCCTCAGCAGCATCCTCGGCACCCTCTCGCAGCGGGAGCGGCGGGTTCTGGAGCTGCGCTACGGGCTTGGCGGCGAGCAGCCGCGGACGCTCGACGAGGTCGGCCGGGCCTTCAACGTGACGCGCGAGCGGATCCGCCAGATCGAGAACCAGAGCCTGAAGAAGCTCCGGGCGCTCGCCGTCACGGACTCGCTCAGAGACGTGGCGTAGGGCCGCGCGACCTGTCCATCCTCGTAACAGACTGTTACTAGAGGCTTGATGTGATTTAGCGGCCGTCGTAGGCGGCGAGTGCGCGTGCTGGGCGGCCGCTGAGTTTGTTGAGGAGCATGCCGAGCGTGAGCGCGAGGATTCGTTGGGCGATCCGTACGGCGAGCCGTGCGGGTGTGC
>DASRBX010000019.1:0-13068 GCA_035653395.1 Gaiellaceae bacterium
CGAGAAAGAGTACGAACCGCTCGCCGACCTGCTCACCGGCACACCGAGCGAGGTCGTGATCGGCGACAAAGGCTTCTGGGGCCGCGACTATGCCGCCCGCCTCGCCGCGGCCGGCACGACGCTGCTCACGCCGAAGGCGCGCACCGCAACCAACCTCGGTCGTGAGCGGGCGCTCGCCTCGACACGACTGGTGACGAGAGCGTCTTCTCGAACCTGAAACAACAGATGCGGCTCGAGCGCCACCTCGCCCGCACACCCGCAGGGCTCGCCGTACGGATCGCCCAACGAATCCTCGCGCTCACGCTCGGCATGCTCCTCAACAAACTCAGCGGCCGCCCAGCACGCGCACTCGCCGCCTACGACGGCCGCTAAATCACATCAAGCCTCTAGCGCGTGAGGGTGACCTTGCGGAGCCCGGCCGGGCTGTCGAGATCCATCCCTCGCAGGCTCGTGAGTCGCATGGCCGCGACCTGGCCCGGCACCACGGCGGTCAGCGGACTCAGCCACTCCGGCACGCCCGAAGCGAGGACGAGCTTCGTGTGCGCCCGCCGCAGCACGGCGCGCACGTCCGAGACCGCCACGAGCCGCGCGCCGCGGGCGCGTAGCGGCGGCACGATCTCCTCGACGCTCGGCCGGGCGGGCCCGCTCGGCGCGACGACCACCACGGGCCAGCCGGGCTGGATCGCCGCGATCGGCCCGTGCATCAGGTCGGCCGGCGAGTACGCCTCGACGAGCAGGCCCGAGAGCTCGCGGATCTTGAGCGCGATCTCGAAGCCCGTGCCGTAGTTGACCCCGCGCGCGACCACCGTCAATCCGACGGCGTCGCGGTACTCCTCGAGCGACGGCGTCTCCGCGAGCGAGAGCTCGATCTGCCTCCCGAGCGAGTCGGGAGCCCGCGCGAGCTCGTCCCGCGCGGTGGCGTCGTCGCCCATCTCGGCGAAGAGAAGCGCGACCGCACCGAGCGAGTTGACGTAGGTCTTCGTCGCTGCGACGGCGTGCTCTCGGCCTGCCGCGAGCGGCAGCACGGCCTCGGCGGTGCGGGCGAGCGGTGAGTCGACGTCGTTCGTGAGCGCGAGCGTGGGCCGCCCCTGCTCCCGCGCCTCCGCGAGCACGGCGACGACGTCCGGAGACGCGCCCGATTGCGAGATCCCGATCACGAGGGCGCCGTCGAGACGCGGCGGCTGACCGTAGATCGTGTACAGCGACGGCGTGGCGAACATCACGGGGACGCGATGGGCGCGGCCGAGGAGGTACTGCGCGTACCGCGCGACGTTCGACGAGCTGCCGCGCGAGGCGATCAGCAGATAGCGGATGTCCCGCCGGCGGAAGAGCGTGGCAGCCGTCCGCGCCGACTCCCCCTGGCGCTCGAGGAGGCGCGCGAGCGCCTCGGGCTGCTCGCGCAGCTCAGTCTCGAGCCACGACATCGCTCCGTCCCGCGCAGAGCACGGCCTGGATCTCGAGCCGGTCGTCGAGCACGACGACGTCCGCGGGCGAGCCGGGCTCGAGGAAGCCGATGTCGCCGCGCGCGAGGAAGCGGGCCGGCACCTCGGTGGCCGCGCCGACCGCCTGCTCGAAGGGCACGCCGAACGCGTGCAGGTTTCGGACGGCGTCGATCATCGTGAGCACGGTGCCGGCGAGCGTGCCGTCCTCGCGCATCGGCGCGGCGCCGTCGTCGACCGCAACCTCGACGTCGCCGAGCTGGAACGTGCCGCCGTTGCCGTCCGCACCGGCCGCGGCCATCGCGTCGGTGACGAGCGCCACGCGTCCGGCCGCGCACGCCCAGACGAGCCGCACGGTCTCCTCCGCGAGGTGATGGCCGTCCACGACCATCCCGATCACGACGCCGGGCCGGGTGAGCGCGGCGCCGGCGATGCCCGGATCGCGCGAGCGGAACGGGCGCATGGCGTTGAAGACGTGGGTGACGCCGCCCACGCCCAGGTCGAACGCGTGGTCGGCCTCGGCGGCGGTCGCGTTCGTGTGTCCCGCGGAGACGGCGACCCCGCGCTCGCGGAGCCGCGCGACGAGCGCGTCGGCGCCGGGCAGCTCGGGCGCGAGGGTCATCTGCGTCACCTCGCCGGCGTCGAGCAGCCGGTCGAGCAGCGCGACGTCGGGCGCGCGAAGATGGGCAAGTGGGTGCGTGCCGGGCCGGTCGGGCGAGAGGAACGGACCTTCGAGGTGCGCGCCGAGGACGCGCGGGCCTGGCCCGCCGACCGGCATCGCGCGCAGCGCCTCGATCGTGGCCGGCTCGGCCGAGGTGATGAAGGTCGGCTGGTACGCGGTGACGCCGGCGAGCAGGAGCGCCTGGCCCGCCCGGCTGTAGTCGTCGCTCGAGGCGGAGAGGAAGTCGACGCCGCCGAAGCCGTTGACCTGGAGGTCGACGAAGCCGGGGATCGCCAGTCTCCCGCGCGGGCCGCGGGCGAGGCCGGCCGCGACGACCCGGCCGTCCTCGACGTCGACGTCGCCCGGGACGAGCTCGCCGCGGACGAGAGCGGCCTCGACGCCCAGCCTCATCGGTTATCCCGCTCCGGCGACGGCAAAGCCGTCACCTCCGCTCCTTGGCGGGCTCCGTCGAGCCTACGCCCGCTGCCTTTCGTACCGAGCCCTCGGAGGCCTCGAGCCGCGATCGCGCCGCGTCCGCGTCGACGCCGGCCAGGAGCGAGACGAGCGCGACGCGTGCGTCGCCTGCGGCGGCCGCGAGCGCCTCGTCCACCCGCTCCTCCGACGCGCCGCTCGCCAGCACGACGTTGCGGCGTGCGCGCTCGCGGAGCTTCTCGTTCCCCGGCGCCACGCCCACCATGAGCCCGCCGTACGTGCGGCCCAGCCGGATCATCGTCACCGTCGAGATCGTGTTGAGGACGAGCTTCTGCGCGGTGCCCGCCTTGAGGCGCGTCGAGCCGGCGAGCACCTCCGGACCGACGACGGTCGCGATCTCGTGCTCGGCGAGCGCGGCCGCCCGGCTGTCGCGCACGCTCGCCACGGCGACGCCGAGGGCGCCCGACTCGCGCGCGACCTCGAGGGCCGCGAGCGCGAACGGCGTGGAGCCGCTCGCGCTGACGGCGACGACGCAATCCTCGGGCCGGAGGGGGAGCCCGCGCAGTGCGTTCGCCGCCGCCGCACGATCGTCCTCGTCCGCGTCGCGCTCCGCGACCACGGCGAGGACCTCGCCGGGTGGCGAGCCGAAGGTGGAGCCGCATTCGGCGGCGTCGAGAGCCGCAAGCGCTCCCGACGTGCCGGCGCCGGCATAGACGAGGCGTCCGCCGCGGCGCATGCGCCCGACGATCGCGTCGATCGCGGCGGCGAGCTCGCCGCCCGCCTCGGCCACCGCCACCGGAACCGTCGCGTCCTCGTCGTTGAGGAGCCGCACGAGATCGCGCGTCGAGCGGAGGTCGAGGTCGCCGAGCTCGGGCCGCGCGGTCTCGGTCGTCGCGACCTGCGGCCGTGCCGTGAGCACGGCGCTCACCGCCTCCCAGACCTGCGGCGCGTCCGCCGTCGCGAGGTGCGTCATGTGGCGGCACGCCTCGTAGCCCCACGTCCAGAGGTCGTCGACGCCTTCCTCGCGGGCGGCGGCCACGGCGTCCTCGAGCTCCGGGATGTCGGCGAGGTCGAGGCCGAAGCTCGGCACCCAGAGCTGCGCACCGACCCCGTGCCGCCGGGCCGTGCCGCACAGGAGCCGGGCGAAGCGGCGCACGAACGGCCCCGCGGCCTCGCCCCAGTGCTTCCAGTACGGATCGGTCGCGAGCGTCGACAGGCCCGGCAGCGCTGCGACGTCGTCCCACTCGGCGAGGCCCTGCGTGCCCTCCGTCGCCGGCAGAAGGCAGACCGTGCTGGAACCACCGCGCTCCGCGACGTGGCCGACGAGCTCGCGAAGGAAGTCGACCACGGACTCCTCGCGGAACCTCCTCACCTCGGCCGTGAGCTCGGAGGGCACGGGGCCGCCGAAGCGCTCGGCGCAACGGTCGCAGCGGCAGGTCCAGCGCGCGGGATCGTCCACGCCGGCGTGGTCCGGCACCACCCACGCCGGCTCGTCCCAGAAGACCGAGTCGACGCCGCACTCGAGCGCCCAGTCGGCCCACTCCTTGCAGAAGTCGCGGTAGGCGCGGCTGTTGAGGCAGGCCGCGGCGACGCGGCGCCCGTCGTCGAGCACCTGGCACTCCTCGGGATGGAAGGCGACCCAGCGGCTCTCGGCCTCGCCGCCGAAGGTGCGGCCGAGGCCCCAGGGGCTCGCCTGCACCGTCAGGCCGGCCGCATGCGAGATCGCGACGATCTCGGCCATCGTGTCGCGGTAGTAGGCGAAGTCGTTCTCGGAGAACGTGTGGAGGACGCCCGTGTAGCCGCGTGCCGCGAGGTCCGCCATGTCGCGCCGCACGTGCCGCGGGATCCTGACGCCGAAGTACGAGCAGCCGGCTCGCGCGAGGGCATTGGTCATGACCAGTTCACGCCTTCACGGCGCCCGCGGTCAGGCCGAAGGCGATCCGGCGCTGGACGAGCAGGAAGAAGACGACGACCGGTATGGCGATCAGCGTGGAGGCCGCCATGATCTCGCCCCAGTCGACGAAGCGGTTGCCGCCGTAGAGGTAGGAGAGCCAAACCGTGATCGTCTGCTTGCTGCCCGAGTGCAGAAGCGTGTTCGCGAAGATGAACTCGTTCCAGCTCGTGATGAACGCGAACACCGACGTCGCGACGAGCCCGGGCGCGACGAGCGGCAGGAGAATGCGGAAGAACGCGCCCAGGCGCGTCGAGCCGTCCACCATCGCAGCCTCCTCGAGCTCCTGCGGGATCCCGATGAGGAAGCCGCGCAGCGTCCAGACGCAGAACGGGAGCGCGAACGTCAGGTAGACGAGGATGACGCCGCTGAGCTTGTCCACCTGGCCGTGCCTCCCGAGCACGATGTAGAGCGGGATGATCAGTCCTGCCTGCGGCAGCATCTGGATCCCGATCATGAGCACGATGAAGAGCTTGCGGCCGCCGAAGCGGTACTTCGCTAGCGCGATCGCCGCGAGGAACGAGAGCACGAGCGCGATGGCGACCGTGACGAGGACGACGATGACGGTGTTCTTGACGTCGATCCAGAAGTACTGCCGGTGGATCGCGTCCCGGAAGTGGCGCAGCGTCGGGTGGCGGGGGAACCAGGTCGGCGTGAAGCCGTAGATCTGGTCGTTGCTCTTGAACGCGGTCGACACCATCCAGAAGACGGGGAAGACGAGCAGTCCGAACAGCACGATGCCGGTGGCGTTCCAGCCGAGGCGGCCGGCGCGGCGGCGGCTCACGTCGCCTCACCGACCCGCAGCATGCGCCGCACGTAGACCACGCTCATCACCGCCACGATCGCGAGCATGAGGATCGAGATGGTCGCGCCGAGCCCGAACTCGCTCTTCCCGAAACCCTCGATGTAGAGATAGACGGGCATCAGGTAGTTCGACGGGTTCTGCTGGCCGGGGCCGATCAGCAGATACGGCTGTGTGAAGGCGCCGAAGTCCCAGATGATGGACAGGCTCGTGAGGATCAGCAGCACCGGCATCAGCACCGGCAGCGTCACGTCCTTGAAGACCCGCCAGCCCCGGGCGCCGTCGATCCGCGCCGCCTCGACGAGCTCGTCGGGAACCTGGGAGAGCGCGGCGTAGACCGTGATCGTGACGAAGGGAACGGCTCCCCAGACGATGAGGCTCGTCACCATCGAGTACTGCGAGAACGTCGTGTCGTACCAGTTGTGCTGGAAGTAGTCGCCGACGTGAAGCCGGGTGAGGACGTAGTTGAGGATCCCGTTCTCGCTGTTCGTCATCCAGCTCCAGACCTGGACCGCGACGACGGGTGGCATCGCCCAGACCAGGACGAGACCGGCCGTCAGAAGGAGCCGCACCCAGGTGGAGACCCGGACGGAAAGCAGCGCGAGGAGGGTCCCGAGCACCATCGTCAGGCCGACGTTGACGACGGTGAAGACGACCGTCCGCAGCAGCGTGTGCCAGAAGACGGAGTCGTGAAGGACGGCGCGGAAGTTGGCGAGCCCGACGTAGGGGCCGTGGTGCGCGATCAGCGCGAAGAGGTCGTACTTCTCGAGCGAGATCCGGACGAGGTAGTAGACCGGGAAGCCGAGAATCGCGCCCAGGACCAGGACGACCGGCGCGACGAGAAGGTAGGGCACCGAGCCGCGCGCGACGCGGCGCCTGCTCCAGCGCCGCCGCCGCGGCCCGGTGGCCGCGGCGGCGGACGTGAGCGCAGTGGGTCCGCTCCAGCTCAGGAGGGGCCTACGACTCGTTGAGGGTTTGCGCGATGTTCGCGCTCGCCGTTCGCGCGGCCTGCGCGACGGTGAGCTTGTTCCGCAGCAGCTGGGAGAGCATCGTCTTGAGGATGTTGCCGTTCTCGACGTCCACCCAGTGCTTCGCCTGCGGTACGAACCAGCTCCGCGCGGCGGCGCGCTCGTTCACGCTGTTGCCGAGCAGGTTGGTCGCGTTCGGGATGTTGCCCTTCTTCTCGAGCGCCTTCTCGCTCGCCGTGCTGGTGAAGTCCGCGATCCAGGCGATGGCCTCGGGCTTGGAGCTGCTCTGCGCCGGCACCGCGAGATCGGAGCCGCCGAGGAAGCCCGGCATCGGCTTGCCCTTGACGTGGCTCGGCATGACGAACTGCCCGACGACCTTTGCGTATTTCTTGCCGGTGCAGCACGTGTACCACGCGGGTCCGTAGTTCGCGGCCGTCCGGCCCTGCGAGAAGACCGTGTACGGGAACGGATTGCTGCCGTCGAGCGACGCCGTCGACTTCGACTGGGTGGCGTTGAAGAAGGCCTTGAACCGCTTGAGCCCGGCGATCGACTTCTTCGAGTCGAGTGTGCCGTGCCACTTGCCGTGCGAGAACTTCGCGATCGAGCCGCCGTAGTCGAAGACGAAGCTGAGCGCGGAGTACCAGTCCTCACCGCCGACGTAGAGCGGCGAGAACCCCTTGACGTGCTTCTCCATCTTCCCGACCTTGACGAGCTCGCGCTGGAACTGCGTGAGGCTCCTCGGCGGCTTCCTGACCCCGGCCTTCCGGAACAGGTCGGTTCGGTAGGTGATCACGCGGGAGCCGGCGTAGTACGGGACACCGTAGAGCTTCCCACCGTAGGTCGCCGACGCCTTCAGGCCGGCGAGCCACTTGCCGGAGTTGGCGAACTGCCCCTTGCTGCTGCCGATGTTCGCGAACGCGCCGGCGGCCATGTACTTCGTCATCTCCGTGTTGCCCATCTCGATTACGTCCGGCGTGTCGTTGCCGGCGATGGTGGCGTCGAACTTCTGCAGGTGATCGCTCCACTGCTGGTACTGGACGTTGACGGTCCAGCCCTTGTGCGAGCTCTCGAACGCGCTGTTCGCGGCCGCGACGATCTCCGGCCAGCCATTCTGGGCGTCGACCTGGAGCCACACCGTGAGCGTGTGGCCGGCTGCCTTGCTGCTCTGGGCCGTCGTCGCGGCGACGACCGAGAGCGCGACCGCGGCGGCGACCACCGCGAGTACCCGGTATCTCATGCCAAATCTCCCTCGAGACGTCGACGCGCGAGCGGGGCGTCCGAGACGTCTGTGGCCGGGAGACGGATGACGTCCAGCGGTGCGTCGAGTGGTCTATACCAATCGGCCACGCGCGGAATCTCCCACACCAGACCACTCTTGTCAAGGTCCGGTGACGGAGAGGCTACGACGGTGTCAGCTCGGAGACGATCCGGTAGCGGTCGCCCCGGTAGATCGAGTGGACGAACTCGAGTGTCCGGCCGCCCGCGTCGCGGCTCGTACGCTCGAACAGGAAGGCCGGCGAGTGGAGCGGCACGCCGAGCGCCGACGACTCCTCCTCGTTCGTCACCGTCGGCTCGATCGTCTGCGTCGCGGTCGCGATCTCGATCCCGTACCGGTCGCGCAGGAGCTCGTAGAACGAGCCCTCGAGATCCTTCGGCTCGACGCCCGGCGCGACGTCCGCCGGGATGTGGAGCGTCTCGATCGCCATCGAGACGCCGTCGGCCAGCCGCAGCCGCTTGACGACGACGACCTCCTGGCCGGGAGAGACGTTGAGGAAGCGCCCGAGACGAGGGCCGGCCAGCTGGCGCGTGAGCGAGAGCGTCTTGCTGCTCGCCGCCATCCCGCGCCGGCGCATGTCCTCGCTGAACGAGGTCATCGTGAGCTGCTGGGCGATCTTCGGCTGCTGCACGTACGTCCCGCTTCCTCGGCGACGGACGAGATAGCCCTCGCGCGCGAGGTCGTCGAGCGCGGCGCGGACGGTCAGGCGCGAGACGCCGAGGTCCGCGCTGAGCTGCCGCTCGGAGGGAATCGCGGTGCCGACGCCGAGCCGCTCGATCAGCTCGAGCACCTGCTGCCGCGCCGCGCTCTGCTTCGTCATCTTCGGCTGGGCTCCGGCGACCTCCATCGTGCAGGCGACTATAGAGGGACGCGGCGAAGTGGTCAATGCCATTGCTTTTGGTCGCTCGATGCGGTATAGACTCCACGATCGTCCGCGTGGCAGAGATCGTCCTCGACAACGTCAGCAAGGTCTTCTCCGGCGGAGTGACGGCCGTGGACGGCGTGTCGCTCACGATCGGAAGCGGGGAGTTCCTCGTCCTCGTCGGGCCGTCCGGGTGCGGCAAGTCGACGCTCCTGCGGATGATCGCCGGCCTCGAGGACGTGACCGACGGGACGATCTCGATCGGCGGGCGGGACGTGACCGAGCTGCCGCCTCGTTCCCGCGACATCGCCATGGTCTTCCAGAGCTACGCGCTCTACCCGCACATGACCGTGCGCCAGAACCTCGGCTACGGGCTCAAGGTGCGCAAGACCCCGAAGCACGAGATCGCCGAGCGGGTCTCGCGCGCCGCGCGCCTTCTCGGGCTCGACCAGCTGCTCGACCGGCGGCCGGCCGCGCTCTCGGGCGGGCAGCGCCAGCGGGTCGCGATGGGACGCGCCATCGTCCGCGAGCCGAAGGCCTTCCTGATGGACGAGCCCCTGTCGAACCTCGACGCGAAGCTCCGCGTCAGCATGCGCGCCCAGCTGGCCGCGCTGCACGGCAGGCTCGCCACCACGACGATCTACGTCACCCACGACCAGATCGAGGCGATGACGCTCGGCCAGCGCGTCGCCGTCATGCGCGACGGGCGGATCCAGCAGGTCGACACGCCGCAGGAGCTGTACGCGCGGCCGGCCAACCTCTTCGTCGCCGCGTTCATCGGCTCACCGGCCATGAACCTCGTGGAGGCCGAGGTCTCGGACGCTCGTCTCCGCTTCGGCGGGTTCGCGATTCCTCTCCCCGCCGCCGATCCGCCCCCGGCCGGCCGCGTCATCGTGGGCCTCCGTCCCGAGGTCTTCGAGGACGCCGCGTTCGCCGACCCCGCGCTGCCCCGGCTGGACGTCCAGGTCACGGTGGTGGAGGAGCTCGGCGCCGACACGCACGTCCTGTTCTCGGTCGCCGCCCCCCGCGTCGAGGTGAGCGAGGTGCGTGCCGCCGCAGGCGAGGACGACGCGACGCTGACGGCGGTCGAGGGCTCGCTTTTCACCGCACGCGTCACGCCCGGAACGTCGGCGAAGCCCGGCGCGCCGCTGCGGCTCGCCGTCGACCCGTCGCGCTTCCACTATTTCGACCCGGACACGGGCCTCCGGCTCGAGCCGGCCCGCGAGCTGGCCGCGGTCGCGACCTAGCCGCTCGAGGCACGCTCGGCTGCCGCGTCCCGGCTGACGCGGGCGAAGCAGTCCGGGCAGATGCCGTGCGTCGAGCGCCGCACGATCCGCTCCGCGATGCGGGTCTGGCCGCTGCCGATCGTGTCGAGCCGGAGCCACTCGTCACCCACCTCGAGGCGCCCGCACCAGGCGCAATGGACGAGCATCCTGCTGCCGGAGCCCGCCTCGCGCAGGATCCTTGCGAGCCGCCGGACGCGCACCGCGTCGCGATTCAGCCTGCAGGCCTCCTCGTGTGCGGCAAGCGCTCTCGCGACGAGCTCCTCGTACTCCGGCACTCCCGGCCTCCTCTCGGGAATATCGCAGCCGCCCGCGCGCTCGGCAACCGCTCGGGCGCACGCCGCTCCGCCGCGCCACGGCGACCGCGTTCCGGCCGGTGGAAGCGTCGCGCACCCGCCGACGTTGTACGCGGTCGGCGTCGGTTTGCGACGCGTCCAGCGCGGCCGTTAGGGTCGCTCGAAAGGAGGAGGTACCGGATGGAACTGACGATCGGCGACACCGCGCCCGACTTCGAGGCGCAGACGACCGAGGGGCCGATTCGCTTCCACGAATGGATCGGCGACTCGTGGGCCGTGCTGTTCTCGCACCCGAAGGACTTCACGCCCGTGTGCACGACCGAGCTCGGCTACATGGCGAGCATCAAGCCGGAATTCGACCGGCGGAACGTGAAGATCATCGGGCTCTCCGTCGATTCGGCGGACGACCACGAGGCGTGGGCGCGCGACATCGAAGAGACGCAGGGGACCGCGCCGAACTATCCGCTCATCGGCGATCCGCATCTCACCGTCGCGAAGCTGTACGGGATGCTCCCCGCGGGTCTCGAGGCGGAAGCGAGGGGGCGGACGCCGGCCGACAACCAGACCGTGCGCAACGTCTTCGTCATCGGCCCGGACAAGAAGATCAAGCTGATCCTCGTCTATCCGATGACGACCGGCCGCAACTTCGACGAGGTACTGCGCGTGATCGACTCGCTCCAGCTCACCGCGGAGCACAAGGTCTCGACGCCTGCCCAATGGCAGCCGGGGGACGACGTCATCATCGCCGGGTCCGTGTCGAACGAGGAGGCGAAGGAGCTCTTCGGCGAGTGGGAGGGGCCGAAGCCCTACATCCGGATCGTCCCGGACCCCTCGAAGGTCGTCGCGAAGGCCTGATAGCCCGAAAGCAGCAGGAGCCGGCGTCACGGCCGAGGGGCGGTTTGACGCCGGCTCGGCGGCGGGTAGGAGGGCGGTATCCGGCACGAGGAGGTGGCGGCCGTGCTGCACGCTCACAAGCCGCATCTGCATCCGCACCTGCCGCACCCGCACGTTCACGCGGGCTTCGACGACCATCCCTGGCGGATGCTGCCCGTGGCGCTGGGGACGATCGTCCTCCTGACGGCGGTGCTCATCACGATCTGCTTCGAGCTCGCGAAGGCCTTCACCGGCCACGCGTACTAGCCCGAGCCGAAACCCAGCCGAGGGAGGCCGTTACCCCATCCGGGGGAGGCCTGACGGCTCCGAAGCGCCGATTTCCGTCCTGTGTCTGCGGCCCCTGCTGCTTTCCGCGAGTTCGACGACCGCGAACACCTGTCCCCGGACGAGGTGGGCCGCCGCTACCGGACGCTGATCGAGCAGCTGCCGCTCGTCGTGTACGTCGACGAGCTCGACTCGATCAGCTCGAACATCTTCACGAGCCGCCAGATCGAGCCGATCCTCGGCTACAGCGTCGAGGAGTGGGCGAGCGACAACGAGCTCTTCGCGCGGCTCCTCCACCCGGAGGACCGCGAGCGCGTGCTCGCGGCCCACGTCCACACGCACGAGACCCACGAGCCGCTCAGCATCGAGTACCGCCTCATCTCCCGCGACGGGCGCATCGTCTGGTTGCGGGACGAAGGCGTGGTCGTGCTCGACGACGACGGCCGCCCGCTCTACCTCCAGGGCTACCTCCTCGACATCACGCGTGAGCGCGAGGCGGAGCAGCAGCTGCGGCAGCTCGCCCTCTACGACCCGCTCACGGGCCTCGCGAACCGCGCCTTCTTCCACGAGCGGCTGCGGCATGCGATCAAGCTCCGCCACGACGACGGGCACGCGACCGGGCTCCTCTACATCGACCTCGACGACTTCAAGGGGATCAACGACCGCTGGGGTCACGAGCTCGGCGACGACGTGTTGCGCGAGATCGGCCGCAGGATCGAGCGCTCGGTGCGCCCGGGCGACACGGCTGCCAGGCTCGGCGGCGACGAGTTCGCGGTCGTCCTCACCGAGCCTCTCGCGCCCGGCGAGGCAGTCGCGGTCGCCGAGCGGCTGCTCGCCGAGATCGGCCGGCCGCTCGAGAGCGGCTCAGGACCGCTCTACACGAGCGCGAGCATCGGCATCGCCTTCGGCAGCGACGACGAGACGCTGCTGCGGGAGGCCGACATCGCGATGTACCGCGCCAAGTCGCATCCCGAGATCGGCTACGCCTTCTTCGACGCGCAGCTCGACCGGGTCGCCGTGCAACGGTCGGAGCGGATCAGCGAGCTGCGGGAGGGCATCACGCGCGGAGAGTTCCGGCTCGACTACCAGGCGGTCGTCGACCTCGAGCAGAGCCGCATCACCGGCTACGAGGCGCTCGTGCGCTGGGAGCATCCCACCGCCGGGGAGCTCCCGCCCGGCGAGTTCATTCCGCTCGCCGAGGAGACCGGCCTCATCGTCGGCCTGGGGGAATGGGTGCTCACGGAGGCGTGCATGGAGGCGACGCGCCTCTGTCAGCTGCACGGCCGCCCGATGCACATGTCCGTCAACGTCTCGGCGCGGCAGCTCCACCACCCCGACTTCTTCCGCCACGTCACCCGTGCGCTCGACGCCTCTGCCCTGCTGCCCGACCTGCTCACGCTCGAGCTCACCGAGAGCACGCTCCTCTCTTCGGACGAGCGCGTGGCCCGGACGCTCGAGAAGATCAAGGAGCTCGGCGTCGTCCTCGCCCTCGACGACTTCGGCACGGGCTATGCATCGCTCTCGTACCTGCGCCAGTTCCCCATCGACGTCGTCAAGATCGACCGGAGCTTCACCGCCCACGTCGGCACGAAGGACGGCGACCTCGTGCTGCTCAAGGGCATCATCGACCTCGGCCACGCGCTGGAGCTCAACCTCGTCGCCGAGGGGATCGAGACCTCCGAGCAGCACACGATCGTGCGCAAGCTGGGCTGCCAGCAGGCCCAGGGGTTCTACTTCGGCCGCCCGTCGCACCCGGCCCAGCGCGTCCTCGACTGCGCGCCCGCTCTCTAGGAGCCAGGAGCTAGAGGCTTGATGTGATTTAGCGGCCGTCGTAGGCGGCGAGTGCGCGTGCTGGGCGGCCGCTGAGTTTGTTGAGGAGCATGCCGAGCGTGAGCGCGAGGATTCGTTGGGCGATCCGTACGGCGAGCCCTGCGGGTGTG
>DASRBX010000020.1:0-57614 GCA_035653395.1 Gaiellaceae bacterium
CCCTCCGACGCGAGCTTCAGCGCGCGGTCGAGCGCGACCCAGGAGTTCACCTTCGAGTTCGTGTAGTGCCGCAGCTCGTCGAGCTCCCAGATGCCCGAGTCTTCGTTCCTCCAGATCCGGCAGACGTGGTCGGCGACCTCGGCGACGCGGATCTGCGTCGTCTCGTCGAGGAGGTTCCCGTGGCGCACGTACAGCTCGACTGTCTCGAGGAGGTCGCCGTACGACCCGAGCTGCAGCTGGCCCGCGGCGCCGTTCCCGCGCCGCACCGGCTGGGATCCGCGGTAGCCCCGCAGGTCGAGCTCCTGCGTCTGCCGCGGGATCGACCCGTCGAGACCGTAGAACGGCTCGAGCCGCGGATGCGTCGGCTCGCTCGCCCGCAGCACCCACGAGAGCGACGCGTGCACCTGCTCGCGGTAGCCGACGGACCCGAGGGCATCGAGGACGAACGCGCTGTCGCGGATCCACGCGTAGCGGTAGTCGTAGTTCCGAGAACCGCCGATCCTCTCGGGGAGCGACGTCGTCGGCGCCGCCACGATCGCACCCGACTCCGCGTGCACGAGCAGCTTCAACGCGAGCAGGCTCCGGCCGACGGCCTCCTCCCACGGCCCCTCGTACTGGTGGAACTCGAGCCAGCGCTTCCACGCGTCTCCCGTGCGGTCGGCGCGGATCTCGATCTCGCTGCGCGGCGGCACCGGAATCGGCTCGGCCTCGACGAAGTTGCAGACGAGCAGCCCCTTCGAACCGCGTCGCGTCTCGAGCTCACCGCCGATCTCGTCGACCGTGAATCGCGGATCCCCTGCATCCCACGCGCGGAACGCCATCACCTGCACGCCGTTCGTCGCGCAGATGACCTCGCCGCGTCGTTCGACCGACGTCTCGGACTGCCCGAAGTCGAAACGAGGCCGGACCTCATAGCCCATCCGGACGCGGCCGCGGACGCCCTTGATCCGCCGGACGAGCTCGATCCACGAGAGCTCGCCGCCGTCCTGCAGCGAGAGCGCGTCGGTGACGACGGCCACGCCGCTCTCGGTCGTGAACGTCGTCTCGAGCACGTTCGTCCCCGCGATATAGCGGCGCTCCACCTCGAACTCCTCCACCGGCGTAAGCGCGAACGAGCCGCCGCGCTCCAGGTCGAGCAACGCGCCGAAAACGGGCGCGCCGTCGAATGCGGGCACAGGCAGCCAGTCGACGCAGCCGTCGCGCGCGACGAGCGCGACCGTCCTTCCGTCTCCGATCGCGGCGTAGCTCTCGATCGGCGCGTACCCGTCGACGCGAACCGGTGCCGCCGCGGCCGCCCTCCGCTCGGGTGCGACCGTCATGCCGGCAGTCGCTCCCGGAGCTTCGCCGCCGCCTGCTCCACCGCCTCGAGCGCGTGCGCCTCCTCGCGCCGGTTCTGCTCGAGCGGCCCCACGTCCAGCTCCCCGCCGTCGACGGCGAGGGCCGGCGCGAGCTGGATCAGGCTCTCGTAGAGCGCAAGCTCGAGGTGCTCCGTCTTCGCGGCGGCGCCGGCGAGGAAGATGTCGCGCAGCCGCGGCTCGACGAGCTTCTCGACGTTGTCATCGTGCTGGCGGCGGAGGCCTTCGAGCGGCGTCGAGATCGCGCTCGTCGGCTCGGCGCCGAGCTGCAGGAAGACCTCTTCCACGCGGGCCGCGTGCGCGCGCGTTTCCTCGAGGTGCTCGGCGAACGGCTCCGCGAGCCATTCGCTGTCAGCCTCCTGCTGGAGCTGCGGCAGCACCTCGAAGGCGAGGATCCGTTCGATCCACAGCGCCTCGGCGAGGAGCTGGAGGAAGAGGTCTCGCGGGTTGCTCAGCTGACCGGCGACGGCTCGGCCCTCCTTCGTGGTTGCGCCGGCGTCGAGACGCGCTTGGACTTCAGCAGGCTCGCGAGGCGGTCGGCGAGCGCCATGATCACGAGCGCCGGGTTCGCGGAGCCTTCCGTCGGCAGGACGCTGCCGTCGCAGACGAAGAGGTTCGAAACCTTCCATGCCCGATGGCTCTCGTCGACGACGCTGTCCTCCGCGGAGAAGCCCATGCGGCAGCCGCCGACGAGGTGCGCATAACGGTCGATCGTGAGGATGTCCTGCGCGCCCGCGTGCTCCCAGATCTCGTGGAGCGTCTTCTTCGCGAACTCGACGTTCTTCCGGTCGTTCTCGCACATGCTGTGGTTGAAGACGGCGACCGGCATCCCGTACTCGTCCGTCTCCGTGCGCGAGAGCGTCACGCGGTTCTCGGCCTGCGGCAGGAACTCGCAGAGGACGCCGAGCACCGACCAGTGGTTGTAGTCGCGCATGTACTCGCGCAGCGACTGTCCCCAGTGGCCCTCGGCCGTGACGTGCTCGGCCCAGCCGATCGGGAGCGGCGAGATCGTCTGGATCGAGAAGCCGCGTGCGAAGCCGCGCGACTCGTCCGTCTCGTAGAACTGCTCGGACGAGATCTCGGGCGGCGGCGCCTTGTACATCCGCATCAGCTCGGGGAAACGCGCGGCGACCTGCGTCGCCCCCTGCACCATCACATAGCGGCCGACCTGGTCCTCGTCGTTCGCGAGCCCGTGCGGGTAGCGCGCGCTCGTCGAGTTGAGCAGCAGGCGCGGCGTCTCGATCGCGTAGCCGCAGACCGCGACTGCGTCCGCGCGCTGGAACACCTCCTTGCCCTCGTGCACGTACGTGACGCCGGTGCAGCGGCCGGTCGCCTCGTCGACCTCGACCCGGACCGCCATCGAGCCCGAACGCACCTCGACGCCGTGCTCGATCGCATCCGGGAGGTGCGTGATGAGCGGGCTCGCCTTCGCGTTCACCTTGCAGCCTTGGAGGCAGAAGCCGCGGTAGATGCAATGGGGCCGATTGCCGAAGACGCCGTTCGTGATCGAGACCGGACCGACGCGCATCTCGATCCCGCAGTCGCGCGCCCCCTTCCACGCGACGGCCGCGGCGCCCGCGACGGGGTGCGGCGCGTGTGGATAGCTGTGGGGGTCGCCCCACGGCCAGTCCTGGCCCGCGACCGGCAGCTCGAGCTCGACGCGCTCGAAGCTCTCCTTGAGGTCCCAGTACGAGATCGGCCAGTCGACTGCGACCCCGTCGCGCGTGCGCACCTCGAAGTCGGACGGGTGGAAGCGCGGCACGTACCCCGCGAAGTGCGTCATCGAGCCGCCGACGCCGACGCCCGAGTTGTTCTTGCCCATCTCGATCGGCTGGTCGCCGGAGATGATCCGCGTGTCCGTCCAGTAGATGCCCGCCGAGCCCTTCTCGTCGCTGACCCAGTCGCGATCGGGGTCCCAGAACGGCCCCTTCTCGAGGATCACGATCCGCCAGCCGGCGCGGGCGAGCCGCTGCGCGAGCGTCACGCCGCCGGCTCCCGCGCCGACCACGACGAGATCGACGGGCGCCGAGAGGGGGTAGTGCGCCATCCGCTCGAGGTTCTGCAGTCCCCGCTTGTGCATGTCGAGCAGGAAGGGCGAGTCGTTGTCCTTCGGCATCTGCACCGAGCCCTTGACGACGCTCATCGGGAGCCTCATTCGAGACCCCTCTGCTGCGTGTCCTCGACGGGATCGATCTCGAACGCCTCCTTCCCCTCCCACGTCTCGCGCTCGGCGCTCTGCAGGTGCGGGCTGCCGAAGCGCGAGTAGCCGCGCGGGTAGGCGGGCCCGCCGAAGCCGATCTCGTTCCACGCCCACGGGTGGGAGTAGAAGGCCTGCAGGAGGTAGCGCATGCCGACGCTCCAGGCGCGCGAGACGTTGAGCGTGTCCCACACGCCGCCGTGCAGGTCGCCGTTCGCAAAGCGGTGGCAGACCTCGAGCTGCTGCTCGACGCCGAGCAGGGAGAAGCGGTCCTGCCCGCGGCGGCGTGCCTCCTCGTCGAGGCCGCGCGCGACGCGCCGCCACGTCTCGTCGTCGTCGGGCATGTCGAAGTAGCGGTAGCCGTCGCGCTCGCCGTCGAACAGCTTCTCGTCCACGTAGGCGAGCACGGGAATCCGCGGCTCCGCGTCCTGGGCGAGCACGATGTCGGCGAAGGCCGTCAGCGTCTCGGCCTCCTCCGTGGAGAAGAAGCGGATCTCCGGCACCTCGTTCACCCGGTCGAGGACGACGCGGCGGGTCGTCTCGTCCCAGTGGCCGGCCTGCTCGAGGACGTCGTAGTCGGGATAGCGCCCGTGCATCTGCGGCGTCACGCCCCGGCGCTGGCGCGGCAGGTCGTAGGGGTCCGCGTGCGCCTGCTCGGGCAGGCGGCGGTTCGGGAGGTGGTGGGCCTCGGCGAAGTCGGGCGGCACCGGGAGGGCCTACTTCTCCCGCTTCACGACCGCCGCGAGGAGCCCGAGCATGCCGACGAGGCAGAGCGAGCCGGGTGCGAAGAGCGGCGGCCCCATCGCGAGGTTGTACGTCGGCTCGGCGAAGCCGCCCGGCCGCTTCTGGACGCCGCGGACGTGGGTGATCACGCCGATCGCCCCGTCGAGGGCGTAGAGCGCCGACAGTGCCGGGAGCCACGTCCGCGCCGCCTTCTCGGAGAAGACGCCGGCGATGCCGGCCGCGGTGAGGGGCGGCGTGAGGAGGAGCGGCGTCCACATCCACTTGTCGCCGAACGAGCCCTTGTAGTGCTCGTAGTAGATCTCGAACGCGAGCGGTGGCACGCTGAAGGCCGTCGTGGCGGCGAAGAGCTTCTGCATCCGTCCCTCGCGGACGTTGGCGAGCACGCGCGTGAGGCGACCCATCGGGGTCCTTTCTCTCTCCGGTGCCCGGAACGAAAACGCCATCAGGCGGCGAGCTTCTCCGCGTCGGCGCGCTTCAGCTCGAGCCCGTTGCCGAGCCGTGAGCGCTCGGGACGGAGGACCCCGCCGCCGCGCTCCGGCACTCCGTCGAACAGCATCCCCTCGATCCGGACGTGGTCGTGGAAGTACTCGAGGTGCCGGCGCCGCTCGACCGCGCAGAAGGCGTGCGCCGAGATCGCGGGGGCGCAGTGCGCCGAGACGTCGATCTCCTGCGCGTTGGCGAGGCCGGAGGCCGAGAGCAGGCCGGTGATCCCGCCGCAGCGGGTCACGTCGGCCTGCAGGCAGTCGACGCAGCCCACGATGTTGCGGAAGTCGGTCGGGACGTACGCGTACTCGCCGGCGGCGATCTCGAGGCCCGTCGGCCCCTGGTCGCGGATGAGCCGCAGTCCTTCGAAATCGGCCGAGGAGACCGGCTCCTCGAACCACTTCACGTCCCACGACTCCGCGTAGCGCTCGGCCCAGGCGAGCGCCTCCTTGCGCGCGAAGGCGCCGTTCGCGTCGACGTACAGCTCGACGTCGTCGCCGATCGCCTCGCGGGCGGCGTCGAGCCGGACCGGGTCGCGCCCCGGGTCGCGTCCGACCTTCATCTTCACGCGAGGCACCCCGGCCTCGACCCAGCCCCCGAGCTGCTCGCGCAGCCGCTCGTCGCTGTAGGAGGTGAACCCGCCGCTGCCGTAGATCGGGACGTCGTCGTGCGCGGCGCCGAGCAGGACGACGAGCGAGACGCCGAGCAGACGCGCCTTCAGGTCCCACAGCGCCTGGTCGACGGCGGACACGGCGCAGAAGCCGATTCCCGGACGGCCGGCGTTGCGGATCTGCGCGCCCATCCGGAGCCAGGCCGCCCGCACGTCCATCGCGTCCTCGCCCTCCACGGCGCCGGCGAGCTGGGACGAGACCACCTCGGCCGCAGCCGCGTCGCAGTACGTGTAGCCGAGCCCCGTCCGGCCGCCGGCGTGCGCCTCGACGACCACGATCGTCGTCGAGTCCCACTCGAGCGTCCCGTCCGACTCGGGCTCGTCGGTCGGGATCGTGTACGCGTGGACGTCGAGCCGCTCGACCCGTGCCGCGGCAGCCACTACGACCTGAGGTGCTCGGTGAACTCGACGAGCTTGCCCCGCAGGGACTTCTCCATCACGCCCATCCGCTCAGGGTCGCCCTTGACCATCGCCTGCGCCATCTTCTTGGCCTGCTCCTCGCGGATGTGCGGCGGCAGCGGCGGGATCTCGGGATCCGTCTTGACCTCGAGCACGACCGGGCGGTCGGCGGCGAGCGCCTCCTCCCAGGCCGAGCGAACCCGGTCTCCGTCGTCGCAGAAGATCCCCTTCAGCCCGCACAGCTCGGCGTAGCCGGCGTAGTCGAAGTTCGGGAGCCACTGCGTCCCCGGGAACTTCGGGTCGCCCTCCATCACCCGCTGCTCCCACGTCACCTGGTTCAAATCCTGGTTGTTGAAGACGCAGAAGATCAGGCGCTTGTCAGGCCAGCGCTCGTGGTAGCGCTTCACCGTCAGCATCTCGTTCATGCCGAGCATCTGGAAGGCACCGTCGCCGACGAAGCAGATGACCGGGCGGCTCGGGTGCGCGAACTTCGCCGCGATCGCGTACGGGACGCCGGGCACCATCGTGGCGAGCGTGCCGGAGAGCGAGGCGAGGTTCCCCTGGCGCAGCTTGAGCTGGCGGGCGAACCAGTTCGTCGAGGAGCCGGAGTCGGCCGTGATGATCGCGTCCTCCGGCAGCACCTGGGAGAGCTCGTGCACCACCCGCTGCGGGTTCATCGGGTCGGCGTCCATCATCGAGCGGCGCTCGACGATGTCCCACCACTCGCGCACGCTCTTCTCGATCTTCTCGCGCCAGCCGCGGTCCTCCTTGCGCACGAGATGCGGTTCGAGCGCCTTCAGCGTCTCCTTCGCGTCGCCGATCAGCAGCACGTCCGCCGGGTAGCGGATGCCGATCATGTCGGCCTTGATGTCGATCTCGACGCAGCGCGCCTGCCCCTCCTTCGGCAGGAACTCCGCGTAGGGGAAGCTCGTGCCGACCATGAGCAGGGTGTCGCAGTCCTCCATCATGTCGTAGCTCGGGATCGAGCCGAGGAGGCCGATCGCGCCGGTCACGTACGGGAGGTCGTCTGGGAGCACGTCCTTGCCGAGCAGCGCCTTGGCGACGCCGGCGCCGAGCAGGTCGGCGACGCGCTCGAGCTCGTCGGCGGCCCCGCGTGCGCCCTGGCCGACGAGGATCGCGACCTTGTCGCCGTCGTTGAGGATCTCGGCGGCGTGCTGGATCTCCGACTCCTGGGGCAGGATCCGCGGCCGCTTGTAGCCGACGCTCGAGTAGACCGAGCCGTGCATGCGCGGCGGCGACTCGACGGCGTCCATCTCCGCGACGTCGTTCGGGACGATGATCGTGCACACCCCGCGGTGGTCGAGCGCGATCCGGCACGCGCGGTCGATCAGGTGCCGGGCCTGCGCCGGCTCCATGCAGTACTGGACGTACTCCGACACGTCCGTGAACAGCACCGGGAGGTCGATCTCCTGCTGGTAGTGAGAGCCGAGCGCGCTCCGCGCCTGCTGGCCGACGATCGCGACGACGGGGACGTGGTCGAGCTTGGCGTCGTAGAGGCCGTTGAGGAGGTGGACGGCACCCGGGCCCGAGGTCGCCATGCAGACGCCGAGCGTGTCGGGCCCGGCGAACTTCGCGTGGCCGCACGCCATGAAGGCGGCCATCTCCTCGTGGCGCGCCTGGATGAAGTCCGGGTCGCCCTTGGCGCGGTCGAGCGCGCCGAGGAAGGCGTTGATCCCGTCGCCCGGATATCCGTAGATCCGGTGGACGCCCCATTCGCGCAGGCGCTTCAGGAAAAAGTCGGCGACGAGCTCGCCCATGTCTCAAACCTCCTCGAAGTGGCTCTCGTCTCTGTTCTGGACGGGAGCCTCGAACGGGAAACGCCGGAGCGGCTCAGCGCCCGGCCCGAAACTACGAGCGGGCGTCGATGAACTCGAGGGTCCGGCGCCAGGCCTCGTCGGAGGCCGCCTGGAACTCCTCCTGCTTGCGGTCGAAGAAGCTGTGCGGCGCCCCCTCGAACTCGACCAGCTCGTACTCCTTGCCCGCCGCGCGAAGCGTCCGCTCGAACTCGACGTTGTCCTCGTGCGGGATGCCCTGGTCGGCGCCGCCCTGCAGGGCCAGGATCGGCGCCTCGAGGCGCGGCACGAGCTCCATCATCCGGCTCGGCCGCCCGTAGAACCCGACCGACCCGGCCAGCCCGTGCCCCGAGGCGGCCGCCGCCCAGGAGGCGCTGCCGCCGAAACAGAAGCCGACCGTGAAGATCGCGCCGCAGCCGAGCCCGCGCAGGTCGCGGACGCAGGCGCCGACGTCGGCCTGCACCTGCTCGTGCGTCAGCTGCCGCACGAGCGGCATGTAGTCCCAGTCGTCCGGCCGCTTTTCGACGCCGGCGGTGCGGCCGAAGTAGTCGAAGGCGACGGCGGCGTGGCCGCGCTCGGCGAAGCGGAGCGCGAGCTCCTCGTAGAAGCGATAGAGGCCGCGCACATCGGGCAGGATCACGACGCCGGTCGAGAATCCTCCGTCGGGCAGCGCGCGGAAGGCGGCGAACCGGTTACCGTCGTCCGCCCTTAGAACGAGGTCGTCGTGCGAGACCGCGGCGCCCGCGATGCGCGGGACCGGCGGCTCGGAGTCAACGTCGAAGCACATCGCCGCCGCGAGCCTACGAGAGGAGCGGCCGCCTCTGCGTCGTACGCTGAGCCGGTGGAAGACGAGTCGCAGCGGCAGGAGATGAACGAGGCGATCCGCGCCCAGCGAGAGCGGGGAGCGGTACCGCGCTCCATGCTGCCGCCCGAGCAGGAGCCGCGGCTCGAGCGGCCCCGTCCTGCGCCGGAACCGCCGGCTGCCCCCGAGCCTGCGCAGCCGAGGCGTCGCCTCCTCTCCCGCCTCCTCGGACGCTGAGGAGTAACCAAATGCCGCCCGAGACGTTTACCGGACGTCGGATGGGAGACAGCGGCGTGCGCACCGGAGGGCGGCGCTGAAGCGGGGGCTCCAGATAGCCGCCGCCTGCATCGTCGTGCTCGTCGGCGCCTTCGCCATCGGCACCGCGGTCGCGGGGCCCTTCTTCTGGTACTCGTGCAGCCTCAACGGCCTCGAGGCGCACGGCCCGTCCCAGGCCAGCGTCATCCTCGCCAGCGACGGCACCCGGCTCGGGCTGCTCGGTGCGAACGGCATGCGACAGCCCGTCCCGCTGAACCAGATCAGCCCGGTCATGCGGAAGGCGATCGTCGCCATCGAAGACCGGCGCTTCTACGAGAACAACGGGATCGACTACATCGGGATCATCCGGGCCCTGAAGAGCGACGTCACGACCGGCGGATTCACCCAGGGCGCCTCGACCATCGAGCAGCAACTCATCCGCAACCTCTATCTCAGCCCGCAGCAGACGATCAGCCGGAAGCTCACCGAGGCCTGCCTCGCCGTCCAGCTCGACCGTCACTGGAGCAAGGACCGGATCCTCGAGGCGTACCTCAACGACATCTACTTCGGGCAGGAGGCGTACGGGATCGAGGCCGCCGCCAAGGCCTACTTCGGGGTGCACGCGAAGGACCTCACGCTCGAGCAGGCGGCGCTCCTCGCGGGGCTGCCGCAGGCGCCGTCCGCGTACGACCCGATCACCAGTCCCGATGCGGCGAAGGCACGCCGAGCCGAGGTGCTGAAGGCGATGGTCGCGACCGGGGACATCTCGGAGTCCCGCTACCGACGAGCGGTCCGCAGCCCGCTCGGCCTCCACCCGAGCCGGGCGCGAGGGCTGGCGGGCGAGACGTACCTGACCGACTACATCGTCAACCAGCTCGTGAACGAGTACGGCGCCGAACGAGTGCGCCAGGGCGGGCTGCGGATCTACACGACGCTCGACGCGAAGATGCAGAACGAGGCGACGCGCTCCATCCTCGGCACGCTCGACCGCAAGAACGATCCCGCCGGAGCAATCGTCTCGATCGACCCGAAGACGGGCCAGATCCGCGCCATGGCCATCGCCCAGACCGGACATCGCATCGCGTTCGACCTTCCGGTGGACGGCCGCAGGCAGGCCGGGTCGACGTTCAAGATGTTCGTCCTGACGCACGCGGTCGAGCGCGAGATCAACCCGTACTCGACGAAGTACCTCTCCGCGCCGTTCGTGGGCCCGAACGACTGGCGCGTCCACACGTTCGAGAACACGTACTCCGGCCGCATCCCGCTCACCCAGGCGACGCTCCTCTCCGACAACACGGTCTACGCGCGGCTCACGCTCGACGTGGGGCCGAAGCCGGTCGCCGAGCTCGCGCAGCGGATGGGGATCACCACGAAGCTGAAGCCCGTCCCCTCCATCGTGCTCGGGGTGAATGCGGTGAGCCCGCTCGACCTCGCGAGCGCCTACGCGACGCTGGCCGACGGCGGCGTCGCGCACGACCCGAGCATCCTCACGAAGGTCGTCTTCCCCGGCGGCCACACCGAGAACGCCTCCCAGCCGCAGGGAAAGCGGGTCGTCGACGCGAAGGTCGCGGGCGTCGTGACGAGGGTGCTCGAGGCGAACGTCCGGTCCGGGACGGGGACGGCCGCCGCGCTGGCGGGCCGACCGGCCGCGGGCAAGACAGGCACGACGGACAGCTTCGCCGACGCATGGTTCGCGGGCTGGGTCCCCCAGCTCACGACGGTCACGTGGGTCGGCTACCCGACGAGCGAGAAGCCGATGAAGAACGTGCACGGCATCGCGGGAGTGACGGGCGGCACGCTGCCGGCGCAGATCTGGCACGCGTTCATGACGGCCGCGCTGCAGGGACAGCCCGTCGAGCCGTTCGCGACCCCCGGCGCGCCCCCGTACCGGCCCTGGTGCGGCCGCTACCAGTTCGCGCGCACGTTCCGCGACGCCCGTAAGCACGACGGCAGCTGCGTGCACCACCAGCAGACGACGACGCACCGCAAGACGACCACGGCCAAGACGACGACCGCCAAGGCGACGACGGTCCACACCACGACGGTCCACACGACGACCGTCCACACGACGACGCCGCCTCCGACGACGACCCAGACGACGACGCAGACGACGCGCCCCGGCACGACGACGACGCCGCCTCCGACGACGACCCAGACGACGCCGACCACGACGACGACGACCGGCCCCTGATCCGCGGGGCGAGCGCGGTCAGCTGTGGCGGAGGAGCCCGGCGGCCCGGGCTCCCCCACCGCCGGACGCCGTCAAGCCGCCCGCTTCTTCCCCAGCATCTTCGACCACCACTCCTCCTCGTCGACGAGCGTGGCGGTCACCTTCGGCCCGCTGGGCCAACGCGGCAGCGTGACCCGGCGCTGCTTCGTGAGCTCCTCGAGCACGGCCGCGCGCAACGTGTGCAGCCGTGCATGCTGCGCTTCGATCTCCCGGGCCAGGTCCCTGCGCTCGGCCTCCCGACGTTCGACGTCGTACTCGACCTCCAGCAGGCTGTCCTCGTGGGTGAGGCCCAACTCGATGGTGCTGGACATGCGGCGCTCCTCCTCCACTCGCTGTACCACCGGACGCCGCAGTTGTCCTGGCCCAATGGTCGTCCAGTGCGACCCCGCCGACCATCCCTCGAACAGGCGTTTCCGCTCCGGGCGCGACTGCCGGAAACACAGTCAAGTTCGATGCTTCCGCAGCCGATAGAGACGGCGTGACGTTCCTGCGGCAAGTCGGCGCTCGGTCATGAGCGCGGAGAGAGAGCGCATCCCCCAGCGGCAGCTCGGCGAGCTGATGACCGAGCTCGGGCTCATCAGCGAGGAGCAGCTCGCGACCGTGCTCGAGGTGCAGCAGCAATCGAAGCGGCCGCTCGGGCAGATCATCGTGGAGCTCGGCTTCGCGTCGGGAGCAGCGGTGGCGCACGCGCTCGCGATGCAGAGCGGCGGCGCCCTGCGCACCGAGTACGGATTCGCCCTGGGCGTGCCCCCCGAAGAGGCAGAGCCCGAGGACGACGAGACACCGGTGGGCCTCCCCAAGCTTCGCCTGGCGCCGACGGCCGTTGCACCGCCGACCCGGCCGGAGGTCGCTCCCGTCGAAGAGCCGGAAGCCGCCGCTTCGGCTCCGGAGCCCGCCGAGGAGGCAGCCGCCCCCGTCGAGGACCTGCCCGCCGAGACGGAGTCGGTCGCGGACGAGCAGCCCGCTCAGGAGGCGCAGGACGTCGCAGAGATCGAGGATGAGGCAGCCGTCGAACCGTTGGAGGTCGTCCCGGTCACCGCGGAGACCGAGGCGCCGGAGCCCCGGCCCGAGGAAGGGGTCGAGGAGGTCGAGGAGGACGCGGCCGTGCAGCCGGCGGTCGAGCCCGGGACGGAGCGGTCCGAGCAGGCCGAGCTCCGCGCGGAGATCGAGCGGCTCGAAGCCGCCCTGGCCGAGGCGCAGACCGAGGCGACCACCGAGCTGGAGCGACGGCGCGAGCAGCTCGGGGAGACGCAGGCCGAGCGCGAGCAGGAGCTGACGCGCCTCCGGGAAGAGCAGGACCACGCATCCGCAGAGCTCGAACGCCTCCAGGCGACGCTCTCGGAGGCGCAGAACGAGCGCGAGCAGGAACTGGCGCAGCTGCGGGAGGAGCGCGACCTCGCCGCGCTGGAGCTCGAGCGCCTCCAGGCCACGCTCGCCGAGGCGCACGACGAACGCGAGCAGGAGCTCGCGCGGCTTCGCCACGAACGCGACCGGGCCGCCTTCGAGCTCGAGCGCCTCCAGGCTACGATCGCCGAGGCGCAGAACGAGCGAGAGGAGGAGCTGACGCGCCTCCGGGAAGAGCGAGACGACGCGGCCGGTGAGCTCGAGCGACTCCGGGCGACGCTCGCCGAGGCACAGAACGCCTCAGCCGAGCACGAGCAGAGGCTCGCCGAGGCGCACGAGCGCCATGCGGCCGAGCGCGAGGAGATCGTGGCCCAGCGCGACCGGCTCCAGCAGGAGCTCGGCGACGCGCTCGAACGGCTCGGCTCGCTCGGCCCGGTGGCCGACGAGCGCGACGAGCTGCGCCGCGAGCTCGAACACGCTCAATCCGCTCTCGCCGAGGCGCAGGCGGCCGCCGCGAGCGAGCGCGACCGGCTGCTCGGCGACGTCGACAGGCTCGAGAGCGCGCTCGCCGAGGCACGGGACGCACGCGAGCGGGAGCTCGGCGAGCTTCGTGAGGAGCAGAGCCGCACCCGCGAGGAGCTCGAAGGCCTGCACTCGGCCCTGGAGGACGCACAGGCGTCCGCCGCCGACCAGGAGCGCCGGCTCGCGGAGGAGCGGGAGCTGCACGCCGCCGAGCGGAGCGAGGCGGATGCTCAGCTCGAGCGGCTCCAGGAAGAGCTCGGGGGCGCCCTCGAGCGGCTCGCCGCTCTCGGCCCTGCCGCCGAGGAGCGCGACGAGCTGCGCGCGGAGGTCCAGCGACTCGAGACGACTCTTGGCGAGGAGCGGGAAGGCTCCGCGGCGGAGCTGCGCGCCCTCGCCGAGGAGCGCGACACCCTCGCCGCCGAGCTCGAGGAGGCGCGGGAGCTGCTTCGCCAGGCGGAGCGCGTGCGCGAGTCGCAGATCGCCCTCGAGGCCGAGCGCGACCGGGCGGTGGCCGAGCTGGAGCAGCTCCGGACCGTCGCGGCCGAGGCCCAGGCGGAAGCCGAGGAGCGGAGCCGCCTGCTCGCGGAGGAACAGGACCGCCACCACGCCGAGCGCGAGTCGCTGCTCGCGCAGCGGACGGTGCTCGAGCAGGAGCTGGGGAATGCCATCGAGCAGCTCGCCGCCGCGGCCACGGCCGCCGACGAGCGCGAGACGCAGCTGCAGCTCGGCTCGCAGCGCCTCGTCGAGGCGCTCGACGCCGTGCGGAAGCTCGCCGCCGAGCTCGTCTCCGGCGTCGAGGAGCTCCCGGCGGAGCTCGCCCCCGAGGAGCCGGAGCCCGAGGCGCACGGCGACGCCACCGAGCCGGCGGCCGAGGCGCAGCCCGGCGAACCCGGGCCCGAAGCCGAGTCCGAGGCGGCCGAGTCCGCGACCGAGCCGGTCGAGATCGAGTATTCCCTCTTCGTCCCGGGGCCGAACGGCTACGAGCTCGTGCCGCAGACCGGGGTGCCGCCGAAGGCCGGCGAGACGGTGGAGCTCGTCTTCCCCGGCCGGGAAGAGCCCGCCGTCTACGAGGTCGCACGAAGCGGCCGCACGCTTCCCGACGGCGAGGTCTGCGTCTATCTCGCGCAGGTCTGAGGCCCGCGGCGCCTAAAGAAGGGCGCCAGGAACGCCGATAACTGCGCAGTTACGCGAACTGGAGGCCTGCAGTGGACGACTATTTCGAGCACGAGACCACCTACGACGACGAGCAGCGCGTCGAGCCCGGCGACGAGCGCAGCGCGGCCATCGCCACGGCGCGAGGCTGGGAGCTCCCCTACCTGGACGACGAGCCGCTCGTCGTCGACAGCGAGTCTGCCGCGCGGGTGGGCGGCGAGGAGCTCGCGCGCATCGGCGCCGCGCCCGTCCGCTGCGACGACGGCAACGTGCGCGTCGTCCTCGCCGACGCGACGCCCGAGCGCATCGCCGGCATCCGCGAGCATTTCTCCGGCGCCGTCGCGATCGGCGTCGTCAAGGCCTCGACGCTCGCCTCCCTGCTCGACGCCGCCTCGATCAGCGCGGCGACCGCAGGGACGGACACGATCTCCTCGGGTGCGGCCGCCGCGGCGCCCGTCTGGGGACGGTCCCTCGAGCGCGTCCTCAACCTGTTCGACACCGAGGCGACCCGACTGCAGGAGCTGCGCGGGAAGCTGCAGGAGCTCGGCGGCGAGATGGCGGCGCGGGAGCAGCGCGTGCAAGAGCTCGAGGCCGAGCTGCAGCGGACTCGCGTCGAGCGCCTGCGCGACCAGGAGGCGGTCGACCGCCTCAAGCACGAGCTGGCCGACCGCAACAGCCGCCTCGAGCGCGCGCTGACCAAGACGCAGGAGCTCGCGGCGATCATCCAGGGCGGCCACCTGCGGTGACCAAGGTGCCGGCGCGCAGCCTCGCCGCAGCGGGCACCGCAGCCACGGGCGCGCTTGCGGCCGCGGCTGCGTACCTCGTCGTGCGCGGCGTGCCCGGCGTGCTCTACGCGGCCGGCATCTGCCTCGCCGCGTTCGTCGGCACGCTCGCGATCGTCGCCGGCCGGACCGAGGACGCGGGCGAGCCCGGGAGCGCGGTCGCGCCGGCGGCCACGGCGCGACGCCCCCGCTGGCGCCGCAAGTCGCGCATCATCGCGGAGCTCGAGGCCGACCTCGCCGCGACCGGCGCGGAGCTCGAGGAGCACCGCCAGGCGCTCGCCAACGTGGCCGCGCAGCTCTCGCGCGAGTCCGAGGCGGCCAGGCAGCACGCCGAGCGGCTCGGGCAGAGGATCCGCGAGCTCGAGACCGAGCGGGACGGCCTGCGCGAGCTCGTCGCCCGCGAGCGCGAGCGGTTCGAGCAGACGCTCGACCAGCTGGGCGGAGGCATCGGGGGCCATGCGAACGAGCTCGCCGAGCTCGAACGGGAGCTCGAGGCCTTGATCGCGCGCTAGCGCGTCGCTCGTCCGAAGGAGGGATCGTCACGCAGGCCGGCGATGCCGACTCAGACGGGCACATTCGAGCCGGGAGCCACCATGCTGCTGAAGATCCTCGTCATTGGAGCCTTGCTGATCGGGGTCATGGCGGCAATCCGGGACGGCCGCGTCCTCCGCGACGCCGGCCTGCTCAGCAGCTGCAACGCCGTCGTGGTGGACGGCAAGCCGGACCCGTCCCTGCTGAGCTGCTCGAAGGGCCGCCTCGACGGCTTCCCGGACATGACGAACAAGTCCTGCACCCTCGTCGCCGCGCATCCCGACCGCCAGTTCTGGCGCTGCGAGGCGCCGGTCGTGTCGTCGCCGACACCGTCCGGATGAGCGGCGGAGGCGGGATCTCCCGTCCGGGGGATCAAGTGCTAAAGCCGGTGCCGTAGCCGGCCGATTGGAGGGGTTGCCCATGGATCTGGAACTCGTGCTCCGCCGCGCCGTCGAGCTTGGCGCAAGCGACATCCATCTCAAGGTGGAGCGCCCTCCGATCCTGCGCCGGGACGGGAACGTCTCGGAGCTGGAGGGCGAGCCCGAGCTATCGGAGCGCGACCTCGAGCTGGCCCTCGAGCAGGTCTGCGCGCCGACGCCGAAGCGGCTGCAGACGTTCCTCGAGACAGGCGAGCTCGACAGCGCCTACGCGCCCGAGGGCCTGCCGCGCTTCCGCGTCAACGGGTTCCGGCAGCGGGGCTCCATCTCGATCGCCTTCCGCGTGATCCCGCGCGAGGTCCCGGACTTCGCCGATCTCTCGCTGCCCGCCGGGGTCAGGCGCCTCGCCGAGGAGCACCGCGGCCTCGTCCTCGTGACCGGCGCCACGGGCTCGGGCAAGACGACGACGCTCGCCGCGATGATCGACCACATCAACCGGACGCGGCAGCAGCACATCGTGACGATCGAGGATCCGATCGAGATCGTGCACGGCGACCACGGCTGCATCGTCAACCAGCGCGAGGTCGGCCTCGACACGGCGTCGTTCGCGCAGGCGCTGCGGCGCGGCCTCCGCCAGGACCCCGACGTGATCCTCATCGGCGAGCTCCGCGACGCGGAGACGGCCGAGACCGCCCTCGCAGCGGCCGAGTCCGGTCACCTCGTCCTCTCGACGATGCACACGGTCGACGCCTCGGAGACGATCGGCCGGATGGTCGAGTTCTTCCCGGCCGTCAAGCAGCAGCTGATCCGCTCGATCCTCGCGGGCGTCCTCCGCGGCGTGATCAGCCAACGGCTGCTCCCGCGCCTCGGCGGCGGCCGCATCCCGGCAGTCGAGGTCATGATCGGCAACGCCCGCATCGCCGACCTGATCCGAGACAACAAGCCCGACGAGATCACCGAGGCGATCGCCGAGGGCGACTTCTTCCAGATGCAGACGTTCAGCAAGGCGCTGATCCAGCTCGTGCTGGAGGAGAAGGTGGACCGCGAGGTCGCCGCCAACGCCGCCTCGAACCGCCACGACTTCCTCATCGCGCTCGACCGCGCCATCAAGGAGCAGGCTGTCGCGACCACGGCGCGCCTCGACGCCGTCCCGGACGAAGAGGACGAGCCCGAGCCGCCGCACGACGAGGAGCCGGCGAACGGCGCCGTGGAGGCCGAAGCCCTGCCGAGACTCCGCGTCGCCGGCCGGCCCTAGCCATGAAACGCCTCGTCCCCCTGCTCGGGGTCGTGCTCGCGCTCGCCCTGTCGAGCACGGCTGCGGCGGACATGTTCAGCGTCGTCCACCAGCACCCGCGCAGCCGCGGAGCCGCGACGTTCGGGCCGACCGGCCGCGTGGTCGCGTTCACGCCGGCGCAGAGCGCCCCGATCTCCTTCGCGGCGCTGCAGAGCATCTGGCAGGCGGCCGGCAGCCGCTTCGGCATCCCGTGGGAGGTGCTCGCCGCCATCAACAAGGTCGAGACGAACTTCGGCCAGAACCTCGGGCCGAGCTCGGCCGGAGCGATCGGCTGGATGCAGTTCATGCCCTCGACCTGGGCGAGGTGGGGCATGGACGCGAACGGCGACGGAGTCGCAGATCCCGACAACCCGACGGACGCGATCTTCAGCGCCGCCCGTTACCTCGCGGGCTGCGGGGGTCAGTTCGACATCACGCAGGCCGTCTACTGCTACAACCACTCGCACCGCTACGTGAGCGAGGTGCTCACGCTCGCGGCCCGTTTCAGCCGGGCCGGCGCGCTCGGGCTCTTCACGCAGTACCAGCTCCAGCCGGAGCTGCAGCCGCAGCTCCAGCCGCAGATCGACTCCGCCCGGAGCCGCGTGACGGCGTCGAAGAGCCAGCTCGCGGCCGCCCGCGCGAAAGCCGAGAGGCTCGGGCGGTCGGTGCGCCGGCTGCTCCATCTGGCCGACACCGCGCCGCTCCTCTCCGACCGGCTGGCGGCCCGCAAGGACGCCGTCCTGATGGCGGTTCGCCGCGACACGGCGGAGGCGCGCGCGAGGCGGCTCCAGCACCTGCTCGACGCGGCGAGCACCCGGCTCGGCCGGTTGCGGAACGAGCTGACGAACCCCACGCTCGCGGCCGGCCTCGTCCCGCCCGGTGCCGGAGGAGGAGTCGCCTCGATCGCGCTCCAGTACCTCGGCGTCCCCTATCTCTGGGGCGGCGCCACCCCGAGCGGCTTCGACTGCTCCGGGCTCGTGCAGTACGTGTTCGCGCAGATCGGCATCTCGCTGCCGCACAACACCGTCGCGCAGTGGCACAGCCCGGATGCCGTCCCGGTGGCGCAAGACCAGCTCCAGCCCGGTGACCTCGTCTTCTTCAACAAGCTCGACCACGTCGGGATCTACCTCGGGAACGGCCTGCTCGTCGACGCGCCGCACACCGGCTCGTACGTCCGCATCGACAGCCTCACCGGCTGGTACGCCGCCAACTACGACGGTGCGAGGCGCATCGTCGGCGCCGCGCCCGACGGTCTCCCGGGCGCGGGAGGAGCGCTGTCCTTCACGTCCGGCGGCGGTGGCGGCGGCGCGTTCACCTCCGCCGTCGTCTACTTCACCCATTAGAGGGTCGTGGGTTTGCTCCGGCGTTCCGATTCAGGTGCCGTGTCCAGGCGTATCCTCACGCTGCCGCGTCTCACGGCCGTAGCCGCGGCCGGCCTGCTGGTGAGCGCGACGATCAGCCTCGCGGCCGCCAAGCCGCCCGCGGTGCGGAAGCCCGCGAACCACTCGGCCTCACGGCAGCAGGTCATGGTCGTGCCGAACGTCCGGGGGCAGCTGTTCGTCTTCGCCTCGGGGATGCTCGAGGACGGCGGCTTCGGCTGGAAGGTGCGCGGCGCCGTCCGGGGCTATCCCGGCAATGTCGTGGTCGCCCAGTCGCCGCGGCCCGGGACGCACGTGCTCGACACCGGCGCTCCGACGGTCACCCTTTGGCTCCAGCGCGGCAAGGCCGCCCAGCTCGGCCAGCCGCAGGACCGCTCTCCGTATGGGGCGAGCCTGATCCGCAGGCCGGCCAAGCGCGCTCCCACCGGCTGACCGGAGCCTGACGGGCAGCGGCCGGACGCTCAAGCAGCGGCCTCAGGATGTCGATAACGACGGGGTATGGACTTCGTCCTGCCCCTCGTCTTCGTGCCCGGGCTCGCGCTCGGCAGCTTCCTCGGCGTCGTCGCGGCGCGCGTGCCCCTGCGCCGCTCGATCGTGCGCCCCGGATCGGCCTGCATGAGCTGCGAGACGCCGATCCCCTGGTACGACAACGTGCCGGTGCTCTCGTACCTGCTGCTCGGCGGCCGCTGCCGCCGCTGCGGCACGAGGATCCCGCCACGCGACCTCGCGATCGAGCTCGCGACGGCGCTTCTCCTCGTCGGCTGCGTGGTCGCCTTCGGGCTCTCGGCGAGGACCGCGGCCGCGGCGATCGCGTGCGGCGCGCTCGTCGTCGTCACGGCTACCGACCTCGAGCTGCGGATCGTCCCGAACCGCGTCGTCCTTCCCGCCGCCGCGGCGGTGCTCGCGCTGCAGACGGCGTTTCACCCCTCGCCTGAGTGGGCCCTCGGCGCCGTCGGCGCCGCCGGGTTCTTCCTCCTCGCGGCACTCGCCTATCCGGGCGGGATGGGCATGGGAGACGTCAAGCTCGCGCTGCTGATCGGCGCGCTGCTCGGCCGAACGACCCCGGTCGCCGTCCTGCTGTCTCTCTTCCTCGGGCTGGTGCCGAGCGTCGTGATGCTCGCGCGCCACGGCATGGGCGCCCGCAAGCTCGCCATCCCCTTCGCCCCCTTCCTCGCCGCCGGCGCGGTGATCGCCCTCTTCGCCGGCGGGCCGATCCTGCACGCCTACCTGGGCCTCCTCAAGTGAGACATCTGCGGTGTCTGCTCAGCCTGTTGTGAGCCGCGACGGGAGCTCGGGCCCCAAGGCCCCCGCCCCTCCCGCTCCGATCTCGCAGCTGATGGGCGAGCTCGTCGTCGACCTGCTCGAGACGACCGGGCTGATCCCCGAGGCGAAGATGGACGTCCTGCGCGAGCAGGCGAAGCACACACCTGTCGTCCAGGTGCTGATCGACGAGGGTCTCGCCTCGAGCGAGGCGATCGCGCGGATCGTCGCCGCGCAGTACGGCCTTCCCGTGGTCGAGCTCGGCACCGTCGGCATCGATCCGCTCGCCGCGGAGTCCGTGCCGCTGCACGTGCTCGAGCAGGTGAACGCGATCCCCTACGCCTTCGAGGACGAGTCCCTGTGCGTGGCGATCGCCGACCCGCAGAACATCCACGGCATCGACGCGCTGCGCCTCGCGAGCCGTCATCCGATCGCGCTCCGCGTCGCCGCCAGCGAGGAGATCGCGAACGAGCTCGGCCGCCTCGCCCGGACGGCCGAGGCGTTCGGAGCCCGCTCGGGCTTCAGCGAGATCGCCGAGCTCGAGGTGGTCGACGAGGAAGAGCTCGACGACCTCGAGGTCGACGACGGGATCTCCGACGCACCGCTCGTGCGCCTCGTCAACTCGATCATCTTCGAGGCGGCCGAGGACGGCGCCAGCGACGTCCACTTCGAGCCGCAGGCGGACGCACTCGTCGTGCGGTTCCGGATCGACGGCGTGCTCCACGAGACGCAGCGGATCCCCAAGCGCAGCGCGGTCGGCGTCACGACGCGCCTCAAGGTGCTCGCGAAGCTCGACATCGCCGAGCGCCGGAAGCCGCAGGACGGCCGCATCTCCCTCTCGGCCTCGGCCGCAGGCCGCATGCTCGACGTCCGCGTCGCCACGCTGCCGACCGTCGAGGGCGAGTCGGTCGTCATGCGACTCCTCGACAAGTCGAAGAAGCCGCCCACCATGGAGGAGGTCGGCCTCAGCCCCGCGATGCAGGAGCGCCTCGGGGGCATCATCCACCGGCCGACCGGCGCCCTGCTCGTGACCGGGCCGACCGGCTCCGGCAAGTCGACCACGCTCTTCGCGGCCATGACCGAGATCAACCGGCCCGAGATCAACGTGATCACGGTCGAGGACCCCGTCGAGTACCGGCTGCCCGGCCTGAACCAGGTGCAGATCAACCAGCGCGCCGGCCTGACGTTCGCCACGGTGCTGCGCTCGATCCTCCGCTCCGACCCCGACGTCGTCATGGTCGGCGAGATCCGCGACGTCGAGACCGCCAAGATCTCGATCGAGGCCGCCCTGACCGGCCACTTCGTCCTCTCGACCCTGCACACGAACGACGCGCCGAGCGCGCTCACGCGCCTGAACGAGATGGGTGTCGAGCCGTTCCTCACGGGCGCCGCCGTGACCGGCGTGCTCGCGCAGCGGCTCGCGCGCCGGCTCTGCGAGCACTGCAAGGAGCTCTACGTGCCGAGCAAGGAGGAGCTGATCGCGGCCCGCATCCCCGAGGAGCTGCGGAGCGGCAAGGTCGAGCTCTTCCGCCGCAACGGCTGCGTGCGCTGCCGGCAGACGGGCTACCGCGGGCGGATCGGCATCTTCCAGCTCCTCGAGATGAACGAGGAGCTGTCCGCGCTCGCCGCGCGGAAGGCGAGCCACGAGCATCTCGAGCGGGCTGCGATAGAGGGCGGCATGAAGACGCTCTGGGCGGACGGGATCGAGAAGGTCCTGCAGGGCCTGACCTCGCTCGAAGAGCTCGCGCGCGTCACGACCGTCTAGCGGCGGCCGCGGCGAGCCTCTAGCGTCGCCGGCGTGGACGTCGGCTGGGAGCGGGTGCGCGCACGCCGTCTGGAGCGGTCGTCGCTCGGTGGGCGTGCTCCCGCCGGCAGGCTCGAGGAGATCGTCGGAGGGGTGTGCGGCGTGCACGCGCAGGTGCAGGCGTCGGCCGAGCTCCAGCTGGCCGCCCGGGTCGACGGAATCGCGCAGTCGGACGTCCGGGCGGCTCTGTGGGAGCGGCGGTCGCTCGTCAAAGCGTGGACGGTGCGCGGGACGCTCCATCTGCACTCGGCGGAGGAGCTGGCGCTGTGGCATGCGGCGCGGCGCGCGGTTCACGGCGACACCGGCCGGGAGCTGCCCGCGTGGCGCGATCCGGCCGGCGTCGTGCATCCGCCGCTGGGCGCCGCGGACGTCGAGGCGGTCCGGGCGGCGGTCTGGGAGGCGCTCGACGGCCGCTGCCTGCTGCGCGAGGAGCTGGCGCAGGAGGTGGTGAAGCGGGTCGGGCCGGCGCCGCGCGAGCGGCTGCGGTCGGGCTTCGCGTTCTTCCTCGGCGACCTGTGCCAGGGGCCGCCACAGGGCGCGCGGATCACCCTCGCACGGCCGGATCAGTGGATCGAGGGCTGGCGCCGCTTCGACGACGAGGCCGAGGCGCTGCGCGGGGCCTGCCGGCGGTTCCTGCACGCGTACGGGCCTGCACGTCCCGCCGACTTCGCCGAGTGGTTCGCGTCGTCGGCGCTCAAGGTCGCGCGGGCGCGGGCCCTGTTCGAGGAGCTCGCCGCCGAGCTGGAGGAGATCGGCATCGACGGCGGCAGCGCATACGTCCTCGCCGGCGATCGCTCCTTCCCGGAGCCGAGTCGCCAGGTGCGGCTCCTGCCCGAGTACGACGCCTACGTCATGGGCTTCCGCGAACGCGAACAGCTCGTCCCTCAGCCCGTGCGGGAGCTGATCGCCGCCCACCGCCGCGGCCGCTACGAGGGCCCCGCGGGGGTGCGGCTCGTGCTCGTGGAAGGGACGGCCGCCGGGCTTTGGGAGCGCCGGAGGCGTGGCCGGCGGATCGAGCTGGACGTCCAGCTCTGCGGCCGCCTCGGCCGGGCGGCGCGGGCCGAGCTCGACCACGAAGCCGAGCGGATCGGCTCCTTCCTCGGGCTCGAGCCGGTACTCGGCGTGGACTCCGGCCGAGCTACTTCTTGCCGAAGCCGCCGCGCATGCTGAACTTCGTCGGCCGGCTGGCAGCCGCGAGATCCTCGAGCGAGGTCGGGGGCGGCGTGAAACCGTTCGGCGAGGACGCGGCCGTCACCTCCGGCTCGGGCGCGGGTTCCTCGGGCTCAGGCTCGCCGGCTTCGGACTCCGGCTGGGGCTCGGCCTCCGGCTGGGGCTCCGGCTCCGGCACCGGCTCGGCCTGCGCCTGGCCCGCATGCGCGGCGGCGAGCAGCTGCTCGGCCTCGCGGTGCGCGGTGTCGGAGATGTCGCGCGCCTCGACGCGCGCCTGCGCCAGCAGCTCGTCGGCCGCCGCGCGGGCGCCTTCGGCGGTCTGCGCGGCCTCCGCGCTCGCCCGGGTGAGCACCGCATCGGCTTCGGACCGGGCCGAGCCGAGGATCGTCTCTGCCTCGGCTCGGGCTGCGCCCAGGGCGGCCTCCGCCTCGGCGTGCAGGCTGCCCGCGAGCCCCTCGGCCTCGGAGCGGGCCGCGCCGAGGATCCCGTCCGCCTCCGCGCGGGCGGCAGACAGGATCGCCTCCGCCTCGTTCCTCGCAGCCGCGCTCGCTTCCTCCGCCCCGGCGCGCGCGCCGCCGAGGATCGTCTCGGCCTCGCTCCGCGCGGTCGCGAGGAGGCCGTCTGCCTCCTCCTGCAACGCCTGGTGACGCTCGTGCGCCGCGGCGATCGTCGCGGCGGCCTCCTCCTCGACGCTCGCCAGCCGCTCCTGGGTCTGGCGGAGGGCCTCGGCGGCCTGCCGGCGCTGCTCCTCGATCTCCTGCTCGGCCTGGGCCAGCTCCTGCCGCGCGGCCTCGAGCTCGCGCCTGAGATGGTCGAGCTCCTTCTCGCGCTCGTCGAGGGCGAGGCGGCGGAGCCGAACCTCCTCCTCGGTGCGCGTGAGCCGGTCCCGCGCCGTCTCCTGCGCGTCGCGCTCGATGCGGTCCGCGAGCTCGACGGCCGCGCGGACGAGCTCGAGCGCCTCGAGCCTGGCGGAGCGGCTGTCGGCGGTGAAGCCGGGGCTCGGCCCGTCCGGAACGTCGGGATTCGGCGGCAGCCGCTCGAGCTGAGGGAGAGCGATGACGTCGGCGCCCGGCTCGGCCTCGTGCCCCAGGAGCTCGCCCTCTTCCCTCTGCACGGGTTCCACCTCGCTCTCGCTCGCGCCTCTCAGGCGTGGATCTCGCAGCCCAGATAGACGAGTGCCTCGACGGCCTCGGTCACGAACGTGCTCGCCTGCTGGGCGTCGGCAAAGCTGTAGGAGCGCGGCTCGGCGCCGTCCTCGCGGTTCTCCACCTCGACGTCGACGACGCAGGCGTCGCCGAGGTCACGCGCCCGCATCGTCACGACGGGGCGCCCGAACCGGCTCGCGCTGCGCACGAAGAGCTCGCGCGGCTCCGGCTCGGCTGCCTGAGGGCGGCCGCCCCGTTTCATCAGCGAGCGTCGGAGACGGCCTGGGCGATGACGTCGCGGTCGACGAAGCCCGGGAACTGGTTGAAGATGTTGTCCGGCCGCTTGACCACGAGCGTGACAGGCGTGTCGGTGACGCCGAGCTTGCGGAGGATCGCGGTACCGGAGCGCTGGTGGAAGACGTCGATCGAGACGTAGCCCGCTCCTGCCTCCGCGGCGCCCGCCCGCGCCTCGGCGCGGGTGAACTGCTCGTCCACGCCCCGCGGGGTCGTGAGCGAGACGACGACGACCTTGTGCTTGCGCAGCGCGCGGGCGACCGAGAGCGGCAGCCCGTGGGTTTCGAGCTTGGTCGGCGTCGCGCTGTGGGCGTGCGACTTGGTGGGGGCCGGAGTCGTCGTGGCGTGCGTGGTCCTTGCGGGAGTGGTCACCGCCGGCGTCGAGCTCGCCGTGCCGCTGGTCGTCGACTTGTGCCGCGCGACGACCATGTAGCCGCCGGCGGCGACGACGACCAGCACCAGCAGGGCGACGACACGGATCTGGCGCGTGCTCAACGTCGCGTTCATGGCCCTCCTATCGGCAGGCCCGCGGGCGCGGGCCTCCCTGGAACGGGGGATACGCAGAAGAAGAAAGGACAAAAAGAGAGGGCGCGGTCTCCCGCGCCCTCTCTCGTGCTGGTGCTCGCGGAGGTTACGGACAGGGGTCCGAGGTCACGGCGGGGTTCTGCGAGTCGCCGTTGATCACGTTCCCACCAGGCCCGTTGACGTACGCCCAATGGCCGCTGACCTGCGCGGAGATGCAGTAGGTCTGCGCGCCGCCGCTGCCGGGCTCGGCCTTCGAGATGCCCTGCGTGGCGCCGTTGACACCGATGACCTGCAGCCCGGAGTCGTAGCTCGTCTGCAGACCCTGAGCGGTCATGCCGGTGTAGTTGCCGTTGTCGGAGTAGTACGCCTCGGCGTCAGGAATCGCCGACCGGACGTCCGACATCGCGGCCGTCTGCTGGGCCTTCTTCTGGAAGCCCAGATAGGACGGGATGGCGATCGCGAGCAGGACGCCGATGATGATCAGGACGACGAGGAGCTCGATGAGCGTGAAGCCGCTCTCGTCCCGTGCGTTCAAGCGCTGTCTAAGGGAATGCATGCAGTCTCCTTTGTAGGACGGGTAACCCAGACCCGGCCTTCATCGGCAGCGCGAACCGGGGCTCTCTCCCCCCGACCGAGTGATTCGTCTCACCCGCTCACTCACCCGCCCTGGGGGATGCCCACGACGCCCGATTTCGGGGCGCTCCCCCGTCCGAGTGATATCCCGCGGGCCGCCTAAAGCAAGCGACATCCCCCGCCGATAGCTCGCTCGCATGACGCCGCAGCCGTTCAACATCGACACGCTCCTCGAGCGCGTCGCAGCCGAGGACGCCTCCGACCTCCACCTCACGGCGGGCTCGCCGCCGCTCCTGCGCATGCGCGGCCGGCTAACGCCCCTCGAGGGCTTCCAGCCGTTCACTCCGGAGGACACGCGCGACCTTCTCTATCGCGTGCTCTCGACGGAGCAGCAGAAGCGGCTCGAGATCGACCGCCAGATCGACCTCTCCTACTCCGTCCCCGGCGTCGCCCGCTTCCGCGTCAACGTCTACTTCCAGCGCGACACGCTCGCCGCCGCCTTCCGCCTCGTCCCGCGGATCATCAAGTCGGCGCAGGAGCTCGGCCTGCCCGAGGTCCTCCTCCAGCTCGCGCGCGAGCCGCGCGGCCTCGTCCTCGTCACGGGCCCGACGGGCTCGGGCAAGTCGACGACGCTCGCCACGATGATCGACTCGATCAACGAGAGCCGGGCGCTGCACATCGTGACGATCGAGGATCCGATCGAGTTCCTGCACAAGCACAAGGCCTCGGTGATCAACCAGCGCGAGGTCGGCGCCGACGCGAAGGGATTCGCCGAGGCGCTCCGCGGCGCGCTCCGCCAGGACCCTGACGTGATCCTCGTGGGCGAGATGCGCGACCTCGAGACGATCTCGACCGCGCTGACCGCGGCCGAGACCGGCCACCTCGTCCTCGCGACGCTGCACACGCAGAGCGCCCCGAGCACGATCGACCGCGTCATCGACGTCTTCCCCGCCTCGCAGCAGGGACAGGTTCGGATGCAGCTCGCCGCCTCGCTCCAGGGCGTCGTCACGCAGACGCTGCTTCCGACGGCCGACGGCCGCAAGCGCGTTCCCGCCCTCGAGGTGCTCCTGCCCGACGACGCCGTCCGCAACCTCATCCGCCAGGGCAAGACCGAGCAGATCTACTCCGTCATGCAGACGAACACCACGCGCGGCATGCAGACCATGGAGCAGTGCCTCGCCGACCTCGTGGTGCGCCGCCAGATCACCCAGGAGACCGCGCTCGGCGTGACGAGCCGGCGCGAGGAGTTCGAAGCGCTGCTCTCCCGGGCGGGCGTCGCGCCGCGCACCGATGACCACCTCCCCGAGGCCCTCCGCGGCCTCCGAGTCGCAGGAGCCGCACAGTGAGCGGAATCACCGAGTTCTTGAAGAAGGACATCTCTTTCAAGCGCAAGCCGGCCTCCACGAAGCCGAAAACGAAGGCGAAGACGGCGAAGGCCGCCCCGCCGAAGGAGGAGAAGCCGTCGACGAAGGCGCCGAAGGCCGCCCGCAAGCCGAAGCGCGAGCTCTCGCTGCCGAAGCGTGACCTGTCGCTGCCGAAGCGCGCGCCGAAGCCGAGGAAGGCCGCGTCGCCGAGCTCCGCCGGGCGGCACAAGCAGCTCGTCGGCCTGAGCATCGGAGCCTCGCAGCTCTCCGCCGCGGTCGTCGTCAACAACGGCAGGCCGAAGCTCGTCAAGGCGGCGCGGCGCGCGCTTCCGGCGGATGTCGTCGTCGGCGGCGAGGTGCGCGACTCGGAGGCGCTCGCGAACGAGATCGCCACCTTCTTCTCGGAGGCCGACCTGCCGCGCAAGAACGTCCGTCTCGGCATCGGCTCGAGCCGCACCGGGGTCCGCGTCTTCGAGCGGCCCGACGTCGCCGATCCGCGGCAGCTCGCCAACGCCATCCGCTTCCGCGCCTACGAGACGCTGCCCATCCCGATCGAGGAGGCGATGCTCGACTACCACGTCGTCGAGGAGACGAACGCGCCCGACCGCGTGCTCCTCGCCGTCGCCTATCGCGACCTCGTCGACCGGTACGCGGCCACGTGCGCCGCGGCCAAGATCGAGCTCGTCGGCATCGACATCGAGGCCTTCGCCCTGCTCCGCGCCGTCGGCGGCGAGCCGCTCAAGGCCGGCGAGCGGGCCGAGGCGGCGCGTGTCGCGGTCTCGATCGGCCACGACCGCACGACGGTCGCCGTCTCCGACGGCCGCGTCTGCGAGTTCACGAGGGTGCTCGACTGGGGCGGCGCCCGCGTCACGGCCGCCGTCCAGCGGGCGCTCGACGTCGACGCCGACGAGGCCGAGAGGGTGAAGCGGACACTCGACATCTCCGCGGCGGCGACGGACGCGGCCGACGAGCGCACCACCCGCGCCGTCGAGGCCGCACGCCGCGAGGTGCACGGGCTCGCCCGCGAGCTCGCGTCCTCGCTCCATTTCTACCAGGATCAGCCTGACTCTCTGGGCTTCGCCGAGATCACGATCACCGGCGGCGGCGCCCACCTCCAGGGGCTCGCCGAGCAGCTCGAGGAGCTCATCGGCATCAGCGTCCGTGTCGCCGACCCGTTCGCGCGCGTCGGCTCCGGGCACGGCATCAGCTCCAACGGCCAGGACGGCGCCCTCGCCGTCGCAATCGGACTGGGAATCGAGGACTGATGCGCGCCGTCAACCTACTCCCCCGCCAGCAGGTCACGCGCGAGCGCGAGCGGCCGGGCACGGTCGTCCTCGTCGCCTCGATCGGCGGCGCGGCCGTCCTGCTCGCCCTCGTCGCCGGCTTCCTCGTCGCCAACCGCAGCGTCGACCGGCAGCGCCAGGCGCTCGCCTCCGCCCGGGCCATGCTCGCGGCAACGCCTGCGCACCGCGTCTCCGCGCAGACACAGGCCTTCCGCTCGACCGTGCTCTCCGACCGCGAGCAGCGGTCGCTGGCGCTGGCCGCGGCGATCGGCAAGCGCGTCGCGTGGGATCGCATCCTGCGCCGCTTCGCGCTCGTCCTCCCGAGTGACGTCTGGCTCACGAGCGTGACCGGCAACGTGCCGCTCGACCCGGCGTCCAGCACCGCGGTCACGACGACGCCGAGCGTCCTCCCCGCCGCGGCGACGGAGCTGACCATCCAGGGCTACACGTACAGCCAGGACAGCGTCGCGCGGCTGCTCGAGCGGCTCCAGGTCGTGCCCGACCTCAAGAACGTCCAGCTCCAGTCGAGCACCTGGACGCAGCTCGGTGGCCACGCCGTCTACGCCTTCACGATCGTCTCCGACATCCGCCAGGGAAAGGGGGCCTCGTGACCGCCCGTCTCAAGACCCTGTCGACGACGGCCCAGGTCGCGCTCGTCGTGGCCGGGCTGCTGCTCGTCGCCGTGATCGGCTGGTTCGCCCTGATCTCGCCGAAGCGCTCGACGGCCGCCAGCCTGAAGAAGCAGACCGCGGCCGTGCAGGCGCAGATCGCCCAGAACCGCTCGAGCGCCTTCACGCAGGCACTGCCCGCCGTGCGCTCGGCGAGCGTCTACAGCCTCACCCAGGCGATGCCGAGCAAGCTCGACACGCCGGGCGTCCTCCTGACGCTGAACGGGCTGGCAGCCGCCTCCGGCATCTCCTTCGACTCGATCCAGCAGGGGACGGGGAGCTCGCCCAGCTCCACCACGCCGACGACCACCACGACGACGGATCCGTTCGCGACCGAGCCGATCCAGGTTCAGTTCACCGGCAGCTACTACAACCTGCTCACCTTCCTGCAGCGGCTGCGCAACCTCGTCCGCGTGGAGAACGGCAAGCTGTTCACCGCCGGGCGCCTGTTCGACGTCAGCAACGTCACCCTGGCCGAGGGCCGCGACAACTGGCCGCAGGTTCAGGCCACCCTCACCATCGACGAGTTCGTCCCGCAGGCCCCCGCTGCGACGACGCCCACCGCAACCGGCACCACGTCGACGACCACGACCGCCACGACGACCACCACCTCGAACCCCACGTCGGCGGCCCCGAGCACGAGCGGAGGAACTTCATGAGCCGCAAGCAGAGAACACAGACCCTCCGCGAGGAGAAGGAGAAGCGGATGAAGATGGTCGCCGTCGGCGGCGCCGTCCTCCTCGCCGTCGTGCTCGCGTTCGAGGTGCCGAAGGTCATGAGCGGCGGCAAGAGCGCGACCTCCACGCCGCCGGCCGTCACGACGACCGCGACGACCGGAGCCCCGACGACCGGAGCCCCGGCGACCGGCACTCCCGCGCCGGCCACGACGGCCCCGGGCCCCGCCGCCGCGTCGCTCTCGACGGCGAGCACGAAGCTTCCGACCTCCGATGTCCAGCCGCGCCGCGGCAAGGCGCAGCTCTTCTCCTTCAACCACTTCACGGGCAAGGATCCGTTCGTCCAGCAGGTCTCGGCCGCTCCCGCCACCTCCTCCGTCGCCGCCGGCGGCGGAGGCGGTGGGTCGAGCAAGTCCTCGGGCTCGAGCGGCACGTCCGCCAAGGCGACGGCCCCGGCGGGAAACTCGTCGTCCCGCACGCTCGCGGTGACGGGTGCGGCGAGGATCTCGGTCAACGGCCGCGTCGAGGTCGTCCGGGTCGGAGCGAGTTTCCCGAGCGCCAACCCGCTCTTCCGGCTGGTGGGCGTCTCCCGCGGCATCGCGCGGATCGGCATCGCGAACGGGTCCTACTCGAGCGGTGCGCGCACGGTCGCCCTTGCCGCCGGTCGCACGCTGACGCTCGTCGACACGGCCGACGGCATCCGCTACCGGCTCCGCCTGGTCTCGGTCGCCTGACCCGACGATGGCCGGCTTCGCCTACACCGCGATCAGCATCGAGGGTCTCGAGAGCGTCGGCGAGATCCACGCCCCCGACCTCGAGACCGCGCGCGAGCAGCTCCGTATCCGCGGGCTGCTGGCGCAGACGCTCCGCGAGCTGCCCGCCAGCGGCGAGGAGGGTCTGCGCACGACGTTCAAGAAGATCAAGCCGCGCTCGATGCAGGTCTTCTCGCGGCAGTTCGCCACGATGATCGAGGCCGGCCTGAACGTCGTCGCCTCGCTCGTCATCCTCGAGGAGCAGACCGACGACCCGTATCTCGCCGACATCATCGCCGAGCTCCGCGCGGACGTGGAAGGCGGCCTTCTCCTCTCGCAGGCGATGGCCCGGCACCCGAAGGTGTTCAGCGAGCTCTACGTGTCGATGGTGCAGGCCGGCGAGGCCTCGGGCATGCTCGACCAGGTCCTCGACCGCGTGGCGGACCAGATCGAGAAGGAGACGAAGCTCAAGCGGCGCGTCAAGGGCGCGATGGTCTACCCGACCGTCGTCTTCACGTTCGCCTCGCTCGTGCTCGTGGCGATGCTCATGTTCATCGTCCCGATCTTCGCGCGGATCTTCACGGAGCTCCACGGCCAGCTGCCGCTCCTGACGCGAATCGTCCTCGCGATCTCGAACGTCCTGCGCGACCGCTGGTACGTCGTCTTCCCGCTGATCGGGTTCCTGATCTGGGGCGGGCTCCGCTACAAGAAGACGGAGTCCGGCCGGCAGAAGTGGGACCGGTTCAAGCTCAACGTCCCGGTCAAGATCGGCGAGGTCGTGCTCAAGGTCGTGATGGCGCGGCTCCTGCGCACGCTCGCGTCGCTCGTCGCCGCCGGCGTCGACATCATCAAGGCCCTCGAGATCGCCGGCTCGACCGCGGGCAACTGGGTCGTCGAGCGCGCCGTCGCCGAGGCGCGCGTCAAGGTGCAGGAGGGGATCCCGATCGCCGAGCCGCTGACGGCGGACCCGATCTTCCCGCCCATGGTCAGCCAGATGGTGAAGATCGGCGAGGAGACGGGAGAGCTCGAGCAGATGCTCAGCAAGATCGCCGACTTCTACGAGGACGAGGTCGACAGCGCGATCCAGTCGCTGACCTCGATCATCGAGCCGCTGATGATGATCGGCGTCGGCTTCATGGTCGGCATCATCATCATCTCGATGTACCTCCCGATGTTCCGGCTCATGCAGCTGATCGGGAACCAGGGCTAGCCCCGCCGGCCCGCGAGATCGCGTAGATCGCCCGCACGGCGGCGCCCTCGGCTCCGCGGGCGGCGGCCGGCTCGGGCAACTCGCCCTGCAGGAGCTTCTCCAGCGCGCGGAACGTCACGGGCAGGCGCGCGATCGCGTACGTCGTGCGCGGGAACCGCTCGAAGGCACGCTTCGCGCCCCAGCCGGCCCGGGTCAGGGGCGTGATCCGCCTCTCGACGCCCGCCTGGTAGGCGTCGAGGTTCTCGGCGCGGCCCGCGAGGACGTCGAGCGCCGCGTCGGCGACGAGCTGCGCCGAGAGGAAGGCCTCGTACATGCCGTCGCCGGACAACGGATCGACGAGCCCGGCGGCGTCGCCGATCACCGCGGTGCAGCCGCGCGCGAGCCGGGTGCGGGTGAGCCGCATGGGCAGCCGGTAGCCCTTGGTGTCGCGGGCCGCCCCGGGGTCGATCCCGTACTCCTCGCAGAGCCGCCGGAGCTCCGTGCGCAGCCGAGGGCCCTCCTCCCCGTTCCCGCCCACGCCGACGTTGATGTGGTCGCCCTTCGGGAAGATCCAGCCGTAGCCGCCGCGGATCACCGCGATCTCGAGCACCATCGCGCCTTCGAAGCGCTGCTCGTGCGGATAGTTGGCCTCGAGGGCGACCCCGTGGACGACCTGGTCGGCGAGCCCGAGCTGCTTCGCCGACGAGCCGTTGCAGCCGTCGGCGCCGATCACGATCCGCGCGTCGAGCTCCCGCGCGTCGGCCGTCTCCCCCTCGCGCACCTCGGCACCCGCGTCGGCTGCCTTCTGCAGGAGAAAGTGGTCGAGCCGACGGCGCTGCGTCATGTACGCGAGGGGCGCGCGGGCGTGGCGCGTGATCCGCTGCTGGTAACGGAGCCCGCACTCGAGCCGGTCAACGACGTCCTCCACCACCGGCTCGATCGAGAACGGCAGCAGGCGCGCCGCGCGACCGGTCACGCCGCCGCCGCAGGGCTTGTCGCGCGGGAAGGTGGCCTTGTCGAGCAGCAGGACGCTCGCGCCCGCGCTCGCGAGCCGGTAGGCGGCCGTCGAGCCGGCGGGGCCGCCGCCGATGATCGCAACGTCGTACATCACCACGCGTGAACGCTATTTCAGGAGGCCACACGGCGGGGGAACGTGCGCATCGAGACGAGCGTCCAGTGGACCTCGCGGAGCTGCTCGGTACGGATCGGCGCGTTTCCCACCGGCGAGAACGCATCCGTACGGGCCGGATTACAATGCGCTGCCCCGGGGGTGTGCCCGAGCGGCCAAAGGGAACGGGCTGTAAACCCGTCGGCTCAGCCTACGGAGGTTCGAATCCTCCCGCCCCCATTCACGTGCAGGATGTTGACGCCCTCGCGACGACCATCACGGCGAGGGCGAGGCTGATCGCCGACTGGACGAGCATCAGCATTCTTGGCCCACCGGCTGAGCGGCATCGTGTCGGTCGGGCTGAATGCCGCCGCGTTCGTGAACGACAGGTAGAGGTAGTCGAGGAAGAGCGGCCGCCAGCCTTCGGCGAGCTGCGGCTCCTGCTGCTGCGGGAAGAGGAAGTCGCGGGCGGCCGGCGCGCAGTGAGGCCTGGCCACCGGGCCTCCCCCGTCGAGCTGCCAGAACCAGAGCGCGAACAGGAGGACGTTCACGACCCACATGTGGACGGCCGCGCGAAGCAAGGTGGAGGCGGTGGCCTCCGCCCCGTTGATCAAGAGGTGGACGAGCAGCGCGATCGAGACGGCGTTGGCGGCCGAGACGATCCCGATCGCCCCGATCGCGAGGCGCCGGCGCGTGAGTCGGCCGCGCGCCCGAATCGCGGCCAGCGAGACGAGTACGAGGACGGTCAGAGCCGGCACCACCCAGCGGACGACGCCGAATGTCCCGGCGCTTCCGCCGGTGATGAACCGGGAGGGGAGGTCGGCGTACAGGCCCGCTGCGCCGACGATCGCAGCGGCAGGCCAGAGCGGCGACTCGCCGAGCTCCTCGGCGGGAGGAAGCGTCCGGCGCACGTCCACGGCCGCGGAGGCTACGGGGCGCATCGGCGGTCGGCCGCCCGGGCCGGGGCTACAATCCGCTCCCCAGCCCTCTTAGCTCAGCTGGTAGAGCACCTCCATGGTAAGGAGGGGGTCGACGGTTCGAGTCCGTCAGAGGGCTTCCACAAAACGCCTGCATTTCTCCTGGTCTGCTCGTCAGCCCACCGTGCGAGAGCGAGGCACCCGAGCCTTTGGGGACAGTTTTTGGGGACAGGTCGAGGCGTTGGCGCGCGACTCGTGAGTTCCGTCCGCTTGTGGGCGTAAGGTCCGGTCCCTTTTGGCCGCGACGCACGATATGAGGCTCTCCCTGGATGCTCTCGTCCGCTCAGTAGCCCTGCGCAAGTCGGAGCGGCACGGTTCGTTCCTCGGCGCCGGGGCGTCGATCACCTCCGGCGTGAAATCGGCAGAGAACTGCATCTGGGAGTGGAAGCGGCAGATCTTCATCACGAAGAACGTCGGCCTTGAGCCTCAGTTCCGCGACACGTCGCTTCCGTCGGTGCGTGACCGCATCCAGCAGTGGCTCGACCGGGAAGGCCACTACCCCGCCCTGGGCTCTTCGGAGGAGTACGGCTTCTACGTCGAGCAGTGCTACCCCATCGCCGACGACCGGCGCGCGTACTTCGAGAGCCTGCGCAGCGGCGTCGAGCCGTTCGTCGGCTACCGCGGGCTCGCCTTGCTCGCGAAGCACGACGTGATCAAGGAGGTCTGGACGACGAACTTCGACTCGCTCGGCGCGCAGGCTGCAACCGCCGCCGGTGTCGTCGTGATCGAAGCCGGCCTCGACTCCACGCACCGCATCCGGCGTGCCTCCGCGGGCGAGCTCCTGCACGTCGCACTCCACGGCGATTACCGCTACGACGCGCTGAAGAACACGGACCAGGAGGCGCGCAAGCAGGACGAAACGCTCCGCTCGGCGCTCATCGAGCACTGCCGCGACACGAGCGTGATCGTCTCCGGGTACAGCGGCCGCGATGCCTCCGTGATGGAGGCGTTCGGGGCCGCGTACGCGCAGGCGGGCGCCGGCCGTTTGTACTGGTGCGGCTTCGATGACGAGATCCCGGCACACGTGCGCGAGCTCTTGGAGATCGCCGTCGACGCCGGCCGCGAGGCCTTCTACGTCGCCTCCCGCGGCTTCGACGACCTGATCGTGCGCATCGCGCTCGCGACGCTCACCGGCACAGCGCAGGAGGAGGCGAAGCAGCTGTACGCGCTCGCCCACGACGACGCCGAGCCGGAGCCGTTCGAGGTCGAGATCGACAAGGTCGTCGACGTGATCAAGAGCAACGCCTTCCCGATCGAGCCGCCGTCTGAGCTCTTGTCGTTCGAGCCGAAGTCCTTCAGCGAGCACCCGTGGCGCGAGCTCAGGGAGAAGACGCGCGGCAAGAACGTCGTCGCGGTGCCGGAGCGCGGGCACGTCCTTGCGCTCGGGACGACTGACGACGTCAAGGAGCTGTTCGCCGGCGAGATGAAGGGCGAGATCGAGCGCGTCCCGATCATCGCGAAGGATCTCGCCCGCGACAGCGGCGCCGTCATCTCGCTGCTCCTGAGCGCGCTTGTGCGCGCGTTTGCGCAGAAGCACGGCCTCGAAACCGATGGCGAGAAGGTGTTGTGGTCAAGCGAAGTCAGCCAGCGCATCCGCGTCGGCGGGACGCCATACCTCGTCCACGATGCGGTGCTCCTCTTCCTACGTCGCTACGCCGGAAAGCAGTTCCTGGTGCTGAAGCCGACGATCAAGACGTTCACGGAGAACGGCGAGCCGGCCGACCTCGACGTCGATCGCGAGCTGAAGCGGCAGATCCTCGGAAAGCAGTGGAACAGCAAGTTCAACGGCGCCTTGAACATGTGGCGCAAGCGGCTGCTCGACAAGGGCGCGCTTCGGCTGGAGTTCCCGGCGGACTCCGGCTCGACGTTCAAGTTCAACCTGTCGCACATGCCGGTATGGGCGAAGCTCGGCGACACGAACGGCGCGCGGCCGATCACGCTGCCGCCACCGGTCGCGCGCAACTCGATCTACGACGGCGTGCGGCTGAAGGAGCCCGACCTGCTGTTCGCGGCGAAGAGCGGGGACAGCTTCGTGCGCGACTCGCATCCGATGCGCGGGCTCGTCGAAAACCGCCCGTACGATTTCAGCCTGACGGCGCGCGGGCTTGCGCCGACCGTCCGTGTCGGCGTGATCGCACCAGCGCCAGAGGCGTCGAAGCTCGAGACGTACCTGGCGCGGCTGAACCAATCAGCGCAGCCGAACAGCAAGCAGGAGTACCTGCTGCCGTATGCCGGGTTCGCGCAGACGTTCGGCTTGCCGCTCGACCTGCCGCACCGCGGACACAACGGCTGGGTTGACCTGCCGGAGACCTTCCTCGACCAGTCGACCGAGCAGGGTGCCGCGGCGCTCGGCGAGCTGATCCGCAACGGGATCGACCGGCTCGCGGCCACGACCGCGCCGAACGTGGTCGTCATCTTCATTCCGGCGCGCTGGAAGCAGTGGGAGAAGTACGCGGGGTTCGACCTGCACGACTTCATCAAGGCGTACTGCGTGCAGAAGGGCATCGCGACGCAGTTCCTGCGCGAGGAGACGCTGGCGAAGCAGTATCAGGGCGAGATCGTATGGTGGCTCGCGCTCGAGCTCTACGTGAAGAGCATGCGCACGCCGTGGATCCTCGACCGTGCTGACGGCGACACCGCGTATGTCGGCCTCGGCTTCAGCCCGGTCACCGGCAGCACACGAGATAAGCAGATTGTTCTCGGATGCAGCCACCTGTACAGCTCGACCGGCGAAGGCATGCGCTATCGGCTGAGCAAGCTCGACGAGCCTCTGATCCGCGGGAAGAACCCATACATGAGCCGCGACGACGCGCGTCGCATCGCGGAGAACTCGCGGCAGCTGTTCTACGAGTGGCGCAACAAGCTGCCGACGCGCGTCGTCTTCCAGAAGCGCACCCCCTTCATGCCCGAGGAGCGGGCCGGCCTGCTCGATGGGCTTCAGGGGATCGACGACGTCGAAATGCTCGAGATCACCGTCGAGCCAGCGCTGCGCTACATCGCTTCGCGCGTGCAGCAAGGCACGCTCAAAGACGATCCGTTCCCAGTGCGCCGCGGCGCTGCTGTCGTGCTCGACAAGAAGCGCGCCTTGATCTGGGTTCACGGCGCGACCGCAGGACTCGGCGGCAAGACCTACTACCAGGGCAAGAGCCGCATTCCCGCGCCGCTAATGATCACCCGGCACCACGGGACGGCGCCGTTCCGGACCGTCGCCGACGAGATCCTCGGCCTGTCGAAGATGGATTGGAACACCTTCGACCTGTACAGCAAGCACCCCGCAACGATCGAATCGTCGAACGCGATCGCGCGCATCGGCGTGCTGCTCGAGCGCTTCGGCCCCGTCTCTTACGACTACCGGCTGTTCATCTAGGCGCGCTGCCGCGACGCCTTCCGTGCGTCGCGGATCTCGACGTCAATGTCAAGCGGGCCCTTGCCCTCATACCGTCTGATGACACCGCCGTACACTCGACCAACGAGACCCGTTCCCATCGAGCTCTCGATATACAGAGTCGGGTGATGCGCTGCGATGCGAAGCGTTGCGTAGATGTGCCGCAGCGCATACGGGTCGTCTGACTCGCTCCCGAGCCCGTGGCTGCGCGCGATCGGGACGAAGTAGTCCTCGCGCCAGTTCCGATACTCGCTCTCCGTCCATAGACGATCGGTACCGGGATACGGAAACAGGAGGCCGTCGGGGCCAGCCTCGCGTGCTCGCCTCGCGATCGTCTTCGGCAGCGGGCCGAGCAAGAAGACGTCCTTCTCCGGGTAGCGGCTCGACTTCGTGCCCGGGACGATGACTCCGTCGACGTTCCGCTGACAGATGCGGAGGTACTTCGAGCCTAGGTCGTCGGGCGACTGGTGACGCCCGCACGCGGCGAGGATCTCGCCCGGGCGGAACCCACCGTACGCGAGTGCCTCCACGAGGTCGGCCGAGGTCGCGGCGAACAGAGGCGTGGGCGGCACCGGTACGCCGGCCGGTGTCTCGACCTCTCGACCGCGCCATCGACGTGAACCTCTTCGGGCGATCTCCTCGAGCGCGAGGAAATCGGCTCTGATCCGCTCTACGATCTCGGGCGGGTACGGTCGGCGGACAAGCTTGACGCCGGTCTGAGGCGGAGGCGCAACGAGCGTGACCGGGTTCGCGCGCTCCCGCGGAAAGTCCTTCTTGAGCTGGGCGTAATCGATCAACTGCTTGAGAAAGCTCCTGACCTTCCGCCACACCTCCTTGCCGATCTTCTCCGCGTCGACCTTCTCCGCGAGCGCCAAAACGTGCTCGATATCGAACTCCCGAAGCGGGATCCACGCGGCTGCCGCATTCGCCCAACCGAGATCGACTAGCTGTCCACGTTCGTCGCGAACGCGCCAGCCGTGGTCGTCGCGTTTCCACTGTGTCTCGAAGACAATGCGGTGGAGTCCGTCCTGCACGATGTCGATCGTCTTCTTCGCCTTCGGCCGTGACGAGCTGCCACGCAGGATGACTTTCCCTTCAGCCCACCTGGGGAAGAAGTCGACGACGTACTCGCCAAGCAGTGGGCCCCCGTCGTCGACGAACCGAGCGGTCGGATCATCCCGAGCCGGGTGCGCCGCCAGAAGGGCCGCGAGCAAGGTAGGAGGCATCGTGCCGCCTCTGCGGCCGCTGAAAAGTTGAGTCTCGAGCGAACGCGCCAGCTTCGGTGGCTGGTCGACGAGCACAGGGACCTGTTCCCCCCACCGCGCCCACAGCGCGTCCTGAAGTTCTGCTGCAGCCTTCACTTCGAATGACGCGGTCAATCTCCCGCCAAGCCGGCGGACGCGGTACGGCGACCGACGACCTTCCCGGACCTCGATCATGCGGACGGCTTGCGTCGCGCTTCGTAGCGCAGACGCGGCATTGCAGACCGCCGGCCACTGCGGCTGCCTGCGGGGGCGGACCTCATCGACTGCTCTACGCCGGCGGGGTGCGGCTCGAATGCGAGCGCGCTCTTGATCCACCGCAGGACCTCCGTCTCCGCAACGACGAGCTTACGCCCACATGGAGCACGCGTCGCTCGCAGTTCGCCCCGCATGATCGCCTTCCGGACGGGCTTGTCCGTCGCGTAACCGAATTGGCGCGCGATCTGGAGCGGCGTTAGCCACACCTCGTCCATGAAGATGCCGTGCTGACGCTCGGTGGCACTCATAGCTGCCGCACCGCTGTGGTTGTTGAGACTTCGCAACCTCGCGACAGATCCCGCCAGAACCGCGCCCTGAAGGTGCGCGCTGCGGCCTCAGGGGAATAGCCGCATCGCTCCGCCACGGCTTGGACTGCGTCCTCCTGCTCCAACGACAGCCGAGGCGGCAGGCTGCCTAGCCATTCTCCTGCGGCGGCAATAGAACGTCGTCTCGCGGGCAGCGGGCTCGCGGAGTCGATCCCGCGCGCGAACTCGACAGCGCGCCACACGACACCGCACGTCCGGCTCTCGATGACCGACGGCCAATCCTGCGCACGTTCGCGCACGAAGGCATCCGGATCCTTCGCGGGCGCGAGCTGTTCGGGTTCGACGACATAGACGGCCGGGCTCGAAGCTGCGCTCGCAGCACGCTCGACCGCGTGAGCAGTCGCGGCACGGCCGGCCTCGTCTCGATCAAGGCTGATCGTGACGCCCTCGAAGCCCGCGCGCGCGAGCCCTTCAAAGGTCACCGCGCTAACCGCAGTCCCCCCGAGCGCGACGACGTTCCTGATCTCTCGCGCACGGAGGTGATGTACGTCGAGCAGTCCTTCAACAAGCAGGACGTCACGCGGTCGCGGCGTCTCTTTCAGAACCCATGACAACCCATACGGCGGCAGGTTCGTTCGGCTCGCGCCGCGGAGGTACAGGTACCGCACTTCGCCGTCAGAGGGTTCCAGTGACCGCGCCCAAAGCGTCCTGATCCGTCCACGCTCGTCGCGCCAGCCTCCGCAGAGCCGTCCAGGCCAGCGCGAGTCGGCGAGTACGCCGGACTGCTGGATCTCGGCATCGGAGTAGCCAGACGAGCGGAGGCAATCGCGAACTGCACCGGGCGCGGCAACGACTCCGAGGCCGCAATGCTCGATCGCCTCCCGCGGGAGACCACGCTGCTCGAGATACTCGCGCGCTGGCGCACCCGCTTCCGCGGCGAGTTCCCATCGGCAGAGGGTGAAGAAGTCATGAAGGATGTCCGCGCGACGATCGCGTGGTACGGGGCGCTCGAGCGGCGCCGTGTCCACACCCGCCCGCCGCGCGATCTCGACCACCGCCTGTATGAAGCTGTCGCCGCGCGGGACGGCACCGCCGGCGACGTATGCCGTCCAAAGCGTCGCGTCGCCGCCATGGATGAGGAATCCGCGTGGCACAGGCGCATGGGCAACGACCCTCTCTGCGCGTACGCCGAGCACGCGGTGCGTGAACTCGTTGTTCGTCGCGATCCAGCCGTGCGCGTCGCGTCGCCAGCCGAACTCCGGAAACGCCGTGTCGAGCCGCTCGTAGAGCTCGGGCAACACGACGTCGGTGTAGTAGTCAACCGCGCTGACCCGCCTCGAGGCGATCATCAGAAGCCGTGCCTTCGGAGGTAGCCGTCGATGGCCGCCGCCGCGATGTCCGACTGCCGCATGCCGAGCTGCGGTGCCGCAACCCGCAGTCGGCTGAGCAACTCGGGCGCTAGGCGGGTCGAGAACTGCACGAGGACGACTGGCACTCCCGTCCCTACAGTCGCGTCAGCACGTCCCAAAGCTCGTTGATCCTTCGTGTTCGTGCTCATTCGACATCGCGTAGCATATCTGCATAGTGGTGCTCTCGCAACTCAAGAAGTAAACTTGCCGACGATGCGCAGCGCCTCCCTCATACGCGAAGCTCGGCTGAGAGCCGGCCTGACGCAGACCGAGCTGGCGGAGCGGACCGGGCGCGATCGCTCCGTCATCGCTCGATGGGAGCAGGCGGTCGTCGCCCCCAGCTTCGAAACGCTCCTCGAGCTCGTCCGCGCTTGTGGCTTCGACCTCCCACTGGAACTCATGCCGTACGACGACGACCGGGTCGCGCGGCTGCAGAAGAACCTGCTTCTGTCACCCGAGCGCAGGGTCCGGCGCCTCCTCACGGCCGTGGAGCAGGACGACTCCGGTGGCTGAATCCCGGCGTAAGTTCGACCCGCTCGGCTTATTAGGAGTCCTCGACCGGCATCGCGTCGCGTACATCGTGATCGGCGGCTTCGGGCGGGTCGTGCAAGGAGCAGAAGAAGTGACGCGCGGAGTCGACATCGTGCCGTCTCCCAAGCCGGACAACCTCGAGCGGCTGGAAGCTGCGCTCGGGGAGCTTGAGGCCGTAAACCCCGATGGACACGCCGCATCCCTTGACGCGAACGGCGATGACGCCGTTCTCACATTTTCAACCGACCGAGGCGAGCTCAAGGTCGTTCAGCAACCGGAGGGAACGCGGGGCTACGAGGACCTCCGCCGTGCGGCTACACGCGAGCCGCTCGGCCGAGGCATCAGGCCGGCCGTCGCCTCCGTAGACGATCTCGCGCGAATGCTCGCGGCGCTCGGTCGGGACCAGGACCAGCAGAAGCTCAGGGATCTGCGGCGCCTCGCAGAGCTCGAACTGGGCCGCGGCGTCGAGCTCTGAGCTCAGCCGAGTCGCCAACGAACCCACCCCGTCGGGGCAACGTAGCCGTCGAGCGGTCGGATGTTGGCGCCGTTGCCGCTCGAGGAGCACTGCACGATCAGGCCGCTGCCGAGCCAGAGCGCGACGTGACCCGCGTCCCCGGCGCCGTGGCCGAAGAAGATCAGATCTGCCGGGCGGTAACCGCCTGGAGGCGGATCCGCTCCAACGCCGCGCACAACGACGGGAGTGGCTGCAGCTGTTTCCGTATCCGGCAAGAGGCCGTTCGCCGGCCACTGCTGAACCGTCGTCGAGCCGATGTCGATCCCCGCCTGCGCCATAGCCCAGCGCGCGAACATCGAGCAGTCACAGGTGGTGCCTGCCGGCTCACGGCTCTGCATATCGGCCACGGAGCCCCCGCGATCCGTCGTCGGTCCCTGGCTATAACCGTTGAAGTAGCTGACATGCGCAACGGCCCACGCGAGAGCGCTCAGGGCTCCGCCCGTCGCGCCCGGCGCGAATGCTCCGCGGTACTCAGAGGCTTGTGTGAGCACCCTCGACACGTAGAGCGCCGAGTGGTTGTAGGCAAAGATCGCGGCTCGATAGTCGTCAGGCGCACCGTTCGCGCGTAGTAAGCGCGCGGCGCTCGCGATCGCGTCAGCTGGATTCCAGACATCGGCAATCCCGTCGCCGTTGCCGTCCGTCGCGTACCCCTCCCCGTTCGCAACCGGCGGTCCGGGCTGTGGCACCGTCATCGGCGGCGTGCCTGTGCGCCAGGTCCCGCCGAGAAACTGCATCGGACCTGTCGCTCCTGCCGCGTTCATCGTGCCCGGCGGATTGCAGCCCGGCGCCTGGCTGCGACCGTGGTCGCACTCGAGCTTCCCGATCGCGGCGAGCACGGCCCAGTCGACGCCGAATCTCAGCGCGGCCCGCTCGTATTGAACGAGATAGTCGGTCGGGATATCGGCGATCGCGATGGGAGACGGCTGGGATGTCCCCGTCGTCATCTCCTGCGTCGCCAGGCCGCCGATCAGTGCGACGAGTAGCAAGATCAGAAGCGCTGCCGCTACGACGGCCCTTGAAGCAACGGGCCTCCGTCCGGGAACGGCGACGGCGGTAGTGGTCATCTACGCGGCCTCGCCTCGCTGAGTCGTCATGGCCGCGCGACTATAACAGTTGATCTACTGTATTACCGTTGATTCCCTGCCATAGCCGGATATCGGTCGATCGCCTCGACGAGACAGTCCGTGCCGAATCGGAGCGCCTGGACAGGCACGCGCTCATTTGGGGCGTGGATGAGGTCGACCGAGATCTCTTTCGGCAGGCGCATGGGCAGGAACCCGTACGTCTGGATCCCGAGACGCGCGAAGTGGCGCGCATCGGTGTAACCGGGCAGCAGCGCCGGGATGGGAACACCCTCAGGATCCTTCTGCCGCAGGATTTCGGCCAGCATCGGATACAGCCGCATGTCTGGCTCCGCACGCGCAGGCGGCTCTTCCTCGATGAGTTCGAACTCGGCGAGGTCGCCGGCGAAGTCCTCCAGCTCCCGCACGAGCTCAGCAGGCGTGTGCCCAGGCAGCACGCGCCCGTCCAGGTCGACAGTCACCTCCGTCGGAATCACGTTCGAGCTGTCGCCGCCATGGATGACCGTCGGCGTGGCGGTGTTGTGGAGCAGGGCGTCCAGCGGGGCGGCGTCCTTCCCGAGCAGTGGGATCAACGGGTTAGTCACCTGTTCGCGAAGCAAGCCGTGAAGCGCGAGCCGTTGGTGCGCGGGAAGTGCCTGGGCCATCGCGCCGATCATCTGTCTGCCGAGCGGCGTGACGTGGGCCGGGAGTCGTCTCTTATCCAGGCGGGTGAGGAGACGCCCGAGCTTCGCGGCCGCCGTGCGGCGGACGACGGTGGAAGGGTGACCACCGGTGCCTCGGATGGTCGCGCGGACGAGGCAGCGCTGCTTCTCGGCCACCTGCACCGGATAGAGCCGGCAGTCGCCGACCCACTCGGTGAACCCGCCGATCTCGCTGAACGCATACCGAACGCCGGAGAACACGTCAGGGTGCTCGTCGACGAGGAACTTCGCGCCGAGTCGGCTCCCCCGCTCTTCGTCGCTCGTCAGTACGAGGATGAGGTCTGCTGCGTGAGGCGATGCTCGCCCGGCCACTCTCAGGAGCGCCGCAATGAGCATCGCGACGCCGCCCTTCATGTCGAGGGCACCGCGACCCCAGATCACGCCGTCGACTGCGTCGCCCGAGAACGGTTGGTGTGTCCAGCCCTCTGGCCGAGCCGGCACGACGTCGACATGGCCGTACAGCAAAAGAGGCGAAGCTTCTCCCGCCCCCTGCACTCGGGCGATGAGGTTCGGCCGGTCAGATTCCTTCGCCAGGAACCGCGACTCGATCGCCCCTTCGGCGAGGGCACTCGCGACGAATTCGAGACAGGGGCGCTCGTTACCCGGCGGGTTCGACGTGTCGAACCGGATCAGACCCTGGAGCAGATCCGCGGGATCCACCGGCCCCCCACGGTGCGTTTCGCTCTGCACGTTCATGGTCAACATAGAGGATGGCAGTAGAACCACTGCCATGCTCCGGACACGAGGTGGTGTGGAGCACATGACGGCTTACGAGCATGAAGCGGAACTCTTCTCGCCGCCTTCGCGAAGCGGCACCAGACGATTCCGCGTGCTTTCGCTCCTCGGCGCTGCAGGCTTCGTGACTTATGCCTTCGCCGTCGCGTTCGGCGCGCCGCGGCCAGTACTCACGTTCGTCTTCACCGGCGTGATGATCCTCGTGCCGCCGTCTGTCTGGTGGGCATACGCTCGCGCGCCGGCCGTCCTTCGCCGCCCCGTGCTCCTCCTTGCGATCGCGGCGACCTCGTGGCTCATCGGGTCCGCGGTCTGGCAGGTCTTCTACGTCACCGGCGGCGACAAGGTCCCGCACCCGCCCGGCGTCTGGGACATCTTCTTCGTCGGCGCGCAGCTCCTCGTGATCACGGCGCTGGTGATCGCGATGCGCTCTCTTATCTCATTCCGCCTGGCAAGCCTCGACGCGCTGATCGTGACGGCAGCCGGCGTTGCGCTCGCGGCGCCGTTTGTTCGCCACGGCCTCGAGAACGGCGTGAACGTCTCGTCCGTGTTCACGCTCAACCGGCCGATACTCAGCATCGTCATCCTCATGCTCGTTGCATCGGCGGCGCTTCGCTCTTGGGAAGGCTTGCCTCTGTCGATGGCGATGCTCGGGCTCGCCGAGGCAGTCCTCACCGTCGGCAATCTCATCTATGCCTTCGAGGCGGTCCAGAACCGCTACGTCGACGAGCGATGGGCAACCCTCGCCTGGGGCGGAGGCGCGATCATCGCCCTGCTCGCGGCGAGCACTCTGATTCTCCGCATCGACCGTCCAGTGCGGCTCGCCACTGCCGCACGGATCCCGAACCACGCCGTCGGCGCGTCGCGCGTCCTCCTCGGCTCACTCGCCGGGCTCCTCCTTTCGTGCGGTGTCGCCGGCTACGGGCTGACGATCGGCAGTCGAGGTCTGACGGTCGCCGGACTTGGAGCGTGCCTCGCGATCGGCATCGCCATGGCGTTCCGCGCGACCGATTCGATCCGAACTGCGGAAACGGCGTATCACACGCTCGATCGCGCGCTCGCCGACACCGAGCGAGCGCGAGACGAACTTGCCCGCGCGAACGTGGAGATCCAGGCGATGCAGATCGCCTTCGCAGATCTGCTCAACTTGACGGACGAGCGAACGGAGGGCCGGATTCGCGAGCTCATCGAGGACACCGGGCAGGAGCTCGCCGACCTGCTCGAGGACGAGATCGCCTTGAAGCGCCGACGCTAGGCGCGCGTACTACCTCGAAACGCCAGGGGCGACGCCGAGCGCCTCCGCCGCAGCCGAGAGGTCGGCGATGCGAGCGTCGTCGCCCCGCATGGCCTCGGCCGCAGCAACGCCGATCATCGAGGTCAGCGTCAAAAAGTCGGCGAATGCCATCGACTCAGCGCCGGACCGCCAGCGGCCCACCTGCTCCGCCGTCGAGTTGAGTGCGCGCGCCGCTTCCTCGTCGCTATGCCACCCGAAGAGGCGGTAGCCGGCCTCGAGCAGCGGAACGGCGGCTTCCGAACGGCGCCTCCGTCCTTTCTTTCTTTCTTGCCGAGCTGGCTGATCGGCCGCCGCCTCGACAGTGCCTGCGTCCTCGAATACCGCTGCGCTGATCTCTTCCGGCGAGATGCCGAGAAAGTGGGCCATGCGGAGGACATCGTGAATCGGCGGGCGGGCAACCCGGCCGAGCTCCCACCCCTCGATCGTCCCGGGCTTGATTCCTACGAGCTCACCAGCGCGCGCTCGCGAGTATCCCGCCGCCTCGCGGCGTTCCTGAAGCAGCTTCCCTAGCGCGGTCTGTCGCGAGGTCACTCAATGTCTCCTTCGGTCGCCGAAGGCAGTCGATCTACTGCCTGGCGAGATCTTCCCACTATACGCGGTCATCATTCGCATTTCCGCGCTTCCACTGCTATAACAGTAGATCTACTGCCTAGAGCAGATCCAGTTGATCCACGGAGGAGGCGCAGGGTGAGCCACGGAAACGGAGGACTGGAAGGAGCGGAATCGCTGTGGCAGGAGGACGGGCCTCCCGTGCCGCTCCTCGGCGGAGAAGCCGCCGAGAGAATCGCAGAAGCCGTACCGACGAATGGTGATGCCTCCCGCGCCAGGGCTGGTCACGCGTCCGCCTCGGCCGAAGACTTCTCCGTAGAGCGCATGCTCCGACCGGCGACTGACGTGCCAGCACGAGGGTGGCGGCGCGGCGTGTATCGCTTGACCGGGGGCGTCGTTCACGTCGGGCCGAGCGCGGCCGAGCTTCACCATCGCGAACTCGTCGCGCGCGTGAAGACGCCGATCGCCGGCAGCCGGAAGATCGCGTTCATTTCTCGCAAGGGCGGAGTCGGCAAAACGACGACCTGCTTGCTCGCGGGCCACACGTTCGCCTCGCTCCGCGGTGACCGCGTGATTGCGCTCGACGGCAATCCGGACGCGGGCACCCTTGGCCATCGCGTGCGCCGAGAGACGGTGGCGACGGTTGCGTCACTCCTGTGCGACGTCGAGCACATCACGCGCTACGCCGACATACGCGGCTACACGTCACAGGCGAGCAGCCGGCTCGAGGTCGTAGCGGCCGATGACGACCCGACGATCACCCAGGCACTCGGCGAGAGCGAGTTCCGGCGTGCGATCGACCTGCTCGAGCGCCACTACAACCTCCTTTGCCTCGACACAGGCACGGGCGTCCTCGAGTCCGCGACCCGCGGGATCCTCGACGCCGCGGATCAGATCGTCGTCGTAAGTGCACCGAGTCTCGACGGCGCACGCGCAGCGAGCTCGACGCTCGACTGGCTCGACCGGAACGGCTACGACCATCTCGTCGCTGACGCAGTCGCCGTCCTGAACACGATTCGCGGATCGAGCGGTGCGCTCGACCTCGATCGCGTCGAGCACCACTTCGCCGAACGCTGTCGCACGTCCGTGCGGATCCCTTGGGACCCTCACCTCGACTCGGGCGCCGAGGCCGAGCTTGCCGGGCTTCGCCCCCAGACGCGTTCTGCCTACCTCGAACTCGCCGCGGCAATCGCCGCCGGCTTCACCAGCACGTCCGGAAGGAGGTCGTAGCTCATGTCGCCGCTCGCAGGAATCCTCATCGCCGCGACCGGCATCGGCGGGAAGCCCGACCCGAACGGGCTCCCCGGTAGCCCCGCACTCGAGCAGCTCGTCAACGGTCTCGCCTTCTGGGGGCTGCTCGCGGCGCTCGCGGGGCTCGTGATCTCGGCAGCGGTCTGGGCGCTCAGCGCTCACTCCGGCAACTACCACCACGCCTCGGTCGGCCGCCGCGGAACGCTCGTCTCCGCCGCGTCCGCATTCCTAGTCGGCGCAGCGCCAGCAATCGTGGCCTTCTTCGAGAACCTCGGCAACACGGTCCATTGACTCCGCTGCGAGTCAGCCGCGCATCACAAGACCGTCGGCGCTCATGGCTCTGGCAGGGAGTGGCGGCGCTGGCACTCGTCGCGCTCGGAATCGGGATCGGCAGCCGGATCGCCGCGCCGCGCGGTGGCAGTCCGGCAGCCTCTACGACAACCGCCGCGCAGGCGGAGGTACCAGCGAAGCCGACGCGCCCGACGCGGCCAGCGCGGACGGAGAGCGCGGCGGTAGCTGCCGCCGCGTCCGCGGTCGAACTGCTCGACGGCCCGGCCCTGCTCGATTCGGCGCGGATCCGCCGGCTTGTGGACCGAATAGCTGCGTCAAGCGCGCGTACGGCGCTCGCGCGTGCGTACGTACAGGGCGCAGTCGAGGTCCGCGCACGAATGGCCGTGGACTCAGTCCCAGCACCAGTGGTCATCCTTCGCTCCGCGCTGGCCGGCTATCGCGTCGAGAGCTACACGCCCTCGGCCGCGAAGGTCGCCATCTGGCGCGTCGGCATCGTCGGCAGCGGCGCCTCGGTGCAACCACAACAGTCGTGGCGAACCGAGACCGTGTCGCTCGTGTGGGAGCACGGTTGGAAGGTCACGTCGTTCGCGAGTGCGCCGGGTCCGACGCCTCCACTTCCGCAGACGGCGGATGCCACCACGATCGGTGACCTCTTCACCGATATCCCGCGCTTCACCGCCTTCTCACATGCAGAGCCGTAGCCGATCGATCCGCATAGCGGCGGCGACGCTCGCCGCTGTCCTGTCGACGGTCGTGGCCGCTGGACCCGGGACGACGCCTGCGCGCGCCGCCTCGATCCCAAACCCGTGTGATCTGCCGGGCGTCGACTTCGTCTGCAACGCGGCAGGCGATCTGGCCGGGAGTGCCGCGCAGGCTGCGGGCGACTTCGTCATGCGCGGCGTTACTTCATGGGTGACCAACGCGGCCGTCTGGGTCACCGGCAAGGTCGGCAGCCTCATCGACGCGACGGCGACGCCCGATGTTCAGGCCAACTGGTTCGCAGGTCAGTACCGCTCGATGATCGCCGTCGCCGGACTTCTTGCCCTGCCGATGCTGCTCCTCGCTGTGATCCAGGCGGTGTGGCGACAGGACATGTGGATCCTTTTGCGCTCAGCGCTCGGTTACTTACCGATGGCGTTCATCCTCGCGGGCGCGGCGATCGTCGCGACGCAGCTGCTGGTGTCGGTCACCGACGGTCTCTCCGCTACGGTCGTCCAAGGGCTGGGCGGCGGCTCAGGAAACCTTCTCCAATCAGTCGGCGACGCGTACAAGAACGCGCTCGACGACACCTCCGCCGGAGCAGTTCCCCTCTTCGGTGTCTTCCTCGGCGCGATCATCCTTGCGATCGGCGCCTTCGTGCTCTGGCTCGAGATGGTGATCCGTGACGCCGCGATCTACGTCGCGCTCTTCTTTCTCCCACTCACGTTCGTCGCGATGATTTGGCCGGCCACGAGCCGCTGGGCGCGGCGTCTCGTGGAGTTCCTCGTCGCCGTGATACTCGCGAAATTCGTGATCATCGCGATCCTCGGGCTCGCGTCGGCAGCGATCACTCAGACAAGCCTCGCGCAGCCCGGCGACGGCAGCGTCTTCGAGCGCATGATCGCGGGTGCTGCGCTCCTAATCCTGGCGGCGTGGTCACCGTTCGGCCTACTGCGCCTGATCCCGATGATGGAAGTCGCGGCCGGAAGCGTCGTCGGACAGCGAGCGGCGATGTCGGGCGCCGCCGGGTCGGCAGGCATCCACAGCCCGGCGAGCTACATGCGCCAAGCGATGGATCGCCAGTCGCGCGCATCAACCTCTCCGGCCTACTCCGGCGTGCCGCGCACCGTGTACACATCACCCACGGCCTCCGAAGGCGAGACGGCGGCGTCGCAGACCACGTCTAGGGAGCATTCGAGCGCACGGGCCGACGTCGCGTCGATGGGAGCGGGGCGTGCGACGTACGTCCGCAGCGAGTCGCAGACGCCGTCTCCTCAGGCCGAGAGTGGCGCGGGGCGGTCAGCGCCGTCGCGGGATGACGCTAGCTCGCCACCGAATCGCTCGACGCCTCCGCCACCGCCTGCAGGCGGGGAATCCGCCTCGCCACCGCCGCTGCGAGAACAACCCCCGCGCCCTCCGCGAGAAGGAGACTGACCGATGCCAGAAAGCGACATCAGGCGGTATCGCTTCGGCCCGCTCGAACGCCGCGGCCTCATCGGATCGCTGCGCGCGACGCAGGTGATCCCAATGGCTGTGAGCCTCGCCGCGGCCGTCGTCCTACTGCGGACGCTGCCGAGCGGCGCCGGGCTGTTCGCAGCGCTCGGGCTGGTGCTCTGCGTCGGCGCCTTCTGTTTCTGGCCGGTGAGCGGGAGAACGGCCGAAGAATGGCTGCCGATCGTCGTCGCTCATACACGCAGACGCACGCTCGGCCGGCACCGGCGGGTGTCTCTTGCCCCTGCCGCCGGTGTGCGAGTCGGCGAGACCGGCCGGCCGGAGCCAGCAGTGGATCTTCCGGAGGCAGTCCACGGCCTCGAACTCCTCGCTGCACCTTTCAGAGGCGAGACGATCGGCGTCGTCAAGGACACGCGCTCGAAGACCTATACCGCCACTCTTGCGGTGCGCGTCACTTCATTCGGACTCCTCGATCGCTCCGAGCAGGAGGCGAGGCAGGCAGGCTGGGGCAGCGTGCTCGCAAGTCTCGCCCGCGAGGGCACGCCCGTCGGCCGGGTCCAGTGGCTCGAGCGGACGGTGCCGGCCGACGGGGACGAGATCGGCCGCTATCTCGGTGAAGCGTGGGATCGAGACGTCGCGACCGTGGACGCGCTGCCGATGCGTTCGTACCTCGATCTCGTCAGTGGGGCGCCTTCCGTGACGCGAGACCACGAGCTCTTTGTCTGCCTCCAAATCGACGCGAAGAAGGCGTGGCGCCAGATCAAACGCGCCGGCGGCAAGAACGGCCCCGATGCCGGTGCTTCCGAGGTGCTCCTGCGCGAAGTCGAGAGCCTCGCAGAGCGACTCGGCTCCGCCGATATTCATGTCGTCGGCGCGCTCCGACCGGGAATGCTCGCCTCAGCGATTCGCGTGGCCTTCGATCCGTGGTCGCGCCCCGGGCTTGCTCGTCTCGCCGCGGCCGACCGCGAGCGTGACGGTCTTGAGGAGGGCGCTGCCTGGCCGGCGGGTAGCGAGACGACATGGTCGTCCTACCGCGCCGACGGCGCCGTCCACGCGACGTACTGGATCGCCGGCTGGCCGCGAACCGAAGTCGGCGCGGCCTTCCTCTCGCCCTTGCTTCTGCATGCTCAGATGGTTCGCTCGATTGCTGTAACGATCGAGCCGATCTCGCCGCTTCGTGCGATTCGAGAAGCCGAAGCTTCTCGTACGACGGATCTTGCCGATCAGGAACTGCGCGGCCGGTTCGGTTTCGTCGAGACGGCGCGTCGTCGTCGACTTTCAGAGGCGACTTCGCGACGCGAGGAGGAGCTTGCCGACGGACACGCCGCCGTTCGCTTCGCCGGATACGTCTCCGTGTCCGCGCGAAGCCTCGACGAACTCGAGCGCAATTGCTCGGAGATCGAGCACGCGGCTCAGATGGCGCGGCTCGAGCTATTGCGTCTGTACGGGCAGCAGGAAGAGGCGTTCACGTACACGCTGCCGCTCTGTAGAGGACTTCGGTGAACGTCAAGGGACAGCCCGCGCATCGAACGACGACCGCGCACATCCAGGCCGCCTATCCCTTCGTGGCCGAAGGCGGTCTCGGCGGACGCGGCGTCTACATCGGCCGCGACGTCTACGGCGGCTCGTTCTGCTACGACCCATGGGAACTCTACGGCCGCGAGCTGACGAGTCCGAACGCAGTCGTCATCGGCATCGTCGGCAGGGCGAAATCGAGCCTGGTCAAGACGTACGTCTTCCGCCAGAGCGTCTTCGGCCGTCAGGCGTGGATCGTCGACGTCAAGGGGGAGTACGACCGACTCGCCGAGGCGCTCGGCGTGCAACCGATCACCCTCTCCCCCGGAGGCTCCGTCCGCCTGAACCCGCTCACGCCGCGCGCAGGCGCGGAGCGTCAGCTCAACCTCCTCTACTCCGTCGCCGCAGCAGCGCTGGAGCGGCCGCTCACGCCCGAGGAGAAGCGAGGCGCTCAGGAGGCGCTCCACGTACTCCGGAGCCGCTGCGATCGCGAGCCAACGCTCCCAGACGTCGTCGACATCCTGATCCATCCGACGGCCGAGATGGCCGGCGCCCTCGCAATGCAGTCCGAGGAGCTCGCGATCTCGGTGCGCCCGATGGCGTTCGCGCTCGACCAACTCTGCTCCGGGAACCTGCGCGGGATGTTCGACGGGCCGACAACCGCCGGCCTCGACCTCGACGCGCCGTTGGTCGTCCTCAACCTTCGCGCGGTGCTCAACACGCACACGACCGCGCTCGGGATCTTGATGACGTGTGCGACCGCGTGGCTCCAAGCGATGATTGACGCGGAGACCGACGCACGCAGCGCGAAGCGGATCGTCGTCGTCGACGAGGCGTGGCGAATCCTTTCCAACCTCGGAATCGGCGAGTGGCTCCAGCAGTCGTTCAAGCTCTCGCGAGGGCTCGGTGCGCAGAACGTCGTCGTGATGCACCGCCTATCCGACCTGCGCTCGACCGGCGCCGAGGGAAGTCGAGAAGTGCGGCTCGCGGAGGGCCTGCTTGCCGACGCCGAGACGAAGGTCATCTACGCGCAGCCGCCCGACCAGCTTCCGCAAACACGCGAGCTGCTCGGGTTGACCGACACCGAGGCCGAGCTTCTCCCCCATCTCCGGCGTGGGTGGGCTCTCTGGAAGGTTGGGCAGCGATCGTTCCTCGTCCAGCACCGACTGTCGTCGTCAGAGCACGAGCTCGTCGACACCGACGCGCGCATGGCAGTGAAGGCAGCGTGACAGGCGAGCGCCAGCCGCCGCGATTTCCGCTCGCGGGCGAGGAGTCGAGTCCGCTCGAGACCATCGCGCTCGGCGCGCTTGCCGTAGCTGCGGCCGTGACGGCGCTGCTCTGGGCGACCGGAGAAGCTGCCGGGAGACTCTTCGAGGGCCAGTGGCCATCTGTCGGCGCCGCGGATATGGGCGCGGTGCTCGCACACTTCCCGGCACATCTCGACGATCCCGCTGCGGCATGGCCGTTGACCGAAAGGCCGCTGCTTCCGGGGCCGGCGGTTTTCTACGGCACTGCCGCCGCCCTCGTCGTGCCGATGGTCGGGCTCGCGTTCGGGGCTATCCGCGTTCGCTCGCGGCGAGGGAGCGGTGTTCCCGTGACGCGCTGGGCGCGGCGGCGCGACCTCAAGCCGCTGCGAATCCGCGAGGCGGTGCCGGGGCGCCTGTCGCTCGGCGTCGTCGACGGCCGCCTAGTCGCGGCCGAGCCGCGCCAATCGGTGATCGTGGTCGGCCCGGTGCAGACTGGCAAGACCTCGGGCTTCGCAGTCCCTGCGATCCTCGAGTGGAAAGGACCGGTCGTCGCGACGTCGGTCAAGACAGACCTGATGCGAGAAACGCTCGCCGCGCGAGAGCAGGCTGGGCGAGTCTGGATTTACGACCCGACGGGGAGCACTGGAATGCCCACCTGCGGTTGGACCCCTCTCTCGTCGTGCTCGACGTGGACCGGGGCACAGCGGGTCGCCGCGTGGCTCGTCGCCGCCGCGCATCGTGGGAACGCGGGCGTGGAGAACGCCGAGTTCTGGTACGCGGCAGCCGCCAAGCTGCTCGCGCCGGTCCTGTTCGCTGCGGCGACGTCCGACGCAACGATGGCGGACGTCGTCCGCTGGATCGACGCGCAGGAACAGGAAGAAATCTTCGCGGCGCTCGACGAAACCGGCGAGAACGCGGCGGTCACGGCGTTCCAAGCGTCGTCGCAACGTGACGAGCGCACTCGCTCAGGGGTCTACACGACTGCCGAGACGGTTCTCGCTGCGTATGCCGATCCCGGCGTCCTCGCGTCGGCGCTCACGTCCGAACTCCGTGCGGAGCGGGTTCTCGACGGCGGAAGCAACACCGCCTACCTCTGCGCGCCAGCGCACGAGCAGCGGCGGCTCCAGCCCCTATTCGCGACCCTCGTCCAGGAGATCGTGACCCGTGCTTACGAACGCTCAGCCAAGACCGGCGCCCCTGTGGACCCGGCGCTCCTCATCGTGCTCGACGAATGTGCGAACATCGCGCCCCTGCGCGAGCTGGCGACACTCGCCTCGACTGGCGCCGGTCAGGGCATCCAGCTCGTCTCGGTCTTCCAGGACATGTCGCAGATCAACGCCGTCTACGGCAGGGACCGAACGCCGACGATCGTCTCGAACCATCGCGCGAAGGTGATCCTCTCCGGGATCGCTGATGGGCAGACGCTCGACTACGTCGCGCGACTGCTCGGCGACGAGGAGATCGGGCAGACGTCATCGACGACGGGCGCAGAGGGTCGGCGCTCGACAACGCACTCCGTCGCCTACCGGAACATCGCGCCGGCGAACGTTCTGCGGGAGATGAAGCCGGGCCACGGACTGCTGGTGTACGGCCACCTCGCCCCGGCCCGGATCAGCCTCCGCCCCTGGTTCAAGGATCGGCGGCTGCGAAAGATCGCTTCCGGAGCGGTAGCGTGATGAGCATCGCCGAAGATCTCACCAAGCTCTCGCCGAAGCGCCTTACGAAACGGCTCGAGGAGCTGTCGCGTGAGGCGCTGTCGTGCGTCTCAGCGACGGTGTTCGACGGAAACCCGCGAGACGGGCTCACGGTCGGACTGTGGGTGGAGTCGCACGGGCGTCGCGATGTGCTCGACCTTGCGCGGGTCCTGGAGACGGAGCCTGCCGGGCACGTAGCTACAGCCTGGTCGTTGCTCCGGCCGAGCAAAGGTGACCCGCTCTGGCGGCTCCTTCTTCGCGTCGAGTTCGAGCGACCGGTGAGTTGCGCGTTCGTCGTCCGCTTCGACGTGCACGAGCATCGTGACGACCAGCTCCGTGAGGCACTCCCCCTGCTGCTCGCCGCGAGCGGCTTCGCAATCGCGTTCGACAGAGCCCCGTCCCAGGCCGAGTCCCTGATCTGGATTCCCGCCCCCGGAGCTCGCGAGTGCCTCTTCGAGACACTGGTCGCGGGCCGGATGTGAGGGTTCTCGACGCCGAGTCTGTCGCCGCCTCGCTCTGTGCCACTCATCCCGTATCGGTTGAGAACGGCCTCCAACCTGAAACGGCCGGCGGACTTCCCGCAGTGCCCGGCTTCTACGCATGGTGGGTCGATCGAAGCTCGATAGTCAGCCTCCCGCACCACCCCCATCCCAGTGCACCGGACCTCGACCTGCTCTACGTCGGCATCAGCCCGAAACGTGCCAGTTCGAGTGGGACAGTCCGGTCTCGTGTCATCGATCAACACGTGCGGGGCAACATTTCGTCCTCGACCCTGCGCTTCGCTCTCGCAGCGTTTCTTATGGGCGAGCTGAAGCTCAACCCGCGCGCCACACGCAAGAAGGTCACTCTGGACCGCGACGGCAACGCACGTCTGCGTGAGTGGCAGTTCGCGCACCTCGCGCTCACTTGGTGCGCGCGTGACCAACCGTGGGAGGTCGAGGACGCGGTGATCGCATTGATGCAGCCACCGCTGAACTGCGCGGCTAACGAGAGCCACCCGTTTCATCCGCACGTCACCTCGGCACGAGCGGCATTGCGAACAGCTGCACGCACGAGCTCCGCCTCGCGCAGCTAGTTCGCCGGTGAATGCGGTTTCTCGGTGGGCTTGAATAGGCGCATTCAATGAGCGACTCTGCCCTCCTTGCCCACGACCGCGCTCGCGGCGTTCGCCTGATTGCTGGCGTCGATGAAGTGGGGCGCGCCTGCTGGGCCGGCCCGATCATGGCCGCCGGCGTTCTCTTCGACCTAGAGCAGCTCGCTTCCGGGCCAGGGAGGGATCTCCTCGAGGAGTTAGACGACTCGAAGCGCCTCTCGCCCGGCAAGCGCGCCCGTCTCGCCCAAGGGGTCCTCGCACACGCGGACGCCGTCTCGCTCGTCTCCATCCCTGCGAACCAGATCGACCGGATCGGGCTCGATCCGGCCAACCTGGCCTGCCTCGAAGGGGCGCTACGCGCGCTGGGGGAGCGGGCGGAGCTTCGTCTCGTGGACGGCGGCAGTGTCCCACTCGGGCCTGGGGCACCCGTGCACGAGAGGATCGTGCGCGGAGACGGCACCAGCGCGACCATCGCGGCCGCCTCGATCGTGGCCAAGGTTGCCCGCGATCGCCACATGACTTGCCTCGGCGAGCGCTACCCCGGCTACGGCTTCGACCGGCACAAGGGCTACGGGACGAAGGAGCATAAGAGCGCACTGGCGAAGCTCGGGGCGACCCCTGAGCACCGTCGGAGCTCGAGGGCCGTGCTTCGCTACGCCGCGCGTCTCGGGAGTGACGGCTAGGCGGACCGCCACGGCAGAGTCCGGCTTGCGGCGAATCCCCTGCCAAACGAGAATCCGCACCGCTCGCTCTAGAGATCAAGGCCGAGCGCCTGCGGGCGCTCGACAGATCTTGTCGGGGGTGCCACTGACCGCAGTGCTGACCTCGAACGTAGGCGCACGGTTCGCTGTTCGAGTTCCTCCAGGCGCTCGGTCGCGACGCGAGCCGCGGTTCTGAACTCCTGCGCCTGGCGCTGAATATCAGCCGCGCTTCTGCGCCCGCGGAATCGCGAGCGGGAGAGGCGATCCTCGATTTCGCTCAGTCGCTGAACTGCCTCGTCGCGTGTGCGTCGCAGAACGAGCCGTTCCTGCTCGATCAGTCGAAGCTGCCCGGACGTGCGAACGGAAGGCGTACCGCGATCGATTTCGGCTCGCACCGCGTGGCGGGGCCCGCTCTCATGTGGCCGTTGGTCTACGGCGAGCCGCTCAACTGCCGACTCCTCGAGCGCGCTCGCGAGCCGCGCGACCGGATCGCGATCGTCGTGCTCATGGAAGTCGCTCTCGCGCTCGAAGGTGTTCGCGGTCACGTAGAGACGAGTCGCCTCACGCGCTCGCGAAAGCGCGACGTAGCCCCACTCCTGCAGGCGCGCCTCGCCCGAGCCGAGGACGAAGGCGCGGTCGACGGTCACGCCTTGTCCGCTGTGGCCTGTCAACGCGTACGCGTGGCGGACGTGCCCGGCTTCGAGGTATTGGCGGCTTAGCTCGACTCGCTCGCCGCGATCGGTCGCAACCGTGAGCGCGCCGCTCGCCTTCTCGACGCGCTCAACCGTGCCGCGCGTGCCGTTCTTGACTCCGGCCCGGTCGCTGTTTCGGAGGCAAACGATGCGATCGCCTGAGGCAAACTCGCGCCCGGCAACCGTAAGTCTGCTACGACCGAGCTTTCCGTTCGTCTCCATCAGGCCACGCGCGAGCGCGTTGAGCTCGGCGACGTCCCGACGGCGCAGCGCGATCATGACGTTCCCAGCGAGATCGGAACGGGCGTGCGACCACCAGTCGGCAACAAGGCGCATCCGTGTGGCGAGCGGATCTTCCGAGACGACGAGCCGCTCGCGTTGTTCGGCGAACGCCAGGTAGTCCCGCCCGAGCCCGGTCCGGATCTTCGCCAGCGCGAGACGCTCGAGCTCGTCGCGTTGACGGCGGTTCTCGTGGAGCAGGACAGCTCCCTTCCGCTCGACTATCCCCGCAAAGAGGCCGCCGGCCCCAACAGCAGGCAGCTGGTACGGGTCGCCGATCAGCACGACCTTCCCGCCGATCCGCTCGACGTGCTCAATTACGGGAGCCAGTACGCGCGTCTCCGCCATACCGGCCTCGTCGACGACCAGCACGCAACGCTTCGGCAGCTCGCCGCGCTGCGCTCGATCGAGGAGCCGGTGGATGGTCGTCGAGGGAATGCCGGTCTCATCCTGGAGCTTCTCAGCCGCAACGCCCGAAGGCGCCGCGCCAAGAACGTCGGTGCCAGACGACGCGAACACGGTCGCGAGTGCGTGCGCGGCGGTCGTCTTCCCTGCCCCGGCGACTCCGACGACGCAGACGACGCGATCCCGGCTCGTCGCGACCTTGCGCACCATCGCGCGCTGCTCGCTCGACAGTCGTTCGTACAGTCCGTCGGGAAGCGAGCTGTCAACGGCGTCGGCTTCGAGCGCCGGCGCGTCGGAGTCCGTGCCGCGGTCGACGAGCTCGAGCGCCGCCAGCTCCAGCTGCATCAGTTCCAAGGTCGAATAGCGGGCGGGCCGACCAGGCGCGGGCGCCTCACCCACGCGCTCGACGCCGTCGATGGCGACGAACCGCTCGCACAGCCGCCGGATCCTGGAGACGGTCGCGCCCTGCGGTAGCGCCTCGGCCCACGCCATCGCGAGCGCCGGAGCTGCGAACGCCGTCCGCTTCTCCGTCAATCCGAGCGGTCCGAGCAGCCGCCGGACGATCGTCTGCAGCTCCCGAGCCGACGGCTCACGCCGGGTCGATCGACCTACAAGGGATGTCAGTTCCCGCTGCCCCAGGCCGTGCTCCGCGGCGCGAGCGCGCCAGTCCTCGCGCAGCACAGTGAGATCCACCTGTTCCTTCCGCTCGCGTGTGTCGACGGCGGCAACCTGGGCCGCGTAGAACCCGCTCGCAGCCCGTTCCCGCATCCGCTCGACTACCGCCAGTCGACGGGTCGAGAACTCGTCGATCACGCGACGTGGCACGCCCTTGAGCTCCGCCCATCCCTTCCGCGGCTTCGCCCACTCCACACCGAGCGTCCGCGAGAGCTCGGCCCGCAGATGCGCTTCGTAGAGGTAGCCGGCCGCGAGCCGGTAGGTCTTCAGGATCGCCTCGCCGTCGAGCGCGCGCCACTTCGCATCACTCGGGCTCTGCGCCATGTTCGCCACGATCACGTGGGTGTGAAGGTGTGGATCTTGCGCACGGCTCGTGCGGTGCTGGTAGGCAGCCGCCACGAAGCCGCCGGCGTGCTCGCGGATGACGCCGTTCTTGCCGCGACGCGTGACGCATGCCTCGTCCTCGAGGTACTCCAGCGCCGCCTGCCACGCCGCGGCATGCGCCTCGCTGACGGCGCGCCGCGTGTTCTCGTCGCCGAGGG
>DASRBX010000021.1:0-82194 GCA_035653395.1 Gaiellaceae bacterium
GGTGACGTCGAGCAGGAGGATGTCCTTGACCTCGCCCTTGAGCACGCCGGCCTGGAGCGCGGCGCCGACGGCGACGACCTCGTCCGGGTTGACGCCCTTGTGCGGCTCCTTGCCGATCAGCTCCTTGACCTTCTCCTGCACGGCCGGCATGCGGGTCATGCCGCCGACCAGCACGACGTGGTCGATCTTCGAGGAGTCGAGACCGGCGTCCGAGAGCGCCTGCTTCGTCGGGCCCACGGTCCGCTCGAGCAGGTCGGCGGTGATCTCCTCGAGCTTCGCCCGCGTGAGCTGCAGGTCGAGGTGCTTGGGCCCCTCCGGCGTCGCCGTGATGAAGGGGAGGTTGATCTGCGTCGTCATGGTGGACGACAGCTCGATCTTCGCCTTCTCGGCGGCCTCGTAGAGGCGCTGCAGCGCCATCCGGTCGGCGGCGAGGTCGATGCCCTGATCCTTCTTGAACTCGGCCACCATCCAGTCGACGACCGCCTTGTCGAAGTTGTCGCCGCCGAGGTGGTTGTCGCCGGCGGTCGACTTGACCTCGAACACGCCGTCGCCGAGCTCGAGCACCGATACGTCGAACGTGCCGCCGCCGAGGTCGAAGACGAGGATCGTCTGGTCCGACTCCTTGTCGAGCCCGTACGCGAGCGAGGCCGCGGTCGGCTCGTTGATGATGCGCAAGACGTTGAGGCCGGCGATCTTGCCGGCGTCCTTCGTCGCTTCGCGCTGCGCGTTGTTGAAGTAGGCGGGGACGGTGATCACGGCGTCCGTGACGGTCTCGCCGAGATACGCCTCCGCGTCCTGCTTGAGCTTCTGGAGGATCATCGCGCTGATCTCCGGCGGGGCGTACTCCTCGCCCTCCGCCTTGACGCGCACGTCGCCGTTCGGGCCTTTGACGACCTCGTACGGGACGATCGTCATCTCCTCCGTCACCTCGTCGAACTTCCGCCCCATGAAGCGCTTGATCGAGAAGATCGTGTTGGTCGGGTTCGTGACCTGCTGCCGCCGCGCGGGAGCGCCGACGAGCCGCTGGCCGTCCTTCGTGAACGCGACGACGGACGGCGTCGTGCGCCCGCCCTCGGCGTTCGGGATGACGGTCGGCTCGCCGCCCTCGAGCACGGCCATGCACGAGTTCGTCGTGCCCAGGTCGATGCCGATGGTCTTCGCCATGTGCTGTTCTGCCTCCTCTGGTGAGAAAATCTAAGCCTTCTTATAGCAGATATGCATGCCAGGTGCCTGCTGGCCGGTAACACGTACCTCTACGAAAGCGTCACGCAGCCTCGACGAAAGCTCGCAAGGACGCCCTTGGATCGATCCCCGAGCCCGCGAACACGGCGACGACCTCGCCCGGATCCACGAATGTCGAGAGTGCCGTGGCCCCGACCGTCCCCCCGTAGCTGCTCCACGGCCAGACGGCCGGCGCGGAACACAGACCTGCTCTGACGGGATTGTTAGCGACGTAGGCGAAGGCGAGCGCGAGCTCGGCGTCGTCATGCAGTCGCCGTGATCCGTAAGGCGCGAACTGGGTGCGGCCGCGCAAGCCGTGCCGGCCGTTGTGATGCCGAGCGTATGCGAGGTTCAGGCGATGCATCGCTCGAGGCAGCACGCCGTCGTCGACGCGAACGATCAGGTGGTAGTGCGTTCTCATGAGGCAGTAGGCGATGCAGGTCCAGCCGACTGTCCGCGTCACCTCTGCGAGACGCCGAAGGAACTCGAGGCGGTCGACATCGTCTCGATAGAGAGCCGGCGCCGCCCAGACACAATGGGTGTAGACGTGAAAGACGCCGGCCGAGGCGTCGCGTGGTCTTGGCGGCATCGCCACAGCAGGATGCCCCCACAGAGGCAACGCTTCCGTCGCAGGTGTGTCGCGCTTCCGTCACGGTAAGTCGTACCGGTCTCAGCGGTACGCCCCGATGAGCGCCCCACCGGCCACGATCAGCACCACGCCGGCGAGCAGTCTCTTCCCCACGAGCTCGGACTCCCGCAGGAGGAGGGCCGAGAGCGCGACGCCCGCGAGCGATTCGACGGCGACGAGCGGCGCCACGATCGTCACCCGGCCGCGGTAATACGCCTCGAAGAGCGAGACGTACGACGCGCCGAAGAGGAGCCCCGCGGGGACGAAGCGAAGCCAGCGGCGGTCGATCCCCTGCCGCGCCCACAGCGCGATCAGCACGGTCCCGCCGAGCAGTGCGGCCGCGGCGGCGACGGCCGGCGGCACCGCGGTCTTCCCGACGGCGAGGTGCCGGACGAGGTTGTCGCGAACCGCGAACAGGGTGGCGCCGGCCAACGCGTAGAGGAGGCCGAGCCGGTTCAGGTGCGCCGGGCGCTCGCGCTCGCGCGCGAGCTCCACTCCTCCCGCCACGACGAGCACCGCCCCGGCGAGGAGCGGCGGGGAGGCCGGCTCGCCGAGAACGATCAGCGCGATCGTGACCGAGACGAGCGGCGCCGTCCCGAAGACCATCGAGACGCGCGACGAGCCCGACTCCCGGATGGCGAGCGTGACGAGGATCTGGGCCGCTCCGGGCGAGAGCAGTCCCGCGAGGAGGAACGGCCAGGCGGAGGAGAGGTGGAGCCCGCGGGAGGGCGACTCAGCGCCTGCGGCGGCGAGGGCGACGACGAGGGCCGTGGCGGCGGTGGCGATCGAGCCGAGCGCCACGTCGCGGTCGCGATCGAGCGCGATCCGCAGGGCAACGCTCATCGCGCCGAAGAGAACCGCCGACGCGAGCGCCAGCCCGACGGCGGCTATACGGCCTCCAGGGCGTTCTCCGGCGTCGGCCGCCCGCGGGCGAAGAGCGGGACGAACACGTGCGCGAGCGGGCCGATGGCGAGCGCGTAGACCACCGTCCCGACGCCGACCGTCCCTCCGAGCAGCCAACCCGTCACGAGCACCGTCACCTCGATCCCCGTGCGGACGACGCGGATCGAGTGTCCGCGCGCGGCGAGCCCCGTCATCAGGCCGTCGCGCGGGCCCGGCCCGAGGCCGGCGCCGATGTACGCGCCCGTCGCGACGCCGTTCAGGAACACGCCGACGACGAGGCAGGCCACGCGTGCCGCCAGCGCGTGTGGCGCGTGCACGTGCCCGAGGACGACGTCCATCGTCGCGCCCACGAGGACGACGTTGCTCAGCGTGCCGAGCCCCGGACGCTGCCGCAGCGGGATCCAGAGCAGGAGGACGGCGACGCCGACGAGGATCGCCCACGTCCCGATCGCGAACGGGGTCTGCCGCGCGAGCCCCTGGTGGAAGACGTCCCACGGATCGAGCCCGAGCCCGGCGAGGACGAGCAGCGACGAGCTGATCCCGTACAGGAGCAGGCCGCCGTAGAGTTGGACGAGGCGCAGGCGCACGTCCCGAACGTACACTCGCGCGGTGTCCACGGAGCTCGCCGCGCGGCTGGCGGAGGACGCGGCCGAGCGCCTCCTCCGCTACGTCCGTTTCGATACGCAGTCCGACGAGGAGTCGGACACGTACCCGAGCACCGAGGGCCAGCTCGTGCTGCTGCGGCTCCTCCGCGACGAGCTCGAGGGGCTGGGCCTCGCCGACGCGACGCTCGACGAGCACGGCTACGTGACCGCGACACTCCCGGCCACGGTGGAGCACGAGGTGCCGACGATCGCGCTCTTCGCGCACGTCGACACGGCGCGCGAGGTGAGCGGGAGGGGCGTCTCGCCGCAGCGCCTGCGCTACGGGGGCGGCGAGATCCCGCTCGGCGACTCGGGTCAGACGATCCGCCCGGAGGAGTCGCCGGAGCTCGCGAACCACGTCGGGCACGAGCTGATCACGACCGACGGGACGACGTTGCTCGGAGCCGACGACAAGGCCGGCGTGGCCGAGATCATGGCCGCGGTCGCCCATCTCGCCGCGCAGCCGGAGATCCCGCACGGCACCGTGAAGGTCGCGTTCAACCCGGACGAGGAGATCGGCCGCGGCGTCGTGCACTTCCCCGTCGAGAGCTTCGGCGCCGCTGCGGGCTACACCGTCGACGGCTCGACCGCCGGCGAGCTGCAGTCGGAGACGTTCTCCGGCGCGCAGGTGCGCCTGCGCATCCACGGCCGTTCGATCCATCCCGGGTGGGCGAAGGGAGAGCTCGTGAACGCGATCAAGGTCGCGGCCGAGATCCTTGGTCGTCTCCCTCAGGACACCCGCTCGCCCGAGACGACGGAAGGCCGCGACGGATACGTGCACCCGGTCGTGGTCGAGGGCGACTCGTCGGAGGTCGAGCTGCGCTTCATCGTCCGTGACTTCGACGACGAGCGGCTGGCGGAGCACGTCGCGTTCCTGCGCGGACTTGCCGACGAGGTGTGCGCCGTCGAGCCGCGCTGCACGATCGAGGTCGAGGAGCGGATCCAGTACCGCAACCCGCGCGAGTCGATCGAGCGGCACCCGGAGATCATCGGGAACCTCGAGCAGGCGATCCGGCGCGTCGGCCTCGAGCCGAAGCAGACCGCGATCCGGGGCGGCACCGACGGGTCCGCGCTGACCGAGATGGGCCTGCCCACGGCGAACGTCTTCACCGGCGGGCACGACGCGCACAGCGAGCGCGAGTGGATCTGCGTCGAGGACATGGGCCTCGCCGCCGCGACGCTCGTCGAGCTCGCCCGCGTGTGGGCCGAGCGCTAACGCGCATACTGAAGGGATGGAGCCGCTCCGCGACCGCCTCGGCCGGCCGCTCGAGACCTTGCGCATCTCGATCACCGACCGCTGCAACTTCCGCTGCGTCTACTGCATGCCGAAGGAGGCCTTCGGGCGTGACTACGCGTTCCTCGAGCGCCGCGAGCTGCTGACGCTCGAGGAGCTGGCCCGCGTGGTGCGCATCTTCGCCGCGCTCGGGGTTCGCACCGTCCGGATCACGGGCGGCGAGCCGCTCGTTCGCCGCAACGTCGAGCACCTCGTGGACCTGCTCGCAACGATCCCGACGGCGGACGGCGGACGGCTCGAGCTCGCGCTGACGACGAACGGCTCGATCCTCGCGCCGAAGGCCGAGGCGCTCGCGGCGGCGGGCCTGAGCCGCGTCACCGTCAGCCTCGACTCCCTCGACGACGAGGCCTTCCGGGCGATGAACGACGTCGACTTCCCCGTGCAGCGCGTGCTCGAGGGCATCGACGCCGCCGCCGCCGCCGGCCTGCCGGTCAAGATCAACGCCGTCGTCAAGCGCGGCGCCAACGACCGCGACATCACGGCGCTCGCCGAGCACTTCCGGGGCAGCGGCCACGTCCTCCGCTTCATCGAGTACATGGACGTCGGCTCGACGAACGGCTGGCGCCTGGAGGACGTGGTGAGCGCCGAGGAGATCGTGCGCCGGATCTCGGAGCGCTGGCCCCTCGAGCCGGCGGAGGCCGAGCGGCCCGACGCGACGGCGCGGCGCTGGCGCTACGTCGACGGCGCGGGCGAGGTCGGGGTCGTCGCCTCGGTCACGCAGCCCTTCTGCGGTGGCTGCTCACGGGCCCGCCTGTCCGCCGAGGGGCGCCTCTACACGTGCCTGTTCGGCGCCCGCGGGCACGACCTCCGTGCCCCGCTCCGCCTGGGGGCGACCGACGAGGAGCTCACCGAGACGCTGCGTGCGATCTGGACACGCCGCTCGGATCGCTATTCCGAGCTGCGCACGGCGCAAACGGCTTCGTTGCGCAAGATCGAGATGTCGTACATCGGCGGGTAGCCGCCGTCTCCGGCGTTCCTGTAACCCCACTGTTTAGAGTTGGGGCCATGGAGCGAGTCGTCGCTCTGGGACGGAGGGTCCTCCCTCGCGGCTGGCGGGATTTCTGGCTTCAGGTCGGAATCTGGTTCGGGTTCTACTTCTCGTACCTCGCCGTCCGCCACCTCACCGACCGCGATCCCGCCAGGGCGGTCGTCAACGGCCTGCGCGTCATCGCGTTCGAGCGGCGCCTGACCCACCACCTGTTCGAGCTGACCGTGGAGCGCATCGCCGACTCGTCACGGTTCCTGCTCACCGCCGCGGCCTGGACGTACTGGAACTCGGAGTTCACCGTGATCGGCCTCGCGCTGCTCTGGGCCTATCTCCGCCGGCACGAGCACTTCACGCGCTTCCGCAACACGATCCTGCTCGCGAACGTCATCGGCCTCGTGTGCTTCTGGCTGATGCCGACGGCGCCGCCGTGGATGTTCCCCGACAAGGGATTCGTCGCCGGCGTCAACCATTCGAGCGCGCTGCTGCAGTCGCTCGGGAACTCGTACGCGGCGATGCCGAGCCTGCACGCCGCCGACGCGCTCATCGTCGCGTGGTTCCTCGTCGCCTCGTCCCGGACGGTGTGGGCAAAGGCGATCTGGGCACTCTGGCCCGTATGGGTCTGGTTCTGCGTGATCGCGACGGCGAACCACTACGTGCTCGACGTGCTCGCCGGAATCGGCGTGGCGGTCGCGGCTCTGCTCGCCACGGCATGGCTGCCGCGGCTCCTCGGGCGCCTGCGGACGGCCGGCCCGGCTATCGCAAACCTGCTATAGTCGCCATAGCAGGATTGCGATGTTGGAGATGAATGCGACTCCAAGGCTTCGGCGTGTCAAGCATGGCTACACGGCGGGGGCCAGATCACTCGCCGGCCGCTCGGTCACGAGCCTGGCCCGCACCGGCATCACGCCCAACGTCCTCACGACGACCGGTGTCACGCTGTGTCTCGCCGCCGCCGTCCTCGTCCCGTTCGAGGGCCGAAGCGACAGGCTGCTCGTCTTCTGGCTCGCCGCCGGCATCTTCGTCGTCGGCTCCTTGCTCGACATCCTCGACGGGGCGCTCGCCCGCGTCGGCGGCAAGTCCACGCCGTTCGGCGCGTTCATCGACTCGACGACCGACCGGGTCGGCGAGGGCGCGATGCTCGCGGCGATCGCGCTCGTCTTCTCGCAGCACGGGAGGCACTGGGCGGTCGTCGTCGCCGTCGCGGCGGTCGTCGGCTCTTTCCTCGTCTCCTACACGCGAGCCCGCGCCGAGGCGCTCGGGCTGAAAGGGGACGTGGGCCTCGGCTCGCGCGCCGAGCGGGTCGTCGTGATCACCGCCGGCCTCGTGCTCGCCCCCTGGGGCGGCCTGCCGTGGGCGATCTCGCTGCTCGCGGCGACGGCCTGGCTCACCGTCGTCCAGCGCATCCTGCACGTCCGCAAGCAACTTCTTCACGGAGGCTCGAATGTCGACGAACGGTAACTCGACGAACGGCCGCTCCCGGGTCGACGACGGCAAGGTGCGCGTCGCGATCGTGGGCGTCGGGAACTGCGCGAACTCGCTGCTCCAGGGCGTCGAGTACTACAAGGACGCCCCGGACGACCAGTTCGTCCCCGGTCTGATGCACGTCAACCTCGGGGGCTACCACGTCCGCGATGTCGAGTTCACCGCCGCCTTCGACGTCGTCAAGGGCAAGGTCGGGGAGGATCTCGCCGACGCGATCTGGGCGCAGCCGAACGACACGATCAAGTTCGCCGACGTGCCGAAGACGGGAGTCAGGGTCTCGCGCGGGATGACGCACGACGGCCTCGGCAAGTACCTCTCGCAGGTCGTCGAGAAGGCGCCCGGCGAGACGGACGACGTCGTCGGGATTCTCAAGGAGACGAAGACCGACGTCGTCGTCAACTACCTTCCCGTCGGCTCCGAGGCGGCCACGAAGTGGTACGCCGAGCAGATCCTCGAGGCGGGCTGCGCGATGGTGAACTGCATGCCCGTCTTCATCGCGCGCGAGGACTACTGGGGCAAGCGGTTCGAGGAGCGCGGTCTCCCGATCATCGGCGACGACATCAAGTCCCAGGTCGGCGCGACGATCACCCACCGCGTCCTCACCTCGCTCTTCCGCGAACGCGGCGTGCACCTCGACAAGACGATGCAGCTCAATGTCGGCGGCAACTCCGACTTCCTCAACATGCTCGAGCGGGACCGCCTCGAGTCGAAGAAGATCTCGAAGACGAACGCGGTCACGTCGATGCTCGACTACGACCTCGGCGCCGGGAATGTCCACGTGGGGCCGTCCGACTACGTGCCGTGGCTGACCGACCGCAAGTGGGCCTACATCCGGATGGAAGGCTCCTCGTTCGGCGGCGTGCCCCTCAACGTCGAGCTCAAGCTCGAGGTCTGGGACTCGCCGAACTCCGCGGGCATCGTCATCGACGCCGTGCGGCTCGCGAAGCTCGCCCTCAACAACGGCGTGGCGGGCGCGCTCGTCGGTCCGAGCTCGTACCTCATGAAGTCGCCGCCGAAGCAGATCGTCGACGACGAGGCCTACGAGCTGACCGAGGAGTTCATCGAGCGGAACCGCCGGCAAGCGCCTTTAGAGGACCCGGTCACGGCCGAGTGACCCTCGAGCTCGGCTCCGCGCGCTCGATCGCGCCGAGCGAGCGCGCGGAGCTGTTCAACGCGGCGTACGAGGGCTACCTCGTCCCGTTCCACGTGGACGTGACGCTGCTCGCATTCATGGACGACGCGTTCGACCTCGACCTCGAAGCGTCGCGGATCGCGTTCCGCGACGGCGAGGCCGTCGGGCTCGGGAACCTCGGTGTTCGCGGCGAGGACGCCTGGATCGGAGGCGTCGGCGTGGTGCCGGGCGCGCGGCGCTCGGGCGTCGGCGAGGCGCTCATGCGCGCGCTGCACGAGCAGGCTCGGGAACGCGGCGTCCGCCGCGTCTGGCTCGAGGTGATCGTCGAAAACGCAGGCGCGATCGCGCTCCACGCAAAGCTCGGCTACCGGACGGTGCGCGACCTCGAGGTGTGGTCGCTGCCGCCGTCCCTCTCGGAGCGGAGCGGCGCCGAGGACGTCGCGGCGGGGGACGCGCACGCGCGGATCCGCCGGCTCCGGACGGAGCGCGAGCCCTGGCAGCGCGCCGACGAGACCCTTGCCCACTACGCCGACGCGCACGGCTTCGTCACCGACGACGGCGCCGTCGTCTACCGGCAGCCCGGAGACACCGTCCAGCTCGTCCAGATGGCAGGCGAGACGGAGCCCCTGCTGCGGGCCCTGCGGACGCTCGGCCCGGTCAGCGTCCTCAACCTCCCGGAGACCGATCCGGCGGGGAACGTGCTGCGCGAGCTCGGGGCGGCCGTCGTGGTCCGGCAGCACGAGCTGCTGCTCGAGCTCCAGCACTAGACTCGGTCGACGTGCGGATCGCGCTCGTCACGCCGTTCGCCTGGTCGCAGCCGCACGACGTGAACGAGCACGTGGACGGGCTGGCCCGCGAGCTCAGGCGACGCGGCCACGCGGTCACCATCCTCGCGCCGTCGAACCGCGCCCGCGATCTCGCGGCCGGCCGACGGACCCTGCTCGGCGCGCTCGACGGCGAGGAGCTGGTCGCGATCGGCCCGGCGGTGCCGATCTCGAGGCGAAGCCGGATGGGCGTGCCCGTCGGCGTCCGCGCGGGCCTCTCGCTCGCGCTGGCCCGCGGCCGGTTCGACGTGGTGCACGGCTTCGAGCCGGCCTTGCCGAGCCTCTCGTACCTCGCGCTTCGCGACTCCGGGGCCCTCACGGCGGCGACGTTCTTCTCGCCGGAGCGGCTCGGCTATCCGCCGGGACGCGCGCAGCGGGAGCGGCTCCTCGCCCGCCTGGATGCGCTCCTCGCGACGAGCGAGGAGGTCGCGGGCGCGGCGGCGCTGCGCTTCCCGGGGCGCTACGAGCTCGTGCCGCAGGGGGTCGATCCCGAGCTCTTCGCGCCCGCCCCGAAGAAGCAGCTGGTCGTGATGGAGTGGCGGCAGACCGAGCGGCCGCTCCTGCGCGCGCTCGTGCGGGAGCTCGCGGAGCAGCCCGGCTGGGAACTCGTGCTGCTCCGCACCCGGGTGCCGGCCTCGCGGCCGGCGCTCTCGCGACGGCTCCGCGGGAGGATGCGCGTGCGCACGGCGCGCACGGGAGCCGCCCGCGCCGAGATCCTCCGCTCCGCTTCCATCTTCGTCCCGGCCGCCGACGGGCTGCAGCGGCTCGTGGCGGAGGCCCAGACCGCAGGGGTCGCGATCGCCTCGCCGGCCAGCCGTGTCGAGCAACCCGAGCTCGCCGCCGCCGAGACCGCGCGGATGATCGAGGACGAGGCGTTTCTCGCCCACCGCGCCGCGGAGAGCCTCACCGCGGCGAGGTCCCAGACGGTCGAGGCGCTGGCCGACCGGGTCGAGGGGATCTACGAGGGGCTCGCGTCCCGGAGGCGCAGCACCGCCGCGCGCCGGCCGACCGGGGAGCGCGACTGGATCGTCGCCGATCTTCACCTGCACACGACGTGGTCGCACGACTGCTCGATCGAGGTCGAGGAGTTGCTCGACCACGCCGAGGAGCAGGGCCTCGGGGCCATCGCCGTCACCGACCACAACGTCTTCGGCGGCGCGCTGGAGGCAGTCGAGCTCGCCCGTGGCCGCAGCCTGGTCGTGATCCCGGGTGAGGAGATCAAGACCGAGGACGACGGCGAGGTGATCGGCCTCTTTCTGCGGGAGGAGATCCCGGCCGGAATGTCGTTCGGCGACACGATCGCGGCGATCCGCGCCCAGGGCGGTCTGGTCTATCTGCCGCACCCGTTCGACCGGCTGCACGCGATCCCGAGCCCTGCGACGCTGCACCGCCACCTGGCGGAGATCGACGTCTTCGAGGTCTACAACGCGCGGCTCCTCTTCGAGGCCTACAACGACGAGGCGCTCCGCTTCGCGCGCAAGTACAACCTCACGCCGGGCGCGGGCTCCGACGCGCACGTTCTCGCCGGCGTCGGCACGGGTGCCGTCCGGCTGCGCGGGTTCAGCGGCCCGGAGGAGTTCCTCGTCGCCTTGCACGACGCCGAGGTGCTGCGCCGTCCGAAGTCCCTCGTCTACCTGCAGGGGCTCAAGTGGGTGGCCCAGGCCAAGGAACGGGTCCTCTGATACCGAACCTCCTTGCGGGGCACCCTGTGACCGTGGCGAACGACGAGATCTACGAGAAGTACCTGCAAAAGGCGATCACCGAGAGCAACACCCTCGGCGACGAGCTCGCGCACGCGGCCGGCGGCACGCGTGTCCCCGTGCTCGGCTCGGGTCATCCGCTCGCCGACGTCTTCCTCCTCAAGTACTCGCCGAAGGCGTCGGAGCTGCAGGAGGGGGTCGCGTTCTACGGCCGCGCCGGCAACGCGCTCCTCAAGTCGCTGCAGCGGCTGCACGTCGACCCGATGGCGATCTACGGGACGAACTGCCTCAAGTTCGCGGGCGGAGACGAGGAGGAGTCGCGGCCGTTCCTGCTGCGCGAGCTGCACATCGTCCAGCCGAAGCTGGTCGTCGTGATGGGCGAGCCGGCGGTCGCCTTCCTCAACGCGGCGCGCTTCCCGCTCGCGCGCGACCTCGAGCTGGTCGACGGCGAGCTCCAGGAGCTCACGCCGACGATCCAGGGGCTCGTCACGCCCGACATCGACGAGTCGCTCGACGAGCAGCCGGCGAAGACGGCGTTCTGGAACGCCTTCAAGGTGCTCGGCGACTGGTGGAGCGAGACGCCCCCGTACTGATCGCGGACGCCGGGACGCGACTGCGCGCGGCCGCGTTCGTCCTCTTGGCCGCCGGCATCGCGACGTGGGACGCGGTGGCGCCCCATGTTCGACCCGTCGCGGTCTGGCCCTCGGTCGCGATCATCGCGGGCGGGGTGCTGCCGGCGACGCTCGCGCTCGTCTTCCTCGCGCTTCCACTCTGGTCGCGGCGCGCGCTCGTGATCGCAGGTCTCGTCCTCTTCGCGCTGGCGGCGGTGCTGACGTGGGAGGCAGATCTCCATCTCGCCTCCAACTTCGCGAAGCTCGCCGCCTACACGTGCGGAGGCTGGGCGTTTCTCTGGCTGTTCGAGGAGCTCGGCTGGGTCCTGATCATCGCGCTCGTCATCCCGTTCGTGGACGCGATCTCGGTCGCCGCGGGGCCGACGAACCACATCGTCCACCACCACTTCGAGATCTATTCCGCCGTCGCGGTCGCGTTTGTCGCGCCCGGCGGGCGGGCGGCCGGTCTCGGCCCGCCCGACGTCCTCTTCTTCGCTCTCTTCCTCGCCGCGACGGTGCGCTGGCGTCTCCGCCCCGGCCGAACGTGGCTCGCGATGACGGGGATGTACGCGCTCACGCTCGTGCTCGCCAACGCCACGAACGCCAACGGTCTCCCCGCCCTGCCGTTCCTCTCGGCCGGCTTTCTGCTCGCGAACGCCGACCTGCTCTGGCGGCGGCTCAGGCGGCCGGCCCGTTAGCCCGCTCGAGCAGCGCGACACATTCGACGTGCGGCGTGTGCGGGAACATGTCGACCGGCGTCACCCGGCGCAGGTCGTAGCCGTGATCCTCGCCCAGCGCCTTCACGTCGCCGGCGAGCGTCGTGGGGTTGCAGGAGACGTAGACGAGCCGCGGCGCGCCGATGCGGCCGAGCCGCTGCAGCGCCTTCCCCGCCAGGCCGGCGCGCGGCGGGTCGACGACGACGACGTCCGGTGGGCCGGAGCGCTCGAGCAGCTCCTCGACCGCCTCCCCGACGTTGCCGGCGAAGTAGGCCGCGTTCGTGATCCTGTTGAGCTCCGCGTTCTCGAGCGCGCACGCGACGGATTCCTCCGAGACCTCGATCCCCCAGACCGTCAGCGCGTCGGCGGCAAGCGAGAGCCCGATCGTCCCGATGCCGCAGTAGAGGTCCCAGACCGTCTCGTCGCCGGTGAGACCCGCCGCCTCGCGGGCGAGCACGTAGAGCCGCTCGGCCATGGCCGTGTTCGTCTGCAGAAAGGCGTTGGGGCGGACGCGGAAGCGGAGGCCGCAGAGCTCCTCCTCGATCCACTCCTCGCCCCAGAGCAGCCGCGTGGGCAGGTTCGTCACCTCGGCGGGCCTGTCGTTCACCGACCAGTGGATCGACCGCACCTCCGGAAAGCGGCGGAGGACGTCGACGAGGTAGCCGGCCTCGAACCGCTCGCCGGGAGCGGTGACGAGCTGCACGAGCGCCTGGCCGGTGTTGCGGCCCTGCCGGACGACGAGATGCCGGAGATAGCCGCTCCCGTCGGCCTGCGAGTACGCCTCGAGCCCCTCCTCGCGCGCCCAGTCGCGAACGGCGTCCCGGATCCCGTTGCCGAGGTCGTCGGCCAGCCAGCAGCGCTCGATCGCGAGCACCTCGTCCCAGCGGCCAGCCCGGTGGAAGCCGAGCGCGGGGCCTTCGGGCGTCGTGGTGAACGAGTACTCCAGCTTGTTGCGGTAGTGGAAGATCTCCGGCTCGCACGGGAGGATCTCCGCCAGCGGGGGCTCGGCGACGCCCGCGAGCCGCTGCAGCGCGTCGCGCACCTGCAGCTGCTTCTGCGCGAGCTGCGCCCCGTAGGCGAGATCCTGGAAGCGGCAGCCCCCGCAGGCGGGGTAGTGCGCGCACGGAGCGGCCACGCGCTCGGCGCCGGGGCGCAACACCTCAGTCGCGAGCGCCTCGGCGTGACTGCGCTTGACCTTCGTGACCCGGGCCCGGACGCGGTCGCCGGGGAGGCCGCGGCGCACGAAGACGACGAAGCCGTCGAGCCGCGCGACGCCGTTGCCGCCGTAGGCGAGGGAGTCGACGTCGAGCTCGAGCTCGTCGCCTCTGGCGACGGGCGCCGCCATCCCTAGCTCAGCGTGGTCAGGTAGATCTTGCGCTCGCGCGGCCCGTCGAACTCGCAGAAGAAGACGCCCTGATACGTGCCGAGGGCGAGGCTCCCTTCGCGGAGCGGTATCAGCACCTGCGGGCTCGACGTGAGCGAGGCGCGCGCGTGAGAGGGGGCGTTCGGCCCGTCGGCGTCGTCGTGGCGCCACTCCCAGTCGTCGCCCACCACCTTCTGGAAGGCGTTCTCGAGGTCGGTCACGAGCTCGGGATCTATGCGCTCGTTGATCGCCACGCCGGCGGTCGTGTGCGGGACGTAGACGAGCGCGGCGCTGGCGCCGTTCGCGCCCTCGAGAGCCTCCCGGACCTGGTCGGTGATCTCGACCAGCTGCGTCTTGCGCTCGGTCTTGAGGGTGATCTCCCGCACGGGTCTATCCTACGAACCCGCATGCCGGAGCCGCTCCAGCAACAGGAGATCGAGGCGCTCAGCGCGGACGCCGACCGCTTCCTCGCGGAGCTCGACGAGGAGACGTACCTCCATTTCGCGGGGCTCAAGGAGACGTACGACATCGCATCGATCTACGAGCGCCACGAGCGGCTGACCGAGCTCGACACCGCGCGCGCCCTCGGCGCCTCGGTCGACGGCGACCGGCGCCGGCGCGAGCTGTGGAAGTTCGCTTGCGGGGGCTACCTCGGCAATTTCGTGAGCGAGCAGGCGGAGCGCGTCGCCGAGCTCGAGGCGACGCTGACGGCGACGGTGGACGGCGAGGAGATCCCGTTCCGGATGCTCAAGACGCGCCTGATGAACGAGGAGGACCGCGACGTCCGGCAGCGCCTCGAGGCTGCGAGGAACGAGCTCACCGAGGAGCATCTGAACCCGCTCGAGCTGCAGGCGGCGCAGGTCGTCCAGGAAGAGACGCGGAGGCTCGGCGCCGAGAACTACGCCGACCTGCACCGGAGCTTCGGGTTCCCTCTCGACGACCTCGCGGAGCAGTGCAGGCGCCTGCTCGCCGACACGGACGACCTCTGGCAGGAGACGGGGGATCGCTTCTTCCGGAGGCGCGTCGGCCTCGGTCTCGGCGAGATCACCCGCTGGGACGTCGGCCGGGCCTGGCGCGCCGCCGAATGGGACTCGTCGTTCCCGCCCGACCGGATGCTGCCTGCGCTCGAGGGCACGCTCGCCGAGCTCGGCATCGATCTGCGAGGCCAGCAGAACGTGGAGCTCGACCTCGAGGACCGGCCGAACAAGGACCCGCGCGCATTCTGCTCGCCGATCGAGGTGCCGGGCCGGGTCGTCCTCGTCGTGAAGCCGCAGGGTGGGCCCGACGACTGGCGCGCGCTCTTCCACGAGGCCGGCCACACGGAGCATTTCGCGCACACGGACGCATCGCTCTCGCCCGAGGAGCGGCGACTCGGCGACAACGCCGTCACCGAGGGCTGGGCGATGCTGCTCGAGTACCTCACCACCGACCCGGTGTGGCTCGAGCGCCGGCTCGACCTCGCGCGTCCGTACGAGCTCGCGGCGGAGGGTGCGGCCCAGCTCCTCTGGATCGTGCGCCGGTACTCCGCGAAGCTCCTCTACGAGCTCGAGTTCCACTCGACGGACGATCTGGAGGAGATGCAGCCACGCTACGTCGAGCTGCTCGGCGAGGCGACGAAGGTCGACCCGGCGGCGGCCGACTATCTCAACGACATCGACGACGCGTTCTACGCGTCCGAGTACCTCCGCGCCTGGGCGTTCGAGGCGCAGCTACGCGCGTACCTCCGGGAGCGCTTCGGCAACGCATGGTTCTCGCGCCGCGAGGCCGGATCGCTGGTGCGCGAGCTGTGGGGGGAGGGCCAGAAGCCGACCGCCGACGAGCTGCTCCGCGAGGTCACCGGCGAGAAGCTCGAGCTCGCGGCGGTGGGCGACCGCATCCGCGAAGGGCTCGCCGCGGGCTGAACGACGACGGGCGGCCGAAGCCGCCCGTGCGTGCGTTGCCGGCGAGGGAGAGGGCCTACTTCTTCTCGGCCTTGCCCTCGATCGTCTTGTGGCCGGCGCCGACGCCGATCTCGATCTTGCGCGGCTTCGGCTGCTCCGGCTTGCGGACGTGCACCTCGAGCACGCCGTGCTCGTACTTCGCCGAGACACCGTCCTCGTTCACGCCCTGCGGCAGTCCGATCGTGCGGGAGAACGTGCCGAACCGGCGCTCGAAGCGGAAGTACCTCTCGTCCTCGACCTTCTGCTCGCGCGTGCGCTCGGCGGTGATCGTCAGCGCGCCGTCGTCGAGCTCGACCGAGATGGCGTCCTCGGGGATGCCGGGAAGGTCGAAGGCGTAGACCACCTCGTCGTCGGTCTCCCAGACGTCGGCGGTCGGGACCCAGCTCTGCGTGGCCTGGCCGTTGCCCTCGAGAAGGCCGTTCATGTAGCGGCTCATCTCGTTCTGAAGGGCGGCGAGCTCACGGAAGGGCTCCCAGCGAACAAGCGTGGCCATGTGGTTCCTCCTTGAGACGGACATACCTGTTGCATCACGCAGGATAAAACCTGAGTCGCTGTATGTCAAGCCGCACGACGGCCTAGACTCCGCCGATGCTTCCCCTCCGCGACAACGTCCCGGGGCGTACTCCGCCGATCGTCACGGTCGGCCTGATCGCGGCCAACTTCGTCGTCTGGTTCTGGGAGCTGAAGAGCCCCGGCGTCGACGCCCACGTCTTCCGCGACGGCTTCTACCCATGCGCGCTCGTCGGGCCCTGCCACCTGCCGCCGGGATTCCACGCCCTGCCCTGGTGGCAGGGCGTGTTCACCGGGATGTTCATGCATGCGAGCTGGGAGCACATCCTCGGGAACATGCTCTTCTTCTGGATCTTCGGCAACAACGTCGAGGACGCGCTCGGACATCTCGGCTTCCTGCTTTGGTACCTCGCCGCAGGCGTCGTGGCGATGGCCGTCCAAACCTTCGTCACGCTGGAGTTCGCGGGCCCGCGCGCGGCGAGCATCCCGAACATCGGCGCCAGCGGAGCGATCGCCGGCGTGCTCGGCGCCTACTTCGTGCTCCTGCCGCGTGCGCGCGTCCTGACGCTGATCTTCTTCGGGATCATCCTCATCCGGGAGATCCCCGCCTTCTGGTTCCTCGGCATCTGGATCGCGCTGCAGGCGTGGACCGGCGGCCTTTCGCTGCTGCATCCGCAGTCGGGCGGCGGCGTCGCCTTCTTCGCGCACATCGGCGGCTTCGCATTCGGGATCGGTTCGGGTCTCGTGCTGCGCGCGACCCGCGGGAGGCCGCAGGTGCCGCCGCCGCGACATCCGGCCTGGTGACGAGTTCCTGAGCCAACGCTGAGGATTCGTTCGGAATGCGGCGGGCATGCGGAGCGTTGAAGCCGTCATGCGAACCCTCGAACAGATCCACGCGGAGATCGAGACCCTGAGCGAGGAGCGGACCGAGCTCTGGCATCGCCTCTCCGACCAGCACGACCCCGACGTCCGCGCCGAGATCCACGCGATCGACGCCCGGCTCGACCGTCTCTGGGACGAGCACCGCGCTGTTCGCGCCCGGCTGCGCTTCGGCGATCGCGAGTCGATCGTCGCCAGAGCGCGCGTCGAAGAGCGGCTCGAGCGCGCGGCGTAGGAAGCCGAATCCGTCTCTACACTGGAAGCTCTCTCGGGGCGTTAGCTCAGCTGGGAGAGCGCCGGCTTTGCAAGCCGGAGGTCACCGGTTCGATCCCGGTACGCTCCATTCATCGCCGCGCACAGCCATACGCGCGACGCGCGCTCGACTCCCTGGCAGACCCCGTTCACTCTCGCCTCCGCCCCTCCCCACCGGTCGCAGGAAGGCCAGCAAAACCAACGAAGTTGCGACCGTCCGGTTTCGAGGACACACTTCCTGCTGTGAGCGACGGGCTGGACATCCGCGGCCGGTACGAGGAGGCCCTCGCCGAGGTCGAGGAGATGAAGCGCTCGCTGCGCGAGCACGCGCGGCACGTCGCCGCCCGCGCGAAGGAGCTCGAGGAGATGCGCCTCGAGGTCGCCGGCCGCCAGGGACGCCGGCGCGCGCCCGTGTCCGCCGGACCGGACCGTTCCGACGAGCTCGCCCGCGCCATCGCGAAGGCCGAGAAGCGCGAGCGCGAGGCCGCCCAGGAGCTCGCCCTGGCCAAGGCCGAGCGGGAGCGCCTCGACGAGCGCGAGCAGGCGATCCGCAAGGTCGAGCGGGAGCTCGCCGGCCTGCGCGTGCAGCTCCAGGAAGAGCGGGCGCGACTCGCCCGCGGGAAGCCGGCCGAGCCGAAGCCGTCCGGCGACCCAGGGCCCGGAGGCGAGCCGCCGGCTCCCACGCCCCTGCCGCAGCCGCCCGAGGACCCGGATCTCGAGCCCGCCGCGACGGCCAAGCTACGGCGCAGCAGCATGCTCGCGGACCCGCAGCTCAGAAAACAGCACTAGAGCCACCTCCCGCGCTGGTATCGTCGGCAGTCCCTCGTCGCGCGGGCAGGGGGCCCGTGCTCGACGGGCGCTTTGCCATGTCCACGTACGTGAACCCCGTCGATCCGCCCGACCTCGGCATGCTGCCGACCTTCCGGCGCCTGCTCGGGCTCTGGCGGGAGCAGTGGAAGCTCGGCGTCTTCGGCCTCTCGTGCTCGCTCCTCTACACGCTGATCTCGATCGCGATCCCGATCCTGATCCAGCGCGCGATCGACCATTCGATCGACACCACGCACAACCGCCACCTGCAGGCGCTGTGGCCCTATCTCGCGGTCATCGTCGGCCTCGCGACGGCCCGCGCCGTGATCGCCTTCAACCGCCGCTACGCGACCGCGCGCATCGGCGTGCGGATCGAGGCGCGCATGCGCGAGCTCCTGTACCAGGCGTACCTCCGCTACCCGCGCGCCTTCTACGACCGGCACGCGACGGGACAGGTGCTGTCTCGCGCGACGAACGACCTCTATCCGATCCGCTACTTCATCGGCTGGGGTCTGGTGCAGGGAATGCAGAGCGTGATGATGATCATCGGGGCCGGGATCGTCCTCACGATCGTCGATCCGCAGCTGACCCTCTACGCCGCCGTGTCGCTGCCGCCGATCGGCTGGGTCGCCAACCGGTTCGGACATCGCGTCTCGCCGATCTCGCGCCAGGTGCAGGCGCGCAAGGGAGACGTGACCGAGGCTGCGGACGAGGCCGTGGTCGGGATCGAGATGGTGCAGGCCTTCGGCCGCGAGGACGACGTGCGGGAGCGCTTCGGCGACAAGGCCGAGGGGGTCCGCTCCGCCGCGCTGCGGCAGGCGGGCGTCGAGGCACAGCACGTGCCGGGCCTCTACTACCTGCCCGCCCTCTCGATCGCGGCCGTCGTGTTCTTCGGCGGTCGCGCGGTCATCCACGGGCAGATCACGATCGGCGAGTTCGTCCTCTTCCAGACCCTCCTCCTCCAGCTCGTCTGGCCGCTCGAGTCGATCGGCTGGATCCTCGACCTCGCGCAGCGCGCGCTCGCCTCGGCCGGTCGCAGCTTCGGCTGGCTCGAGGGCATCGAGCCGCTGCCCGAGCCCGCGAACCCGCGCCGACTGCCGGCGGGGCCGCTCGGCGTGCGCTTCGAGCGTGTGAGCTTCGCCTACGGCGGCGAGGTGGACGTGCTGCACGAGCTCGACCTGGCGGTGGAGCCCGGCGAGATCGTCGCCGTCTGCGGCCCCACCGGATCGGGCAAGACGTCGCTGCTCAACCTCCTCCCCCGCTTCTACGACCCGACCGGAGGCCGCGTCCTCGTCGGAGGGGTGGACACCCGCGACGTCCCTATCGCCGAGCTGCGTGCCGACGTGGCGCTCGTCACGCAGCGGCCGGTGCTCTTCTCGGTGCCGCTGCGGGAGAACCTCACCGCGGGCCGGGAGGACGCCGACTGGGACGAGGTGCTCGCCGCGTGCGAGGCGGCCGGCGTCGACGCGTTCGCGCCGAGCCTTCCCGACGGCTACGACACGCTGATCGGCGAGCGCGGCGTCAACCTCTCGGGCGGCCAGCGCCAGCGGGTGGCGCTCGCGCGCGCGCTCGTCGCGGGTGCACGCGTCGTCGTGCTCGACGACCCGCTGTCGGCGGTGGACACGCTCACCGAGCGCCGGCTCGTCCGGCGTCTCCGGCCCGCCCTGGCCGGCCGCACCGTGCTCGTCGCGACGCAGCGCCTCTCCACGGTCGAGATCGCCGACCGCGCGGTCGTGCTCCTGGACGGACGGATCGTCGAGTCGGGCGCGCCGGCCGACCTCCTGCGGGCGGGCGGCGAGTTCGCGACGCTCTTCGGCGACGAGGTGATCGCCGCATGAGGCGCCTCTGGGCCTACATGGAAGGGCACAAGCTCTTCGCGGCGCTGATGGTGCTCGTGGGCGCCGGCAACGCGGCCGCGCAGACCGGCGGCTGGCTGATCGTCCGGGCCGCGATCGACCACGGCATCGCCAGGTACGACAAGCACGGCGCCCTCGTCGGAGACCTGCACTACCTCACGATCGCCGTCGCCGTCTACCTCGGCGTGGCGGCGGCGGGCTGGGTGCTGCAGGCCCGCCTCATCCGCGGGCTCGCGACGATCGGCCAGGCGGTCGTGATCCGCCTCCGCCGTCACCTGTTCGACCACCTCACGGGGCTCTCGCTCCGCTACTTCTCGCAGCAGAAGGCGGGCTGGATCATCGCGCGGCTCACGAGCGACGTCGACGCGGTCTCGGACGTGCTCTCGCAAGGCATGCCGACGCTCGTCTCGAACGTCATCCTCCTGCCGGCGGCGGTCACGGCCCTGCTCATCGCCGACTGGCGCCTCGGGCTCATCTCCTTCGCGGTGCTGCCGCCCGCGCTCGTCCTCTCCCGCTGGTTCCAGCGCGTGTCGCACGCGGCGAACGTCGAACAGCGCAACCGCATCGCCGCCGTGACGGCGCAGATCGCCGAGTCGGTGGCGGGCATGGCGGTCGTGCAGGCATTCAACCGCGAGCGCCGCTTCCAGGCCGAGTTCGACGCCCTGAACGAGGCGAACCGCGCCCAGTCGACGTACGTCCAGAAGATCTTCTCGACCTTCTTCCCCTCGATCGAGTTCCTCGGCGTGCTCGCGATGGTGACCGTCCTCTACTTCGGCTCCCACCTGTACCGCCACCACACGCTCACGATCGGAACCCTGATCACCGCGATCTACCTCCTGCAGCTCGTCTTCCAGCCGCTGCAGGAGCTCTCGGACGTCTACGGCCAGCTCCAGTCCGCGGGGGCGGCGATGGTGAAGATCGCGAGCATCCTCGACGAGGAGCCCAACATCCGCGACCGGCCGGGGGCGAAGCCGCTGCCGCGGCTCGAGGGCGATCTCGAGCTCGACTCGCTCGTCTTCGCGTACGGCAGGGATCCCGTGCTGCACGGCGTCTCGTTCCACATCGCGCCGGGCGGCTGCTTCGCGCTCGTCGGAGAGTCGGGCCACGGCAAGTCGACGCTGGCACGCCTGATCGGCCGCCACTACGACCCCGACGAGGGCGCGGTGCGCGTCGACGGCCACGACCTGCGCGACGTCCAGCTGCGCTCGTACCGGCGCCAGCTCGGCGTCGTGCTCCAGGATCCCTTCCTCTTCAGCGGCACGATCGCCTCGAACATCCGCTTCGCCAAGCCCGACGCGACGGACGAGGAGGTGGAGGCCGCCGCCGCGGCGGTCGGCGTCGACCGCGTCGCCGCGCGCCTCTCGGGAGGGCTCGACCACGAGGTGCGCGAGGGCGGCGCGGGGCTGTCGGCGGGCGAGCGCCAGCTGATCTCGATCGCACGGGCGCTGCTCGCCGATCCGCGGATCCTCGTCCTCGACGAGGCGACCTCCAACATCGACCGGCCGACGGAGGTGCTGATCGAGCGGGCGCTCGACCGGCTGCTGCACGGCCGCACCTCCATCATCATCGCCCACCGCCTCTCCACCGTCCGCCGCGCCGACGAGATCCTCGTCGTCGAGAACGGCCGGATCATCCAGCGCGGCACCGAGCGGGAGCTGCTCGCGCTCGACGGCCCCTTCCGGCGCCTCGCCCACACGCTCGAGGGTGGCGAGCCGGAGCTCGCGGCCGCGGGCTAGACGTCCTGCTGCTCGAGGACGCGGAGGGCGACCTCGACGACGTGCGGGTCGAACTGGGTGCCGGCCGCCTCGGTCAGGCGGCGCACGGCCTCGCGATGGCTGAGCGCGCGCCGGTACGGGCGGTCGGTCGTCATCGCGTGGTACGCGTCGCAGACGAAGATGATCCGCGACTCGAGCGGGATGTCCTTTCCCGCGATTCCGTCCGGATAGCCGCGGCCGTCCCAGCGCTCGTGGCAGTGCCGCACGATCGGGCGCACGACCTGCAGGCGGTCGATCGGGGCGATGATCCGCTCGCCCAGCTCGGGGTGCGTCTGCACGAGCTTCCGCTCCGCCGCCGTGAGCCGCCCGGGCTTCGAGAGCACGTCGCTCGGAATGCCGATCTTGCCGATGTCGTGCAGGAGCGCGCCGAGCTCTAGGCATTTCAGCGCGCGCTCGTCGAGGCCGAGCTCACGGCCTACCCGCAGGGAGAGGTCGGTGATCCAGCGCGCGTGGGTGGAGGTGTACTCGTCGTTCGCCTCGAGGGCGTTGGCGAGCGCCTCGACGGTGGAGACGAACGTCCGCTCGAGGCCCTCGTAGCTCGAGGCGTTCGCGATCGCGAGCTTCGCCTGCTGCGCGAGGCCGCCGAGCAGCGCGAGCTCGCGCTCGCCGAAGTCGTCCCGCTCGACCAGCGCGACGAGGCAGCCGGCCCGGCCGTCGACCCCGAACGGGGCGACCGCGTACCGGCCGCCGGGCGTCGGCGTCTGCGCGGCGAGCGGTGCGTACTCCTCCGGCTCGAGGACGTACGGGTCGCGCTCCGGGTCGATCGCGTCGACCGGGAAGGACCAGTCCTCCAGCACGGCGCGCCACTCGGGCGTGTGCCCGTGCTCGGCGCACATGCGGAGCGCTCCGTCCCGCTCGAGCCAGAAGGACGTCTCCGAGCTGCCGAGGATCTCGGCGGAGAGGCTCGTCACGCGGCCGGCGATGTCGTCGAGCTCGACGAGGGTCGCGAGCTCGCGGCCGAACTCGAGCAGCGACGTCGCGCTGTCGGCTTCGCGCCGCGCGGACTCGTACAGGCTCGCGTTCTCGACGGCGACGGCAGCGTGGCCCGCGAGCACCTCGAGCAGCCTGACGTCGTCCTCGTCGAACTGGTCGAGGCCGAGCTTCGAGACGACGATCACGCCCACGACGCGGCTCCCGTAGCGAAGCGGCACGGCGAGGAGAGACTCCTCGATGGGGTCGGTCCCCTCGATCTGCTGGCCGAACTCGCAGTTGGCCGCGTCCGCCACGACGATCGACTCGCCGAGCTCGGCGCACCGGCCCGTGATGCCGCGGCCGACGCGCGTGCGCAGGAGGTCGAGGGACAGCGACTCGGCGCTCGAGGTGAGCTCGCCGAGGAAGGCGACGGGGATGAGCTCGTCGCCGTCGGAGACGAAGACGCGGCAGTTGTGGTAGTCGACGAGCGAGCGGAGCTCGACCGCGATCGCCTCGCCGATCTCCCGCACGTCGTTGAGTCGGTTCAGCTTCCCGGTCAGGCTCTGCAGCATCTTCAGGTGCGCGATGGAGCGGACGTCCCGTTCGATGCCGGGCGCGTCGGGCCGCCGTGTCCCGTCCTCGCAGTAGAGGACGACCTGGTTCTTGCCCTGCGCCTTCGCCGTCATCATCGCCGCCTCGGCGCACGCCGCGAGCTCACGCGGGTTCATCGCGTGCTCGGGCCCGAGCGCGAGGCCGACGGAGACGGTCATCCGGCCGATGCCGGGGAAGTCGACCTCGGCGAGGCGCTTCTGCACCCGCTCGGCCACGCTGACGGCGTCCTCGCCGCCGCACGCCTCCATCAGCACCGCGAACTCCTCGCCGCCGAGCCGGCAGATGACGTCCTCGGGGCGGACGATCGCGCGCAACGCCTCGGCGAGGAAGCGCAGCAGCTCGTCGCCGACGGCGTGGCCGTGGACGTCGTTGACGTGCTTGAAGTCGTCGATGTCGAGCATGAGCACCGCGAGCGGCATGTGCGTTCGACTCGACTCCTGCAGCGACTGGAGCAGCCGCTCGTAGAAGACGCTGTGGTTGAAGAGGCCGGTGAGGGAGTCCGTGCGGGCCTGGTGCTCGAGCCGCGCGCGGATCTCCGCGTTGTCGAGTGCGAGCGCCGCCGCGTCGCCGAAGCGCTTCGCGATCTCGAACTCCGTCTCGGTGAAGGCGACCGCCTCCCCCTCCCGGTAGATGTTGAGCGCGCCCTTGATCTGGCCGCGGGCGATCAGCGGGACGCAGATCAGCGCCTCGGGCTCGGCCGGCGTGCCGGGCACCGTGCGGACGCGCGGGTCGAGGTGCGCCTGGTTGGAGAGGACCGCCTCGCGGTTCCGCGCAGCCCAGCCGGTGATGCCCTCGGCGAAGCTGATCGTCGTGCTCATGATCTCGTCCGCGTAGACGTCCCGGACGAGCACGGGCTTCAGCACCCGCTTCGTCTCGTCGGCCTCGTAGATCGTCAGCGTGTCGAGCGGGATCAGGTCGCCGACCGTGTCCGCGATACGGACGAGCAGGGCGTCGAGGCTCTGCTCGGCGAGGACCTCGTGGAAGACGTCCGCGAGCCGGCGGTAGGACTCGACGAGCGTGGGATCGCCGGGTTGCCCGTCGCCGTCCAGCAGCCGCAGGTTCGGCCGGACTACCACCGATCCCCCGATCGATCGCAGTTGGGATGCACGGTTCGGTTCTCCAGAGGTGGACCGCAGCGGACGAACGAGAACATCGGTGCGAGACGCCTCGCTCCTCTCCCTCGTCCGGGGGAACCCATACCCCGATGCTTCGCGCGCCTACGGGCGGGAATGCGGCCCGCGATGCCGGATTCCGCCGCCGACCTCGTCCCGCCCCGGCCGACGCTCGCGACGCTGCGGGAGGCGGCCGCCGGCTGCCGCGCCTGTCCGCTGTGGGAGCACGCGACGCAGACGGTGTTCGGCGCGGGCAGCCGCGGCTCGGTCGCGATGTTCGTGGGGGAGCAGCCCGGCGACCGCGAGGACCGGGAAGGCGCGCCGTTCGTGGGGCCGGCCGGCCGCGTGTTCGACGAGGCGCTGGCGGCCGCGGGCATCGATCGGCGGGCGGCCTACGTCACGAATGCCGTCAAGCATTTCAAATGGGAGACCCGCGGCAAGCGCCGCATCCACGCGAAGCCGAGCTGGAGCGAGCTCGCCGCCTGCCGCCCCTGGCTCGAGGCCGAGCTCGCCGTCGTCCGGCCGAGGGTGCTCGTCTGCCTCGGCGCGACGGCTGCGCAGTCGCTGCTCGGCCGCCAGTTCCGCGTCACGCGGCAGCGCGGCGAGTGGGTGGAGTCCGACTTAGCCGAGCACGTGACGGCGACCATCCATCCGAGCTCGATCCTCCGGCAGCGAGACGACGAGTCGCGCCGCGCCGAGATGGCGGCCTTCGTCGAGGACTTGAAGCTCGTCGCGTCGGTTCTCTAGCGGGGCGTCGACCCCGTCCGTTCGGGCTCAGTCGCCCCAGTCGAAGTCGCGCGCGCCGCCGTTGCCCCAGAAGGCCGACTCCTCGATCGTCGGCACGCTCGCCTCGCGCGTCTCGGCCGTGACCTCGTCGAGCGGCTCCTCGCCCGGCCAGATGCCGACGTGCTCGAGGCTGGCGTCGCTGAAGTCCGGCTCGACGCCGTCCATCGTCTCCTCGATTCGCGCCTGTTCCTCGCTCTTGAACAGCGGATGGTTCTCGAACGGGTCCCCGTCCTTGTAGTGCTCGATCGGCATCGCGTCACGGAGGCGCGCGTTCCGTTCCTTCAGGTCGAGGTGCTCTCTGATCACCTGCGCGAAGATGGACGGTGTCTCTACCGGCATAAGCGTTCCTCCCGTGGGGTCGTGCTCGTCGTCGGCGCGCATGATAACCGGCTTGGCTGCGGCTTTCCGCTCGGAGCGCGTCAGAGCGCGGCCGACATGGCCCGCTCGACGCGGTCCTTGCCGGCCCGCTTCGCCCGGTAGAGCGCGGCGTCCGCGGCCGCGACCAGCTCCTCGGTGGTCGGCTGGCCGGTGTATTCGGCGACGCCGAAGCTCGCGGTCACCCGAAGCCCGCGGACGCCGGGGATGCGCCGGTCCGCGAGCTCGCCACGGGTCCGGTCCGCGAGCTGGGCCGCGCCTTCCTCGTCCGCCCCCGGCAGCAGGAGCAGGAACTCCTCGCCGCCCCAGCGGCCGGCGACGTCCGACTCGCGGAGCGTCTCGCGGAGGACGCCGGAGAAGACGCGCAGCACCTCGTCGCCGACGGGATGGCCGTACACGTCGTTGACGTCCTTGAACCCGTCGAGGTCGGCGAGGACGATCGAGAGCGGCGTCTCGAGGCGTTGGGCGCGCGCCGCCTCGGCGTGGAGCGCGTCCGCCGCCGCGCGGCGGTTTGCCAGCCCCGTGAGGCCGTCGACGAGCGCCTGCCGCTCCACCATCCCGTGCAGGCGGGCGTTCTCGAGCGCCACGACCGCGTGCGCCACGAGGGACGCGGCGTTCATCCGCTCCTCCTTGCCGAATTCGTCGGCCACGAGCTCGAGCGTCCCGAAGCGCTCGCCCGCGGCGATGAGCGGCAGGACGAGACGCTCCCCGTCGCCGTCGACGTCCCCGCGCGAGACGACCGAGCCGTCGGCGGAGGTGATCCGGCTGCCGCGCGCGGCAGTCGCCTCGACGGCAGCCGCGGCGACGATGCGAAGCAGCTGCTGCGAGTCGTGCGTCGCGGCGAGCGCCTCCCCGAAGCGGGCCCGCGCCTCGCGCGCCCGCGCCCGCTCGGACTCGAGCTCGGCGAGCCGGGCCTCGAGCTGCGCGGCCATGTCGTTGAGCGCCTCGCCGAGCGCCGCGAACTCGTCGCGCCCGCGGACCGGGACGCGCTCCTCCAGGCTGCCGTGAGCGATCCCGCGCGCAACGGTCGCGAAGCGGCGGAGGTTCCGGACGATCGAGCGGCCCTGCAGGTACGCGACCACGCCGACGAGCGCGAGACACGCGAGCAGCCCCGCGAGGAGCCGGTTGCGGGAGCGGGCGTCGGCGGCCTGGACGAGCCCGTTCCTCGTCAGGACGGCGAAGCGCGCGCCCAGGCACCCGGGAGAGACGGCGCGACGAGGACGCGGTAACGGGAGCCGGAGAGGCTGACGGTGCCGCTCCCTGCCGCGGTCGGAACGCTGCCGCGCAGGGACGGCGACGCAGCGACGATTCGACCTTCCTCGAGCAGCGCGAGGACGTCGCCCGTGGCGAAGATTGCGCGGCGGCGCAGGCGATCGACGAGAGCCTCGTCGAGCGGGACCACCGCCACTACCCGGCCCAGCCGCCGCGTACTGGCCACCACCTCGACGGGAAGCCGGACGGCGAGTCGCGGCGCGATACCCGCGCGCAGCCCCCGTGCGCCCACGACGTAGACGGAGGGGGCCTCCGCGACGATCCGGCGCAATGCGCCGAGGTCACGGTGCTCGAGCGCGCGTTGCAGCGGCCGCGAGCGGGCGATGCCCTCCGCGCGACGCTGCGCCCACGCCGCCCGCTCGGCGTAGAGCGCGAGCGCGGCCCGTAGACCGGCTTCCTGGCGGAGGTTGACCTGTCGCGACTCCCCGGCCCCGGCGGCCGTCATCAGCCCCCAGTACGTCGCCGCCAGCGGGACGAGCGAGAGCAGCACGAAGTAGGCGACGAGCTTGAGCTTGAAGCTGCTCAGCGAGACCCTCTGAATCTCAAGCGAAACCCCCCTGCCGCCGATAGCGCCTGTGGGAGATGGTGTCGGCAGGAGGAGGGAGCAACATGAGCCGTACGGAGCGGATGATCGCGGCGCTTCTGCTCGCGGTCGCCGTTACCGGGGGAGCCATGATCCCTCGCCTGCTCTCTGCGCCGGCAGGACCGGTCGGCGTGGGCGTCGCGCTCGGTCCCGGCACCGCAGGCGGCAGCGTCGTGCAGGCACCTCCTCCGGCCTCTGCGCATCGTGCAGCCGGGCGCTCGACGTCGCGGCCGCGGGGCGCCACCCCATCGCCTCTCGTCCAGCCGATCGGCCTCACGCCCGCCGCCCACGCCAGCCCGCCCCCTCCGACGAAGCCGGCGCACCACCCTTCCGGCCCGCCGCCGCCCACGCCTCCGGGGTCACCACCGCCGCCCCCGTCACCGCCGCCGCCGTCGCCGCCACCGCCGTCGCCCCCGCCACCGCCTCCTCCTCCGGCGCCTCCTCCGCCGCCCTCACCTCCCCCCACCGCGCCCACGCCGCCGACCCGGCCGGGGCACGGCTACGGCGACAAGAACCACGTCCACACCGGCCCGCCCGGCCACCAAGGACAGGCCCCGTCGCACGCGAAGCCGGCCCGGCGCAGCCAGCGCCCGGATCTGGAAGGATCAGGGCATGGCCGCCAAGCTCCGGAAGCTCCGTCCCACGCCGTGGGCCATCACCATCGCCCTGTGGGACATATGGCGCCGCCTGCCTCCCGCACAGCAGCGAATGGTCATGAGCCTGGCCCGAAAACACGGCCCGAGACTGGCCGCCCGCGCGGCAAAGGCGGCCACGGCTCGGCGCCGCCGGTAGCGCCCGGCCACGGCAAGCAGGGGACCCCGCCTCCCACGCCGGCTCCTCCGGCGCCGCCGCCCACGTCGCCGCCCCCCAGCACGACACCGCCCCCTGCCGCAGCGCCGCCCCCGCCGCCGGCTCCGCCGGCCCACGCCGACAACGGGCACGGGAACGGCCACCAGGGCCACGGCAAGGATCGCTCCTAGCCGGAGGCGAGCGCGGCGCGGACGATCCTGTCCTGCTCGCGCAGGTGCGCCGTCGGATAGCCCTCGCTCGGGCTCGCACGCCACGGCCGGCCGACGTAGAGGAGCGGCACGCCGTCCGGCTTCGTCTCCTCGAGCCGGTGCCGGATCGCGCGCCAGGCGCCCATGTTCTGCGGCTCCTCCTGCGCCCACACGAGCTCGCGAAGGCTCGGATAGCCCGCGACCAGCGCCCGCGTGCGCTCGCTCGGGAACGGATAGAGCTGCTCGATCCGCGCGACGGCCACGCCGGGCGCGTTCCGGCGCTCCTCGTGGCCGACGATGTCGTAGTAGACCTTCCCCTGGCAGAGAACGAGCCTTTCGACGCGGTCGCGGTCCGCCTGGGCGTCGTCGATCACCGGCCGGAACTCGCCGCCCGCCAGATCCTCGAGCGTCGCGCCCGCCTGCTTGAGGCGCAGCAGTCCCTTCGGCGTCATGACGACGAGCGGCCGCGCGGTGGCGTCGAGGGCCTGGCGGCGCAGCAGGTGGAAGTACTGGCCCGACGCCGTGCAGTTCGCGATGCGCAGGTTCTCCTGGGCCGCGAGCTGGAGGAAGCGTTCGAGCCGGGCGCTCGAGTGCTCCGGGCCGTTGCCCTCGTAACCGTGGGGCAGGAGCAGCGTGAGGCGCGTCGACTCCCGCCACTTCGACAGCCCCGCCGCAATGAACTGGTCGATGACGATCTGGGCGCCGTTGACGAAGTCACCGAACTGCGCCTCCCACAGCACGAGCGCCTCGGGCGCCGCCGCAGCGTAGCCGTACTCGAAGCCGACGCACGCGTACTCCGAGAGGGGCGAGTTGTAGATCTCGAAGGAGGCGCCGGCGTCGTCGAGATGCTGGAGGGGCGTGAAGGTCGCGCCGGTGCTCACGTCGTGGAGGACGTCGTGGCGGTGTGAGAACGTGCCCCGCTCCGTGTCCTGCCCGGTGATGCGGATCGGGATCCCCTCGACGAGGAGCGAGGCGAACGCGAGCGCCTCGGCCTGGCCCCAGTCGATCCCGCCCTGCTCGAGCGCCTCGCGCCGCCGCTCGAGCTGGCTCATGAGCTTCGGGTGCGGCGTGAAGCCCTCCGGGACGCGGAGCAGCTGCTCGTTGAGCGCGCGCAGCCGGTCCGCCGCGACGGCCGTGACGACCTCGTCGCCCGTCGCGGCGGGAACGTGCGTGTCCGTGCGCGGGGGCTGCTCGGTCCGTCCGAACGTCTCCTTCAGCGCCTCGTGCGCCCGGCGCAGCTCCGCCACCACCTCCTGCTCGAGCTCGTCCGCCTGCTCCTGCGTCAGCTCGCCGTCCGCGACGAGACGCGCTGCGAACTGCTCGCGGGCAGTCGGGTGGTCCGCGATCGCCGCGGCCAGGAGCGGCTGCGTGTAGGCGGCCTCGTCCTGCTCGTTGTGGCCGTGCCGCCGGTAGCCGACGAGGTCGACGACGACGTCGTGGCCGAAGCGGCGCCTGTAGGCGAGCGCGAGCCGGATCGCCGCGAGGGCCGCCTCGGGGTCGTCGGCGTTCACGTGCACGATCGGGATGTCGAAGCCCTTCGCGAGGTCGCTCGAGTAGCGCGTCGAGCGGCCGCTCTCGGGGTCGGTCGTGAAGCCGACCTGGTTGTTGGCGATCAGGTGCAGCGTCCCTCCGGTCGAGTAGCCCGCGAGCGCCTGCAGGTTGAGCGTCTCCGCCACGCTCCCCTGCCCCGCGAACGAGGCGTCGCCGTGGATCAGGACCGGAAGGGCGACACTCGGGTCGTGATACCCCTGACGGGAGGAGCGGTCGGTCTGCTCCGCCCGCGCGCGTCCCTCGACGACCGGGTCGACGGCCTCCAGATGGCTCGGGTTGGACACGAGCGTGATCGTGATGTCCCCGTTCGGGGTCGAGCGCGTGCCCTGCGCGCCGAGGTGGTACTTGACGTCGCCGCTGCCGCCCTCCTCGCTCGAGACGACGGCGTCGATCGTCCGCTCCCCCTCGAACTCGCGCAGGATCGTCTCGTAGGGGCGGCCGACGACGTGCGCGAGCACGTTCAGGCGCCCGCGGTGCGCCATCCCGACCACGATCTCGTGGGCGCCGCCGGACGCGGCGAGCTCGATCGCCTCGTCGAGCATCGGGATCATCACGTCGAGCCCTTCGACGGAGAACTGCTTCTGCCCGAGGAAGGCGCGGCGGAGGTAGCGCTCCATCCCCTCCACCTGGCTCAGCCGCCGCAGCAGCCGCACGCGCTCGTCGCTCGAGAGCGGACGCCGGTAGCGGCCCGACTCGATCGCCTGCCGCAGCCAGACGCGCTCCTCGTGGTCGGAGATGTGCTCGATCTCGTACGCGATCGTCCCCGTGTACGTCTCGAACAGGCGGGGCAGCGCGTCGGCCAGCGTCTCGCCCTCCACGTGGAGGCGAAGGAGCGAGGCGGGGATCCGCGCCTGCAGCTCCGGGGTGAGCTTCGGGATCAGGCGCTCGGGCTCGAGGGCCGGGTCGCCGGGCGGCTCCGAGCCCAGCGGGTCGAGCCGCGCGGCGAGGTGGCCGTGCATCCGGATCGCCTTGACGAGCGCCATCGCGGCGGCGATGCCGCCGAGGAGCTCGGTGTCCTCCTGCGCCGCGGGCGGCGCAGGAGCAGGCGGCGCGGCGGCCGCGGCGCCATGCCCGTCCTCCCCGTGCCCGTCGACGGCCACGCGCTCGAGGAGGCGCGCGAGGCCCGGCTGGCGGCGCAGCAGCGTCTTCGGCTCGCTCTCGAACAGGTCGCGCCATTCCTCCGGCACGGCGCCGGGGTTGTCGAGGTACTGCTCGAGGAGCAGGGCCGCGTAGCCCGTGTTCAGGCCGTCGACGTCGGGACGTCCCATGTCCAGGCTTGTTGTAGCAGCGCCTGCCGGACTACCAGAGCGCGTGGCTCGTGATCACGGCGACCGTCATCCCGAGGAAGAGGCAGCCCGCGCAGATCAGCACGGCCGCGAGCTGCAGGCGCCCTTTCCCGGCGCCCATTCCCGAGGCGATCAGCGCGACGAGCAGCGAGGGGAGGATCAGCCGCAGCGGGTGCCAGGCGATGCCGACGAGGCTGACGAAGATCGCGACCGCGGACAGGAAGCCCGAAACCGTCTCCGAGGGCCGCCTCTCCGCGGGCTCGTGAAGGGTCTGCCCCTCGACGTTCACCGGCCGGCGATCCTGTCGGCGCGCGCGGCGGCGGCCCGGGCCGTGCGCGCGTAGACCCTCGTGGGACCTCCGTGCGGCCGCGGCGGGCGGCGGCGCGAGCGCCGGCGGACGGGGTCGAAGCCGGGCGGCGGGTCGGTGATCACGCGGACTCCGGCCGGGCCGCCGCGTCCACGGGGCTCCGCCTTGATCGCGAACCAGACCACGTAGCAGAGATAGGCGATGGGGATCTTGAGGATCACCATCAGGAAGACGAGCTCCCAGAGCGTGTCGGGCGCCTTCACCGGTCTGAGTCTACCCGGGGACGCGGCGTCGAATCAGATGCGTTAGCGATCCGAGAGGCGAGGCAATAGCAACGCAATGAGCCACGACCAGCTGCGCGCGCTGATGGAGCATGCCGAGGAGACGGGCTGCGTAAACCTGTCCGCATTCACCCAGCTCCTGGGCGAGCTCGAGCTCGACGACGACGAGGTCGCCTCGCTCTACGACCAGCTCGAGGAGCGGGGGATCGAGCTGACGGACGACTGCAGCCTGCCCGACGTCGCCGAGACGCACTTCTCGAACGAGACGGTGGCCGCGATGACGACCGACTCGCTGCAGCTGTTCCTCAACGAGGCGGGCCGCTACCCACTGCTGACGGCGGCCGAGGAGGTGGAGCTCGCCAAGCTCATCGAGCGCGGCGACCGCAGAGCGAAGGACCGGATGATCAACTCGAACCTCCGCCTCGTGGTCTCGATCGCGAAGAAGTACCAGGGTCACGGGCTCTCGCTGCTCGACCTGATCCAGGAGGGGATCATCGGGCTGATCCGCGCGGTCGAGAAGTTCGACTGGCGCCGCGGCTACAAGTTCTCGACCTACGCGACCTGGTGGATCCGCCAGGCGGTGCAGCGCGGCGTAGCCAACAAGTCCCGCACGATCCGGATCCCCGTCCACATCGTCGAGCGCGAGCAGAAGATCGCCCGGGCCGAGCGCGAGCTGACGCTACAGCTCGAGCGCACCCCGACCGACGAGGAGGTGGCGAAGAAGGCGAAGCTCTCGCTCAAGCACGTCCGCGAGGTGCGCCGCGCGGCCCGGGCGGTGGCGAGCCTCGACAAGCCGCTCGGCGAGGAGGGAGACACCGCGTTCGGCGACATCGTCGCCACCGACAAGAGCGACGTCGAGGAGGAGGTCGTCGTCGGCCTCAGCGAGCACCTGCTGCGGGCCGCCGTCGCCCGCTTGCCCGAGCGCGAGCAGCAGGTGATCAAGCTGCGCTACGGCCTCGACGGGGACCAGGACCCGAAGTCGCTCGAGATGATCGGCCGCGAGCTCGGCCTCACCCGCGAGCGCGTGCGGCAGATCGAGACGCAGGCGCTCGAGCGCCTTGCGCGCGAGCGCGAGATCGCGGCGATGGCACCGGCCTAACCCCCGGTAGCACGTACCGCACGTCTTTGTAACGTCCTCCCGCGGCTTCGTTGAGCCGCTGCGCGGATCTGCCGTTACGGTCTTGTGACGGTACGTCGTACCGGTCGTTCGGGTCTCGCTACGCGCTCGCTGCCCACGCGTTGAGCGCCTCCACGACAAAGCGAAGCCGCCGGCCGGCCTCCGTGAGCCGGTACTCGACGCGCGGCGGGCGGGAGTCGATGACCCGCCGCTCGAGCACGCCCGCCTCCTCGAGCTCGGTGAGCCGCGCCGCGAGCGTCCTCGGCGGAATGCCCTCGAGGGTCTGCTTGAACTCGTTGAAGCGCACGGCGCCGGCCTCCGCTGCGGCCCAGAGGATCGCGAGCGCCCAGCGCCGCCCGAGGAGATCGGCCGCGCGGGCGACCTCCTCGGGCAGCGGCCGGCAGGAACGACAGCGCATGGCTAGATCGCGCGGAGGCTCGGCTTCGCCTTCGGCTCGAGCGCGAGGTCGAGCACCTCGCCGAGCGTCATCACCGGGTGGAAGCGCATCGCCTCGCGTACGTCCTCCGGCACGTCGTCGAGGTCGGCCCGGTTCCGCTCGGGGATGATCACGTCCGTCAGTCCCGCCGCATGGGCGGCGAGCGCCTTCTGCTTCAGGCCGCCGATCGGGAGCACGCGCCCTTGCAGCGTCACCTCGCCGGTCATGCCGACCGTGTGCTTGACCGGCCGCTCCGACAGGAGCGACGCGAGCGCAGTCGTCATCGTGATGCCCGCGCTCGGGCCGTCCTTCGGGATCGCGCCCGCCGGGACGTGCACGTGGAACGCCCGGTCCTTGAACGCGCCCGGCTCGATGCCGAGCTCGTCGGCGTGCGACTGGACGTAGGAGAGCGCGATGCGCGCCGACTCCTTCATCACCTCCCCGAGCTGGCCCGTGAGGACGAGCTCGCCGTTCGCGCCGTCCATCGACGTCGCCTCGACGAAGAGGACGTCCCCGCCCGTGCCGGTGACGGCGAGGCCGGTCGCGACGCCGGGAACCGCCGTCCGCTCCGCCGCCTCCTGGAAGAACTTCTGGCGGCCGAGCGCGTCGCGAACGACATCGACGTCGACCTCGACGGGCGCCTCGAGGGCGCCGGACGCGATCCGCGTCGCGGTTTTGCGCAGGACGGTGCCGAGCTCGCGCTCCAGCTGCCGCACGCCCGCCTCGCGGGTGTACTCGGAGACGACGAGCTGGATCGTCTCGTCCGTGATCGAGACCTCGTCCTCGCGGAGGCCGTTCCGTTCGACCTGTCGCGGCCAGAGGTAGCCGCGGGCGATCGCCGTCTTCTCGTCGACCGTGTAGCCGTCGAAGCGGATGACCTCCATCCGGTCGAGCAGCGGGCCCGGGATCGTGTCCGCGACGTTCGCGGTCGCGATGAAGAACACCTCCGAGAGGTCGAGCTCGACGTCGAGGTAATGGTCGCGGAAGGAGTGGTTCTGCGCCGGGTCGAGCACCTCGAGCAGCGCCGCGGACGGGTCGCCGCGCCAGTCGGCGCCGACCTTGTCCACCTCGTCGAGGAGGATGACCGGGTTCATCGTCCCGGCGTCGCGCAGGGCGCGGACGAGGCGCCCTGGCAGCGAGCCGATGTAGGTGCGCCGGTGGCCGCGGATCTCGGCCTCGTCGCGCACGCCGCCGAGCGACATGCGCACGAACTCGCGGTTGAGCGCGCGGGCAACCGACTCGCCGATCGACGTCTTGCCGGTTCCGGGCGGGCCGATCAACGTCAGGATCGCACCCGAGCGCTTGTCGTTCGGAATACCGCGGTCCTGGCGGAGCTTGCGCACCGCGAGATACTCGACGATGCGGTCCTTCACGTCCTCCAGGCCGGCGTGGTCGGCGTCGAGCACCTCCCGCGCCCCCTGCGGGTCGAGCGTCTCGTCGCTCCGCTTCGACCACGGCACCGAGACGAGCCAGTCGAGGTACGTGCGGATCATCGAGGCCTCGCCGCTCGCGTCGCCCATCGTCTCGAGACGCCGCAGCTCGCGCTCGGCCTGCGCGCGCACCTCGTCGGGCATGCCGGCCTCCTCGATCTTGCTGCGGTACTCCTCGACGACGGAACCCTCGTCCTCGCCGAGCTCCTTGCGGATCGAGTTCATCTGCTGGCGCAGGAACCACTCGCGCTGCTGCTTCTGCGCGCCTTCCTCGACGTCGTCGCGGATGCGGCGCCGGACCTGCAGCTCGGCCAACCGCTCCCGCTGGAGCTCGAGTGCGCGCTGCAGCCGCTCGACGACGTCGACCGTCTCGAGCAGCTCGACCCGCTGCGCGAAGGTGATGTCGGGCGCGTAGGCGCACGTGTCGGCGAGCGCGCCGGCCTCGGTGATCGCGCGCAGGAACTCGCGCACGCGGTCGTCCGCGCCGCGCAGGTCGAGGATCTCCTCGACGACGGCACGGTAGTCGCGCTCGAGCTCGCGCGTCTGGACGGGCGGCGGGTTCTCGTCCGGCCGCTCCTCGACCTCGGCGCGCAGCCGACCGAGCGCGTCGCTGTGGGCGGCGCCGATGATGCCGCGGTGCAGGCCCTCGAGGCTGACGGCGCGCATCCCGCCTGGGACGCGGACGCGGTCGGTGACCTCGGCCACCGTGCCGACGGCGGCGTACTCGCTTTCGTGACGCGGCACGAGCACGACGCGCTTCTCGTCGCCGACGTCGACGGTCAGGGTGACGTTCATGCCCGGGAAGACGACGGTGTCCTCGAGCGGGACGAGCAGCAGGTCGGTCAAGGCAGTATCACACTCCAAGCTGTAGTAGGTATCGGAATTGTAGCTACTCAGCTTCGAGCCCCGCCGCCTCGAGAGCTGCCTCGAGGTGGGGGTGCTCCTCGACGCGCACGACGCGGCCGTCGCTTACGTGAACGACGGCCGCCCAGCGGCCGAGGAGGTACGAGCGGCGGCTCTGCAGCGGGCGCTCGTCGGAGGGATCGAGCTCGATCCGCGAGAAGCGCATGCTGACCACGACGCGGTCGGCGAGCCCGATCGCGCGATCGACGACGACGTGATAGCCCTCGGCCGCGCGCTCGGCGACGACCTCGAGGACGCGCTCGCGGCTGATCACGATCACGTCGGACTGGCCGGCGGCGACCCATTCGACGTCCGGGTCGAGCATCGTCTCGATCGCCTCGAGGTCCCCGTCGACGAACGCGTGATAGCCGCGCAGGAGCAGATCGGCGCTCTCGTGGCTCATGGCCTCGAGTCTAGGCCGGTACACTGGGTCGTCCCAGGGCCCATAGCTCAGCTGGGAGAGCGTCGCGCTGGCAGCGCGAAGGTCGCCGGTTCGAGCCCGGCTGGGTCCACTCGAGGTGGGTGTCGAACCGGAAGAGTGGCGGACGCCCTCTCGGCAACTCCTGAAGCTGCGGCGGTGGGAGGTGGGAGTGCCCGCCGTCGTCGTGGTCGTCCTGCTGGGGGTCGCCGGCGGGGTCTGGGGATCCGGCGTTGCCCTCGGATTCGCAGGCGGAGCGGTCGTCGCCGCCGCGCTCCTGTGGCGCTTCGTCGACCGGCGGTTCCGGTCGTGGGGGTACGCCGAGCGAGAGGACGACCTCCTCGTGCGGCGCGGGGTCATGTTCGCCCGGCTCTCCGTCGTGCCGTACGGTCGGATGCAGTTCATCGACGTGACTGCGGGACCGCTCGAGCGCGCGTTCGGCCTCGCGACGGTGCGGCTGCACACGGCCGCGGCGGCGACGGACGCCCGCATCCCCGGGCTGGAGCGTGAGGAGGCGGCCCGCCTGCGCGACCGTCTCGCCGAGCTCGGCGAGGCCCAGGCGGCCGGGCTGTGAGCGCCTCCGCACCCGAGGGCTGGCAGCGGCTGCATCCGCTCTCACCCGTGGTCCGGGGCGGAAGAGCGACGATCGCGATCTTCGTCCTGTTGATCCCGATCGCGGTGGGCGCCGACACGCTGCGCAACGCGACGCCGCAGATCGTCGTGATCGGAGTCCTCGCCCTCGGCGGCTTCGTCTCGTGGCTCGTGACGCGCTGGCGGATCGAGGGCGACGACCTGCGGATCGAGACCGGCCTCCTGCGGCGGCAGTCGCTGCGCTTCCCGCTCGCTCAGGTACAGGCGATCGACGTCGTCCGGCCCGGGCTCGCGCGCGTGTTCCGGGTCGCCGAGCTGCGGCTGCGAATGGCCGGAGCGAGCGGAGCGACGGCGCGCCTGGCCTACCTCGCCGAGCACGAGGTCGAGCCGCTGCGCGACCAGCTGCTCGCGCTCGCACGCGGAGCTAGGCTCGACGAAGTCGCGTCCGCGCCCGGCGAGGAAGAGGGGGCCGATCGCGCGAAGGAGCACATCCTCGCGACGGTCGCTACCGGCCCGCTCGTGGCGGCGATCGTCCTCGAGAACCTCTGGGTGGTCGCCGTCCTCGCCGGGCTCCTCGTCGGCTTCACCGTCTCGCCGCGGACGGTCGCCGGGCTGCTCGGTGGTGGCGGCTTCGTCTGGGCGCTCAGCATGGTCACCGTGGTGTGGCGGCGCTTCAACCAGCAGTACCGGCTGACCGTGGCCGAAGGACCCGAGGGGCTCCACCTGCGAGGCGGTCTCGTGGCGTTGACCGCCGAGGTGATCCGCCCGGGCCGCGTGCAGGCCGTGCGGCTGGTCGAGCCCGTCCTGTGGCGTCCGCTCGGCTGGTGCCGGCTCGAGGTCGACGTCGCGGGCAGGCAGCGGAGGAAGGGCGAGGGCGAGGCCCAGCGCGGCCAGCTACGGACGCTGTTGCCGGTCGGCAAGCGCGCGCTGGCCGTCGAGCTCGTGGACCGGCTCGTGCCGGATCGCCCGCGCGAGCTGTCGAGGCCGCCGCGGCGTGTGCTCTGGAAGAGCCCGTTCCGCTACCCGGCGCTGAGCTGGGGCCGTACCGAGACGTGCGTCGTCACGACGAGCGGCCGGCTGCGCCGCGTCACCTGCTGGGTGGCGCTCGAAAAGGTGCAGAGCCTCCGTCGCGTCCAGGGGCCCGTGCAGCGGCGGCTTCGGCTCGCAAGCGTCCACGTCGACACGGCCGGGCGCGCGGTGCATACCACGCTGCGCGACCGCGACTCGGCCGAGGCGGCGGCCGCGCTCGCCGAGCTGACCGATCTCGCCCGGGCCGCGCGGCGGAAGCCCGCGCTCGCGTAAAGCCGCCTGGCGGGGCACCGCGGGGATCCGTGAGAATGCGGCATGTTCGAGATCGGCGGGAGCCTGCGCGAGGCCCGCCTGAAGCGGGGGTTGACGCCCGCGGACGTCCAGAAGGCGATCCGGATCCGCGACCGCTACCTCCAGGCGCTCGAGGAGGAGCGGTGGGAGCTCCTGCCGGGCGACGCCTACGTGAAGGGCTTCCTGCGTACCTACGCCGACTACCTCGGCCTCGACGGGAGCCTCTACGTCGAGGAGTACAACAGCCGCTTCGCGCGGCCCGAGGAGCAGCTGCTCGTGCCGGAACGCTTCGCGCGAACCGGCAGCCGTCTCGGCGGGGTCGCCTTCCTGCGTCCGCTCGTCGCGATCGGTGCGATCGTCGCGGTCGTCGCCGGGCTCGCCGCCTGGCAGCTCATCGGCTCCTCGGGCGGCCGGCAGGGAGCGCCCCCGCCGACGACGGGCCGTACGGCCACCGGTCCGCACCACACCGTGCCGAAGAAGACCCATCGGAAACGGCAGGCGCCGCCGCTGCCGACCCGCGCGGTGATCGTGGCCTCTCGCGGCAGCTCGTGGCTCTGGATCCGCTCGGGAGGCGCGAGCGGGCCGACCGTGTTCGAAGGGACGCTCCTCCAGGGCAAGACCCTGCCCGTCAGCCTGACAAAGGGCCTGGTCTGGATCAGGATCGGCGATCCGCCGAGCGTCGACGTCCGCCTCGGCGGGAAGCTCGTGCACGGGCTGCCGACCCAGGTCGGGAACGTCCTGCTCAGCCGCCGCGGGCTGAGGCCGGCCTAGACGGCGGCGGCGTCCAGGTCGACCTCGGGCACGTCGCTCCACAGCTCCTCGAGGCGGTAGTACTCGCGCGCGTCCGGCGTGAACACGTGGAGGACGACGTCGAGGTAGTCCGCGACGATCCAGGCGCCCTCGCGCGTACCGTCGACGCTCTGGGGAAGCAGCCGCTCGTCCTGCTTCAGGCGCGCGTGGACCTCGTCCCAGATCGCGGCCGTCTGACGCGGGTTGCGCCCCGTCGCGATCACGAAGTAGTCCGTGAACGTGCACTCGGGCCGCATGTCGAGGATGACGACGTCCTCGGCCAGCTTCTCGAGGGCGAGAGCGGCGATACGGCGGGCCTGTTCGAGGGAGGTCAGTGTCTGCTCGTGTCCTCGGGTCGCTTGGCTTCCAGTGTATCCGCGGCTCAGGACCGGTAGAGCCCGCGCTCCTCGATGAGGCCGGCGACCGCGGGCGGGACGAGCCCGTCGAGCGGCTCTCCCGCCGCGGCGCGCGCCCGCACCTCGGTCGAGGCGGCCGGATTCGGCTCGATCTCGAAGAAGAGGACACGCTCGGGCCGGCCGAGCTCCTCCAGCACCCCGGCGAGCGTCTCACGCGGAAAGCCGGGACGGGTGGCGACCGCGAGCCGCGTCCGCTCGAGCACCTCCGCGGGCTCGCTCCAGTCGAGGAAGCTGCGGAACTGATCCGCGCCGACCACGAAGACCGGATCGTCGAAGCTCTCCGCGCGCAGCAGCTCGACGGTGCGCGGATGGGGGTCGAGGCGTACGTCGTCGGTGGGGAAGGCCGCGCGAGCGAGCGCGAGCCGGTCCCCGGCCGAGGCGTGGACGTCCCGATGGGCCGGGTGCTCGCCCACGAGGACGACGAGCCGCGCGACGCCGAACCGCTCCCTGGCGCCGTCTGCGACCGCGACGTGACCGAGGTGCGGTGGATCGAAGGCGCCGCCGTACAGCACTACTCCCACTCGAGCAGCTCCTCCCCCACCTCGACCTCGTCACCCGCGCGCGCGCCGGCGGCGCGGAGGATCGCCTCGAGCTCGTCCTCGGCCGGCGGCGTGCCCGTGACGCGGAAGCCGCGCTCGGTGCGGTACACGCGAAAGGCGCGCCGCGCCGGCCTCGGCCGGTAGACGAGGAAGTCGACGACCTCGTCGGCAGGCCCTGCCGGAGCTTCCTCGCCCTCCTGCGGGACGAGCGCGAAGAGCGCACCCCGGAGCTCCTCGAGACCCGCCCCGGTGGCGGCCGAGACGCGGAGGACGCGGAGGATCCGCTCGTCCTCGACGCCGAAGCCCGGCGGCTCGAGGCGGAGGTCGATCTTGTTGAGGACGACGACCTGCGGCCGCTCGTCCAACCCGGCGCCGTACGCCGCGAGCTCGTCGTCGATCGTGCGCCAGCGCTCGTCGGCGTCGTCTTCCGCCGAGTCGATCACGTGCACGAGCAGCCGGGCGCGCTCGAGGTGGGCCAGGAACTCGTGCCCGAGGCCCACGCCCTCGCTCGCGCCCTCGATCAGCCCGGGCACGTCGGCGACGACGAGCTGGCGCCCGTCCGGCGCCTCGACCGTCCCGAGCACGGGCGACAGCGTCGTGAAGGGGTACTCCGCGACCTTCGGCCGCGCATTGGAGATGCGGGTCAAGAGCGACGACTTGCCGGCGTTCGGCAGGCCGACGAGCGCGGCGTCGGCGAGGAGCTTCAGACGGAGCTCGAGCTCGCGCTCCTCGCCCGGCAGGCCGATCTCGGCGAAGCGCGGCGTCTGGCGGCTCGGTCCCGCGAAGTGCGCGTTGCCGCGCCCGCCGGCTCCGCCCTCGGCCACGACGACGCGAACGTCCGGGTGCGCGAGGTCGGCCACGAGCTCGTCCGCCTCGAAGACCTGCGTCCCGACCGGGACGCCGAGCACCGCATCCTCCCCGCGGGCACCGTTCGAGCGGCGGCCGCCGCCCGGGCCGCCGCGCCCGGCACGGAGCTTCTGGTTCGGCCGGAAGCCGGAGAGATCGCGCCGCCGCGGATCGGCGACGAGCACGACGTCGCCGCCGTCCCCGCCGTCGCCGCCGTCGGGCCCGCCGCGCGGCACGTACTTCTCGCGCCGGAAATGGATCGCCCCGTCCCCGCCGCGGCCGGCCACGGCCGTCACCTTCGCCCGGTCGTGGAACATCGCCGGAACGGTACTCGGCTCGTGACAGTCTGTTACTTGCGCGGACAGGTGCCCTTCCGACCATGCCGGCCTGGAACGGAGCGGCCCGGGACCGCAGCTAGTAACAGTCTGTCACGAGGAATGCGGTGCCGGATTCTGCGCGGCGGCTGCGCCTCGAAAGGAGGAGCCGAGAGGCTATTCGCCGTCGACTACCGACACGAAGCGGCGTTCGCCGCTCGTGCGAAACGCGACCTTGCCGTCGCGGGTGGCGAAGATCGTGTCGTCCTTGCCGATCCCCGCGCCGGGCCCGGGGCGGAAGCGCGTGCCGCGCTGGCGGACGAGGATCATCCCCGCAGACACGTCCTGGCCGGCGAAGAGCTTTACGCCGAGCATCTTCGGGTTCGAGTCGCGGCCGTTCCGCGACGAGCCGAGTCCTTTCTTGTGTGCCATTACTCCTCGTCCTCCAGGGCCGACTCGAGTGCCGAGAGCGCTCCCTTGCGGGCCTTGCCGGCGCGCTCTTGCTCGAGGGCCGCCTCGACCTGCTCGCGGCTCCAGCGGCCCGCCGCCTCGGAGAGCTGAGCGACCGTCATCGACGCGTAGCCCTGCGGGGCCCCGGGCGCCTGCTCCTCCTTCTCTGCCGCCTTCGCGCTCTGTTCGCTCTTCGGCTTCGCCGCGGACTTCGCGCGCCTGGCGCCGATCGACTCGATCTCGATCCGGGTCAGCCTGCTGCGGTGGCCGGTGTGCTTCTTGTAGCCGGTGCGGCGGCGGTACTTGCCGATGCGGATCTTCTCGCCGAGCTCGTGCCCGACGACCCGCGCGGTCACGGTCGTGGACGGGGCGAGGTCGGGCGTGCCGTTGCCGCCGACGAGCAGCACACGCGGCTCGAGGGTCGCCCCCTCGTCCACGCGCAGGTGGTCGACGAGCAGCCGCTCGCCCTCGCGGACGCGGTACTGCTTGCCGCCGAGACTGATGATCGCGTAGGAGCTCATGGCACCAAAAGCGGGCCTTCCGCCCGCGAGTCGGCAGTGTAGCTAACCGCCTGATTCGAGCTCGTCGGCCCACTCCGACATGGGCACGTACTCGAACTCCCCGTTGCCGGACGGAGACTCGGGACGGGCTTCGTCTGCTTCCCGGGCCTCCGCGGCGGGCTGATCGCCGTTCTCGGACGCTGCCGTTGTCTTCTTCTTCCGGTTGCGGCCACCGCGCGACCCGCGTCGCGTTTTCTTCGGCTTCGGCATCTCGTCGGCTTCGGCCTCGGCCGCCGTCGGCTCCCGAGCTGCCTCGGGCTCGGACTGCTCGGCCGGCGCCTCCTCCGCGGGCCCGGCGTCGCCGTCGCGGCCGAGCTCCTCGCCGGGGACGTGGATCGTCACCACGTGCTGTTGCTCGGCCGATTCCTCGGTCTGGGCGGCGTCTCCGGTCGCGGGCTTCTTCCGCCGTCGGCCGCCCCGCGAGCCCCGCCGCGTCTTCTTCTTCGGCTTCGGCGGCTCGTCGGCTTCCGCTTCCGGCGTCTCCCAATCGTGGGCAGCGGCCTCGGGCTCGGCGACGACCGGTGCGTCCTCCTCCGCGAGCACCGCCTCCTCCGCGGGCACCGCCTCCTTCGCGGCGGCGCCCTTCCGCGCGGGCGGCTTGCGCGTCGGCTTCTCGGCCTCGCCCTCGGCCGTCAGCGGCTCGGGAGCCTCCTTCGTCTTCCGCAGCGCGACGGCATAGGCGCGACCGTCGAGGACGCGCTCGACGCGCACCTTGATGCGCTTGCCGACGAGCGAGGCCGCATCGGCCACGACGACGTCGAGGCCGTCGAGCTTGCCGACAGCCGCTCCGCCGTCGTAGCGGTCGACCTCGACGAGCTGGAGCATGACCTCGGCCTCCTCCGCGACCGGGGCGGCCGGGGCCAGGTCCGCGAGCTTGCCCTCGCCGAGCACGACGAAGTGGTCGAGATGCGTCTCGGGCTTGCCCTCGAGGAAGAAGCGCTTCTTCGTGACCGCCTCGAGCTCGAGCAGGCGCCTCGCGCCGGGGCCGACGAGCGCGCTCGCGATCGGTTCCGCCAGCTCCACGCGGAAGGCCTGCGACCGGGAGCCCATGGCGAGGGCGCGCAGGCGGCGCTCGACGTCGATCGCGGCCGAGGCCTCGGAGTACACGATGCCGTCGCCGCCGCAGGTCGGGCACTTGCGGGTCATCACCTCGCGCGGCCCGTCCGTGACGTTCTGGCGCGTCATCTCGACGAGGCCGAGCGGGGAGATCTCGACGACGTACGTCTTCGTCCGGTCGCGCTCGAGCTCCGTCCGCAGCGCCTCCTCGACCGTCGCGCGGTTCTTCGGGTTGGCCATGTCGATGAAGTCGATGACGATGATCCCGCCGATGTCGCGCAGCCGCAGCTGGCGCACGACCTCCTTGACGGCCTCGAGGTTGTTCTTCGTGATGGTGTCCTCGAGCCGGCCGCCGGCGTTCTTGCCGCGCCCTCCCACGTAGCGGCCCGTGTTGACGTCGATGACGGTGAACGCCTCGGCGTAGTCGAAGACGAGATAGCCGCCGGAGGGAAGGTCGACTCGGCGGACGAGCGTCGACTTGATCTCCTGGTCGACGCCGAAGGCCTCCATCAGCGGCGTCTTCTCCTTGTAGCGGACGACCCGCTCGACCATGTGCGGCGAGGTCTTCTTGAGGTAGCCGACGATGCGCTTGTACGTGCGCTCGTCGTCGACGTACGCCTTCTCGAAGTCGTCCGTGAAGAGGTCGCGCACGACGCGCAGGGGGAGCTCGGCCTCCTGGTAGATGAGCTCGGGCGCCTTCGCGGTCTTCGCCTTCGCCTGGATCGAGCGCCACAGCCGCTGCAGGAAGACGAGGTCGCGCTCGATGTCCTCCTCGGAGGCACCCTCGGCGGCCGTGCGGACGATCACGCCGCCCTCCTTCACGTCGAGCCGCTTGAGGATGTCCTTGAGGCGGTTCCGCTCGTCGTCGTCGAGCCGGCGCGACACGCCGAGCCCTTCGCCCTGCGGCACGAAGACGACGAAGCGGCCGGGGAGCGAGATCTGCGTCGTCAGGCGCGCGCCCTTCGTCTTCATCGGGTTCTTGACGGCCTGGACGAGGATGTCCTGCCCGCGCGAGACGAGGTCCTGGATCTTGCGCCCGTGGCCCTTCTCGAGCTCCGGGCGGACGATCTCGTCGACGTAGAGAAAGCCGTTCTTCTCGAGGCCGATCTCGACGAAGGCTGCCTCCATCCCCGGGAGGACGTTGTCGACACGGCCGAGGTAGATGTTGCCCGCGATGGAGCGCCGCTCGGGCCGCTCGAGGTAGACCTCGGCGACGCGTCCGTCCTCGAGCACCGCGACGTCGCGCTCGCCGACGTCGACGGCGACGAGCAGCTCGCGCTTCGCCGCGGGAAGGGGCGCGCGGCGCTGCGGCTCGCGTCGGCGGCGGTTCGCCTGGTCGCGGCGCCGCTCCTGGCGCTGCGAGAGCTCGCGGCGCTGAGGCTGCTTCGCCTCGTCCTTCTCCTTCCGCGCCGGGTCTTTCCTCTCGGGCGCGGTCGACGCGGACGCGGTCGCCGCGGCTGCGGAACCCGTCTTCTTGCGTCCGCGGCCACCGCGGCTGCCGCGACGGCGTTTCGGCTTGCTGGGATCGGTTGGGGGACCGGCCGCCTGGGCGACCGTCTCGGTCAGCTCGGGCTCGGGCTTCGCCTCGAGCTCGTCGGTGGGACGTTGGTCGTCGGAAGACTGCTTCTTCCGGAAACGGAACCAGGGCAAGAAAGAACTCCTTCGGCTCGGCGCGCGCCGGCGACCCGGATCGTCCGGGTGCGCGCGCGCTCGTGGTGGATGAAAAGGCTTGGCATGGCCTTGTCGCCAGGGTAGCAACCGGCTCTGTCGGCTCCGTCCGAGGCCGGACCTACGATCCGGGCCATCCCCGACCGGGAGGTGAACGGTGGTGGCAATGCGCGAGGCGGAAGAGCTCCTGCTCATCGAGGAGGCCGATGCCTGGTTCGAGTATCTCGAGGCGACGCGGAGCCAGTCGGAGGGCCGCTACCACGAGATCGAGCCGTGGGCGTGGGCCCGCCTGTCGCAGCGCCTGCGCGCGATCAAGGCGCGCCGCGCGAGGCTGCGGCCGGCAGCCGCCTAGCAGCCGGCGTCAGCGTCGCCGCGAGTAGCGGGAGACGCGGCCGCGGGCGTGGATCGCGAGCAGCACGCCCATCGCGGCGAGATTCGCGATCAGCGACGAGCCGCCGACGCTGACGAAGGGCAAGGGGATGCCGGTAATCGGCGCGATCCCCATCGTCATGCCGACGTTGACGAAGATCTGGAAGAGGAGCGCGACCACGATGCCGCCGGCGACGACCGCGGAGAAGAGATCGCGGGCGACGGTGATCACGCGCAGGCCACGCCAGAGCACGAGGAGATAGAGCCCGAGGAGAAGCGCGGCGCCGACGAAGCCGCGCTGCTCGGCGAACCCCGCGAAGACGAAGTCCGTTCCGCTCTCCGGCAGGAAGCCGAGGTTGACCTGCGTCGAGTTCTTCACCCCCCGCCCCCGGATCCCGCCAGAGCCCACCGTCGTCTTCGACTGGATGACGTTGTAGCCCGCGGCGGGCGGGCAGTTCGAGGGGTGCAGGAAGCAGGTCAGCCGCTGTTGCTGGTAGCCCTTGAGCACGCTGACCCCGGCCGCGGGCGCCGCCCACAGGACGCCGACCGCCACGACGACGACGAGGCTCCCGAGCGCGGCCAGGTGCTTCCAGGGCACTCCCGCGACCCACAGCATCGCCGCAAGTGCCGCGGCATAGACGAGCGCGGTGCCGAGGTCGGGCTGCGCGAAGACGAGCACGACGGGGACGAGGCCGATTCCGACCACCTTCAGCGTCGTCTCCCAGGAGTTGAGGGAACGCTCGCGCTCGACGAGCATCCCGGCGAGGGCGAGGACGAAGAGGAGCTTCCCGAACTCCGACGGCTGGAAGGTGAAGAAGCCGAGGCTGATCCACCGCGTCGAGCCCCGCGCCGCGTGCCCGATGAGAAGCACGCCGGCGATCACGACGGCCGTGCCGGTGAAGATCGCGCGCCAGTAGCGGCGGTAGAGATCCGGATCGACGAGCGCGGCGACGACGAGCGCGACGCCGCCCACGCATGCGTACAGGATCTGGCGGTCGAGGTAGTACGTCGGGTCCTTCGGGATCGCGAATCTCGTGACGCCGGCGACCCCCCAGAGCCCGACGACGACGAGCGCCGCGACCCCGACGAGCAGGATCCAGTCGAGCGAGCGCATGACGGCGAGCAGATGCGGCGTCTCGCGCTCCGCGCGGAGCCCTGCCCGTTGTGATCCCGCGTACTCGAGCATCAGTCTGAGTGGATGGGTGCTGCCGTCGGAGGGACCGGAACGTTGAAGAACTTCGCGAACACCCGCTCGGCGGCGGGCGCCGCCGCGGAGCCGCCCTCCCCGCCGTTCTCGATCACGGCGCAGACGACGAGCTTCGCGTCGTTCGCGGGACCATAGCCGCACCACCAGGACTGGTCCTGCTCACCCGTGTAGCCGGGGATGTGCACGGCCTTCTGCGCCGTCCCGGTCTTGCCCGCGATCGGGACGGGGAAGTCGCCGAAGACCCCGTACGACGTGCCGAGGGGGTCGTGCGTCCCCATGAGGAGCCCCTGCTGGACGACCTTGAGGTAGGCCGGGTCGAGGCCGGCAACGGGGCGCGGAGCAGGCGGCGCGGTGGTCGGCACGATCGTCCCGTTCGGATTCTCGACGTCCATGAGGACGTGCGGCGTGACGAGCTTCCCGCCGTTCGCGATCGCGGCGTAGAAGCGCGCCATCTGGAGCGGCGTCACGAGCAGGAAGCCCTGGCCGATGGCGAGGTTGAGCGAGTCGCCGGGGTTCCAGATGCTGTCCACCCGCCAGTTCGGGTCGGTGCCCTTCGCGAAGTGGCGCTGCTTCCAGCCGATCGTCGGCACGAGCCCGGGCGCCTGCGGGCCGAGGTCGAGGCCGCTCGTCTTCCCGAAGCCGAAGGCGCGCGCCCACCGCTGGATCGGCTGGCCGCGGTCCCTCGGCAGGAGGAAGAAGTCGTTGCCGACGCGATAGAAGTACGTGTCGCAGGAGCGTGCGAGCGCCGTGGGGAGGTCCATCCCCTGGTCGACGAAGCGGTCCCAGTTGTGCCACACGCGATGGGAGCGGTCCTCCGGCGCGACGTAGGTGCCCGTACACGGATAGAACGCGTACGGCTTGATCAGGTGCTCCTCGAGGGCCGCGATCGCGGTCAGCGGCTTGAACGTCGAGCCCGGCGGATACGTCCCGTCGACGGCTCGATCGAGCGAGGGGTAGTTCCGGTCGAAGGCCGACTTGGCGGTGCCGAGCCCCTGCGCGTCGAGCTCCTTCATCGTGCGGGGGCCGGCCCAGACGGACGGGTCGTACGACGGCGCGGAGGCGAGCGCGAGGATCGAGCCGTCCTTCGGGCTCAGCGCGACGATCGCGCCTCCGTCGGCCGCCCACTGCCCGTTGTTGATGGCCTGCTGGATGCCGTAGTTGAGCGCGTTCTGGGCGGCGATCTGGAGGCGGGCGTCGATCGTGAGGCGTACGGTCTGTCCGGTCTGCGGCTGCGTCGTCAGCAGACGCGGGCTGCGCGGGCGGCCGAGGGAGTCGACCCGGACGCGCGCCAGACCGGGAACCCCGCGCAGGTACGGGTCGAGCGCCTTCTCGATCCCGCTCAGACCGACCACCTGGCCGGCCGACTGCGCGTTCTGGCCGTCGTAGCCCAGCAGCTGCGCCGCGAGCGATCCGTGCGGATACTCCCGGACGTAGCTGCGCGCCAGCATCAGGCCGGGGAACTCGGCGGAGCGCTCCTGGAGGTAGGTCAGCATCGCCCCGGTTGCCTCGCTGCGGACGACGATCGGGTCGAGCATGTCGCCGAGGCGCCGCCGCCCGAGGATCAGCTGTGTCAGCCGGTGGACGCCGACGCGGGTCACGTTCGAGAGCGTCCGGAGCTCGGCGGCGCGGCGGCGGTAGCTCTTGGGCAGGCCGGACAGGGAGAGCTCGACCGAGGTGACCGGCTTGTTCGTGACGAGGACGTTCCCGTACCGGTCGACGATCGGGCCTCGCGGCGCCTGGACGCGGACGGTGCGGACCTGGTTGGCGACGGCCCGGGCGGCGTACTGCGCCCCGGCGAGCACCTGCAGCGCCCAGAGCCGCATGAGCAGGGCGGCGAAGCCGATCACGACGAGCGCGCCGAGCAGGGCGACCCGGCGCGCGAGCTTCGGCGTCAGGCGGTAGGGCTCGACGGAGACCTGGTCGGAGCCGGGCTCCTCGGGACGCGCGCGCCGCGCCCGGAGCCGAGCCGGCGGTCTCGTGGTCGTGCTAGCCAAGCAGCTGCACCTCCGCGGTCAGCTCCTCCCGCTCCGGGGGCCGCAACAGCCGCCGCACGAGCGCATAGAGCGGCGCGGTGAGGACGAGGTTGAGCAGGATCGCCGGGACGAGGCTGCGCACAACCGCGCCCCCGGGAGCGCTCTCTCCGAGCACGAAATGCATGACGAGCAGCCCGAGCTGGTAGAGGACCGTGACGACGGCGATCGAGAGGAAGGGGGCGTGGGCTCGGTCGCGGCCGGTCGTCTCGCCGTAGCGCCCGATCCAGTAGCCCGCGACCGTCAGCACGAGCGAGGTGAGCCCCATCGTGCCGAGCGAGGCCGTGTCGACGATCAGGCCGGCAAAGAAGCCGCCGACCGCGCCCGCGACGCTGCCGCGCAGCAGCGCGATCCCGACGAGCGACACGAGCAGGACGTCCGGCACGGCGCCGAGGACTTGCAGCTGGGAGAAGACCGAGACCTGCGCGATCGCCGCCGCGAACAGCAGGGCGGCGGCCTTGACGCCGTCCGAGAGCGTCATCGGCGCGGGTTCTTCGGGACGAGCACCGCTACCGCGTCGAGCGAGCCGAGATTGGCGAACGGCTGCACCTGCACCTGGAGGAAGGTCGCCGTGTCGAGGGCGCTGAACGAGGTGACGCGGCCGATCGGGATGCCGTACGGGTAGAGATCCGGGTACCGAGCGTTGCGCGTCCCGTCCGTCACGAGCACGTCGCCGTTGTGAACGACCTTCTGCTTCGGGACCTCGGTGAGCTGGAGCGTGCCTCCCGGCCCGGGCTTGAGGCCGCCGCGCACGCCGGTGTGGTAGTCGCGCGCCTCGACGAAGAAGTCGGGGTCGGTGAGCAGCGTGACGAGCGCGGTGTGGGAGTCGACGTTCGAGACGATGCCGACGAGTCCGTCGCCGCTCGTGACGGGCGAGTCCGTCCGGACGCCGTCCGACGAGCCGCGGTCGATCACGATGCTGTGGGTGAAGGGGCCGCTGGGGAAGGAGATGACGCCGGCGTTGATCGCCCGGTAGTCGCGCGGGAACGTCCTGCCCTGCTCGAAGTGGAGCAGCTTCTCGAGCTGCTGCGCCTTGGCCGCGAGCGCGGCGTTTGCGATCACCTCCGACCTGAGCTCGGTGAGCTCGTGCTTGAGGCGCCGGTTCTCCGACTTCGCGCTCGAGATGCTCGAGAGGTAGTCGTAGCCGTCGCGAAACGGCTGCGCGATCCGCGTCGCGGCGACCTGGAAGGGGCGCAGCACGGTGGCGCCGAGGCCCTGGACGTCGTGGAGGGCTCCCGAAGTCGGGGAGCGGAACGAGATCGTGATCAGCGCCAGCGCGACGACGACGAGGACGGCTACGACCGTCCGGCGGATGAGCGCGCTGCGAGCCTTCGAGGGATACGGGGTCGGCTTCGAGCGCTGAACCGACGAGGCGAGCACCGCCGCGCGCGCGCTGCGACTAGGTGGAGCCACCGCAACAGGTTACCGCGGCTGCCTGCCGACCGAGCCGCTGCCGACCGAGAACGCGCTAGTAGCGCCGGCCGTTGCGGGAGCGGGCTTTGTTGCTGCGGTGGATCGCCTCGAACTCCTCGAGGCTGCGTCCCGAGCCGACCGCGACGCACGTGAGCGGGCTCTCGGCGAGGTGGACGGGCATCTGCGTCTCGTGGCGGAGCCGCTCGTCGAGGCCGGTCAGGAGCGAGCCGCCGCCGGCGAGCACGATGCCGCGATCCATGATGTCCGCGGCGAGCTCCGGGGGCGTCTTGTCCAGGGTGGACTTGATCGCCTCGATGATCTGCGTGACCGGCTCGTCGAGCGCGCGGCGCACCTCCTCAGAGGTCAAAATCACCGTCTTCGGCAGGCCGGTCAGCATGTCGCGGCCGCGCACCTCCGCCTGCAGCTCCTCGCGCAGGTCCCATGCGGAGCCGATCTCGAGCTTGATCTCCTCCGCGGTCTGCTGGCCGATGAGGAGCTTGTAGTCCCGCTTGATGTGGTTGATGATCGCCTCGTCCATCTCGTCGCCGCCGACGCGCAGCGACTGCGAGACGACGATGCCGCCGAGGGAGATCACCGCGACCTCGGTCGTGCCGCCGCCGATGTCCACGATCATGTTCCCGGTCGGCTCGGCGACGGGGAGCCCGGCGCCGATCGCGGCGGCCATCGGCTCCTCGATCAGATAGGCCTGGCGCGCGCCGGCCGAGAGCGTCGCCTCCTCCACCGCGCGCTTCTCGACGCCGGTCACGCCCGAAGGGACGCACACGACGACGCGGGGATGCGCGAAGCGGTGCTGGTGCACCTTCTGGATGAAGTGGCGGAGCATCTGCTCGGTGACGTCGAAGTCGGCGATCACGCCGTCCTTCAGCGGCCGGATGGCCTGGATCGTCCCCGGCGTCCGGCCGAGCATCCGCTTCGCCTCGACGCCGACCGCGTGCACCTCGCCCGAGCGCTGGTCGATGGCGACGACCGACGGCTCCGAGAGGACGATGCCGCGCCCGCGCACGTAGACGAGCGTGTTCGCGGTACCGAGGTCCACCGCCATGTCGCGGCCGCCGAAGCCGGTGAGTCCCGAGAAGAGCCCCATGGACCGGCGCACTCTATCTGCAACAGGGCACGAAGCCTCGACCCCGCCGTGACACCTTCACCCGTACCGTCCACGGCATGAACGTGGTGACGCTGATCGGCAACCTCGCGACGGACGTCGAGGTGCGCGAGGTCGGCGACAAGAAGGCGGCGAGCTTCGTGCTGGCGGTCGACCGCGCGAGCCGGGACGGCGGTGCGGACTTCGTCGGCGTGTCCGCCTGGGACCGGCAGGCGGAGCTCTGCGCCGAGTACCTCGGCAAGGGACGGCGGATCGCCGTCGACGGTCGGCTCCGGTCCCGCTCCTGGGAGGAGCACGGCAGGCGGCGGAGCGCGGTCGAGGTCGTGGCGCAGCGGATCGAGTTCCTCGGCGGCGGACCGCGCGCCGGCGAGCGCGAGGAGGCGGGCGGCGAGGTGATCCCGTTCGAGGCGTCGGCCGCGGCGCGCTAGTAGGCGAGCGATCCCACGAAGTCGCGGATCGCGGCGAGGCAGGCGTCGGGCCGCTCGCCGATCAGGAGGTGCCCGCAGCCGGCAATCGCGCGGAGCGGCGCCCGGAGGCGCCGTGCGTACTCGATCCCGTCCTCGAGCCGGACCCAGTTGTCGCTCGCGCCCCACAGGCAGAGGCAGGGACACGCGATCCGGTCGAGCTCCGTGCGCGGGTCCGAGACGAGGAGCGCCTGGCCGGCCTGACGCGTGTTCGTGTGGTAGGCAGGTCCCACGAGGAACGCCTCCGCGAGCTCGGGGTCGAGGGCGTCGGGATCGGCCGCGCCCCACCAGCCGAACGCGACCCGCCGGCCGAGCCGGGAGCGTGCCCAGCGCCGCCGGTGAGGCGCGATCAGGCGTCCCGGCCGGGTGACGCCGAGAACCGCGAGCGTCACCTGGGCCGCGCGGGAGGCAGAACCGATCCCAGCCGAGGCGGCGAGGACGAGCCCGCGCACCGCGTCCGGACGCAGGACGGCGGCCCTGAGCGCGACGACCCCGCCGAGCGAGTGGCCGACCCAGACGGCGTCGCGGAGCGCCTCTGCGTCCGCGACGGCGAGCAGCGCCTCCGACAACGCGTCCACGTCCCGGGCCTCGGGCAACGGAGCCGAGCGCCCGTGACCGGGCAGGTCGGGGACGAGCACCCGATGACGCTCGGCGAGCGGCGGCGCGAGCGCGCGCCAGTTCTCGATCGTCCCGCCGAGCCCGTGCACGAGCACGAGAGGCGGCCCGTCCCCGCCGACCACGTAGCGAAGCCGTGTTCCGCCCCACTCGAGCTCGCGTTCGGCGAATCCCTCGAGCCGGGGTTTGCCGTCCGTCGTCACAGAGGCATATTCTTCGGGTGATGGAAGCTTCTGCAGGGCGGGCAGAGTGATGCCCGCGGAGACCACAAGCGAGGGTGCGATCTAGCCCGCCAGCGCGATGCGCGCGGCGGGTTTTTTCGTACCGGGAAAAGGAGCCGACCGATGGCGAATCACCTCACGCCCGAAGAACTGTCGAAAGAGCTCGGCCTCGACAGGCAGGAGGTGATCCGGGTGTGCGTCGAAGAGGGCGTGCCGATCTATCAGGGAAAGATCGACAAGTACCTCTTCCAGGCCCAGCTGCAGGCGCTCGAGGCGCAGCAGCCCGCAGCGTAGGAGATCGGCGTCAGGCGGGTTTCTTCGCCGTCGCCCTGCGAGACCGGGAGCCGCCTTTCGAGGCGGCTTTCCCGTCCTTGGAGCCTTCCGTCGAGCGGCGGTTCTGCGCGTCGGCGACGCTCTGGCGCAGGGCCTCCATCAGGTCGATGACGGGCGCCTCCGCGACCGGCTCCGGAGCGACGATCTCCTGGCCGGCAAGCTTCGCCTCGAGCATCTGGGCGAGGTCGCGGCGGTAGTCGTTCTCGAAGTCCTCGGGCGCCCAGTCGCCCGCGAGGCTGGAGATGACCTGCTCGGCGAGCTTCAGCTCGGCATCCTGGACGTCGGTCTCGGCCACGGCCTCCTCGATCTCGTCGCGCGCGCGGACGTCCTCGGCGAAGAAGAGCGTCTCGAGCAGCAGCGCGCCCGCCTTCGCGCGGATGAGGCAGAGGTTCTCCTTGCCCCAGAGCACGAACTTGCCGACCGCCGCCATGCCCGACTCCTCCATCGCCCGCAGCAGCAGGACGTAGGGCCGCCGCTGGGCGTCGCCGCCGGCTGGCGCGAGGTAGTACGTGCGGTCGAAGTAGACGGGATCGACGTCCTCGAGGCGGACGAAGCGAAGGATCGCGATCGACTGCGAGCGCTGCAGCGCGACGGCCTCGAAGTCACCCTCCTCCACGAGGACGTACTGGCCCTTCGCGAACTCCCAGCCCTTGACGAGCTCGTCGGGCTCGACGTCGCGCTCGTGCACCGGGCACCAGCGCTTCTGCTTGATCGGCGTGCCGCACTCGCGGTGGAGCGTGCGGAACGACACGTCCTGCCGCTGGGTCGCGAGCGCGAGCCCCACTGGGATGTTGACGAGGCCGAAGCTGATCGATCCGTTCCAGATGGTCCGCATGAGAGATCCAGTCTAGTTGGGGACCGGCCGAATTCTCGATTCTCATCGGCTTCCCTGCATACGATTGCGCGCATGGAGAGGCGTACGGCGCCCGAGCTCTGGCGCGACGCCGTCCGCGACGCGCCGGATCAGGCGGCGTATCTCGAGGAGACGGCGGAAGGCTGGCGGCCGGTCTCCTGGCAGGAAGCGGCCGAGCGGGTCGCGGCGCTCGCGCAAGGACTGCTCGCACGCGGCGTACGCCGCGGCGACCGCGTGGCCGTGCTGTCGCGGACGCGACTCGAATGGATCCTGCTCGACTGGGCGGTGATGTCGATCGGCGCCGCCGTCGTCGGCCTCTATCCGACGAGCTCGGCCAAGGAATGCGAGTACGTCCTCGGGCACAGCGAGGCCGTGCTTGCCTTCGCCGAGGACGAGGAGCAGACGCGGAAGCTCGTCTCCGTCCGCGGCGCCCTGCCGTCGCTGCGGGAGATCATCCCGTTCGACTGGCTCGAGAAGCTCGAGGCCGACGGACGCCTGGCGCGCCACCTGCGACCGGACCACGTCGCCGAAGACGACCTTGCGACGCTGATCTACACCTCCGGCACGACCGGGCCGCCGAAGGGGTGCATGCTCACGCAGCGCAACCTCGTCACGGCGGCGATCCGGGTCGTGGAGGGAATGCACCAGCCGGGGGACGTCGTGCTCCTCTTCCTGCCGCTCGCGCACAGCTACGGGCGGCTCGCGCACCAGGCGGCGAGCCACCGCGGCTCGACCGTCGCGCTCGTGGCCGACGTCGCGCGCGTGCCCGAGGCGCTGACGACGGTGCGTCCGACCGTCCTCCCGGCGGTCCCCCGCGTCTACGAGAAGGTCCACGCGAACGCGCTCGGGGAGATCGAGCGCGCCGGCGGCCTGCGCACCCGCATCGGCCTCTGGGCGCTCGGGGTGGGCGCGCGTGTCAGCCGTGCCCGCCGGGACGGATCCTCCGTCGGCCGTCTCCTCGCCCTGCAGCAGGAGCTGGCCGACCGCCTCGTCTTCGCGAAGGTGCGCGAGCGGCTGGGCGGGCGCCTGCGGGTCGGCGTGTCCGGCGCGGCGCCGCTCTCGCGCGACGTGCTGGAGTTCTTCCACGCGCTCGGCGTGCCGGTGGTCGAGGGCTACGGCCTGACCGAGACCGCGAGCTCCGCGACCGTCAACGAGCCGGGCGACTTCCGGATCGGCACCGTGGGCCGCCCGGTCGAGGGCACCGAGATCCGCCTGGCGGACGACGGCGAGATCCTGATCCGGAGCGACTCCGTCTTCGCCGGCTACTACAAGGAGCCGGAGGCCACGGCCGCAGCGCTCACCGACGACGGCTGGCTGCGCACCGGCGACGTCGGCGAGATCGACCCGGAAGGCTTCCTACGCATCACGGACCGCAAGAAGGACCTGATCATCACCGCCGGCGGCAAGAACGTCTCGCCGCAGAACCTCGAGAACGCCCTCAAGGCCTCGCGCTTCGTGTCGCAGGCGCTCGTCGTGGGAGACAGGCGGCCTTACGTCGCGGCGCTCGTCACGCTCGACGAGCCCGAGGTCGCCTCGAGCGGCCGCGACCCGCAGGCGCTCGTGCAGGAGCTCGTGGAGGAGGTCAACCGAGACCGGACACCCGTCGAGCAGATCAAGCGGTTCGCGATCCTGCCCCGCGACTTCTCCCAGGAGCAAGGCGAGGTGACGCCGACCCTGAAGCTGCGCAGGAAGGTCATCCACGAGCACTTCGCGGACGAGATCGAGCGGCTCTATACGGACTAGCCGAGGATTCGCTTGGCGCCGTCGTACTCGGAGGAGTACCAGCCCTCGTTCAGGCTGTCGATGCGCACGACGTCGCCGGTGTGCGGCGCGTGGATGAACTGCCCGTTCCCGACGTAGATCCCGACATGGCCGAGGCCGGCGAAGAAGACGAGGTCGCCCGGCTCGAGCTCGTTTCGCGGTACCGAGACGGCGTCGGGGTAGTTCCACTGCGCGACCGTGTAGTGCGGCAGCGACACTCCCACCTGGGCGTAGACGTACATGACGAGTCCCGAGCAGTCGAAGCCGCTGGGGCTCGCGCCGCCCCACACGTACTTGACGCCGAGGTACTGCATCGCGATCCCGACGACGCTGCTGTAGCGGTCGCCCGGGATCGAGCTCCTGACGGGGCTCCCCACGCCGAAGCTGCCCTGGGGCGCGGCCGCCTGCGCGGTCGCTGCGGCGCGCGCCGCGCGCGCAGCCGCCGCCTGGGCCGCCTGCTGCGCGGCGATCATGTGCTGGATCTGCACGCGGACGGAGCTGTACAGACGCTGCGCCGAGGCGCGCTGCGCCTCGATCCGGTTGCGCTCCGCCGCGCGGGTCGCGACGAGGTCGGCCTGCCGGGCGCGCTCGCGGCGCAGCATCCCGCGGCGCACCACCATCGCGTGCTGCAGCGAGAGCACCTCGTGGATGAGCGCGGAGTTCTGCTTCGACACGGAGTCGACCGTCTCGATGCGCGAGATCAGGTCGTCGAGGCTGCGCGCGCCGAGGATGACGGCGAGCGAAGACTGCTGGTCCTCCGACGTGTAGATCGCGACGAGACGCTGCATGAGCGTGTGCTGGGCGCGGCGGAAGTTGCCGTGCACGACCCCGAGCGCCTGCCGGTTGACGCGCAGCTGGTGCTCGACGAGCCGGAGCTTCTCGTCGGCCGCCTGATAGCGGCTGTTCGCCCGCTGGGCGGCCGCGTCGAGCTGCTGCAGCCGGTCGAGCGCCGTCTGGGCCTGGGCTCGCTTGGCGCTGATCGGGTCCGCGTGCGCGCGCGGCGCCGAGGCCCCCAGCAGGCCCGCGAGCAGCAAGCCGATCAGGAGCGCCGACAGGGCAGCCGCCCGTTTCGGCGCGTGCAATGACGTCCTCCCGCCCGTCACAAGCGGTGGACGCTAACAAGCCTGCCGGACGCTCGCAACGGAGAACCGTCACGAACATGCTGCAATTTGGCACTACCGCCGGAGCATCGCCGTCCGAGTGCCGGCGCACGAAGTCTCTGCGTCGAGTACGGTCCTCCCTCGTGCTCGGGAGGAAGCGATTTCGCGTCGCGCGGCTCGGTGCTCTCGCGGCGGCGCTCATCCTCATGGCCGCGTCTGCCGCACTCGCGGCTCCCGGAGCGGGCGCCCCCCGGTCCGCGGCGAGCGGTGACGCCGCGACGCGACAGCTCGGTGCGCGAGCCCATCAGGCGCTGCTGAGCCTCTACGCCCTCGATTCGCGCCTTCAGGCGTGGCGGACGCGGGTCCCCTCGCTCGAGCGCCGGGCGGCCGCCTTGCGACGGGAGGGAGCGACCCTCCGGCAGGAGCTCGGCGCCGCTCGGGCGTCCCTCCACTCCGGCCAGCACAGACTCGCCGCCGAGCTCCGCGTTCTCTACGAGCGCGGCAGCGTCGACCCGGTCGCCGTCGTGCTCGGCGCGCAGTCGCTAACGAGAGCGCTCGGGCAGCTCGACGCTCTGTCCCGCGTCTCGGACCAGAGCCGGCAGATCGTCGCCGCGACGCGCGCAGCACGAGCTCGCCTGCTCGACTCGCAGCGCCGCCTCACCGCAGAGGAACGCCGGCTCGAGCGCTCGCTCGCCGCGGCGCGCGGGGCCGAGGCGCGGCTCTCGGCGGCCGTGGCTGCAAGGCGCGCCTACGTCTCCTCTCTGCAGGCCAAGGAGCGGCTGCGGGCACAGCAGCTCAGGACGGTCGAGACGACCGCACACGCCGTTCAGCAGCGCTCGCAGCAGATCCAGCGCACGCCCCCTCCGCCCTCCGGCAGGCATCAGCTCACCGTGAGCGCCACGTGCTACGACCTCTCGGGCACGACGGCGACCGGGATGCCCGTGGGGCCCGGCGTCGTCGCGGTCGACCCGTCCGTCATCCCGCTCGGCACCCGCCTCTACGTGCCCGGCTACGGCAACGGGGTCGCGGCCGACGTGGGCGGCGGGATCCAGGGCGCGGTCATCGACCTCTGGATGCGTCCCTCGCAATGCGCGGCGTGGGGCCGTCGCACGGTCACGATCACGATTTACTGACTACACTGAGGGCGCGCGAGGGGGGATTCGCGGTGACCGAGCTGGTGGAAACGGCCGAGGAGCGCCAGACGGAGCCACTCCGTGTGCTCCTCGTCGACGATCACGATCTCTTCCGGACCGGCCTGAGGAACCTGCTCGAGGAGCAGGAGCTCGTGATCGTCGGGGAGGCGGCCACGGGCGCCGAGGCGGTCGTGCTCGTCCGGGAGCTCACCCCTGACGTCGTCGTCATGGACCTCAACATGCCGTCCATGGGAGGCGTCGAGGCGACGCGCCACATCGCCGAGGTCGCGCCTCTGACTCGGGTGGTGATGCTCACGATCTCGGACGAGGACTCCGACGTCACCGACGCGATCCTCGCCGGCGCGTGCGGCTACCTGCTCAAGGACGCATCCATCCAGGAGCTCGTCTCGGGGATCCGCGCCGCTGCCCGCGGCGAGGCGCTCATCTCGCCGCACATCGCCGCGAAGGTCCTGCAGCGGATCCGCGCCACGAGCGCCCAGCCCGAGATCGAGGAGCTGATTCGCGCGGAGCTGTCGGAGCGCGAGATCGAGGTCCTGAAGCTGATCGCGAACGGCAAGGACAACGCCGTCATCGCCGCCGAGCTCCACATCAGCCCGAAGACGGTCAAGAACCACATCTCGAACATCCTCATGAAGCTCCAGATCGACAACCGCATCCAGGCCGCCGTCTACGCGGTCCGCAGCGGGATCGTCTAGCGTCGCGCGCGGCGAAGCGAGCGGGCGCGGTCCTGCAGGCTGCGCAGGAGCGAGCGCAGCCGGGCGAGCTCCCCGTCGGCGGTCTCGAGCCGCTCCGAGAGCTCAGCGAGCTCCGCCGCGACGCCGTGCGCCTGCACGTCGCCCGCGTCGCGCACGACCTCACCGAGCCGCTTCTCCAGCCGCAGGCGTTCCGCGTCGAGCGCGAGCGCCTCTGCGTAGCCGTGCGTCAGGGTCGACTCGATCGTGTCGAGGCTGGGCGCGCCGGCGCCGTCCTCCGGCATCCGGAGGAGGTCCGCGATCTCGTCCCGCAGCGGCATGAGCCCAGGATTATCGGGCGGCGAAGGGACGACGGGAATGGGCCGCCCGGCCCATCTTCCGGAGTGGGCCGACCCATTCGCCTTGACGTTTGCGGTCCCGGTTGAAGAATGGAACGCGGTGCCCTTCCGTCCCGCCGCAACGGCAGTGGCAATCGTCGCCGTCCTGCTCGTCCCCGCCGCCCGGGCGGGGTCCCGCAACGCGTTCCAGCAGCAGCTCGCACAGGCCCTGCACGCGAAACACGTGAGCCCGGCCCGCACGGGAGCGATCGTCCTCGATCTCCAGAGCGGCGAGACCCTCTACGCGCACAACGCGCAGCTCGGGCTCAGGCCGGCGTCGAACGAGAAGCTCGCCACCACGTACGCGGCGCTGACCGCGCTTGGTCCCTCGTTCCGCATCGAGACGGACGTGCTCGGCGCGGGCCGGCAGAGCGGGAGCACGTGGCGGGGGAACCTCGTGCTCAAGGGGTACGGCGACCCGGGGCTGTCGTCCGCCCAGATCGGCTCGCTCGCGCGCCAGGTGGCGGGGAGCGGAATCCGGCGCGTGACCGGCCGCATCCTCGGCGACGAGAGCTGGTTCGACAGGCGCCGCACCGGGCTCGGCTGGAAGGCGCAGTTCTACCTCCACGAGTCGCCAGCCCTCTCCGCGCTCGTCGTGAACCGAGGCTGGACGGGCCGCTACGAGACGGCACGACCGGCGCTAATGGCGGCGCAGCTTCTCCGCCGTGACCTGCGCCGCGTCGGGGTCACCGTCCGCGGTGCGGCTGCTCTGGGCGTCGCCCCGATGGCGGCCGCGCCGCTCGCCGACGTCCAGTCCGCTCCGCTCTCGGCCCTGGTGCGCCACATGGACGTCTACAGCGACAACTTCTACGCCGAGATGCTGCTGAAGGAGATCGGCGCCGTCCAGGGCGCCGGCGGGTCGGCGGCGGCGGGGCTGGTGGTCGACCGGCGGCTGCTGCGCGCGGCCGGCGTGCCGCTCGCCGGCGTCCGGATGGTCGACGGCTCCGGCCTCTCGCTCCTCGACCGCTGGACGCCGCTCGGCCTCGCCACCCTGCTCCGGACGATGTGGCAGGACCCCGACCTGCGGCCGTACATCCTCGCGGCGCTCCCGATCGCGGGCGAGACCGGCACCCTCGAGCACCGCATGCGCACCGGCCCGGCCCACGGCTTCGTACGCGCCAAGACGGGCACGACCGACAACGCCTCGTCGCTCTCGGGCTTCGTCGGCGACCGGTACGTCTTCTCGATCCTCGAGAACGGCAGCCCGGTGCGGACGCCCAGCGCGGAGGCTTCGCAGGACCGCTTCGCGCAGGTACTCGCGCGGGCCGCCTCGGACGCGCCGGAGTCGGGCTAGGCGGTCTCGCCGAGCAGGGCGAGGAGGTCGCTCTCGACGAGGATGGGCACGTCGGCCCTCTGCGCCTTCGCCAGCTTCGAGGCGCCCGGCTCCTCTCCCACGACGAGCCCGGTCGTCTTCGCGGAGACGGAGTCCGTCACCTTCGCCCCGAGCGTCTCCAGCCGCGCCTTCGCCTCCTCGCGGGAGAAGCGCTCGAGCGTGCCCGTCATCACGTACGTGCTGCCGGTGAGCGGCCCCTCCTTCGGCCGCTCCTCGTCGCCGGCCTCGAAGCGCAGGCCGAGGCCGCGCAGCTCCTCGACGAGCGCGCGGTTGTCCTCGTCGGCGAACCACTCGGCGACGGCCTCCGCGCGGTCCGGCCCGAACCCCTCGACCTCGGCGATCTCCTCGGGCGTCGCCGTGATCAGCCTGTCGACGGTGAGAAAGTGGCGGGCGAGATTCCGGGCGAGCACCCAGCCGATGCCTGCGATGTTGAGGCCCAGCAGGACGCGCGAGAACGGGACGCGCTGCCGCGAGGCCTCGATCTGCTCGATCGCGTTGGTGGCCGAGATCTCGCCGAAGCCGTCGAGCTCGAGGAGCTGCTCCTTGCGCAGGCGGTAGAGGTCGGGGAGGGAGCGCACGAGCCCTTTCTCCCAGAGCGTCCGCACCGTCTGCTCGCCGACGCCGTCGATGTCGGCCGGCCCCTCGACCCAGGCGATCAGCGTCTCGAGGCCGCGGGAGGGGCAGGCGCGGTTCGGGCAGCGGTGCATGGCCTCGCCCTCCGGCTTCACGATCCCGGCGCCGCAGAGCGGGCAATGGCTCGGCATCCGGAACTCCTTCGTGCCTTTCCGGTGGGGGCCGGCCGGGCCAACCACCTGCGGGATCACGTCGCCGGCGCGCTGGACGATGACGTCGTCGCCCTCGCGGATGCCCTTGCGGTTGATGTCCTCCTCGTTGTGCAGCGTCGCGCGGGAGACCGTGACGCCGCCGACCTCGACCGGTTCCAGCAGCGCCCAGGGGTTGAGCGCGCCGGTGCGGCCGACGCGGATCATGATCTGCCTGAGCCGCGTCACCGCCGTCAGCGGCGCCCACTTGAAGGCGCGCGCCCAGCGCGGCCGCCCGTGCAGCGCGCCGAGGCGCTCCTGCTGTGCGTACGAGTCGACCTTGATCACGATCCCGTCGATCTCGTAGTCGAGCTCGGCGCGCCGCTTCTCCCAGGCGAGACAGCGCTCGACGGCCTCCTCCACCGACTCGACGCGCTCGGCGAACGGATTGGTGGGGAAGCCGTGCTCGCGCAGCCAGGCCAGCGTCTCCCAGTGCGTGTCGAGCGCGACGCCCTCGTGGACGCCCACGCCGTAGGCCCAGAAGGAAAGCGGCCGCGAAGCGGTGATGGTGGAGTCCTTCTGCCGCAGGGATCCGGCGGCCGCGTTGCGCGGGTTCGGCGTCGGCTTCTTCCCCTCGGCGACGAGCCGCTCGTTGAGCGCGTTGAAGCCCGAGAGCGGCATGTAGACCTCGCCTCGTACCTCGACGGTGCCCGGCACCGGCCCGCCGACGGTCGCGAGTGGGATGGCGCGGATCGTCCGCAGGTTGGCGGTCACGTCCTCTCCCTCGACGCCGTCGCCGCGCGTCGCGCCCTGCTCGAGCACGCCCTCGCGATACGTCAGGTTGATGGCGAGCCCGTCGATCTTCGGCTCGAGGACGTACGCCACCGCCTCGCCCTCCCTGCCGAGCCGCCTGCGGACGTCGTCCGCCCATTTGGCCACGGCTTCCTCGGTGGTCACCTTGTCCAGCGACCCCATCGGCGAGAGGTGCCGCACCTTCCGGAAGCGCTCGGACGCCGGCGCGCCGACCCGCTGCGTGGGCGAGTCGGGCGTGGTGAGAGCGGGATGCTCGTCCTCGAGCGCGACGAGCTCGTCGAAGAGGGCGTCGTAGGCGGCGTCCTCCATGATCGGCTCGTCCTCGACGTGGTAGGCGACGAGCGCCCGGTTGAGGACGTCGCGCAGCTCGGCGGCGCGCGCGGCGGCGGTCGTCGTCCTAGAGGAGGCCAAGGAGCTCCTCGGCGTGGTCGACGATCGCGTCCGGCTGCTCGGCCTCGAGGCGCGCGCGGTCGTGGATCCGCCCCCACGTGACGGCGACGGAGAACATGCCCGCGGCCTTCGCCGCCCGGACGTCGAACGGCGAGTCCCCGACGTACGCGGTGGCGGCCGGGTCGGCACCGAGCCGCTCGGCCCCGAGGAGGAGCGGCTCGGGGTCGGGCTTGTGCCGCTTCGTCTCGTCGCCTCCGACGATCGCCTCGAAGAGGTGGCCGAGGGGGACGCGCGAGAAGGCGAGCTCGACGGTCGAGCGGCGCTTCGCGGTCACGACACCGAGACGGCGTCCGTCGTCGCGGAGCCGCGCAAGCACGTCCTCCATGCCCACGCAGGCTTCGAGCTCGTCGTGGAGGGGCTCGTTGTGGGCGCGGTAGACGTCGACGAGCCGGTCGACGTGCTCGGGCGCGAGGGCGGACATCTGCGCCTCGAGGCCCGGCCCGCCGACCGCCTGCAGCAGCTCCTCGTCGGAGTAGTCGCGCCCCAGCACCTCGCGGGTCGCGTGCCGCATGGAGGCGAGGATGATGGCGCCGGAGTCGACGACGGTGCCGTCGAGGTCGAAGAGAACGGTCTCGAACCGCATCCGTCGATCGTATCGGCGCCGTCAGTAGGCTCCGGAGCCTTGGCCGAGGTGTCGGACTTTCGCTATCTGGTCGTCCCGCACACCCACTGGGATCGCGAGTGGTACCTGCCGTTCGAGCAGTTCCGGCTACGTCTCGGGGCGGTCGTCGACGGAGTCCTCGAGACTCTCGAGCGCGATCCCTCCTTCCCGTCGTTCACCCTGGACGGCCAGGCGATCGTGCTCGAGGACTACGTCGAGGTGCGGCCGGAGAACGAGGCACGGCTGCGCGCGCTGCTCGCCGCCGGCCGTCTCGAGGTCGGCCCGTCGTACGTGCTGCCGGACGAGATCCTCGTGGGCGGCGAGTCGCTCGTCCGCAACCTCCTGCTGGGGCGCCGGGTGTGCCGTCGCTTCGGCGTCGAGCCGAGCCGCGCCGGCTACCTGCCGGACAGCTTCGGCCACCCGGCGCAGCTGCCCCAGATCCTCGCTGGGTTCGGCATCCGCACGTTCCTCTTCTCGCGCGGGCTCGGCGACGAGGTCGAGGACGTGGGACTCGTCTTCCGCTGGCGGGCGGGCCCCGCGGAGGTCGTCGCGTGCCAGCTGCTCCCGCACTACGACAATTTCGCCCGCCTCACGTGGTACCACGACGCCGAGGAGCGGTTGCGCGCGATCGTCGAGCGCTTCGGCGACCTCCTGCGCGCGGCGGGCCAGGAGCAGATCGTGCTGGCGAACGGCTCAGACCACCTGCCGGTCGAGCCCGAGCTGCCGGAGATCCTGGCCCGGCTCGGAGAGACGCTCGGCGCCGAGCTCCGCATCGGCCGCTACGACGAGCACGAGCCCGCGCCGCGCGGGTTGCCGGTGCACAAAGGGGAGCTGGTCGGCAGCCGGCTCCAGAACGTGCTCCGCGGCGTCAACTCGGCGCGGATCTACCTCAAGCAGGCGAACGAGCGCGCCGAGCGGCGCCTGCTCTCGATCGAGACGGCGGCAGCGCTGCGGCTGCTGCGCGGGGGAGCGCCGTACCCGGGCGCGGACCTGCGCCTCGCCTGGCGCGACCTGTTGCGCAACCACCCGCACGACTCGATCTGCGGCTGCTCCTGCGACGAGGTGCACCGGGACATGCTCGTCCGCTACGAGCAGCTCGACCGGACGCTGGACTACGTCGAGCGTGAGGCGCTCGGAGTCGGCGGCGCGCTCGTCAACACGCTCCCGTTTCGCCGGCGCCGCGTCGTGGACGGGAGGGTCTACGAGCTCGGCGGGTTCTGCGGCCGACGGCCCGCGCCGGTCTCGGCCCGAGAGACGCCGTTCGACCCGGAAGCGCTCGCGGACCTCCTCGTCTTCGAGGATCAGCCCGACGTCGGCGACCTGTACACCTTCTGCCCCGCGGGGAAGGTCACCCCGGCTCGCCTCGTCGGAACGCGACGCGACGACGGCACGCTCGTCCTCGACCACGAGCTGCCGGGAATCCGGATCGAGACGACTGTCCGCGCGGTGCCCGGGCTCGACCGCGTCGAGCTGACCAGCATCGTGGAGAACGAGGCGGAGGACCACCGGCTCCGGGTCCTCGTCCGCTCCGAGGAGGGCGCCGACGAGGTACGCGACGAGAGCCAGTTCGCGGTCGCCAGCCGTCCTCTCGTCCCGCCGCCTCCGCGTGCGGAGTGGGTGGAGCCGCCGGTGCCGACCGCTCACACCCTCGGCGCCGTCGGTCTCGGCTCGCTCGTGCTGCTCACGAAGGGCCTGCCCGAGTACGAAGCGTCCGTGGAGGGCCTTCGCCTCACCCTGCTCCGCTGCGTGGGCACGATCTCGCGACCTGCGGGGCTCCCGACACGGCCGCTCGCCGCGGGCCCGGGCATCGCCACGCCCGAGGGGCAGTGCCGTGGCAGGCACGTCCTCGAGTATGCGCTCCGCTTCGACGGAGACAGGCTCTCGAACGCGGCGCTCGTCCGGGCGAGCCAGGACTACCGCACCGGCTTCCTGCGGGGCGACCCCTTCGAGCCGCCGCTCGAGCTCCGCGGCGACGTCGTCTTCTCCTGTCTCAAGCAGGCCGAGGACGGGGCGAGCCTCGTCCTGCGCGTCTTCAACCCGAACGCGCAGGCCGAGACGATGACGCTGAGCCTTCCCGCCCGGCGCGTTCGCCTCGACGAATCCGAAGACGTAGAGGGCGACCTCGAGCTCGAGCCCGGCGAGATCGCGACGTTCCGGATCCCCTTGTAACAGACTGTTACTTGCGAAAGGGCGCCGTGCCGGCAAGGAACCGAGCCGTCAACCGCGACACCTCGTAACAGACTGTTACTCAGTAGGACACGGCCACGAGGTAGAGGCCCCACGGCGGTGCCGTGGCACCGGCCTCGGCGCGCCGGCGGCCGTCTAGCAGCTCCGGCACCGCTGCGGGCCGCTCGACCATCGTCCCGACGAGGCTGCGCACCATGTGGCGGAGGAAGCTGTCGGCGGTGATCTCGAAGTCGAGGTGGTCGCCGCGCCGGACCCACTCCGCCCGGCCGACCACCCGGACGAAGACCTCGTGCTGCGTCTGCGTCGGGGTGAAGGCCCGGAAGTCGTGCTCGCCGCGAAGCGCGGCCGCCGCCGAGGCGAGCGCGTCCTCGTCGAGCGGTCGCGGCACCCACCAGCTCCGGCGGACCTCGAACGGCGACGGCGTCGCGCGGGTGAAGAGCCGGTAGCGGTAGCTGCGAGCGCGCGCGGAATTGCGGGCGTGGAACCCGTCCGGCGCGACGACCGCCGAGAGGACGGTGATCTCGTCGGGAAGGCGGGGGTTGAGCGCCGCCGCGGCGCGCTCGGGCGGCGGCCCGCCCCTGACGTCCACCGAGACGACCTGCCCCAGCGCGTGCACGCCGGCGTCGGTCCGGCCGGCAACGGCGAGGGTCTCGGCCGAGGAGAAGGTCTCCGATAGCGCCCGCCGGAGAGCGGCCTCCACCGTCTGTAGTCCCGGCTGCGCCGCCCAGCCTCGGAACGGCGTGCCGTCGTACTCGAGCGTCAGGATCAGCCGCACGTCAGGCGATCCTGACTGCGTTTGTCAGGGCTTCCTTATGCTCTACCGATTTGCACACCGACCGATATACTCTATCTCGTGAGCGACGAGCACACCTTCCTCCTGCAGCGCGTCCAGCCGGCGATGGTCGGGCTCATCGACGGCTCGCTGTCGACGCTCGCTCCGATCTTCGCCGTCGCGCTCGCTTCGCACAACACGCGCTACACCTTCATCGCCGGTCTCGCGACCTCGCTCGGCGCCGCCATCTCGATGGGCTTCTCCGAGGCGCTCTCGGACACGGGCGAGCTCACGGGGCGCGGCAGCCCCTGGGTACGCGGCACGATCACCGGCGGCGGCACCTTCCTCGGCGGGATCCTCCACTCCCTGCCCTTCCTGATCCCGCACTACCACGCCGCGCTCCTCTTCGCCGTCGCGGTCGTGGCGTTCGAGCTGATCATGCTCGCCTACTTCCGCTGGCGGTTCTTCCAGGACACCTTCGTCCGCGCGCTCGCGATCGTCACCTTCGCGGGCATCCTCATCGCCGCGGTCAGCGCGGGGCTGGGGTCCGTTCTCGGAACGCCCGGGGCGGGATAGCGACGCGGAGCTCTACGGCTCGAAGTCGACGAACTCGAGGTAGACCATCTCGGCGGCGTCGCCGGGACGGTGGCCGAGCTTCACGATCCGGGAGTAGCCGCCCGGCCGGTCGGCCATCCGCGGCCCGACGTCGGCGAAGAGCTTGTGCACCGCCTCCTGCGAGCGGAGCACCGAGAGGGCCTGCCGGCGGGCGTGGAGGTCGCCGCGCCGGCCGAGCGTGATCATCTGCTCGGCGAACGGCTTCACCGCCTTCGCCTTGGCCTCCGTCGTCCGGATCCGGCCGTGCTCGATCAGCGAGCAGGTGAGGTTCGAGTAGAGCGCCTTGCGGTGCGCCGCGTCGCGGCCGAGCTTCTTCCCCGTACGGGCGTGGCGCATCGCAGCTGCTCTCCCTACTCGGCGAAGCCGCCGGAGCCGTTCTCGCCGCGGAGGTGCAGGCCGTGCTGCGAGAGCGTCTCGCGTACCTCCTCGATCGACTTCTTGCCGAAGTTCGGGATGGCGGCCAGCTCCTGCTCGGTCTTCATCACGAGGTCGCCGATCGTCTCGATCCCGACGCGCTTCAGGCAGTTGTACGAGCGGACGCCGAGCTCGAGCTCCTCGATCGGGAAGTTCTCCATCCCGTGCGCGAGCGCCGTCTCGGGCGTGACGCCGCCGTCGACCGGCGCCGCCTCGCCGAACCCCTCGATCCGATCGAGGTCGGTGAAGATGGCGAGCTGCCGGATCAGGATCTCGGCCGCTTCGGCGAGCGCGTCCTTCGGCTCCACCGAGCCGTCGGTCGTGATGTCGATCGTGAGCTTGTCGTAGTCCGTCCGCTGCCCGACGCGCGCCGCCTCGACCTGGTATGCGACGCGGCGAACCGGCGAGAAGATCGAGTCCATCGGAATGACGCCGATCGTGTGCTGCGGACCACGGTTGAGCTCGGCCGGCGAGTAGCCACGGCCGCGGCCGATCGTGAGCGTCATCTCGAGCCTGCCCTTCTCCGACAGGTTCGCGATCTCGAGTTCCGGGTTCAGGATCTCGAGATCGGCGGGCGCCTCGATGTCGGCGGCCGTGACCGCGCCAGGGCCCTTCTTCGAGATGTGCACCTCGATCTCGGGAGACTCGCCGTGGAGCCGTGCCACGAGATTCTTGAGGTTGAGGATGATGTCGGTGACGTCCTCGCGCACACCCGGCAGGGTCGTGAACTCGTGCGCGGTGCCCTCCACCTTCACCGAGGTGACGGCGGCGCCCTCCAGCGAGGAGAGCAGCACGCGCCGCAGCGAGTTGCCGAAGGTGTGACCGAAGCCGCGGTCGAGCGGCTCGATCGCGAAGACCCCGCGGTGGTCGTCCGCGTCCTCGTGGACGATCTTGGGGATCTGGAAGTCCATCTCTCTAGTCGCCAAAGAATTTCCCTCTTTCCGTTACTTCGAGTAGAGCTCGACGATCAGCTGCTCCTGCACCGGCGTGTCGATCTCGTCGCGCTCGGGCTGCTTCAGCACCTTGCCCGTGAGCCCGTCGTGGTCGGCCTGCAGCCAGGGAGCGACGGTCGAGACGAGATCGGTCGCGTCGCGGATCACCTGCTGCGCCGAGGAGCTGGGCGCCACGGTGACGACGTCGTTCGGCCGCACCTGGTAGCTCGGGATGTTGACGCGCCGCCCGTTGACGTGGAAGTGGCCGTGGCGGACGAGCTGGCGCGCCTGGGCCCGGGAGGCGGCGAAGCCGAGCCGGTAGACGACGTTGTCGAGCCGCGTCTCGAGCATCCGCAGCAGCTCCTCGCCGGTCACGCCCGAGCGCTTGGAGGCCTTCTCGTAGTAGGTGCGGAACTGCTTCTCGAGCAGGCCGTAGTAACGCCGCGCCTTCTGCTTCTCGCGCAGCTGGAGCAGGTACTCGCTCTGCTTGATGCGGCCGCGGCCGTGCTCGCCCGGCGGATACGAGCGGCGCTCGATCGCGCACTTCTCCGTCAGGCAGCGCTCGCCCTTGAGGAAGAGCTTCATCCCCTCGCGCCGGCAGATGCGGCACTTCGGCCCCAGGTCGCGTGCCACTAGACGCGCCTCCGCTTCCTCGGGCGCACGCCGTTGTGCGCCTGCGGCGTCACGTCCTTGACGGACAGGATCTCGAGACCCGCCGCCTGCAGCGAGCGGATCGCGGTCTCACGGCCGGACCCCGGCCCCTTGACGAAGACCTCGACCTTCTGCAGGCCGTGCTCCATGCCCTTGCGCGCCGCGGCGTCGGCGGTCACCTGCGCGGCGAACGGAGTCGACTTGCGGGAGCCCTTGAAGCCGGCGGAGCCGGCGGACTCCCAGGCGATGACGTTTCCCTCGCGGTCGGTGAGCGCGACGATCGTGTTGTTGAAGCTCGTCTTGATGTGCGCCTGGCCGATGGCGATGTTCTTCCGGACGCGGCGACGCGTGCGGCCACGCGTGGCCGCCTGCCTGCGGGTGCCCGGCACGCTACTTCGCCTTCTTTCCGCGTCCGACGGTCTTCTTCGGGCCCTTGCGGCTGCGCGCGTTCGTCTTCGTGCGCTGGCCGTTGACCGGGAGGCCGCGCCGGTGGCGGATGCCCCGGTACGCGCCGATCTCGGAGAGCCGCTTGATCGCCTGCTGCCGGTCGCGGCGCAGGTCGCCCTCCACCTCGAGGTTCGAGTCGATGAAGTTGCGGAGCTTCGTGACCTCTTCGTCCGTCAGGTCCTTCACCTTCGTGTCCGGGCTGAGGCCGAGCTCGGCGGCGATCTTGCGCGCGGTCGGCTGGCCGATCCCGTAGATGTAGGTCAGCCCGATCTCGAGCCGCTTCTGGTTCGGGAGGTTGACTCCGGCGATGCGTGCGATGACTCAGCCCTGCCTTTGCTTGTGACGCGGGTTGCTGCAGATGACCATGGTCGTGCCGTGCCGCTTGATCACGCGACACCGCTCGCACATGGGCTTGACGGACGGACGGACTTTCATCTCAGCGGTGCCTGTACGTGATCCGGCCACGGTTGAGGTCGTAGGGGCTCAGCTCGACCTTGACCTTGTCGCCCGGGAGGATCCGGATGTAGTGCTTCCGCATCTTCCCGGAGATGGTCGCCAGCACGGTGTGGCCGCCCCCGTCGAGCTGCACCCGGAACATCGTGCTCGGGAGCGCCTCGACGACCTCGCCTTCGACCTCGATCTTCTCTTCCTTGGTAGGCAAATTCCCTTCAGCGAATAGGAGTCTCAGACGTGCACACGCGCACGGCCGAGCCGTGCGCGGAAGGCGGTCATCGTAGCAAAGCGGCTTTTGCCGACGTCAAGATGCGCGGGCCGTCCGCGGTCACCGCGACGGTGTGCTCGAAGTGCGCCGCGAGGGACTCGTCGACGGACGAGATCGACCATTCGTCGGCGTGCACGTAGACGTCCGGCTCGCCGGCCGTGATCATCGGCTCGATCGCGAGTGTCATCCCCTCCTGCAGCTGCGGCCCTCGGCCCGGCGGCCCGTAGTTCGGGATCTGGGGGTCCTCGTGGTACGAGCGGCCGACACCGTGGCCGACGAGGCTGCGCACCACCGAGAAGCCGGCGCCCTCGACGACTTCCTGCACGGCGTGCGAGATGTCGGAGAGCCGGTTGCCGACGCGCGCCTGCTCGATGCCGGCGGCGAGCGCCTCCCGGCAGACATCGAGCAGCCGCTGAGCCTCGGGCGAGATCTCGCCGACGGGCAGGGTGACCGCGCTGTCGGCCACGAGCCCGTCGAGCGTGACGCCGAGGTCGACCGAGATCAGGTCTCCCTCGCGCGCGCGGTAGCCGTCGGGGATTCCGTGCACGACCATCGAGTTCGGGGAGATGCAGAGCGCGGCCGGGAACCCCCTGTAGCCCTTCGAGGTCGGGTAGCCGCCCTTCGACTCGAGGTATTCGTCGGCGATGCGGTCGAGCTCGCGCATCTCGACGCCCGGCTCCAGGTGGTCGGCCACGAGAGCGAGGGTCTCGGCGAGGAGCGCGCCGGCGCGCGCCATCCCCTCGATCTCGGCCTCGGACTTGCGGATGATCACGCGCGCGCCTCCACCGAGCCGAGCGCCTGCTCGATCTCGTGGAAGACCTCGTCGACGCTGTGGTCGGCGTGGACGCCGACGACGTTCCCGCGCGTCGAGCGGTAGTACTCGACGAGCGGCGCCGTCTCCCGGTCGTAGAGCTCGAGGCGCCGGCGGATCGCCTCGGGCGTGTCGTCCGAGCGGGCCTGCTCGGCCGCCCGGGTGAGCAAGCGCTGCAAGAGGACGCCGCGGTCCGGCACCTGGAAGTCGAAGACGACGTCGAGGTCGCGGCCGAGCTCCCTCAGCAGGTCGTCGAGCGCCTCGGCCTGCGGCATGGTGCGCGGGAAGCCGTCGAGGACGAAGCCGCCGACGGTGTCGCCGCGCGAGAGGCGGTCGCGGATCAGGCGGATCATGAGCTCGTCGGAGACGAGGTCGCCGCGATCGTAGACCTCCTTGACCTCCCGTCCGACCGGCGTCGGAAGCTCCCGCATCTCGCGGATCATGTCCCCGGTGGCGATGTGCGGAATCCCGTACGTCGCCTTGATCCGCTGCGCCTGGGTGCCCTTGCCGGAGCCCTGCGGCCCCAGCACGAGGATGTTCAGCAAGACGGCCGACCGAGGCGGTCGCGCACGCACGCGGCCGAAGACCACGCGTCGCAAGGACGCAGGGAGCGTTGATAGCCGGAGGCTACGGACGCGACTGAGGACGCCGCGAGGCGCAGGGTTGCAGGGCGCGGGCGCGCTCGAGGGCCGAGGGAGGACATCTACCTCAGGAACCCTTCGTAGTGGCGCATCACCATTTGCGACTCCATCTGTCGCATCGTCTGCAGCGCGACGCCCACCACGATCAGGACGGAGGTTCCCCCGAGCGCGCGATAGGTCGCCTGCGAGAAGTGGAACTGCGCGATGAAGATCGACGGTGCCACAGCCACGGCGGCGAGGAAGAGCGAGCCCGGGAACGTGAGCCGGTTCAGCACGCGGTCGAAGTACGCCGCCGTCGGCGGCCCCGGCCGGATGCCGGGGATGTAGCCGTTGTACTTGCGCAGGTTGTCGGCCTGCTCCACCGGGTTGAAGACGACCGACGTGTAGAAGTACGTCATCAGCATGATCAGGATCGCCTCGAGAAGCAGGTACTTCCAGCTCGTCTGCCCGAAGTTCTGCTGCAGCCAGTTGCTCCACGACACCTTGAAGCTGCCGACGGTCTGCGGGACGGCGAGGATCGCGGCCGCGAAGATGATCGGGATGACGCCGGCCATGACCACGCTGAGGGGCATGTAGGTCGAGCCGCCGGTCGTCTGCCGGTTGCCGAGCTGGCGCCGGGCGTACTGGATCGGGATCCGCCGCTGGCCCTCCATCACGAACACGACTGCCACCACGATCCCGAACGCGACGATCGGGAAGAAGAGCCGGCCGGTCGTCCCGCCGTTGATCCAGCCGCTGATGCCCGACGGCGCATAGGCGAGGATCGAGGCGAAGATGAGCAGCGAGATCCCGTTGCCGATGCCGCGCTTCGTGATCTGCTCGCCCATCCACATGAGCAGCGTGGTGCCGGCCGTGAGCGTGAGGATGATGATGATCAGGCGCCCCGCGTTGGCGTTGGGCAGCGCATTGCTCGTCGTCTTGAAGAGGAAGGCGTACCCGGTCGCCTGCGCCGCGGCGAGCCCGACGGTGAGATACCGCGTGTACTGCGTGATCTTGGCATAGCCCGCCTCGCCTTCCTTCTGCAGCCGCTCGAGGGACGGCACGACGACCGCGAGGACCTGGAAGATGATCGACGCGGTGACGTACGGCATGATCCCGAGCGCGAAGAGGGAGAAGCGCGAGAGGGCCGAGCCCGAGAACAGGTTCAGGAGCTGGAGCACGCCGCCGTTCGAGCCGCCGAAGAGCGACTTGAGCGCGTTCTGGTCGACCCCGGGCGCGGGGACCCACGAGCCGAGGCGGTAGACGGCGAGCACGGCCGCGGTGAAGAGGACACGCCGGCGCAGCTCGGGGACGCGCCAGGCGTTGGCGAGCCAGGTGAGCATCTAGTCCTCCTTCGTTCCTTCCGTCGCTGCAGCCTCCTCTGCCGCGGGCTCGGCCTCGGTCCCGGCGGCCTCGGGCTGCCCGTCCGCCGCGGCCTCCGGCGCCTCGCCGGCTGCCGGCCGCGCCTTGTGGCGGCGCTTCTTCGGCGCCTTCGGCTCCCGCAGAAGCTCGACGGTGCCTCCCGCCGCCTCGATCTTCTCGCGGGCCGAGGCGGAGATCGCGTGGACGCGCACGGTGAGCTTCTTCGACACCTCGCCGACGCCGAGGAGCTTCACGTCGGTGCGCGTGTTCTTGATCAGCCGCTTCTCGACGAGCGTCTCGGGCGTCACCTCGTCGCCGGCGTCGAACCGGTCGAGGTCGCGGAGGTTGACGGGCTGGGTGTGGGTGCGGAAGGGCCCGATCGGCATCGCGTCCTTCGATGTCGCGCCGCGCAGCTTGCCGATCCGCATGTAGATGTTCGTCTGGCCTCCCTCGAAGCCCGGCGGCATCTTGTGCGAGCCCGAGCGCGACTTCTGGCCCTTGATGCCGCGGCCCGAGTAGCGGCCCTTGCCGGAGCCGAGGCCGCGCCCGACACGCTTGCGGTCCTCACGCGGCTGCGCGGGCGAGAGATTCGAGAGGCTGAGCTGTTTCTCGGGCATTGCGATCAGGCGTTCTCGATCTTCACGAGGTGGCGAACCTTGCGGAGCATCCCGGCGAGCGCCGGGGACTCCTCGTGCTCGGCGCTGCGGCCGATGCGGCCCAGCCCGAGTGCGCGCAGGGTACCGCGATGCCGCTCGGACTGCCCGATCTGGGACCGGACCTGGGTGATGCGGAGCCTCGGCACTATGCGTCGTCCTTCTTCCGGCGCAGCGTGCGCCGCTTCGGCTTCGCCTCGGCGGCGGGCTGGTCGGGCTCGGCGGAAGCCTCGGGCTCGCCCTCGGCGGCAGGTTCCTCGGCGGGCGTCTCCTCGGCGGGAGTCTCCTCGACCGCCGTCTCCCCGGCCGGCGCCTCCTCGGCAGGCGTCTCCTGGACGGCGGGGGCCTCCTCGGCTGCCGCGGGCGCGCTCTCGACCGCCGCCGGCTCGGCCTCGGCGGAGGGAGTCGCTTCCTCGGGCGGCGTCTCCTCGGCGGCCGGCGTGGCCGGCGGCGGCAGCACGTCGCTGATGCGCTTGCCTCGGATCTTCGCCACGTCCTCGGGCCGGCGGAGGTCCTGCAGCGCCGCGACGGTCGCCTTCGCCATGTTGATGGGGTTCGTCGTGCCGAGGCTCTTGGCGAGCACGTTGCGGACGCCGCCGAGCTCGAGCACCGCGCGCACGCCGCCGCCGGCGATGACGCCGGTTCCCTCCGAGGCTGGACGCAGCAGGACTCGCGCCGCGTCGAACGTGCCGAGCACCTCGTGCGTGATCGTCGTGCCGTGCTTCGGGATCGTGAACAGGTTCTTCTTCGCATCCTCGACGGCCTTCGTGATCGCGAGCGGCACCTCGCGCGCCTTGCCGTAGCCGACGCCGACGCGGTCGACCTCGTCCCCCACGACGACGAGCGCGGTGAAGGAGAAGCGCCGGCCGCCCTTGACGACCTTCGCGACGCGGTTGATCTCGACGACGCGCTCCTTGAGCTCGCGCGTCTCGGTGTACTCGATGGCACCCATCAGAACTTCAGTCCTCCCTCGCGCGCGCCGTCTGCGAGCGCCTTCACGCGTCCGTGGTAGAGGTAGCCGCCGCGGTCGAAGACGCAGGCCTCGACGCCGGCCCTTTTCGCGGCCGCGGCGAGCGCCTTGCCGACCGCTTCCGCCTGGGCGGTCTTGTCGCCGCTGAACGACTTCGCCAGCCCGAGATGCGAGGCCGAGGCGAGCGTCCGGCCGCCGTCGTCGTCGACGAGCTGCGCCTCGATGCCGCGATTGGAGCGGAAGACGACCAGACGCGGGCGCTCGGCGGTGCCGCGCACCTTCGCACGGACGCGGCGGTGACGCCGTAGGCGCGCGTCCCTCACCGTCAAGCTAGGCACGCTTCCCGACCTTTCTGCGGACGTATTCGCCCTCGTAGCGGATGCCCTTGCCCTTGTATGGCTCGGGCGGGCGGACTTTGCGGATCTCGGCGGCCGTCTGGCCGACCATCTGCTTGTCCGTGCCCTTGACGACGATCTCCGTCGGCGTCGGAACCTCGAAGGCGATGCCCGTGCGGGGCTTGATGGTGACCGGATGCGAGTAGCCGACGTTGAGCTCGAGGTCGGTGCCCTTGAGCGCGGCGCGGTAGCCGACGCCCTGGATCTCGAGCTTCTTCTCGAAGCCCTGCGTGACACCCTGCACCATGTTGGCGACGAGCGAGCGCGTCAGGCCGTGCAGCGCTCGGTCCTCGCCGCGCTCGGTCGGACGCGTGACGACGACCTCGCCGTCCCGCTGCTCGATCTTGATGCGAGCCGGAACCTGTTGCTGCAGCGTGCCGAGCGGCCCGGCGACGGCCACGCGGGCAGGCTCGATCGTGACGGTGACGCCGTCAGGGACCGGGATGGGTGCGTTTCCGATACGACTCATTCGCTTACCAGATGAAGGCGACCACTTCGCCGCCGATGCCGCGCTCCTGCGCGGTGCGGCTCGTGACGAGGCCGGACGACGTCGAGAGGATCGCGACGCCCATCCCGCCGAGCACGCGCGGAAGGCGGTCCTTCCTCGCGTAGACCCTGCGGCCCGGCTTCGACACGCGCTTCAGGCCCGAGATGACCCGCTCGCGGTTGCGGCCGAACTTGAGGTCGATGACCAGGGTATCGAAGGAGTCTCCCTTCTCCACGTGGTAGTCGCGGATGTAGCCCTCCTCCTTCAGGAGGCGGGCGATCTCGACCTTCATCCTCGAGCTCGGCATGGTGGCGTGCTCGTGCAGCGCCTTGTTCGCGTTGCGGATGCGGGTCAGCATGTCTGCGATCGGATCGGTCAGCACCGTTCTCTCCCTACCAGCTCGACTTCGTCATGCCGGGAATCGCGCCCTGGTGCGCGAGCTCGCGCAGGCAGATCCGGCAGAGCCCGAACTTGCGGAAGACCGCGCGCGGGCGGCCGCACCGGTTGCAGCGCGTGTAGTTGCGCACCTTGTACTTCTGGCGTCGCCGTTGCTTGACGACGAGCGACGTCTTCGCCATTACTCCTGCCTCCCTTGCCCGTCCGCGAACGGCAGGCCGAGGGCCTGCAGCAGCGCGAGGGCGTGCTCGTCCGTCTGCGCGCTCGTCGTGATCGTCACGTCGAGGCCGCGGACCTGCTGGATGTCGTCGTAGTTGATCTCGGGGAAGATGAGCTGCTCGCGGATGCCGAGCGAGTAGTTGCCGCGGCCGTCGAACGAGCGCGGGCTGAGGCCGCGGAAGTCGCGGATCCGCGGCAGCGCGATCGACACGAGCCGGTCGAGGAACTCGTACATCCGAGCGCCGCGCAGCGTCACGCGCGCGCCGACGGGCATTCCTTCGCGCACCTTGAACTGCGCGATCGACTTGCGCGCACGGCGGACCTGCGCGCGCTGGCCGGCGATCGTCGTCAGCTCCTCGATCGCGGAGTCGAGCAGCTTCGACTCGGTCTTCGCCTCGCCGACCCCCATGTTGAGGGTGATCTTCTCGATGCGCGGCACCTGCATGATCGAGTCGAGCCCGAGCTCCTCCTTGAGACGCGGCCGGATCTCGGTCTCGTACTGCTCCTTCAGACGCGGGGTGTAGGTGTCGGCGACGGCGCTCATGTGCGGTCGATCTCCTCTCCGCAGCGCTTGCAGACGCGGATGCGCACCGTCTTGTCCTTGACCGTCTTCTCCTTCGCGCCGACACGGGTCGGCTTGCCGCACGTCGGGCACACCACCATCACGTTGGAGACGGGCAGCGGCGCCGGCAGGTCGATGATGCCGCCGGGCACCATCGCCGCACCCCCGATGCCCGAGCGGTTCTGGATCGGGCGCGGCCGTCGGTGCCGCTTGACGACGTTGATGTTCTCCACGACGACGCGGCCCTGCTTGGGAAGCGCCTCGACCACGCGCCCCTGCTTGCCGGCGTCCTTGCCGCGGAGCACGTGCACGACGTCGCCTTTCCGCACCTTCATGGTCTGGGACATCTCAGAGCACCTCCGGGGCCAGGCTGACGATCTTCATGAAGTTCTTCTCGCGCAGCTCGCGCGCGACGGGCCCGAAGATGCGGGTGCCGCGCGGGTTGCGCTGCTGGTCGATGATCACGGCGGCGTTCTCGTCGAAGGCGATCGTCGTACCGTCGTCGCGGCCGTACGGCTTCTTCGTCCGCACGACGACCGCCTGCACGACCTCACCCTTCTTGACGGCACCCTGCGGCGTCGCGGTCTTGACGGTGCCGACGATGATGTCGCCGACGCGCGCGTAGCGGCGGTGGTGTCCGCCCTTCACGCGGATGCAGAGGATCTCGCGGGCGCCCGTGTTGTCGGCCACCCTGAGCCGGGACTCCTGCTGGATCATTACTTCGCGGCCTCCACGACCTCGGCGAGGCGCCAGCGCTTCGTCTTCGAGAGGGGGCGCGTCTCGACGATGCGCACCACGTCGCCGACCTTCGCCGCGTTCTGCTCGTCGTGCGCGTGGAACTTGACGCTGCGGCGGATCACCTTCTTGTAGCGCTGGTGCGAGGTGATCACGTCGACCTTGACGACGATGGTCTTGTCCATCGCGCTCGAGACGACGACGCCGCGCCGCTCCTGGCGCCGGCCGCGCTCGTGCTCGGGCTTCGGCTCGCGGACGATGGGCCTGCGCTCACCGCTCGGCGCCGTGCGGCGGTGCGCCTTCTGCGGGCGCAGGCGCCGCGGCAGCCGCTTCCGCTTCTTCTTGGGCTCCGGCCGGACGGAGGGCGCTTCGCCCTCGGCCTCCGCAGCCTCGGCCGGCGCGGCGTCGGCCTCGACGTCCGTCGCTTCCTCGGTCTCGGCAGCCGGCTCTTCGTCGGCCGGCTCCTCCGCGGCAGGCTCGGCCTCCGCGGCAAGCTGCTCGACAGCCGGCTCCGCCTCCACGGCAGGCTCCTCGGCCGGCGGCTCGTCGGCGGCGGCCTCGGGCTCTTCGGCAGGTGCCTCGGCCTCGCCCTGCGTCTCCTCGGCGGTCTCGTCGGCCGGAGCCTCGGCCTCGACCGGGGTCTCCTCCCCCGATTCCGGCGCCGCCGGAGTCTCCTCGATCTGCTCTTCGTTCTTCTCGTTCTCGCTCAACTCGTCGCCCTTGCCTTCTCGGCCTCGCGTTCGTTCACGACTGTGAGGATCCGTCCGATCTCGCGCTTGGCGAGCTTGAGGCGCGCGTGGTTCTCGAGCGCGCCCGTCACCGACTGGAAGCGGAGGTTGAACAGCTCCTGCCGCCTCTCCGCGAGCCGGTGTTCGAGTTCCTCGTCGGTCAAGTCCCTCAGCTCGGATGCCCTGGTCAAAAGAGCTCTTCCTCTCGCTTCACGACCTTCGTCTTCACGGAGAGCTTCTGGCCGGCCAGGCGGAGCGCCTCCTTGGCGAGCGGCTCCGGCACGCCGGCGAGCTCGAACATCACGCGGCCCGGCTTGACGACGCAGACCCAGCCCTCGGGCGAGCCCTTGCCGGAGCCCATGCGCGTCTCGGCCGGCTTCTTCGTGAAGCTCTTGTCGGGGAAGACGTTGATCCAGACCTTGCCGCCGCGCTTGATCTTGCGCGTCATCGCGATCCGGGCCGCCTCGATCTGGCGGTTGGTGATCCAGCCGGCGTCGAGGGCCTTGAGCCCGTAGTCGCCGAACTGGACGGCCGTCTGGCCGCTCGCATAGCCGGCGCGCCGGCCGCGATGCACCTTGCGGAACTTGGTCTTCTTCGGCATGAGCATCAGCTCTCACCGTCCTTCTTCGTCTTTCGGGTGCCGCGCTTGGGCTTCTCTTGCGAGGGGTCGCCGGACTGCACGAGCTTGGTGGGATCCTCGACCTGCTGCTTCGGCGTCGTCGTGTCGGGCGCCTCGGCGACCTCCTGCGGCGTGACCTCGACCTGCGGCTCGATGACCGGCTGCTCGCGGCCCTCCGCCGACACGCCCTGCTCGTCGGTGCGGGGCTGCTCGACGCGCTGGTCGCGACGAGGACGCCCGCCGCCCGCGCCGCGGCGCTGGCCGGGGCGCCCTGGCCCGCCACCCTGGCCACGGCGGCGCTGCCGCACCGGGCCGAGCCCCTCGCGGTCGGGGCCGCGGCCGCGGCCGCTCTCGCGGGAGGCGCCGAGACCCTCGAGCGCTCCGCCGCGTCGGCGGCGCGTGTCCTGGTCGCCCAGGCGCGTGTCGGTGTCGCCGTAGCCCTCCGGCATGATCTCGCCCTTGTTGATCCAGACCTTGACGCCGATCCGGCCGGCCGTCGTCTTCGCCTCGACGAAGCCGTAGTCGATGTCCGCGCGGATCGTGTGCAGCGGGACGCGGCCCTCGCTGTACATCTCGCGCCGGCTCATCTCGCCGCCGCCGAGGCGCCCCGAGCACTGGATCTTGACGCCGGCCGCGCCCGAGCGGATCGCGGAGGCGAGCGCGCGCTTCATCGCGCGCCGGAACGCGACCCGGTTCGAGAGCTGCTCGGCGATCGACTGCGCGACGAGCTTGGCGTCGAGCTCGGGCCGCTTGATCTCGTTGATGTTGATGTGGACGTTCTTCTGGGTCAGCGCATGCAGGTCGCGCCGCAGCGCGTCTACCTCGACGCCCGACTTGCCGATCACGATCCCCGGCCGCGCCGTGTAGATGTCGACCGTGATCCGCTGCTTGTCCTTGCGGATCAGGATGTCGGAAAGGCCCGCGTGCGCGAGCTTGTTATAGATGTGCTCGCGGATGCGGACGTCCTCGAGGATGTAGTCCGCGAACTCCTTCTTGCCCGTGTACCAGTTGGACTTCCAGTCGTGGATCACGCCCACGCGGAGCCCGCCGGGATGGATCTTCTGTCCCACTAGCTCTCCGTCTCCTCTGTCGGTGCCTCGGCTTCCGCCTCGGCCGGCGGAGCCTCCTCGGGAGCCTCCGTCTCGGTCGTCTCCTCCGCCTCGGCTTCGGGCTCCTCGACGGCCTCCGGCTCCGCCGCCGGTGCCGGCTCGGGTGCCGCCGACGCCGGCACCGCCGCGGCGGTCGAGGTCGGGAGCCCCTGGGCCAGCTCGATCGTGATGTGGCAGGTGCGCTTGCGGATGCGCGCGACGCGGCCGCGGGCGCGCGCGCGCCAGCGCTTCAGCGTCGGGCCCTCGTCCGCGTAGGCGGCGGCCACGACGAGGTCGTCGCCCTGCCAGTGGAGATCCGGGCGAGACTCGGCGTTGGCGACGGCCGAGCGGAGCACCTTCTCCACGTCCTTCGCCACCGCGCGGTTCGAGAAGGCGAGGATGGTGCGCGCCTCCGGCACCGAGCGGCCCCGGATGAGGTCGGTGACGAGCCGCGCCTTCCGCGCGCTCGAGTGCACCCAGCGCGCCTGCGCGCGCACGGTCTGCCGCTCCTGCTCGGCGACTGCCATCAGCGCTTCACCTTCGCGGTGCGATCGCCGGCGTGGCCGCGGAACGTGCGCGTCGGCGCGAACTCGCCGAGCTTGTGCCCGACCATCTGCTCGGAGATGAACACGGGCACGTGCTTGCGGCCGTCGTGGACGGCGATCGTGTGCCCGACCATCTCCGGGAAGATCGTCGAGGCGCGCGACCACGTGCGGACCATCGTCTTCTGGCCCGACTCGTTCATCGCCTCGATCCGGCTCATCAGCCGCTCCTCCACGAACGGCCCCTTCTTCGAGCTGCGACTCATCTAGCGGCGGCCCTCCTTGCCGCGGCGGCGGCCGCGGACGATCAGCTTGTCGGATTCCTTGTGCTTGCGCCGGGTGCGCTTGCCGAGCGTCGGCACGCCCCACGGGGTGACCGGGTGGCGCCCGCCCTTCGACTTGCCCTCGCCGCCGCCGTGCGGGTGGTCGACGGGGTTCATCGCGGAGCCGCGCACCGACGGGCGCTTGCCGCGCCAGCGGCTGCGGCCGGCCTTGCCGCCCGTGATGTTCTGGTGGTCGACGTTCCCGACCTGGCCGACCGTCGCGCGGCAGGCGAGTGGCACGCGGCGCATCTCCCCGGACGGGAGGCGGAGCACCGCGAAGCCGCCGTCCTTCGCGACGAGCTGGATCCCGGAGCCTGCCGAGCGCGCCATCTTCGCGCCTTGGCCCGGCTTCAGCTCCACGGCGTGGACGAGCGTGCCCGTCGGGATGTTCTCGAGCGGAAGCGCGTTCCCGACCCGGATGTCGGAGCCCGGCCCGGACTCGACCGTCGCGCCGACCCGCAGCTGCGCGGGGGCGAGGATGTAGCTCTTCGCGCCGTCGGCGTAGTGGAGCAGCGCGATGCGGGCCGAGCGGTTCGGGTCGTACTCGATCGCGGCGACCTTCGCCGGCACGCCGTCCTTGCGGCGCTTGAAGTCGATGATCCGGTAGCGGCGCTTGTGGCCGCCGCCCTGGTGCCGCGTCGTGATGCGGCCGCTCGTGTTGCGGCCGCCCTTCTTGGCGAGCGGCGCGAGCAGGCTCTTCTCCGGCTCCGTCTTCGTGACCTCCTCGAACGTCGAGACGGACATGAATCGGCGGCCGGCGCTCGTCGGCTTGTAGCGGCGGATCGGCATCAGAGCTGCGCCCCCTCGAAGATCTCGATCTTGTCGCCGGGCCTGAGCTCGACGATCGCCTTCTTCCAGCCCGGGCGCGTGCCCTTGATCATCCCGCGCCGCTTCGGCTTCGGCTGCATCTTGACGACGTTCACGCCCACGACCTTGACGTCGAAGAGCTCCTCGACGGCCTGGCGGATCTGCGTCTTGTGCGCGTGCTGGTGCACCTTGAACGTGTAGCGGTTCTCCGTGATCTGGTGGTAGCTCTTCTCGCTCACCACCGGCTCGATCAGGACCTGGGCGGGATGGAGGCTCACTGCGAACCCGCCTTCGCCTGCACGAGCGGCAGGGCGGCCTCGCTCAGGACGAGCGAGCGCGCCCATACGACGTGCGCGACCTCGAGCTCGGCGGGCACGGTCACGAGCACCCGCGGCAGGTTCCGGAACGACTTGATCAGGATCTCCTCGTCCTCGCCCGCCACGACGACGGTCGGCTCCGCCTGGCCCCAGCCCTGCAGGAGCTCGACCGCGCGCTTCGTCGACGGCGTCTCGAAGGAGTCGCCCGCGACGAGGCCGAGCGTCCCGGCCTGCGCGTGGTCCGAGAGGGCGGCGCGCAGCGCGGCGCGTGCGGCCTTCCGGTTCACCTTGACGGAGAAGTCGCGCGGCACCGGCGGGAAGGCGACGCCGCCGCCGGTGAACTGCGGGGCGCGGATGGTGCCCTGGCGGGCGCGCCCGGTGCCCTTCTGGCGCCACGGCTTCGAGCGGCCGCCCGCGACGAGACCGCGGCTCTTCGCCGCCCGCGTTCCCTGGCGGCGCGCGTTCAGCTCCGCACGGACGGCCTCGTGCACGAGGTGCGGCTTGATCTCGGCCGCGAAGACGGCCTCGTCGAGCGAGACGTCCTTCTTCGCGCCTCCGAGGAGTGGTGCCTTCGGAGCCGCCATTACCTGACGTCCTCCCTGATCTCCACGAGCCCGTTCTTCGGGCCGGGCACCGCGCCCTTGACGAGCAGGAGGTTCCGCTCGGGATCGACGGAGTGCACGGTGAGCCCGATCTGGGTGGCGCGCTTGCCGCCCATGCGACCGGCCATGCGCATGCCCTTGAAGACGCGCGACGGTGTCGCCGAGGCCCCGATCGAGCCCGGCTTGCGGATGTTGTGCGAGCCGTGCGTGACCGGGCCGCGGCCGAAGTTGTGCCGCTTCACGGTTCCCTGGAAGCCCTTGCCGATGCCGGTGCCCGAGACCTTCACCTTGTCACCGGCCTGGAAGATCTCGACCGTGACGCTCTCGCCCTGGACGGCGTCGGCGAAGTGGCCCCGGAACTCGACGAGGTGCCGGTAGGCGCCCTCCACGCCCGCCTTGGCGAGATGCCCACGCTCGGCCTTCGAGATCTTGCGCTCGGCGACCGGCTCCCACGCGAGCTGGACGGCTTCGTACCCGTCTGCGTCCGGCGTGCGGACGGCGACGACCGGGCACGGACCCGCCTCGATCACGGTCACCGGGGTCACCGACCCGCTCTCCTCGTCGAAGAGCTGCGTCATCCCCAGCTTGCGGCCGACGAGACCCCTCACAGCTCACCGCCTGAGCAGATCGTTCCGAGAGTGCGAGATGCGAAGAAGGTGAGCGCCATCAGAGCTTGATCTCGATGTCGACGCCGGCCGGGAGGTCGAGCCGCATGAGCGAGTCGACCGTCTTCGGGGTCGGCGAATGGATGTCGATCAGCCGCTTGTGCGTGCGCACCTCGAAGTGCTCCCGCGAGTCCTTGTCCTTGAACGGGGACCGGATGACGCAGTAGACGTTCTTCTCGGTGGGCAGCGGCACGGGACCGGTGATGGTCGCGCCGGTGCGCTGAGCCGTGTCCACGATGTCCTTCGCGGAGCGGTCCACCTGCTGGTGGTCGTAGCCCTTCAGGCGGATGCGGATTTTCTGCTGAGGCACCGGCGCGTCCCGTCCTCTACTTGATGATCTCGGTGACGGCACCCGCACCCACGGTGCGGCCGCCCTCGCGGATCGCGAAGCGGAGGCCCTGATCCATGGCGATCGGCTGGATCATCTCGAT
>DASRBX010000022.1:0-135295 GCA_035653395.1 Gaiellaceae bacterium
GAGGTGCCACTTGTCGTCCTCGTCGAAGAACGCGTTGCGGCCGTCGGTGAAGAGCGACTGGTGCGTGTGCATGCCCGAGCCGTTCTCGCCGAAGAGCGGCTTCGGCATGAAGGTCGCGTGGTAGCCGTGCTGCTTCGCGACCTCCTTGACGACGAGCCGGTACGTGAGCATGTAGTCGGCCATGTCGAGCGCGCCGGCGAAGCGGATGTCGATCTCGTGCTGCGACGGCCCGACCTCGTGGTGGTGGTACTCGACGGGGATGCCCATCGACTCGAGCGCGCGGATCGTGTCGCGCCGGACGTTCGTCGCCGCGTCGAGCGTCGTATGCGCGAAGTAGCCGCCCTCGTCGAGCGTCTCGGTGCCGGTCTCGTCCTTGAACAGGAAGTACTCGGCCTCGGGGCCGACGTTGAACGTGTCGAAGCCCATCGACTCCATCCGCTCGAGGGCGCGCCGCAGCGCGTAGCGCGGGTCGCCGGCGTACGGCTGGCCGTCCGGGGTGACGACGTCGCAGATCATCCGCGCCGCCTGCCCGTCGGGCAGCACCCGGAAGGTGCCGGGATCGGGGATCGCGACCATGTCCGATTCCTCGATCGCGTTGAAGCCGGTGATCGACGAGCCGTCGAAGCCCATCCCGTCGTCGAGCGCGTCCTCGACCTCGCTGCGCGTGATCGAGAAGCTCTTCAGGTGCCCCTCGAGGTCGGTGAACCAGAGGAGCACGTCCTCGATGCCGCGGGACTCGATCTCCGCGAGCACCTCCTTGCGCGTCTCCGGATCCGATGTCGCCCGGTTCCTGCTCTCCACGTACGCCATTCTCCCTCCTGAAACGCGAAAAGCCCCGGTCGCCGCCCTTGTGCAGCAACCGAGGCTCCGTCGCCTCGCAGATGTCGCCGGGATTCTACAGGTCGGCCGGACGGAATGGGAGCTACCCTCAACCGCGTCCTGGCTCGCAGTCTCGCCGCCCTCTCCGTCCTCGCCGTCGCGGTGACGTTCGCGTCGGCGCCGCACGCGGCGCGCTCGTCGGGCCCGAAGTACGTGTCTCCGGCCGGCTCCGGGGCGCTCTTCCTCGTCCGCGGGCACGGCTACGGGCACGGCGTCGGCATGGGCCAGTGGGGCGCGCAGGGCTACGCGCTGCAGGGCTACACGTACGAGCAGATCCTCGCCGCCTACTACCCCGGCACGACGCTCGGTCAGACGACCACGACCTCGATCCGCGTCCTGCTCGCGAGCGGCCGGAGGAAGCTGACGATCTCGTCGAGGAAGCCGATCACGGTCGTGGACGGCGACGGCGTCGACCACACGCTGCCCGCCGGCCCGACGACGCTCACCCCGGCGCTCACCGTCGCGGTCGACGGCGGGGCCGGCGTGCCTCTGACGCCGCCCCTCACGTTCTCGCCCACGGCGGGCTCCTCGCTCACCCTCGGCAACCGCTACCGCGGGCGGATCGTCGTCGACGTGGCGGGCGGGAGGCTCCGGGCGATCAACGTCCTGCCGCTCGAGCAGTACCTCTACGGCGTCGTCCCGGCGGAGATGCCCTCCACCTGGTTGCCCGCCGCGCTTGACGCGCAGGCCGTGGCGGCCCGCTCCTACGCGCTCGCGAGCCGGAAGGCCGGCGCGCCGTTCGACGTCTACGCCGACAGCCGCAGCGAGGCGTATCTCGGGGTCTCCGCCGAGACGCCCGCAGGCAGGCAGGCGGTGGACGAGACGGCGGGCGAGGTGCTGCTCTACGACGGCGCCGTGGCGACGACGCTGTTCTCCTCGAGCACGGGCGGCTGGACGCAGTCGGCCGCCGACGCGTTCGGGGCGCCGGGACGGCCGTATCTCGTCTCGGTGCGGGATCCCTACGACGACATCTCGCCGTACCACGACTGGGGCCCGGTGACCGTGACCGGGAAGACGCTGGGCCGGGCGCTCGGCCTCCCCGGCCGCATCGTCGATGCGACCGTGAGGCGGAACTCCTCGCGCCGCGTCAAGACGTTGAAGCTCACCGTGTTCCAGCGAGGCGCGACGCGCACGTCCACGGTACGGGGTTCGACCGTGGCTTCGGCGCTCGCGCTCCGCTCGAGCTGGTTCGGCGTCGGCGTCCTCTCGCTCCAGCCTCCGGCGCCGAATCCCGCCGTGGCGCCGGGCACGCGGCTGACGCTGAGCGGGGTCGTCCGCGGCGTCCGGGGCGTCGTGGTGCAGAAGAGCAGCGGCGGGTCGGCGTGGACGCGCGTGCGCGCGGTCGGGCCCGGCGCGTTCCGGTTCGCGGTCGAGCCGAAGGCGACCACGCTCTATCGGCTGGCGACCGCGCAGTATGCGGCCGCGCCCGTGCAAATTCGCGTGGACGCGGCTACCGTGAAGTAGTGATGAGGCTGAGAGTTGCGGTGCTCGGCGCGGTCGTGGCTGCGCTCGTCGCGACGTCCTCGGCCGCCGCGTTCACCCCGACGAACGCGTACTACTCGAAGCAGTGGTATCTCAGCCAGGACAACGCGTTCGATGCGTGGGCCACGCCGCCGACCGGCCTGAACCCGGTCAAGGTCGCGATTGTCGACTCGGGCGTCGACTGCAGCCTGCCCGACTTCCAGAACCAGATCGCGAAGTCGAAGAGCTTCGTCGGCGGCAGCGCCTGCATCGACAACCAGGGCCACGGCACCATCGTGGCCGGCGAGATCGCCGGCGGCCTCGATCAGGGCGGCGTCGTCGGGCTCGCCTACTCGTCCCAGCTCCTCGTGGCCAAGGTCGTCGCGCCCGACGGCTCGATCCCGCTCAAGGCCGAGGCGAGCGCCATCCGCTGGGCGGTCGACGAGGGTGCGCGGGTCGTCAACCTCAGCTTCGGCGCCGTCCGCGACCCCGCCAACCCCTCCCTCGACACGTACTCGAAGATCGAGGCGCAGGCCGTCGCCTACGCCGTCAGGAAGGGGGCGGTGGTGGTCGCCGCCGTCGGCAACGCCGACGAGGCGTACGCGACGCCCTGGCCGTATGCGAGCTGGCCGGCGGCGCTGCCGCACGTCATCGGGGTCGCCGCGCTGACCCGCTCCGGCGACGTCCCCGATTTCTCGGACACCGATCCGACGTACGTCGATCTCGCCGCCCCGGGGGTCGGCATCTTCTCCACGTTCCCGGCGGCGCTGACGTCCCAGCAGGCGGGCTGCACGCCGCAGGGCTACACCGACTGCGCCTCCGGCAACTACCGCCACCCCGAGGGGACGTCGTTCGCCGCGCCGCAGGTCTCGGCGGCCGCGGCCGTCCTCTTCGGCCTCGACCCGTCGCTCACGGCGAGCCAGGTGACGCGGATCCTCGAGCGCCACGCCGACGACGTCGGGCCTCCGAACACGTGCGACGGCACGACCTGCCCGACCGGCCGCGACAAGTACAGCGGCTGGGGCCGTCTCGACGTGACGAAGGCCGTCGACTTCCTGAGCTCGGGCTCGCCGCTGCCGCCGAGCGACCGTCTCGAGCCGAACGACAACGCCGCGCAGGCGCGCAAGCTGTTCGGGACCCGGCCCGGGATCAACGCGACGCTCGACTACTGGGACGACCGCGCCGACGTGTACCAGGTGCATCTCGATCGCGGCCAGCGGCTGCAGGCTCACGCGGTCGCGCGGTGGGCGCACGCCGTGGTCGACCTGAGCCTGTGGCGGCCGGGAACGAAGAACGTCTTCCGCAAGCACGGCGCGAAGGTCGCCGAGGCGAGGCATCCCTGGAAGACGCAGCGCCTCTCGTACCGCGCCGGGCGCGGCGGCTGGTACGACGTGGTGCTGAAGATCATGCGCCACGGCGGCGGCCGCTACTCGCTGCGGCTGACGAAGACCGGCCGGTAGCTACTGGTTCTCGAGCAGCTCGTCCTCGGGGACGGGCCGCATCACCCGGGCGGGGTTGCCGACGACGACCATCCGCGGCTCGACGTCCCTCGTGACCACCGCGCCCGCTCCGACGAACGCCTCCTCGCCGATCTCGACCCCGGGCAGGAGGATCGCGCCGCCGCCGATCCGCGCGCCGCGGCGGATGGTCGGCCCCTTGACGAGCTCGTGCCGCCGCTCGGTGCGGCCCATGAAGTTGTCGTTCGTCGTCACGACGCACGGGGCGACGAACACGTGCTCCTCGAGCGTCGAGTAGGCCGTGATGTACGCCTCGGCCTGGATCTTCGTCAGCGCGCCGATCGTCGTGTCGTTCTCGACGAGCGAGCCTCGCCCGATCACGACGTCGTCGCCGACGACGACCCGTTCGCGCACGCAGGACTGGTCGCCGAGGACGACGCGGGCTCCCACCTTGGCTCCGGCGAAGACGACCGCGCCGGTGGAGACGATCGTCCCGTCGCCGAGCTCGGCCGGCGCCAGCTCCCCGCGCTTCGCGGTCGAGCGCGGCGAGAGCGCCGGGTGCTTGCCCACCACGGCGTGCTCGAGCACCTTGACGCCCTCGCCGAGCACCGTCCCCGGATAGACGATCGCGGTCGGATGGACCTCCGGCTCAGTCGCCACGCAGGCTCCCCGTCAGGAGCTCGAGCGCGCGCACGACCTCGAGCCCGTCGCGCATCTCGCGCCCGTCCCAGCCCTCCTGCACGAGGCGCACGAAGTGCTCGCACTCGAGCCTGAGCGGCTCGGCGTTGGAGAGCTTGGGGCTGAACGTGTCGCCGGTCCGCGTCCGCCACTCGCCGTACGTCCCTCCCGGCTGCTCGGGCGCCTTGTCGTAGACGGTGATCTTGTGCTCGAGCTCCATGTCGTCGAACACCGCCATCTTGTCGCGCCCGACCACGGTGAGACGCCGCATCTTGTGCGGGTCGAGCCACGACAGGTGCATGTGCGCGATCTGCCCCGAGGCGAAGCGGAGGTAGCAGAAGACGACGTCCTCGACCCCCTCGGTGAGGAACGCGTGGCCGTGCGCGGCGGCCTCCACGATCTCCTCCTGGATCAGGTGCAGGATCACGGAGAGGTCGTGGACTCCGAGCGACCAGAGCGCGTTCTCGTCCCGGCGGATCTTGCCGAGGTTCTGGCGGTTGCCGTACACCACGAGCACCTCGCCGAGCTCGCCCGCGTCGACGAGCTCCTTGAGCTTCTGCACGCCGGGGTGGTAGAGGAGGAGATGCCCCGGCATGAGGACGAGCCCGCGCGCCTCGGCGAGGCCGACGAGCTCCTCCATCTCGGCGACGCGCATCGCCGGCGGCTTCTCCACGAATACGTGCTTGCCCGCCTCGAGCGCCGCCCGCGCGAGCGGGTAGTGGGTGGGGACGGGAGTCGCGATCACGACGGCGTCGACGCCGTCGGACGCGAGGAGCTCCTCGAAGTCGCCGGTCACCCGCGCGTTGGGGTAGCGGTCGGCGAACTCGGCCCTCCGGTCCTCGCTCGCGTCGCAGAGCAGGCGCAGCTCCGTCAGGTCGTCGAAGTTGCGCGCGAGGTTGCGCCCCCAGTAGCCGAGCCCCGCCTGGCCGACGCGAAGCCGCCCGCTCACAGCTTGAACACGTGCGCGGCCGCACTGCCCTTGGCGCCGGTCGCGTTGCGGAGGTCGACGACGAGCGGGGCCTCGTCCACGAGCGCCTCGTAGTCGAGCGCGGAGTGGTCGGTGACGACGACCACGCAGTCGTAGCCCCGTGGCTCGTACGGGACGGAGGTCAGCCGGATCCCCTGCTGGTCGATGTGCCGGACGTGCGGGTCGTGGTAGGCGACCTCCGCGCCCGCGTTCTGCAGCAGCGAGATGAGCTTCAGCGCCGGCGACTCGCGCAGGTCGCCGATGTCCGGCTTGTAGGCGACGCCGAGCACGAGGATCCGGGAGCCCTTCATCGCGCGCTGCGCGTGGTGGTTGAGCGCCTGCGAGACGAGGGAGCGGCAGAAGTACGGCATCTCCTCGTTGACCTTGCCGGCGAGCTCGATGAACTCCGTGTAGAAGCCGAACTCCCGCGCCTTCCACGTGAGGTAGAAGGGGTCGACCGGGATGCAATGGCCGCCGAGGCCGGGCCCCGGGCTGAAGCGCATGTAGCCGAACGGCTTCGTCGCGGCCGCGTCGACGACCTCCCAGATGTCGATCCCCATCCGGTCGCAGAGGATCGCGAGCTCGTTGACGAGCGCGATGTTGACCGAGCGGAAGATGTTCTCGAGTAGCTTCGTCAGCTCCGCCGCCTCCGGGCTCGTCAGCTCGTGCACGGTGTCGACCGCACGGCGGTAGAGATCCGCGGCGTGGCGCGTACACTCGGGCGTGATGCCGCCGAGCACCTTGGGCGTCGTCTTCGCCGTCCAGTCCTCGCGGCCGGGGTCGACGCGCTCCGGCGACATCGCGAGGAAGAAGCCCTCGCCCGCGCGGAGCCCGCTGCCCTCCTCGAGGATCGGCTGCAGCACCTGGCGGGTCGTGCCCGGCCAGGTCGTCGACTCGAGCACGACGAGCTGGCCCTCGCGCAGCACCTCGGCGAGCCGGCGGGTCGCGCCCTCCACGATCGAGAGGTCGGGCTCGCGCTGGCGCGAGAGCGGCGTCGGCAGCGCGATGAGGACGGCGTCCGCCTCGCGCAGCTCCTCGTAGCTCGTCGTCGCGTGGACGAGGCCGCGCTCGACGAGAGGCGCCAGGCGCTCGCTCGGAACGTCGTCGATGTGCGACTCGCCGCGGTTCAGCGCCGCGACGACGTCCTCGACGACGTCGACGAGGAGGACGCGGCACCCGGCCTCGGCGAACGTGGCTCCGAGAGGCACGCCGACGTAGCCCGCGCCGAGCACGGCGACGTCGTGGTGGGCGCCCTCAGACACGGTCGGCAAGGCTAGCTGCGACCCGTTCGGCGGCGTGCCCGTCACCGTAGAGCGGCGGCGCATCCGCCGGGAAGCGGGCATCGGTCAGCGCCCGTCCGAGCTCCCGGGGATCCGCCGGGTCTACGAGCACGTTCGCGCCGACGCGAACCGTGTCGACCCACTCCGTGCTCGGCCGGAGCGTGATGCACGGCACGCCGAGCCAGTACGCCTCCTTCTGCAGGCCGCCGGAATCGGTGACGACCCGAGACGCACCCGCGACGAGGGAGAGCATCTCGAGGTAGCCGACGGGAGCGATCGACCGGACGGTCGGCGCGAGGCGGATCCCGTGCCCGTCGAGCACGTGCCGCGTCCGGGGGTGGATCGGGAAGACGAAGCTCCAGCCGGTGGCGGTGACCTCCGAGACGATGCGCCGCAGCTGCTCGGGCTCGGTGTTCGCGGCACGGTGCAGCGTGAGCACCGCGTACGGCTGCGGGTACGGCGTCGGGGTCCGCGTCGCGATGGGCAGAAAGAGGTCGAGCGCGTCGCGCATGACGTCGCCGACGACCTCGATGCGGCCGGAGACACCCTCCGCGACCAGCGTCTCGCGCGAGCGCTCGTTGGGACAGAGGAGCAGCTCGGCCATCGCGTCGACGGCGATCCGGTTGTGCTCCTCCGGCATGGAGAGGTCGCCGCTGCGCAGGCCGGCCTCGACGTGCGCGCTCGGAACGCCCGCGTCCTCCGCCGCCTGCGCGCCCGCGAGCGTCGAGTTCGTGTCCCCGAAGACGAGCGTCCAGTCGGGCCGCTCCTCGGCCAGGGCGGCGGCGATCGCGGGCCGCATGGTCTCGGCGTCGGCGGTGTGGAGGTCGAGCCGGTAGCGCGGCTCGGGCAGCCCGAGCTCGTCGTAGAAGACGTCGGAGAGGTCCGGATCCCAGTGCTGGCCGGTGTGGAGACCGACCTCCTCGATCCCGGCTGCGCGCAACGCTGCGCTCACGGGGCCCGACTTGACGAATTGCGGCCGGTTCCCGACGACGGACAGAACCTTCACGAGGGCGAGGCTACAATGGCGACCCCCGCGGGCCGTTAGCTCAGCTGGTAGAGCAGGGGACTCTTAATCCCAAGGTCGCAGGTTCGATCCCTGCACGGCCCATCCTTTCGCTTCGCCCGCTGCGCGCCCCGGCAGGCGCGCTGCGCGCGCGTGCCCGGCGCTTCGCTTGCCGCTTGCGGTCACGCGCGGGCCTGCGGCTCCCACCGGTGGTCTTCGACCTGCAGATCGTGCAGACTGCGACGAGCCAAACGCACGGACTGGGGGGCTGAGAGCTACGAGCAGCGGGACGGAGCCGCTCGCGACCACTGCGGAGAGTGTCGACAACGCCGTGCGCCGGCTCGTCGTCGAGCGCTCGCACGACCTCGTCACGCTCTGCGACCTTAGTGGCGCGATCGTCTACGCGTCGCCGTCGTGGGCGAGCCTCGGCTGGGAGCCGAGCCGACTCGCCGGCATCGCCGTGCTCGAGCTGATCCATCCCGACGACGCCGCGCTCGCCACGGAGGCGTGGAACGAGGTGGTCGCCGGGACGGACGTCGACGCCGTGACCATCCGGCTCCGCCGGGCCGGCGGGAGCTACGGCTGGTTCGAGGTCAACGGCTCCTCGATCCACGACCACGACGGCGAGCTGCGGTACCTGCTGGGGACGGCACGCGACGTGAGCGAGCGGGAGGAGCTGCGGTGGCGGCTCCGCGACCTCGACGCGGTCTACCGGTTCGCCGACGCCGTCGCCGGGGCCCAGGAGCTCGACGAGGTGCTCGAGGCCGCCCTCGACGCGCTCCTCGAGGCGACCGGCGCCGACCGCGCGTCCGTCCTCCTCGCCGACGACGCCGGGGTGCTCCGCTTCCGCGCCTGGCGCGGCCTCTCGGACGGCTATCGCGCGTCCACCGAGGGCCACTCGCCGTGGCCGCCCGGCGAGGGCGATCCCCAGCCCGTCCTCGTCGACGACGTCGCCGAGGCGGGGTTCGAGCCGGCGCTCCAACGCGTCGTCCGCAAGGAGGGCATCGGCGCGCTCGCGTTCGTCCCGCTCGTGCAGGGCGGGCGGCTGAGCGGCAAGTTCATGCTCTACCGGGACGCGCCCCACGAATGGAGCGACCGCGAGGTTCTCCTCTCGCGCAGCATCGCGAACCATCTCGCGTCGGTCGCGGAGCGGACGAAGGCGCAGCAGGCACGGCAGGAGTCGAGCGAGCAGCTGGCGAGCATCCTGCGCACCGTCGAAGAGGGGATCTCGGCCACGGACCGCGAGGGTCGCGTCCTCTTCGCGAACGACGCGGCCGCGCGCGTCGCCGGGCTCGAGAGCGGCGACGAGCTCGTGGCGCTCGACCTCGCCGAACGTGCCGCGCACTACGACGTCTTCGACCGCGAGGGGAACAGGGTCGCGCCGAGGGACCTGCCGCCCGCGCGGGCCATGGTCGGCACCGAGAGCTCCGCCGTCGTGCGCGTCCGCTCGAAGCGGGACGGATGGGAGCGTTGGGTCTCGTTCCGCTCCATGCCCGTCCTCTCGACGGACGGCAACGCCGAGCTGGTCGTCAACGTCACGCGCGACATCACCCAGGAGATGGAGGCGGCCGAGGGGGAGGCCGCGGCGCGGCGCGAGGCCGAGGGCTCGCGCTCCCGGCTCGCGCTCCTGCTCGAGGCGACCGAGCAGCTGACGCAGACGCTGGACTACGAGGAGCTCCTGCGGCGGGTGCCCCGGCTGGTGGTGCCGCGCATCGCCGACGGTTGCCACGTCTACATCGCCCGCAACGAGACCGAGCTCGTCCGCGTCGCCCATGCGCACCTCGACCCCCGCATCGCCGCGCTCCTCGACAAGATCGACGCCGTCTACGACGTCGGGCAGCACACGCGCATCCCGGTCGTCCAGGTCTTTCGCACCGGCAAGCCGATCCACCGGGCCGCGCTCTCGCGGCCGCTGCGGAAGGTCGCGCGGCCGGGCGAGGAAGAGCTCGTCCGCATGGAGTCGCGGTCGCTCGTCGTCGTCCCGCTCGAGGCCGGCGGGCGGCGGCTCGGGGTGCTCGCCGTCACCTCGGCCGAGCCCGGACGGCACGGGAGCGAGGACTTCGAGCTCGTCTCCGAGCTCGCGCGCCGCGTCTCCCTCGCTCTCGACCTCGTCGGACTCCACCGGCGCGCGCAGGACTCGCTCGCCCAGCTGCAGGCGGTGATCGCGCAGCTGCCGCTCGGCGTGGCCATCACCGATGCCGACCACCGCATCGTGCTGAAGAACGACGAGCTCGAGCGGATCTGGGGGGCGCCGATCGGCATCGGCTCCGACCACCGCAAGAGCGGCGTCGACACCACCGGCTGGCCGCTCGAGCGCGCCATCGAGACCGGCGAGGTGACGATCGGGGAGCGGCGTGAGCTCGAGACGGGCGACGAGGTTCGCACCCTGGAGATCAGCGCGGCGCCCGTGCGCGACGACGAGGGCAAGATCGTCTCCGCGGTCGCCGTGGTGGCCGACGTCACCCGCCGCAGCCGCTCGGAGGAGCAACTCCGCTTCCTCGCGCGCGCGAACGAGCTGCTCGTGGCGAGCCTCGACTGGGAGCGCACGCTCGCCGCGATCGCCGTACTGGCCGTGCCCGCGCTCGCCGGCTATCTCGTGATCGACCTGCTCGACGAGGACGACGAGCTCCACTGGGTCGTCGCGGTGCACGCCGATCCGGAGAAGACGGAGCTCGTGCGAGAGCTGCGCGGGCGCTACCCGCCGACGCTGCCGACGCACCCCATCCAGGTCGCGCTGCGCACCGGCGAGGCGCAGCTTCTTCCGGATCTCCAGGCCGAGACCGCGGCGATGGCGCACGACGCGAAGCACGCGCGCGCGATCCGGCGGATCGCCAACACCTCCGGGATCGTCGCGCCGCTCATCGCGCGCGGCCGGACGCTCGGCGCGATCAGCCTCGGCACCATCGAGGGGCAGCCGCGCTTCGACGAGTCCGACCTCGCGATGGCGATCGAGCTCGCCCGCCGGATCTCGCTCGCGCTCGACAACGCGCGCCTCTTCTCCGAGGCGCAGGAGCGCGCACATGCGGCCGAGGCGCTCGAGTACGTCGACGACGGCGTGATCCTCGTCGACGAGGCCGGCATCGTCCGCCTCTGGAACGCGACCGCCGCGATCAGCCTGCGACGGACGGCGGCGGAGGCGCTCGGCCGGCCGATCGCGGAGCTGCTCGGCGACTGGCAGTCGCTGCAGTCGCGCATCCCGGTCGCCTCCGAGCCGCAGGCCGGAGGAGCCTCACGGGCCCAGACGCTCCCGGTCGTGGTGCAGGGCGAGGAGCGCTGGCTGTCGATCTCCGCAGTGCGCTTCCCCGGCGGCACCGTGTACGCCTTCCGGGACGTGACCGACGAGCGGGCAGTCGAGCAGATGAAGACGGACTTCGTCTCGACCGTCTCGCACGAGCTCCGCACCCCGCTCGCCGCGATCTACGGGGCCGCGATGACGCTCCGCCGCCGGGACGTCGTCGTCGAGGAGGCGCAGCGTGACCGCCTGCTCGAGGTCGTGTCGAGCGAGGCCGATCGCCTGGCGCGCATCGTCAACGACATCCTCTGGGCGAGCCGGCTCGAGTCGGGCCGCATGAGCATCGCGATCGAGCGCTGCGACGCGGCCGCGATCGCCGGCGAGGTCGTGGACGTCCTGCGGTCGCGCGCGCCGGAGGGGACCGAGGTCGTCGTGAGGCGCGCGCGCGGCCTGCCGCCGGTCGCCGCCGATCCGGACAAGCTGCGCCAGATCCTCACGAACCTGATCGACAACGCGATCAAGTACTCCCCCGACGGCGGGCGGGTCGAGGTCGAGATCAGCCGCAGCGGCGGCCGGGTGCGGTTCCGGGTCACCGACGAGGGGCTGGGCATCCCGCCGGCGGAGCACGACCGGATCTTCGAGAAGTTCTTCCGGCTCGACCCGAACCTCACGCGCGGCGTCGGCGGCACAGGGCTCGGCCTCTACATCTCCCGCGAGCTCGTGCTCCGGATGAACGGCCGGATCTGGATCGACTCCGACGGCCGCACCGGCTCCTCGTTCTTCGTCGAGCTGCCCGTCGGCTGACGGACTCTTGGGACACGGCCGGTGTCTGACACCGGCCGTGTCCGATTCAGCGGTGCCTGTCCCTTCTAGTAGGGGGGCCCTGCGGGTCCTGGCCCCTCGTCGTAGTACGTCGTCCGGCGGCGGCTGAAGTAGCCGGGGCCGGCCCACGAGGACCAGAAGATCAGGGACAGCAGGATTCCGACGATGCCCACGATCAGCAAGATCCAGCCGATCGTGTGGATGTCGACGCCGGAGACGGTCGCATTCACGGCGAAGGCGAGCACGGCGCCTACGGCCGCCAGGATTAGTCCTACTCCGAGACCCATGCTTTCCTCCTTTTGGCGGGGTCCGGGAGAGAAACGGACGAAGACCGGTTCGGGTTTCGGCCTCTTCGGCGACGCGTACGATCCCGCAGGTTCGTGCGGCGCTTTCGTCTAGGCTCCAAAACGGATGCGCAGGGGCTCCATCGTCGCGCTCTTGGGGATCGCACTGGTCGCCGGCGGAGTCGCCGTCGCGATCGCGCTCGTGCCGAGATGGCTGCCCGAGGCGGCCTCCCGGGAGGCAGGGCGCATCCATTTCGTCTTCTGGTTCGTGATCGCCATCTGCATCTTCATCTTCGCCATCGTGGCGGCGGTGATGGTCTACGCGGTCGCCCGCTTCCGCGTGCACGAGGACGACTTCGAGGACGGGCCGCCCGTGCACGGGCACACGGGGCTCGAGATCACGTGGACGGTGATCCCGTTCGTCCTCGTCACCGCGATCGCGATCGTGAGCGCGATCGTCCTCTCCCGCAACGACGCGCAGGCCGGCAACACGCTCCGCATCAACGTCATGGCCCAGCAGTTCGCGTTCACGTTCGGCTACCCCGACGCGAAGAACGCCACGAGCCCCGTGCTCAGGCTGCCCGAGGGACGCTCCGTCGAGCTCTACCTGCGCTCCCTCGACGTGATCCACAGCGTCTTCGTGCCGCAGTTCTCCCAGAAGATCGACGCCGTGCCGGGGCTCGTCACGCGGCTCCACATCACGCCCACGCGGCTCGGCACGTTCCCGCTCGAGTGCACGGAGCTGTGCGGGCTCGGCCACTCGCTCATGCGCAGCCAGGCGATCGTGATGAAGCCCGCAGCGTTCGACGCGTGGCTGAGGCAGCAGGCGAAGTCGGCGTCTCCCTCGCCGCCCGCGTCCACCGGGACGACCTCCACCACGCAGACCACGACGTCGACGACGCCGTCGGCGTCCGCCGGCCTCTCGTTCTTCAACTCGAACGGCTGCTCGAGCTGCCACACGCTGAGCACCGCGGGCGCGACGGGCAAGGTCGGCCCGGATCTCGACAACCTCGTCGCCTACGCGCGGCAGGCGAAGCAGCCGCTCGCGGGGTTCGTGCGCGAGTCGATCGTGAATCCGGATGCGTACGTCCAGCCCGGCTACCACAAGGGGCTCATGCCCACGAACTTCGGCCACCTGCTGACGAAGACCCAGCTCGGCGAGCTGGTCGGGTTCCTGGTCCAGTCGGCGCAGAAGTCGGGTAAACAGGGGCAGAGCAAGAAGGGATGATCCAGGGGTGACGACGACCGCAGCGACCGCACACGACGTCCAGCACGCGCCCAGCCCCGCCGGCGGCGGCTGGCGGATGCTCTACCGCAGCGGACTGCTGCGCGCGGCGTGGATGTTCGTTGCCTTCGGCGGACTCGGCTTCGGCATCGTCGTCCTGATCCGCTGGGCCGCGGGCTGGCACCCGATCCTGGCGACGGAGCCGCTCGTGCTCGTGGCCGGCCTCGTCACCGCACCGATCGGCTTCCTCGCCGGGCTCGGGGCGTTCGACTACTGGACGTACTACGCGCTCGGCTTCCCGACCCGGGCCGAGGACCACTCCGGGCACGGCGCGCAGAGCTGGCGCGACTACTTCCGCGTCAATACCGACCACAAGGTGATCGGCGTCCAGTACCTCGTCACCACCATCTTCTTCTTCCTCGTCGGCGGGATGCTGGCGCTCCTCGTGCGCGCCGAGCTGGCCAAGCCCGGAGCCAACTACTTCGACCAGCAGACGTACAACGGCCTCTTCTCGGTCCACGCGGTGCTCATGATCTTCCTGTTCGTGATCCCGGCTTTCGCCGGCCTCGCGAACTTCGTCGTGCCTCTCATGCTCGGCGCCGCGGACATGGCGTTCCCACGGCTCAACGCCCTCTCGTTCTGGCTGCTGCCGATCGCCGGGATCATGATGATCACCTCGTTCCTGATGCCCGGCGGCGCCTTCGCGTGCGGCTGGACCGGCTACGCGCCGCTCTGCTCTGCGCACCAGCCAATCGGGGCCATCTTCTTCAACCAGGGAGTCCAGTGGGCCGGCGCGTCCTCGATCATGACCGCCCTCAACTTCCTGGTCACGATCATCACGATGCGCGCGCCGGGGATGACCTTCTGGCGCCTGCCGCTCCTCGTCTGGGCGAACTTCACGACCTCCCTGCTCGTCGTGATCGCGACGCCGTTCATCGCCGGCTCGCAGTTCTTCTCCATGTTCGACCACGTGATGCACACCGACTTCTTCAATCCGGTCGGCGGCGGCTATCCGCTCGGCTACCAGCACATCTTCTGGTTCTACTCGCACCCGGCCGTCTACATCATGATGCTGCCCGGCTTCGGGATCATGAGCGAGGTCATCGCCGTGTTCAGCCGCAAGCCGATCTTCGGCTACCGGCTGATGGCGCTCTCGCTGATGGCGATCGTCGTGCTCGGCTTCTCGGTCTGGGCGCACCACATGTTCGTGAGCGGCATGTCGTCGTGGCTGCGCGTGCCGATGATGATCACGACCCTGCTGATCGCGGTGCCGACCGGGATCAAGATCTTCAGCTGGCTGGCGACGATGTGGGAGGGGAAGCTCCACTTCCGGACCCCGATGCTGTTCGCGCTCGGCTTCCTGTCCATGTTCGTGATCGGCGGGCTGTCCGGCGTGATGCTCGGCGCAGTGCCGATCGACATCCACGTGAGCCAGACGTACTTCGTCGTGGCCCACATCCACTACGTCCTCTTCGGCGGCTCCGTCTTCACGATCTTCGCCGGCATCTACTACTGGTTCCCGAAGATGACGGGCCGGATGTACGACGAGCGGCTCGGCAAGCTCCACTTCTGGCTCACCTTCGTCGGCTTCAACCTCACCTTCTTCCCCATGCACATCCTGGGCACGGACGGGATGCCGCGGCGCGTCGCCGACTACCTGCCGAAGTACGCGGACCTGAACATGTTCATCTCGCTCGCCTCGTTCGGCCTCGGGGCCTCGGTGATCGTGTTCCTCTACAACATGATCACGAGCTGGCGCTTCGGCGAGATCGCGCCCGCGAACCCGTGGCGCGCGCTGACGCTGGAGTGGCAGGTCTCCTCGCCGCCGCCGACCTTCAACTTCGACGAGATCCCGCAGGTCGTCGGCTCGCCGTACGAGTACGGCATCCCGGGCGCGCAGCACGCCGTGCTCGCGCCCTCCAAGGCGCGCGAGATGGAGGAGGTGCCCGTGTGACGCATCTGCTGGTCGTGGCGAACGAGACGGTCGACGCGAAGCCGCTCCGCGACGCGCTCGCGAGGCGGGGCGGCGAGGTGTATGTGACGGTCGTCTCCCCGGTCAACGAGCCGCAGCGCGGCTACGTCGTCTACACCGACACGCGCCGCGCATCGGCGCAGCGCCGCCTCGAACGGGCGCTCGCCCACCTGCGCGAGGCCGGGGTGCCGGCCGACGGCTACGTCGTCGAGGCCGATCCGGCAGCGGCCGTCCGCGACGGGCTCGCGACGCTCGAGCCGCCGGTCGACGAGGTGCTCGTCTCGACCCATCCGCAGGAGAAGTCGGGCTGGCTGCGCCGGGGAGTCCTCGACCGGATCCGCTCGGCCGCGGGCTCCGTCCCCGTCGAGCATCTCGTCTCCGACGGCGAGGGGTCGAGCGAGGCGAACGTGCTCGTGATCGCGAACGAGACGGTGGTCGGCGAGCCGCTCCTGGCGAAGATCCGCGAGCGGGCCGCCGCGGGCCCGGCGAGCTTCCTCATCGTCTCGCCGCAGAGCGACCCGACCGCGGGAGAGCATCCCGAGGCCGAGCGCCGGCTGAAGCGCGCCCTGACGCAGCTGCGCGGCGAGGGGATCGACGTCCACGGCCAGGTCTCGCACCCCGACCCGTTCAGCGCGGCCATGGAAGCCGTGCACGACGAGCGCGTCGACGAGATCGTCGTCTCGACGTTCGAGCCGCTCAGCTCGGGCTGGTTGCGCAAGGACGTCGTCGAGCGGCTGCGCAAGGAGACGGGCCTCCCCGTCGAGCACGTGATCGTCGCCAAGGCGGACGCGGAGGTTCCGGCATAGCCACCTACTCGCACGCCGAGCCCGCCGGGCACGAGCACGAGCATCACGGGCCGCCGGTCCCGCACTACAGCTCGCGGATCAAGCCCGAGACCCTCGGGATGTACCTCTTCATCGCGTCGGAGATCATGCTCTTCGGCTCGTTCTTCACGGCCTACTTCTTCGTCCGGATCGTCAACGGGACGCCCTGGCCGACGCCGCCCTACCACCTGCCGGTGTTCGTCGCGACGATCAACACGTTCATCCTCATGACCTCGAGCGCGACGATGCACTGGGCGACGCAGTCGATCAAGCGCGGCAACGTCTGGGGGATGCGGGCCGGGCTCCTGCTCACGTTCCTCATGGGGCTCGCCTTCCTCACGTCGCAGCTGTACGAGTACATGCGGGCCGGCTTCAACACGTCGAACGGCGCCTTCCCGACCATCTTCTTCTGCCTCACGGGCCTGCACGGCTGCCACGTGTTCGTCGGCCTCTCGATCCTGCTGTTCATGACGATCCGCGCCTTCCGCGGGCACTTCTCGGCCGAGCACCATCACGGCGTCGAGATCGGCGGGATCTACTGGCACTTCGTCGACGTGATGTGGATCGTCGTTTTCACGACGGTCTACATCCTCTGACGAGCGGGTACAGGGGCGGAGATGCGCAACCCGCTCCGCAGCGAGGGCGAGGCCTACCGCCTGCTCTGGATCGTGGTCGGCGGCGCCGCCGTGATCATCGCAGCCGCCTTCGTCAACACGTGGCTCGGCGTGGCCGTGGCCGTGATCGCCTTCGGTGCGCTCGGCTGGTGGCTGATGAAGGAGCCGGTGCCGGGCGCCGCCGACCCGCCCAAGCCGGTCGCGTCCGGCACCCCTCCCGGTACCCGGCGCGTGCTCGTCGTGGCGCCGCCGGGAACGGAGACCGTCGCGGCGCCCGACGGCGCGGAGCTCCTCGTCGTCGTCCCGGCCCTCGCCTCGACACGGGAGTCGCTGACGGGAGCGGTCGACGACCGCCGCCACGACGCCGAGGCGACGGCCGCGGCGCTCGAGGCCCGGCTGCCGGCGGCACGGGTCGAGGTGGGCGCCGACGACCCGGCGCTCGCCGTCGAGGACGCGCTGCGCGTCTTCGGCGCCGACGAGGTGCTCGTCGCGGGCGACGACGGGATGCTGGAGGCGATCCGCGAGCGGGTCGCGATTCCGGTCAGCCGCGCGTAGCTACTTCCCGGCGGAGGAGGCGACGTACTGCGCCACGGCCTGGATCTGGGCCGGGCTGAGCTTGCCCTTGAACGCGGGCATGATGGTGCCGCCGTTCGTCACCTGGTGGGCGACGATCGCCACGGTGAGGTTGGGAGCGAGCTGGTCGAGGTTCGGGCCCACGGTCCCCTTCGCGCCGGCCGCGGCGAGGGTGTGGCAGCCCGAGCACCCCGCTCCCTTGAAGATCTTCGCGCCGTCGGTGCCGAAGCTCGCGAACGACGCAGACGACGTGAAGCCGCCCTGTCCGGCGACCGAGGCGACGTATGCGGCGACGTCGATCGCGTCCTGGCCCTTGACGATGTTCGCCGGCATCGTGGTCTGGGGCGTGAACTTCTTGTTCGTCGTGTACGTGGCGATCGAGCCGGAACCGAGGCGGATCTGGTCGAGGACGACGTTCTCGATCGAGCTCTGCGGATAGCCCTGGGCCACGCTCGCCGCGAAGGCGTTGTCGAGGTTGGGGCCGATCGTCCCGGTCGTGCCGGCCGCGGACAGGGTGTGGCACGCCCCGCAGTTCGCCGTGAAGAGCTGCTGCCCGGTTTGGGTGTCGGCCCGCTGCCCGGCGCTCGCGATGCCGCCCGTGCCGCACCCCGCGGCGAGCAGCGCCGCCGCCGCGAGCCCTGCCCCCAGGACTACGACCCGATACGGCCTCCTCAACCCTGCGGGACTCCCACTGCCGACACGGCCTCCTCCCGCGTGGAGTAGATCGTGAAGACCTTGTCGAGGCCGGTGATCTCGAAGATCTTGGTGATGTTGCGGTCGCTGCACACGAGCGAGAGCTGGCCCTCGTTCGTCCGCAGCCGCTTGACACCGCCGACGAGGACGCCCAGCGTCGTCGAGTCGATGAACGTCGTGCCGCTGAAGTCGACGATGACCTCCTTGCCGCCCTGGCCGATCACCTCGAGCAGCTGCTGCTTGAACTCGGGCGCCGTGTACAGATCGACCTCGCCGGTGAGCGAGATGACGTAGGCGTCGCCGCTGAGCTGCTCGGTCTTGATGTCGAAGTTCATGCGCAGATCCCCCGAAGTCGGTCGCCGGCCCCTAGCCTGGCCGCTCGCGCGTGAGTCTATCCGTGCGGCCGAGGCCGCAATCGCCTAGTGACCTGAGTCGCTAGTGCGCTGGCAGTAGGCGGCGAGGCTAGCGAGGATCTCGTCCGCGGTCTTGTGCCAGACGTAGGGCTTGGGGTCGTCGTTCCAGTTGCCGATCCAGGTGCGGATCGAGGCGACGAGGTCGCGCACGGAGCGGTGGGCGCCGCGCTTGATCCATTTCGTGGTCAGCTCCGCGAACCAGCGCTCGACGAGGTTGAGCCAGGAGCTGTAGGTCGGGGTGAAGTGGAACGTGAAGCGCGGATGACGGACGAGCCAGCGCTGGATCGACGGCGTCTTGTGCGTCGAGGAGTTATCGAGCACGACGTGTACGTCGAGGTCGGCCGGCACCGAGCTATCGATCAGGTTGAGGAAGCGGCGGAATTCCTCGGCGCGATGCCGGGGCGTCATCTCGGAGATCACCCGGCCGGATGCAACATCGAGCGCCGCGTACAGGTTGGTGGTGCCGTTACGGATGTAGTCGTGTGTCTGCCGAGCAGGGACGCCGGGCATCAGCGGCAGCACCGGCGCGCTGCGGTCGAGCGCCTGGATCTGGGCTTTCTCATCGACACACAAGACGACCGCGGCCTCGGGCGGGTTGAGGTAGAGCCCGACGACGTCACGGACTTTGTCGATGAACTGCGGATCCGGCGAGAGCTTGAACGTCTCGACCTGGTGCGGCTTCAACCCGAACGCACGCCAGATGCGGCTGACCGCCGACTGCGACATCCCGGTCGCGGCCGCCATCGAGCGTGTCGACCAATGCGTCGCGTTGACCGGCTGCTCCTCGAGCGTCTTCACGATCACCCGCTCGACCAGCTGATCACTGATCGTGCGCGGCTTGCCCGGACGCGGCTCGTCGTGTAACCCGTCGAGCCTACGCTCGGCGAACCGGACACGCCATTTGCCCACGGTTGAGGCGTTACAGCCGAGCTCGTCGGCGATCTCGATGCTCGACCGGCCCTCCGAAGCCGCCAACACGACACGGCAACGAAATGCGAGCGCCTGCGAGCTCTTCGGCCGCCGCGCCCACCGCTCCAGAACCTCCCGCTCCTCGCCGCTGAGCACGATCGCCGTCCGCTGAGCCATAACCGCCTCCATCCTCATCGCTGACAAGGACGGACTTCGCGGCACCACAGCGGGTCCCTGCGAACTACCGACTCAGGTCACTAGCCGCCGGCGCTAGTGCCCGGTGCTCGAGCCGGTGGACGAAGAGGCGAGGGTCTGCTTGTCCTGCTTGAGCCGCGCCTCGACCTGAGCGCGGAGCGGCGAGCTCGGATAGAGCCTCAGGTAGGCGCGCCACGCGCCGACGGCGACCGTGTAGTTGCCTGCGTTCTCGGCGGCCGTCGCGAGCTCCTCGCGGATGGTCGCGTCGTGGGGGCGCGTCTTCGCCGCGTGCTGGTAGTCGGTCACGGCGGCGTTTAGGGCTCCGGTGGCCTGCTGGAACAGCTGTGTCGCTCTCGCCGACGCCCGCTGGGACGTCGTCTGGTACGCCGCGTTCGTCCCCACCGCCGTGGCGAGCGTCCCGCTCGGCAGGAACGGCGCGCTCGGGTCGGCGAGCTGGGCCGCCTGCTGCGCCGACCGGTACTGCGTCGCGTACTTCTGCGCCTGCGTGAGCTCGAGGCTGCCGAGCTCGGCCCATGCGTTCGCGTCCTTCTTCTTGATCCCGACGTAGCTCTGGAGCGCGTTGATCGCGAGCGCGTTCTTGCTGCTCGACTCGTATGCCGTGGCGAGGTCGCGGTACCCCTTCGCGGGGTTGTCCTTGATCTCGGCCCGGGCCTTCGAGACCGAGCTGCCTCCGCCGCCGCCGAAGATGCCCGTCCAGAGCTGGCTGAGGCTGCCGCCGCCCGAGCCGACGCCCACGCCGGCGAACGTGGCCGCGAAGACGACTGCGAGCAGCGCGTACAGCCACTTCTGGCCGCGACGGAGCCGGACGAAGAAGAGCTGCTGGTTCGGGTTGCCTCCGCCGGCGTGCCGGCGTCGGCCGCGGGCGCGTGCGGGCCTCGCCTGAACCTTCGCCTTCGACCTCGCCTGCTGCTTGGCCTTGACCGCGGCGCGTGCCATCAGCCGCCCAGGGTAGCCGAGGCCGGAGCGACCTTCGCCCGCCGCCGCTCGACGAGAGCCGCGAGCCAGATCGACCCCTCGAAGAGCGCCCACATCGGCAGCAGCTCGAGGAACGTCGTCACGGGATCGGGGCCGGGCAGCGCCAGCGCGACCGCGGCGGTCACGAGATAGCCCATGCGCCGCTGGCGGCGCAGGCCGCGGGAGGAGACGACGCCGAGATACACGAGCCCGAGCACCACGAGCGGCGTCTGGAAGACGATCACGATCCCGACCAGCACCGTGACCACGAAGTTGTAGTAGGACGACGCCCGCGGCAGGACGAGGAAGTGCCGGTGGTCGTAATGGACGAGGAAGTGGACCGCCCGCGGCAACAGGACCCAGTACCCGAACGCCACCCCGCCCGCGGCGAGCGCGACGGCGAACGCCGCGAGCCCGAGCACCTTCCGCTCGGCAGCCGGGTCGAACGCGGGCGCGAAGAAGAGCCAGAGCTGCCAGAGGACGACCGGCAGCGCGAGCACGAAGCCCGCGTACACGCAGACCGTGAGCGTCACCGTGAACGGCTCGGCGACTCCGGTCGTGAGCAGCCTGTGGTGGTGTGGCGGCAGGGGCCGGTTCAGCCAGTCGAGGACGTGCCCGTGGAACGCGAACGCGACGGCTGTCCCGAGCGCGATCGCTCCGAGCATGACGAAGAGCCGGCCGCGCAGCTCCTCGAGATGCTCGCCGAGCGTCGCCTCCTCGGCGTAGCCGAGACGGCGGGGAAGCCTCGCCATTCCCTGCTAGACGGTCTCGCGCTCGCTCGGCGCCGCCGTGGTGGGCGTCGTCGTGGGCTCGGCGGGCGGGAGCTCGGGCGGCGCGTCGGAGGCGGCCGGGGAATTGCCGGTGATCGCATCCTTGAACTCGCGCATCCCGGACCCGAGCGCCTTGCCGATCTCAGGCAGCCGCTTGCCGCCGAAGAGGAGTAGCGCGATCACGAGGAGCAGGACGATGTGCCAGGGAGTCTGGAAGTACCCCATGAGTTCTCCGAGAGTAGCGGGTTTGTGGGCAGCCGGACGGGGAGACAGGCCCTCTCGCTAGACTGGTCACGGTTGGTTCGGGCGGGGCGAAAGCCCCGCTCTTTGGGGAAAAGAGGGATTCGTGGGACTGCTGAAGCTGGAGAACCTGCACGTCGCGCTCGAGGACGGCACCGAGATCGTCAAGGGCGTCGACCTCGAGGTGTCGACGAACGAGGTGCACGCGGTCATGGGGCCGAACGGCTCCGGCAAGTCGACCCTCGCGTACGCGCTGATGGGCCACCCGGCCTACGAGATCACCGAGGGACGCCTCCTCTTCGACGGGGAGGACGTGACCGAGCTCGGCGCCGACGAGCGGGCGCAGCGGGGGCTCTTCCTCGCCTTCCAGTACCCGCACGCGATTCCCGGCGTGACCGTGACGAGCTTCCTGCGCAGCGCGATCAACGCCGTGCGCAAGGCGCGCGCCGGCGGCGTCGACGACCCCGTCGCGATTCCCGAGTTCCGCAAGGAGCTCCTCGCGCAGATGGACCGCCTCAAGGTGAGCCGCGAGCTCGCGTCGCGCTACCTGAACGACGGCTTCTCGGGCGGCGAGAAGAAGCGTGTGGAGATCCTGCAGATGGCGATGCTCAAGCCGCGGATCGCGGTGCTCGACGAGACCGACTCCGGCCTCGACATCGACGCGCTGCGGGTCGTGGCGAGCGGCGTGAACGAGCTCGTCGGCCCCGACATGGGCGCGCTCGTGATCACGCACTACCAGCGGATCCTCAACTACGTGAAGCCCGACCACGTCCACGTCTTCGTCGACGGCCGGATCGCGGAGTCGGGCGGGCCCGACCTGGCCGAGAAGCTCGAGGCCGAGGGTTACGATCCGTTCATCCCGGCAGGAACAGAGGCATGACGCAGACCGAGACCGAGATCGTCCAGGGGATCGGCTCCGACTACGCGATCAAGTACGGGTTCTCCGTGCCGGAGGACTACTTCTTCAAGTCCGGTCGCGGGCTCGACCACGAGCTGATCGACGCCATCTCGTCGCACAAGGACGAGCCCGACTGGATGCGGAAGTTCCGGCACAAGAGCCTCGACTACTTCCTCGCCCGGCCGCTGCCCACGTGGGGCGGCGACCTGAGCGGCATCGACTTCGACAACATCTACTACTACATCAAGCCGACCGAGAAGCAGGCCGAGTCGTGGGAGGACCTTCCGGCCGACATCAAGGACACGTGGGACAAGCTCGGCATCCCGGAGGCGGAGAAGAAGTACCTCGCCGGCGTCGGCGCGCAGTACGAGTCGGAGGTCGTCTACCACAAGCTCCAGGAGGACCTGACCGCGAAGGGCGTCGTCTTCCTCGACACCGACACCGCGCTGGGCGAGCACGAGGACCTCTTCAAGCAGTACTTCGGGACGATCATCCCGCAGAACGACAACAAGTTCGCGGCGCTCAACTCGGCGGTCTGGTCGGGCGGCTCCTTCATCTACGTGCCGCCGGGCGTGCACATCGAGATGCCGCTGCAGGCCTATTTCCGGATCAACGCCGAGAACATGGGCCAGTTCGAGCGGACGCTGATCATCGTCGACGAGGGGGCCTACGTCCACTACGTCGAAGGCTGCACCGCGCCGATCTACTCGACCGACTCGCTCCACTCCGCTGTGGTCGAGATCGTCGTCAAGAAGGGCGGACGCTGTCGCTACACGACGATCCAGAACTGGTCGTCGAACGTCTACAACCTCGTCACGAAGCGTGCTGTCGCCTACGAGGACGCGACGATGGAGTGGGTCGACGGCAACCTCGGCTCGAAGCTGACGATGAAGTACCCGGCGATCTGGCTGATGGGCGAGCGCGCGCACGGCGAGGTCCTCTCGATCGCGTTCGCCGGCACGGGGCAGCACCAGGACGCGGGTGGCAAGGCCGTCCACGTCGCGCCGAACACGACGTCCGTGATCACGTCCAAGTCGATCTCGAAGAACGGCGGCCGCGCCGGCTATCGCGGGCTGCTCGAGGTGTCGAAGCAGGCGGGCGGCTCGAAGTCGAAGGTCGTGTGCGACGCCCTGATCCTCGACGAGCAGTCGCGCTCCGACACGTACCCGTACATCAAGATCGACGCCGACGACGTCGACATCGGCCACGAGGCGACGGTGTCCAAGATCGGCGAGGAGCAGCTCTTCTACCTCATGTCGCGTGGCCTGACCGAGGCCGAGGCGAGCGCGATGATCGTGAGCGGCTTCGTGGAGCCGATCACGAAGGAGCTGCCGCTCGAGTACGCCGTCGAGATGAACCGCCTCATCCAGCTCCAGATGGAGGGCTCTGTTGGTTGACCCTCGCGCGCAAACGCGCTGCGGGAGCGTGGGCTAGTGCAGGTCGAGCGCGTCGACTTCATCTCCGTGCCGGTCACGGACCTGGAGCGGGCGAAGCGCTTCTACGGCGAGACGCTCGGCCTCCCGGAGATCGAACACCCGGAGCAGGGCTTCCCCGAGTACCAGCTCGGCGAGAACGTCAGCCTCTACCTGCTCCAGATGGAGAACATCGGCGGCAAGTTCGAGGGGCCGCACACGGCGTCGATCGCGATCCGCGTCCCCGACGTGGAGGCGGCGCAGAAGGAGCTCGAGGCGAAGGGCGTCGAGTTCCAGTTCGGCGCCGAGCCGTTCGACACCGGCGTCTGTCACATGGCGATCTTCAAGGACCCCGACGGGAACTCGCTGATGCTGCACCGGAGGTACGCGCCGCGTGACTCGTAGCGACGCGCTCGCGGCGTACGAGGCGCTGCCGCTGCCGGACACAACCGAGGAGCACTGGCGCTTCACCGACCTGCGCGGCTTCGATCCACGCGACTTCGAGGCCGGTAAGACGTACCCTCAAGAAAGCGTCACGAGCGGCGACACGATGGTCGACCTCGACGTCGCGGGCTCCGCCACCGTCACCGCCGAGGGCATCGAGATCGAGCGTGCGCCCGAGGGAGTCACGTTCGAGCCGCTGCCGGAGGAGCACGAGCGGCTCTACTCGCTCGTCGGCTGGGACGAGAAGTTCGCGGCCCACAACGCGGCGCTCTGGCGGCACGGACTGCTCGTCGTCGTCCCGAGGGGAGTCGAGCTCGAGCAGCCGCTGTACGTCCGCATCGCGGCGGCGGGCCAGACGTTCTGGCGCCTCGTCGTCGTGGTCGAGGAGGGCGCGCGCGCCTCGCTGATCGAGGAGTACGCCTCGCCGGCGGCCGACACCGAGGCGTACTCGAACGCGGTGACGGAGCTCTTCGTCGAGCCGGCCGCGAAGCTCGAGTACGTCTCGCTGCAGAACCTGTCGCGTGAGACGTGGCACTTCGCGACGCATCACGCACGCGTCGAGCGCGACGCCGAGCTCGACTGGGTCGCCGGCGGCTTCGGCTCGAAGAAGGGCAAGACGCGGATCCAGAACGACCTGTCGGGGCGGGGAGCGACCTCCCGCGTCACGGGCGCCTACTTCGCCGACGGCACGCAGCACCTCGACTACGACACGTTCCAGGAGCACATCGCGCCTGACTGCGAGAGCGACTTCGCCTTCAAGGGCGCGCTGCGCGACGAGGCGACGGCGGTGTGGCGCGGGATGATCCGGGTCGAGAAGGACGCCCAGAAGACGAACGCGTACCAGGAGTGCCGCAACCTGATGCTCAGCCCCACCACGCACGCGGTGCCGATCCCGGGGCTCGAGATCCTCGCGAACGACGTCCGCTGCACCCACGGCGCGACGGTCGGTCGCGTCGATAGGGAGGATCTCTTCTATCTGATGAGCCGCGGCCTGAGACGGCCGGAGGCGGAGCGCCTCATCGTGCGCGGCTTCTTCCAGGACGTGCTCGACCGGATCGAGCTCGAGCCCGTGCGCGAGGCCGTCACCGCCGCGCTCGAGGCCCGGATTCCGCAGGCGTAGCCTCGCGGAGCGGCGCCTTCTCGGCGAGCACCTCCGCCGTCGTCTCGCGGGCGCGGTCCTCGCGGTGCGCGCGGTACTGCGCCCGGTGCTCGCGCTCCGCCTCGCCGGGCTCCAGCGTCGCGAGATAGGCGAAGACCTCGTCCGTCCCCTCGAGCCGCCGGCCGTCCTCGGTCACGAGCAAGGGAATCTCGTGCTCGCCCTCGCGGTCCTCCTGCCGCGCCGCGACCTGCCTCGCGACGAAGTCGAGGCCGAGCTCCGTCAGCCGCTGGCGGACGGCCGACGAGAAGGGGCACCACTCGGCCTGGTACAGCGTCAGCACACGGCCATGCTCGACGCGCTTCCGGCGGCGTAAACCTCGCCCGGAGGGGCAAGCAGCGGACGTGACGACCGTCGCCGTCCTCGGCATCGGCACGATCGGCGAGCCGATCGCGCGCAACCTCGCCCGGGCGGGGTTCGACGTCCGCGCCTGGAACCGGACCCGCGAGAAGGCAGAGCCGCTCCTTCGGGAGGGCGCGACGGTCTGCGACAGCGCGGCCGAGGCCGCCGAGGGAGCGGAGATCGTCCTCACCGTCCTCGTCGACGCCGACTCCACGGCGGCCACGGTGGCGGAGGTCGAGTTCGCCGCGGATGCGGTCTGGGTTCAGACCGCGACGGTCGGCTTCGACGGCGCGGAACGGCTCGCGGAGCTGGCGCAGGAGAAGGGCGTCGTCTTCGTCGATGCCCCCGTCCTCGGCACGAGACAGCCTGCGGAGCAGGGAAAGCTCGTCGTGCTCGCCTCCGGGCCGGACGCCGCCCTTGACCGCTGCGGGCCGCTCTTCGACGCGATCGGCCACTCCACCCGCCGGCTCGGGCCCGTCCCCAACGGGAGCAAGCTCAAGCTGGTGACGAACCTCTGGCTGCTCGCCGTCACCGAGGCCGCCGCCGAGGCGATCGCGCTCGCCGAGGGGCTCGGCCTCGACCCCCGCGAGTTCCTCGCCACGATGGAGGGCTCGCAGATCGACACGCCCTACCTCCATCTCAAGGGCGAGGCCAGGCGTTCGCGCGCGGCATCGAGTTCGGCCACGGCGACGAGGACATGGCCGCCGTCTACTTCGCCGCGAAGCCGGGCTAGCGGTTGGGCTGCGTGGGCGAGGCGAACGCCCACCACTGCCCCTGAGGATCGGCGCAGCTGTAACGGCGGTGCCCGAACGGCGTGTCGAACAGCTCCTCGACGATCTCGGCGCCTTCCGCCTTCGCCCGGTCGTGGTGGGCGTCGACGTCGGGCACCATGACGTACACCATCCCCGACCGTCCGTCGGTCTCCATCTCACCGGCGTAGAGGCGGTCGCCGTGAGGCGTCTCGAACTCGAGATGGGTCCCTCCCGCGGCTCCGACCCGCCGGCCGACCTCGCGGAAGCCGAAGGCGCGCTGCAGGAACTCCGACGCGGCGTCGACGTCGCGGTAGAACAGGTAGGGCCAGACGGTCTGGGTCATGCGCGGGTCAACGGTTTGTACTTGATCCGATGCGGCTCGAGCGCGTCAGGGCCGCGCGTGTCCTTCATCCACTCGACGTACTCGCCCCACGAGCCCTCGAACCAGATCGTCTCGCTCAACCCCTCGAAGGCGAGGATGTGCGTCGCGACACGGTCGAGGAACCAGCGGTCGTGCGTGATCACGACTGCGCAGCCCGCGAACTCGAGCAGAGCCTCCTCGAGAGCCCGCAGGGTGTCGACGTCGAGGTCGTTCGTGGGCTCGTCCAGCAGCAGGACGTTGCCGCCCGAGCGCAGGAGCTTCGCGAGGTGGACGCGGTTCCGCTCGCCGCCCGAGAGATCCGAGACGCGCTTCTGCTGGTCGGATCCCGTGAAGTTGAACCACGAGACGTACTGGCGCGAGTTGACCTCGCGCTTGCCGAGCTCGATCGTGTTGTGGCCACCGGAGATCTCCTTCCAGACGGTGTTCGCCGGATCGAGGCCGGCGCGTGCCTGGTCGACGTAGGCGAGCTCGACGGTCTCGCCGATGCGGAGCGTCCCCTCGTCGGGCTGCTCCTCGCCCGCGATCATCCGGAACAGCGTCGTCTTGCCGGCGCCGTTCGGGCCGACGACCCCGACGATGCCGGCCGGCGGCAGCGAGAAGGTGAGGTCGTCCACGAGCAGCCGCTCGCCGAAGCGCTTGCGCACGCCGTCGGCCTCGATCACGACGTCGCCGAGCCGCGGGCCCGGCGGGATGTGGATCTCGACCCGCTCCAGCTTCACGTTCTGCTCCTCGGCGAGCAGCCGCTCGTACGCTCCGAGCCGTGCCTTCGCCTTCGCGTGCCGCGCGCGCGGGCTCGCCCGCACCCACTCGAGCTCGCGCGCGAGCGTGCGCCGGCGGGCCGACTCCTGCTTCTCCTGCTGCGCGAGCCGCGCCTGCTTCTGCTCGAGCCAGGACGAGTAGTTGCCCTCGAACGGGATGCCGCGGCCACGGTCGAGCTCGAGGATCCAGCCGGCGACGTTGTCGAGGAAGTAGCGGTCGTGCGTCACCGCGACGACGGTGCCCTTGTAGTCGGCGAGGAAGCGCTCGAGCCAGAGCACCGACTCCGCGTCGAGGTGGTTGGTGGGCTCGTCGAGCAGGAGCAGGTCGGGCGAGGAGAGGAGCAGCCGGCAGAGCGCGACGCGGCGGCGCTCGCCGCCCGAGAGCGTCTCGACGTCGCGGTCGCCCTCCGGCAGGCGGAGCGCGTCCATCGCGTGGTCGAGCCGGTCGTCGAGCTGCCACACGTCGGCGCGGTCGATCGCGTCCTGCACCTTCGCCTGCTCGGCGAGGAGCGCGTCGTAGTCCGCCTCCGGCTCGGCGAAGGCGGCGCTGATCTCGTTGAAGCGGTCGAGCAGGTCGCGCAGCGGGCGGACGCCGTCCTCGACGTTGCCGCGCACGTCCTTGGCCGGGTCGAGCTCCGGCTCCTGCTCGAGCAGCCCGACCGTCGCGCCGGGCGCGAGCTCCGCGACGCCCGAGGAGGGCTCGTCCAGGCCGGCCATGATCCGCAGCAGCGTCGACTTGCCCGCGCCGTTCGGGCCGAGCACGCCGATCTTCGCTCCCGGCAGGAAGGAGAGCGAGATGTTCGCGAGCACCTGCCGGTCAGGGCCGTAGAACTTGTCGGCCCGGTACATCGTGTAGACGTAGTCGCTCACCGGCCGCCGACGATAGCGGCGACTACCGCGTCAGCGACCAGACACCGTTCGTGCCGCCGCCGGTGACGACGATCCGGTTCCCGAGCGTCGTCGCCGTCGGATCGGAGAGCGCCGCCGGCAGCCGCGCTGCGAGCGAGACCTGGCCCGACCCCGGATCGATCGCGAGCACCCGTCTCCCGCCCACGAGATAGAGCTGCCCTCCCAGCGCCGCGAGCGCAGCGTGGTCCTCCGGCGCCGGCAACGTGGCGATGTGTCTCACGCTGCCGCCGAGCGAGACGGCGAAGACCGCGCGTGTCGGCCCGGCGGTGGTCAGGCCGCCCGCGAGGTAGATCGTCCCTCCGAGCGCGGCGACTCCGGCGTAGCGCGTCCCGGTCGCCAGGCGGGCGACCACGGTGGCGGCTCCCTGCGGGCGATAGCGGAGGACGGCCGTGGCGAACTGCGTTCCCGTGTAGCCGCCGACGAGATAGGCGCGGCCGCCGATCGCCACCGCGCCGAGGTCGGAGAGCGGCTCGCCGAGCGCGGGCGCCTCGGCAGCGGAGCCGGTGGCCGGGTCGACGCGCACCACGCTCGGCATCGAGACGCTCTCGCCGCCGCCGAAGAGATAGACCGAGCGGCCGACGAGGGCCGCCGCGGCGTCGTGCGTCGGCTGCGGCAGCCGGCCGAAGACCCGCAGCCGGCTCGGCGGGCCGGCCAGGATCGTGTCGAGCGAGCCCGAGCCCGTGTAGCCGCCGAGCACCAGCAGACGACCGTGGGGAAGCGCGACCGCCGAGGCCTTCGAGAACGCCTGCGGCAGCGAGCCGATCCTCCGCACCTTCAGTTGCGCCGGCGCCGAGGGAGGCCGGCCGCCCCCCGTCGCCGTCTTCGACGCCTTCACGCCGCCGCCGCACCCGGCGGCGAGAAGAGCAACCGCGGCGAGTGGCGCGAGCGTCCGCCTAGTCACGCAGCCGGATCTCGCCGACGACTCCGGTTCCCGCCGCGTTCGGCACCCAGCTCGCCTCGACCGTCCGCCGCTCGCCGTCGCCGAGCCTGCAGCTCCCGGTGAAGCTCTCGCTGCCCACGTTGCCCACCCTGCCGCGGCAGACGTCGCCGCTCGGCAGGTACTCGAGCTGCAGCGACGTGTCCTGGAGGGAGCCCGGCGCGACGAGCAGGTCGGCGCGCACGACGAGCCTCTGCGGCCGGGCGGCCTGCCCGACGAAGGACACGATCTGCTCCAGCTGGGTCCCGTTCCGGATCACGTGCCCGGTCAGGCTCTCGTCCACGTGCGCAGCATTCCAGGCGGGGGGCGCGTGGCGCAGCGGGCCGACGATGAGCAGCGGCAGCGCGACGACCGTCACGGCGCCGGCACCGGCCACCCGTGGCGACCGGAAGACGTGACTCCCGAAACGCCAGACGAGCAGCATGACGACCACCGCCACCGCGACGCCGTAAAGGAGCGCGAGCCACGCGGCGCCGCGGTCGGTGCCCGACATCAGCCCGTGCACCGAGGCGAGCCCCCACACCGCGAAGTTGAGGTAGTGCGCCTTCCGCCAGAAGCCGTACGGGAGCCGCCGGCGGTAGTGGTTCGTCACGGCGAGGGCCACGAGGATCTCGGCGGCGGCGATGCCGAGCCCCGTCCACAGCGGCCGGTAGCTCGACGTGAACGGGACGAGCAGCTGGACGAGCGAGAAGGGCACGAACGAGTCGGCCGCGATCGTCAGGACGTGGACGCCGATCAGCGTGCCGACGAGGAGCCCGCCGAAACGATGGATCTCCTCCACGGAGAAGCGCGGCCAGTAGCGGTTCTGCGCCTTGCCGCCGAGCGTCATCCCGAGCGAGACGACGAGGCTGAGCACGACGTACGCGGCGACGCCGGACGCGCGAGCCGCGTACCAGATGGCCGGGTTCGAGGTCACGTGCATGCCGGCACCACCCTCGTCGCTGCGAGCCACGCCTCGTTCTCCACGACCTCGCCGTGAGCGGCGACGAAGCGCCCGGGGATGCCACGCTCGTCGAGCCAGTCGGGCCCGCGCTCGGCCAGCAGGAAGCCGGCCTTGGCCCCGACGTCGGCGTCGAGGCACGTCGCGCCCGACGCGGTCACCTGCTCCCAGCAGGAGATGCTCGCGCGACCGGTGCGCGGGTCGACGAGGTGCCCGCCGCGGGAGGCGGTCCCGCTCGTCGCGAGGCCTCCGGCGACGACGCGGACCGCCCCGCCGGCCGAGAGCGCCACGTCCACCGGCCCGCGCACCGCGAGATCGCCGCCGACGGAGACGAAGCCGGGCCCGTCGAGCGCCGCGGCCGCCTCGTCGACCGCGAGCGCCTTCACGACGCCGTTCAGGTCGAGCGCGAGACCCCGAGGCCGGGAGAGCAGCCGGCCGCAGACGACGACCTCGGCCCAGCGGCCGCAGAGCGTCGGGTCGACGAGCCCGTCCGTGGCCGCGGCCATGTCGAGCGCCGTCCCGAGCGCGCGGGCGAAGAGCGGGGAGACGAGCACGACCCGGGCGCCCGAGCGGTTGACGCGGCACAGCTCCGACTCCGGACGGAAGAGGCTGAAGGCGGCCTCCCAGCGCTCGAGCACCGCCGCTACCCTCGGACTACCGCCGCCCGCCACCGCGACGTCGCAGCCCATCGCGCGGAAACGCTCGACGCTCACGACGTCGCGCTCGAGACGACCGGCGGCTGCGCCGGAGGCGCGATCTGTCCGCTCTGGAGAGCGCTCTTCTCGACCGCCCGCTCGAAGGAGGCGGGAGCGCCGAGTGGCTTCGCCTTCCCCTTTGCATGGCCGGGGGCGTGCGTCTTCGCGCCCACGAAGGCGACGCCGAAGACGAGTGCGGTCAAGGCTCCGAGCGCTGCCTTCGCGGCGCGAGCGCGGCGGCGGGCACGCTCGATCCGCGATTGATCCGGCATGACGCGGGCAGTGTGCCGACGACCGATTAGAGGTCCATGTGAAGCCCCTGGTTACCATCTGAGCGTGGCTGTGAAGGCCGTCCCCAAGCTCGACGCGCCCGCGCTGCGGGCCGACTTCCCGATCTTCGAGCAGGAGATCCACGGCAAGCCGCTCGCCTACCTCGACTCGGCGAACACCTCGCAGAAGCCGCGGCAGGTGCTGGAGGGGATGACGCGGTTCTACGAGACGTCGTACGCGAACGTGCACCGGGCCGTACACGTCCTCGCCGAGCGCGCCACGAGCGCGCTCGAAGGGGCGCGCGAGAAGACCCGCGCCTTCCTCAACGCGCCCGACGTGCGCGAGGTGATCTTCGTCCGCAACGCGACGGAGGGCCTGAACCTCGTCGCCTACGCCTGGGGAGGGAACAACCTCGGCCGGGGCGACGCGGTCGTCGTCACCGAGCTCGAGCACCACTCGAACTTCGTCCCGTGGCAGTACATCGCGCAGCGGCAGGGCGCCGAGTTCCTCATGGTGGAGATCGACGAGAACGGCGACCCCGACCTCGAGCAGCTCGAGGCGATCGGCCGCGACCACACGGTCAAGGTCGTCGCGACGAACCTCGTCTCTAACTCGCTCGGCACGATCCACGACCTCGGCCCGCTCGTGACGTGGGCCCACGAGCACGGCGCGATCTTCGTCTGCGACGCGGCCCAGGCAGCGCCGCACATGAAGATGGACGTCCAGGCCCTCGGCGCCGACTTCGTCGCGATCTCGGGACACAAGATGTGCGCGCCGAGCGGGATCGGGGCGCTCTGGGGACGCGCCGAGCTGCTCCAGTCGATGGAGCCCTTCCTCCTCGGCGGGCACATGATCAACTCGGTGCGCGTCGACAGGACGACATGGGGCGAGCTGCCCCACAAGTTCGAGGCGGGCACGTCCCCGATCGCGGAGGCCTACGGGCTCGGCCTCGCGATCGACTACCTCGAGGCGATCGGCCTCGACGCGATCGAGGCGCACGAGCACGAGCTCGCCGCCTACGCGCTCGGGCGGCTCGGCGAGGTGCCTGGCGTCGAGCTCTACGGCCCGCCCGCCGAGCGGCGCGCCGGCGTCGTGTCGTTCAACGTGGAAGGGATCCACCCGCACGACGTCGCGCAGATCCTCGACCTGCAGGGGGTCGCGATCCGTGCCGGCCACCACTGCTGCCAGCCGCTGATGCACAAGCTCGGCGTGGCCGCGACGAACCGGGCGAGCTTCTACCTCTACACGCTCCGCGAGGAGATCGACCAGCTCGTCGAGGGCCTCCACGCCGTCCGCAAGGTCTTCGCATGACCGACCGCGGCCTCGAGAGCCTCTACCGCGAGCTCATCCTCGACCACTACAAGAACCCGCGCGGCCACGGGGTGATCGAGGACGCCGACGCCGAGGCCGAGGGCCAGAACCCGCTCTGCGGCGACGAGGTCTCGATCTACGTCGCGTTCGGGGAGGACGGCGAGACCATCGCCGACGTCAAGTTCTCCGGCCGCGGGTGCGCGATCTCGCAGGCAGCCACGTCGATGCTGATGGAGATGACGAAGGGCCGCACCGCCCAGCAGGTCGCCGCGCTCGACAAGGACGAGCTGCTCGCGGAGATCGGCGTCCCGCTCACCCCCGTCCGCCTCAAGTGTGCGATGCTCGGCCTCACGACGCTCAAGGTCGCGCTGCACAAGGCGAAGGGGACGCCGCTCCCCGAGGGCCTCGCCGGCTTCGACGAGCTCGACCTCACCTAGTGCCCGACGTCGAGGTCGCCGCGGCGGACGAGTTCCCGCCCGGCTCGTCGAAGATCGTCCGGCAGGGCAGCCTCTTCGTCGGCGTCTACAACTGCGGCGGCGAGCTGTACGCGATCGAGGACCGCTGCTCGCACGACGACGGCCCCCTCTGCGAGGGCGATTGGGACGAGGACCGCTGTTGCGTCGTCTGCCCCAGGCACGGATCGATGTTCGAGCTCTCGACGGGCCGTCCGCTGACGCTGCCGGCCACCGAGCCGGTGGAGACCTATCCGGTCCGCGTCGTCGACGGCTCGGTCGTCGTCGAGCTTCCCTAACGCAGCGCCGGTTCCTCGGTGCGCTCGCCGGCGCCCTCTTCCGCCCCCGTCGGAGCGTCGGCGTCCGGCGAGGACGCGAGGAGCCTGCGCAGGCGCGGCAGCATGAGGAAGGAGACCGGCTGCGGCGGCCAGAGGGCGAAGAAGCGGTAGCTGAACGTGCCGAGCACCGCGGCCGGCCACGACGCGCCGCTGTACCAGACGGTCGCCGCGATCGCCATGCCCAGGAGCCCCGCGCCGCCGAGCGGGCCCGTGCGGCGCGTGACGATCATCGCGGTGCCGAACGCGACCATCAGCGAGGCGCCGTTCATGCGGTAGCCGAACGCCGCGATCCCGGCCCACAGCGCGAACATGTCGGCGAGCCAGTAGAGGAGCATCCCGGAGATCGCAGACGCGTAGCGGAGCGGGTTGCGGAACATCACGCCGATGAGGTGCGCGGCGTCGAGGAGGATCGAGAGCTTCTCGCGCCAGCCGCCGCGCCCGCGAAGGCGCTCGCGGTACCGCTCGGCCGCCCAGTACGCGATGCCGAAGCCGGCGGCCGGCCCGACGGCCCACGGCACGAGAAAGTCGAGCGGCGGCTTCCACACGCCCTGGAGGATGAGGAGGATCGCGGCGACGCTGCACGGGATCGCCAGGACGAGGTGCTCGAGGCCCCCGAGGAGCGTCACGCGCACCTTGGCCTCCCGCTCGGACGCGCCGGCGGCACGCATCACCGCGCGGTCGATCCCCCCGCCGCCGTGCGCGAGGAAGCCGCCGAACCCGGCGGCGACGACGGCCAGCCGGTCCGCGTGGCTCAGGTCCTCCGGCCCTTCCTCGATCCTCCCGATGCCGCGGTAGCCGAAGTAGTAGCCCACGAAGGCGAGGGCGACCCCTCCGAGCGAAGCGGCGAGCCACGGCCAGCTCGGGTTCCTCGCGGCGTCCCAGATCCGGTCGAAGCCGGCGATGTAGGCCATCGCCACGCCGCTGCCGACGTACAGCAACACGGCGAGCGCGGTAAGAAGCAGCAGGCGGTGGGACTTCGCCTCGACGTGGCTGTGCGAGAGGATCCCCACTCGTTTCCCGCTCTCCGCCGACGGCGGTCGGGAAACGCTTGCGACCGGCCGGCCTAGCGCCGAGACTGCGCGCGTGACCGAGCCCGTTCGCTGCTGGCCCACGTCCGACCCGCTCTACATCGCCTACCACGACGAGGAGTGGGGACGGCCGGTCCGCGACGAGCACGGTCTCTACGAGCGGCTCTGCCTCGAGGGCTTCCAGGCCGGTCTCGCGTGGATCACGATCCTCCGCAAGCGCGAGGCCTTCCGCACTGCGTTCGCGGGTTTCGATCCGGAGCGGGTCGCGCGCTTCGGCGAACATGACGTCGAGCGGCTCCTCGGCGACGCGGGGATCGTGCGGCACCGCGGCAAGATCGAGGCCGCGATCGCGAACGCGCGGGCGACGCTCGCGCTGCGCGAGACGGAGACGCCCCTCGCCGAGCTGATGTGCGAGTACCGCGATCACGCCGACGGCAGGGAGCTCTCGCGACGGCTGCGCGCGGCGGGCTTCCGCTTCGTCGGCCCCACGACGGTCTTCTCCTCGCTCGAAGCGTGCGGGATCGTCAACGGCCACCGCCCCGACTGCTGGGTGCGCGACGCGGTCGAGGCCGAGCGCGGCACGTTCGTCTAGCTCTCGAGGATCCGCTTCAGCCGCTCGAAGTCCTTGCGGAACTGCCTCTCCGCCTGCCGCGCGAGGAGCCCGGCGGCGAAGCCCGGAACGTCGCCTTCCGCGGTCACCGTGAGCCGCGTGGCGTCACCGGCCGGCTCGAGCTCGTGCCGGACCGTGAACGGCACGGGGCTGTTCAGCGCCCGCAGCGTGAACAGGCGCGGCGCCTCCTCCTCGACGATCTCGAGCGTCGTGCGGAGCTCGCGGCCGAGCAGCGAGCGCGACTCCTCGACGCGGCCCTCGCGCAGCGTCGCGCTCTTCACGCCCGCCTGCCACGAAGGCAGGTTCGAGACGTCGGTGAGGTAGGCGAAGACGTCCTCGGGGATCCGCGCGATCTCGATCGTCAGCTCGGCGCGCACGCCCTGGAGGATAGGGTCGGACCCGTGCTCGACGACCGGGTGCGCAGCGTGCTCGAGCGGCTCGAACGGGAGGAGCCGCGGCGTCCGGGCGTGCCCGTGGCTGCCGCGACCGGGCGGTTCCTCTTCTCGCTCGTGGCGCCGCAGGCCGACTGCGAGGTGCTCGAGATCGGAGCGGGGCGCGGCTACTCGACGATCTGGCTCGCGGCGGGAGTCCGCAACCTCGGCGGCCGGGTCCTGTCCCTCGAGCGCGACGAAAGCTGCATCGCCGACTGGCGACGCAACGTCGCGGAGGCGGGGCTCGAGGACACGGCGCTGCTCGTGGAGGGCGACGCGCGCGAGACGCTGCCGGCGATCGACGACGTGTTCGACGTCGTCTTCCTCGACGCCGCGAACCGCTTCTACGAGGAGCTGTTCGCGCTGGCGCGCGAGAAGCTCGAGCCGGGAGCGCTCGTGGTCGCCGACGACGTGATCCTCCACGCCGACCGGCTCGCGGCCTACTCGGCGGCGCGGCAGGCCGACCCGTCGCTCCTCAGCCTCACGGTCCCGCTCGACCGCGGGCTCGAGCTGAGCGTCGTGTTGCGGTGACCGCGTCCTTCGCTATCGTGCGGGTACCGCGGAAAGGAGGTGGTCCGGCAGTGATTTCAGACAGTACGGGCAGTGGAGGTACCAGCGGGTAGGGGTGCCGTCCCCGGGACCTACGGGGAACCGCCTAGCCAGCGTGGGGGACACCGCGTTCCGCGCCGCCCGGTTTCAGCCGGAGCAGGAAGGCGCCTCTGCCACTACGCGCTGGTTACTGCAGAAGGGGCCGCTTCGTGCGGCCCCTTCTTTTTTGGGCAGGTCTCAGTCTCAGGCGGCGACTCGCTCCGAAGCCGCGACGGCTTCCGAGGCGAGAGTGGTCAGGTGCAGCCGGAGCTGGGCGAAGACTTCTCCGTCGAGGAGCCGGCCCTCGGCGTCGAACCGCTCGTGCGCCCGGGCGACGGGGATCTCCGTCCCGACGACGCGGGCGCCGGCGATGCCGAGGATCCGCTTCAGATCCTGCTGGGCCCAGAGCGCGCCGAACTGGCCCGTGCTGGCTCCCACGACGGCGACCGGCTTGTTCCGGAGCACGCCCTGGAGCTTCGGTCGCGACGCCCAGTCGACGGCGTTCTTGAGCCCGCCGGGGACCGAGCCGTTGTATTCGGGCGTGGCGAAGAGGATCGCGTCCGCCGCTGCCCAGGCCTCGCGCAGACGGCGCACCGACTCCGGCACGTCGGCTTCGAGGTCCTCGTCGTAGAGCGGCAGCTCGGGGAGGCCCTCCCAGAGCTCCAGCTCGACGCCCTCGGGAGCGGCCTCGAGCGCAGCCCGCAGCAGGCCGGTGTTGTACGAGCTCTCCCGCAGGCTGCCGGAGACGCCGAGGATCCGCACGTCAGGCCTCCTGCTTCACGAACGTGAGGTCGGCCTTGAGGGTGACCTCGTCGCCGAGGTAGTTGCCGCCGCTCTGGTTCGGGGCGTTCCACGCGACGCCGAACTCGTTGCGGTCGATCGCCGTCTCGAGGGTGAGGCCGAGGCGCTCGCGGCCGAACGGGTCGACGCTCGGCGCCGAGGCGAGGCGGCCCTTCAGCTCGACCGGGCGGCTGACGTCCTTGATGGTCAGCTCGCCGCGGCCCGCGACCGTGCCGCTCTCGTCGAGCGACAGCGCGTCGGTGCGGAACCGGATCTCGGGATGCCGCTCGGCGTCGAAGAAGTCGGGCGACTGGAGATGGGCCGAGAGCTGCTCGTCCTTCACGTCGACGCTCGCGACGCGCGCGGAGCCGTCAAGGGTGGAGCCCTCGAGCGTGGCCTCGAAGTCGCGGAAGCTGCCGCGGAAGGTGCTGACGCCTGCGTAGTCGACCTCGAACGCGACGTTCGAGTGGACGGGGTCGGCGGCCCACGACGTGCCGGCGGGTGCGAGTGTGGCGGCGGGGGTTGCCAGGGTGCTCATCCGAACGTTGCCTCCTACTGGGCTTGGGCTATACTTGAGGTCGCAATCAATATAGCGGGAAAAGATTGTCTAGTCAAGTATTGAGCACGCAAGAAGACTCGGCGCCGGGGAGTGGTCTTCCCGACACCGCCTGGGTCCGCTTCTTGCGCGCGCACGCCGCGCTGACGCGGGAGCTCTCGTCGCGCCTCGAGGCGGTGCACGAGCTGACGCTGAGCGACTTCGACGTGCTCGTGCAGCTCTACTACGCCGAGGGGCGGAGGATGCGGCGGATCGACCTCGCCCGGTCCGTGCTCCTCACGGCTTCCGGGATCACGCGCCTGCTCGACGGGCTCGAGGCCGCCGGCCTCGTCGGCAAGGAGCGTTGTGCCGCCGACGCGCGCGTGACCTACGCGGTGCTGACGAAGGCAGGCGTGAGGAAGATCGAGGAAGCCCGCGAGTCCCATCTCGCCGACATCGAGGAGCTGTTCGGCTCGCGGTTCTCGACGCAGGAACGTGAGCAGCTCGCCGAGCTCCTCGGCCGGCTGCCGCTCGCGCACACGACGGAGGCCTGCTCCGGGTGACCCACGCGTTCTCGTCTCTCGACGAGCTGGGCAGCGGGCCCGGCTTCCGCAAGATCCGAGCCGCGCTCGGCGTGACGGCGTTCGGGGTCAACGGCATCGTCCTGCCGCCCGGGCACGACGGCTTCCTCCACTTCCACGACACGCAGGACGAGCTCTACTTCGTCCATCGCGGCCGCGTGGAGGTCGAAGTCGAGGGCGAAACACGCGTGCTCGGCGAGGGCGGCCTCTGCCACGTCGAGTCGACGACGCCGCGCAAGGTGTCGAACCCCTTCGGCGAAGAAGCGGTGCTGCTCGCGATCGGCGGCAAGGACGGCTACGTCGAGCGCGACGGCCACATGGTCGACGAGGCGGACGTCGAGCGTCGCGCCGCCTTCGGCAAGCAGTAGCGCTCAGCGCGCCCTCCGCGGATCCACGAAGGCGCCGGCGTAGCCGGCGTCGCGTACGAAAGGGAAGACCCAGCGCGGGTCAATACGCACCGCCCAGCGGCCGTTGCTCGCTCCGAGCCGGGCGCAGCCGATGAGGTGGGCGGTGACCGTGACCGGCCGGCGGGCGGCGTACTCGAACCTGGCCGTGATGGAGGAGTCGCGCCACGTCGAGCCGCAGATCGAGGGCAGGATCGAATGCGAGCGGCTGAACCCGAAGGGGGCGGCGTCGAGCGCGCGCGCGAGGCGGCGGGCGCCCCTGGTACCGACGACGGACGAGTGGTCGAGCCAGCGTCCCTGATAGGAGCAGCCCACCAGGCGTCTCGCTGCCCGGGGGACGAAGGGCTCCGAGGCGCTGCGCCGCGAGCCGCGCGAGAAGACGCCGGCGGGACGGGTCGGGCAACCGTTCTGGTCGACGCGGATGGGGTGGACCGAAGCGAGGATTCGGCGGAGCAGCGACCGGTCCGGGCTGAGCACGGTCACGGAGAGGTCGCGCCGCGGGAAGTCGAGACGGACCTCGTCGCTTCCCAGCACGCGGCCCACGTTCCAGCGGCGAGCCTGGACGCCGTCGATGGTGACGGGCGTCGCGTGCCGCCGGTACCCGCGCAGCATCGAGACAGAGCCGCTGAACTCGACGACGCTCAGGCCCCTGCGTGTACGGCGCGGCTCCGTCGATTCGTCACATCAGGGCGACTGTGCGGATCTCTCCACGTTCCCCGATTCGCGGGAGGCGTCCGGGCACCTCGTCGAGCGAGATCGTGCTCGTCACGAAGCGACCGAGGTCGATCCGGCCGTCGAGCGCGGCCTGGGCGAGGAACGGGAAGTCCTCCTGCGGGACGGTGTCCCCGCCGTGGGTGACCGCGACCGAGATCTTCGGCCAGAAGACGTCCGCCGCGAGATCGGCCTCGAGCCTGGCGCCCGGGAAGGGCATGCCGACGAGGGTCGCCGTTCCGGCGTAGGCGCACATCCGGATCGCCTGCGCGAGCCCGCTCGCCGCGCCGATCGCCGAGAAGGCGAAGTCGACGCCGCGGCCGCCGGTCAGCTCGCGCACCGCCTCGACCGGGTCGCCGGCGCCGCCGTCGACGACGTCGGTCGCGCCGAGGGCGAGGGCATGCTCGAGCTTGTCCTCGGCGAGGTCGACCGCGACGATCCGCTCGGCGTGCCGGAGGAGCGCTCCCTGGACGACTGCGAGCCCCACGCCGCCGCAGCCGATCACTGCCACCGTCGATCCCTCGCGCACGGGGGTCGCCCAGAGCGCGGCTCCGGCGCCCGTCGAGAAGCCGCAGGCGAGGAGTGCCGCCTGCTCGACCGGCAGCTCCTCCGGCACCCTCACCGCGCACGCCTCGTGTACCACCGCGTGCTCGGCGTACGTGCCGCAACGCAGCACCGGCATCAGCAGCGAGCCGTCCGCGGCTCGGTGCAGGCGCCGCTTCGCGCGGAGCTGGGACGAGCAGCGGCGCGGGTCGCCGCGCGTGCACTGCGGGCACTCGCCGCAGGGTGCCCGCCACGCGACCACGACGCGGTCGCCCGGCGCGACCGCCCTCACGTCGCTCCCGACCTCCTCGACGACACCGGCTCCCTCGTGCCCGAGCAGGATCGGGAACCGCATTCCCCAGCCCTTCGTCTCGACGATGTGCAGGTCGGAGTGGCAGAGCCCGCAGGCGAGCACGCGGACGAGCACCTCGCGTGGGCCCGGCGCATCGACGGTCAGCTCCTCGACGGCCGGCGGGGCGTCCGGCTCGGCGTAGACGACTCCGCGCGTCACGCTTCCGTCACGGTACCTCCTACCGTGTCTGGAGTGTCACGTCGCGCGCCGGAGCTGCTCGTCGAGCGGCACGAGCGGCAGCTTGAACGTCTCGACCGCACTCGGGTCCGTGACGACGTTGTCGCCGAGCTCGAGCATCGTGAGCTGGTCGCGCGTCACCGGCGCGCCCGGCAGCCGCTCGGTCAGCGTCGCCTGAAGCCGCATCGCCCCGAAGGGGACGTGCACCGACGGCCGGCGCACGCCGAGCACGCGCTTGAGGCGCTCCCAGAACTCGTTCCAGCACACCGCGTCCGGGCCGCCGAGCTCGAACGTGCGGTTCGCGGCCGCTGGCTCCTCGAGCGCGATTCGGTAGTACTCGGCGACGTCCTCGACCCAGATCGGTTGCAGCCGCTGCCTGCCGGGGCCGACGATCGGCGTCACGGGCGCGAGGCGCGCGAGCCGGACGAAGGTCGGCAGGACGCCGCCGTCGCGGCCGAAGACGAAGCTCGGCCGGAAGATCACGTGCTCGAGGCCGGACTCCTTGACGGCCCGCTCCATCTCCCACTTCGCCGCGAAGTACGGCACCGCGTCCTTCGAGCGCTCGTCGAGCCCGAGGGCGCTCGCGAGCACGAAGCGCCGCACGCCCGCCTCCTGCGCCGCCGCGACGACGTTCCGCGTGCCCTGCGACATCACACGCTCGAAGTCGGCCGGCCGGCCGCGGATGATGGCGACGAGGTGCACGACCGCGTCCACCCCTGCGCACGCGGCGCGGAGCGAGGCGGGATCGGTCACGTCCCCGGTTACCAGCTCGACTCCCCAGGCCGTGAGGCGGGTGGCGCGTGCCGGGTCGCGGACGAGGGCGCGCACCGGCCTCTCGCGTGCGCGAAGCGCGTGCACGACGTACGGGCCGACGAAGCCCGTCCCGCCGGTGACGAGGACGGTCACCCCGTCTCCTCGAAGTTCTGCCAGTAGCGGCTCGCGGTCGGCCCGCGCTGGCCCTTGTACTTCGAGCCGATCGCCTCCGAGCCGTACGGGGTCGCGGCCGGCTCCGTCATCTGCATGAAGGAGATCTGCCCGATCTTCATGCCCGGATAGATCGTGATGGGGAGGTTCGCGACGTTCGAGAGCTCGAGCGTCACGTGGCCGTCCCAGCCCGGGTCGATGAACCCCGCGGTCGAGTGGATGAGAAGGCCGAGGCGCCCGAGGCTCGACTTGCCCTCGAGCCGCGCGACGAGGTCGTCGGGCAGCCGGATCCGCTCGAGCGTCGAGCCGAGCACGAACTCGCCCGGATGAAGGACGAACGGCTGGTCGTCGTCGACCTCGACGAGCTCGGTCAGCTCTGACTGCTCGACCTTGACGTCGATGAACGGGTAGCGGTTGTTGTGGAAGACGCGGAAGAGCCGGTCGACCCGCACGTCGACGCTCGACGGCTGCAGGAGCGCCTCGTCGTACGGGTCGATCTCCATCTTCCCCTCGGCGAGGAGGCGGGCGATCGTCGCGTCGGACAGGACCATGGCGGCGATTCTCCCCGATTCGCGTCGCCTGCTGTCGTTATCGTGGCTGCGTGGCGGTGACGCGCGCAATCGAGCTGCGGACGGAGATCCCCGGCCCGCGCTCCCGCGAGATCACCGAGCGGAAGGAGCGGTTCGTCGCCGATCCGCTCGGCCTCTACCTGCCGATCGTGATAGCGGACGGCCGGGGCGCGACGGTCACGGACGTCGACGGCAACAGCTTCGTCGACTTCACGGGCGGCGTCGGCTGCCTCAACGTCGGCCACGCGCATCCGCGCGTCGTCGCGGCGGTGCAGGAGCAGGCCGCGCGCTTCCTCCACACCGATTTCACGATCGTCCCGTACGAGGTCTACGTCGAGTACGCCGAGCGCCTGGTCGCGCTCGCCCCGTTCTCGGGGCCGGCGAAGGCCGCCTTCTTCAACGCGGGCACCGAGGCCGTCGAGAACGCGGTCAAGTTCGCGCGCGGCTACACGCATCGCCCCGCCGTGATCGGCTTCGAGGGCGGCTTCCACGGCCGCACGCTCCTCTCGCTCACCCTCACCTCGAAGACGCATCCCTACAAGGCGGGGCTCGGCCCGTTCGCGCCGGAGGTGTACCGCGTCCCGTTCCCGGACGCGTACCGCGGGATCACCGCGCAGGGCGCGCTCGCCGCGCTCGAGCGTGCGCTGTCGACCCAGGTGGCCGCCGAGACGGTGGCCGCCATCGTGGTGGAGGCCGTGCAGGGCGAGGGCGGGTTCGTCCCCGCGCCGCCGGCCTTCATGGAGGGGCTGCGCGCGATCTGCGACCGCGAGGGGATCCTGCTCGTCGTCGACGAGGTGCAGTCCGGCTTCGGCCGCACGGCCCGGATGTTCGCGGTCGAGCACTACGGCGTCGAGCCGGACCTGATCACGGTGGCGAAGTCCATCGCCGGCGGGCTGCCACTCTCCGGCGTCGTGGGCAAGGCCGAGATCATGGACGCGCTCTGGGACGGCGCCGTCGGCGGCACCTACGTCGGCAATCCGGTCGCGCTCGCGGCGGCGGTCGCCGTCCTCGACGTGTTCGAGGAGGATGGGCTCGTCGAGCGGGCGCAGCGGATCGGCGACACGATCCGGTCCCGGATGCTGGCGTGGCAGGACCGCCACGCGGCGATCGGGGACGTCCGCGGCCTCGGCGCGATGCTCGCCGTCGAGTACGTCGAGGATCGAGTGACGAAGGAGCCCGCGCCCGGCATCGCGTCGCGCGTCGCCGAGGAGGCAGCCGTGCGGGGACTGCTGCTGCTCAAGGCCGGCGTCCACTCCAACTGCAACCGCGTCCTCTGTCCTCTCGTGATCACGGACGCCGAGCTCGAGGCAGGGCTCGCGGCGTGGGAGGAGGCACTCGAAGCGGTCCTTGCGTAGCCGCGCCCCTTCCTCGCGCGTTCCAGGGGCATGGCGGGACCGAGGTCGACGACCCCTGCCGTGGCGCGGGCCCCGCAGCCGGGCGACCTGATCGCCGACCGCTACGAGCTCGAGGAGCTCGTGGGCACCGGCGGCATGTCGAGCGTCTTCCGTGCCCGCGACCGGCAGCTCGACCGGCGCGTCGCGATCAAGATCCTCCACGAGCACTACGCCGGTGACCCCGAGTACCTCGAGCGCTTCCGCCGCGAGGCGCGGGCCGTCGCGAGGCTCTCGCATCCGAACATCGTCACCGTCATCGATCGCGGCGCCGACGGCGGCCGGCAGTACATCGTCTTCGAGCACATCGAAGGCGAGAACCTGAAGGAGCTCGTCCTCCGCACGGGGCGGCTTCCCGTGCGGCGGGCGCTCGAGCTCGCGCTCGCCGTCGCGGACGGGCTCTCCTTCGCGCACGAGCACGGGCTCGTTCACCGCGACGTCAAGCCGCAGAACGTGCTTCTCAGCCGCGAGGGCGAGGTGAAGGTGACGGACTTCGGCATCGCGCGCTCGCTCCACGTGGAGCACGGCGTCACGCAGACCGGCACGGTGCTCGGCACCGGCGAGTACCTCGCACCCGAGCAGGCGAGCGGCAAGCAGGTCTCGCCGGCGACCGACGTCTACTCGCTCGGGGTGGTGCTCTGGGAGCTGCTGGCCGGCGACATCCCGTTCGTCGGGGAGAATTTCGTCGCCATCGCCTTGCGCCACGTCAACGAGCCGCCGCCGAGCCTGTGCGAGCGGCGCCCGGACGTGTCGCCGAGGCTCGAGGCCGCGGTCGACCGCGCGCTGGCCAAGGATCCCCGGCGCCGCTTCCCCTCCATGGCGGCGTTCGCCCAGGAGCTGCGTGCCTGCCTCGCGGAGGCGGAGGGTGCCGCCGCGGCGCCGCCGCTGGACGACGACGTCGCGGTAACACGCATCACGCGTCCCGCACCGGCTCGGCCCCCGCGCACGCCCCGTCCGGCTCGCCGCCGGCGCCGGCCGCTCGTGTGGGCGCTGCTCGCCGTCGCCGCCGGCATCGTCGCGTTCGCCGCCGTCGTGCTCCTCGGCGGCGCCGGCCGTCACGGCGGCTCGGACGGGCGAGGCGGGCCGTCCGGCGCCGCGGTGCACCTGCGGGGAGTCGGAGACTACGACCCGCAGGGCGACGGCACCGAGCACAGCTACTCCGCTCCGAGGGCGACCGACGGCAATCCGGCCACCTACTGGGACACGGAGATGTACTCGACCACGGCCTTCGGGAATCTCAAGTCCGGGCTCGGCCTCGTCCTCGACGCCGGCCGCCCCACGCCGCTCAGGAGCCTGACGGTGACGACCCCGACACCGGGGTTCGTGGCGCAGATCAAGGCCGGAGACTCCTCGAGCGGCGGCTTCACGCCCGTCTCGTCGTCGCGAACCGTCTCGAGCAGGACGACGTTCGCGCTCGACGGCAGGACCGCGCGGTACTACGTGGTGTGGATCACGCGGCTGCCGCCCGTCCGCTACGTGCGGATCTCCGAGGTCAGGGCCAGGCGCTAGTAGAGGAGCTTCGAGCGGCGCTCGTGCCGCTCGAGGGCGAGCTCGATCAGCCGGTCGAGCGCCTCGGCGTACGAGACTCCGGACGCCTCGAAGAGCCGTGCCCAGACGCTCGTCGCGGTGAAGCCCGGCATCGTGTTGAGCTCGTTGAGGACGACCTCGCCGTCCGACTCGCGCACGAAGAAGTCGACCCGCGCGAGGCCTTCGCACTCGCTCGCGACGAACGACTCCACGGCGCGCCGCTGCAAGAGCTCGACGGTCTCCTGCGACAGGCCCGGCGGCGGCACGAGCAGCTCCATCCCCCCCTCGTCGTACTTCGACGAGTAGTCGTACCACTCGTGCTCGAGCGTGTCGATCTGGCCCGGCAACGAGGCGATCGGCCGCGGTACGAGGTTGCCGAGGACGCCAACCTCGACCTCCGTTCCGGCGACGTACTCCTCCACAAGCACCTTCTCGTCGTGCCGGAAGGCGAGCTCCACCGCCGCCTCGAGCTCGTCCTCCGCGTGCACCTTCGTGATGCCGACCGAGGAGCCGAGCCGCGCGGGCTTGACGAAGACCGGATAGCCGAACGGGTTCTCGACCGCGTCGCCGAGGCGGATGGCGTGGTGCGCCGCGACCGGGATCCCGCTGTCGCGCATCACCTTCTTGAACAGGTCCTTGTCCATGGCCAGGGCCGAGGCGACGACGCCCGCACCGACGTACGGTACGTCCGCGAGCTCCAGCAGCCCCTGCACGGTTCCGTCCTCCCCGAACGGCCCGTGCAGAATCGGAAGGACGACGTCGACCGCGCCGAGCGTCTCGAGGGTTCCCCGCTCCGCCCGGACCGGCAACGTCTCGGCGGCGCGCGACCGGCCTCGTGACGCTTCCGTCACGGTAGGTGGTACCGAGACGGAAGCGTGTCCGCTTTGCAACGCCCAGCGGCCGTCGCGCCCGATCGCGACCTCGGCGATCTCGTACCGGTCGGGATCGAGGGCGGCGACGACCGAGCGCGCCGACGCCAGGGAGATCTCGTGCTCGCTCGACCGGCCGCCCGCGAGGATCGCGACGCGGAGGCGGCGGTCCCGGCTCACCCCGTGGTGGTCGTGCCGGTGGTCGCCGGTCCGGGCGAGTACTGGCCGACGACGATCGTCACCGTCGAGCCCTTCAGGGCGCTCGAGCCGCCCTGCGGATTCTGGGACAGCACCTGGCCGTCGAGGCTCGGATCGTTGACCGACTGGAACTGCTGCTGAACCTGGAAGCCCTGCGCCTGGAGGGCGGCGACCGCCTGCCGGGACGAATCGCCCACGACGGTCGGCACGTTGACCTGCGGCGGTCCGTTCGAGACCTGGATCGTGACGCTCGAGCCCTTCGGCCGCGAGGTGCCCGGCGTGGGATTCTGCGCAACCACCTGTCCCTGCGGCGCGGTGCTGTCGACGATTCTCGGGTTGGCATTGAACCCGTCCGCGTTGAGCCTGGAAATGGCCTCGTTGCTGCTCAGACCCACGACATTCGGAACCGTTGCCATGGCCGGTCCGCTCATGACGTTCACGCGGACGGTCGACCCCTTGGACACGGACTTACCTGCCGGCGGGTCGGTCGCCGTCACCTTGTCCTTCGTGGCGCCGGGGACGGAGAACCTCCGCGGTTGCAGCCCGAGGTTGACCAGGATCTGCTGTGCCTGCGTCCACGTGTCGCCCTTGACGTCGGGCATGGTCACCTTCGGCGGCCCGGTCGAGACCCAGATCGTCACGGTCCCGCCCTTGGCGACCTTCTGGCCTGCCTGCGGGTCCTGCTTGAAGACGAATCCCTTCTTGTGCGTCTCGCTCGCGACGTGCTTCACCTGCGGATGGAGGTTCGCCGCGGTGATCCGGCGCACGGCCGCGTCCTGGCGCTCGTTCACGTACTGCCCGACGGGGACCTGCGGCTTCGAAGAGCCGGCCAGCTCGTGCCAGACGAAGAAGCCGGCGACCGCCGCGGCGACGACGAAGGCGACCGCGATGAGCCACGGCCAGAGCGGTCGTTCGGGCCCGCGCTGCTCCGCGTACTCCTCCTCCTCGACGATCGGCGGTGGGACGCCGCGGGTCGTCGCGGCGGCCGCGGGCGCGATCATCGTGGCGGACGTCGCGGCCTCGGCGGCCGTGACGGCCGGCGTGGGACGGCGCAGCACCTGGGTCGCCGTGTCGACCGTGGCGGCCGCGACCCTGGCGCCGCGGGCGACGCGCTCGAGGTCCGCCTCCATCTCGTCGGCGCTCTGGTAGCGGTCCTCCGGGTTCTTGGCGAGCGCACGGAGCACGACCATGTCGAGCTCCGGCGGCACGTCCGGCCGGAGCTTGGAAGGCGGCTTCGGCGTGGTGGAGAGGTGCTTCATCGCGATCTCGACCGGCGTCTCCCCGTCGAACGGCGTCTTGCCGGTCAGCAGCTCGTAGAGGACGACGCCGAGCGAGTAGAGGTCGGAGCGCGGGTCTACCTCCCCGCCGCGGGCCTGCTCGGGCGAGAGGTACTGCGCCGTGCCCACGATCGAGCCCGTCTCGGTCATCTGGCTCGTGCCGGCGCGCGCGATCCCGAAGTCCGTCACCTTCACGCGGCCCTCGCTGTCGACGAGGACGTTGTGCGGCTTGATGTCGCGGTGCACGATGCCGTGCCGGTGGGCGAAGCGGAGCGCCGAGAGGATCTGGCGCGCGTACTCGATCGCGACGTTGACTGGCGCGGCGCCCCGGCTGACGATCAGCTCCTTCAGCGTGCGGCCGTCGAGGTACTCCATCGCGATGTAGTAGGTGTCCTCGGCCTCGCCGCGGTCGTAGATGGAGACGATGTTCGGATGGTTGAGCGCCGCCGCGTTCTTCGCCTCGCGGCGGAAGCGCTCGATGAACTGGTCGTCGTTCGCGTGGCGGCCGTTCAGGATCTTGATCGCGACGCGACGCCCGAGCTCCTGGTCCTCGGCGAGGTAGACGTCGGCCATGCCGCCGGCCCCGAGCTTGCGCTCGATCCGGTAGCGCCCGTCGAACAGCGTGTCGATGAGGGAGTCGCTTACGGCCACGGCCCGGTACAGGGTAGAGACAAGGTCATGAACCCAGAGATTTCGTCGCCCCCCGCGAGAATCATCGTCCCAGCAGCTTCTCGAGGACGGCGCGGGCGATCGGCGCGGAGATCGAGCCGCCGAAGCCGTTCGGCTGCTTCTCGACCACGACCGCGACGACGTAGCGCGGATGGTCGGCCGGCGCGAAGCAGACGAACCACGCGTCGTAGAGGTTGCCGAGCCCGAGCTCCGCCGTGCCCGTCTTGCCGGCGACCGGGACGCCGGGGATCTGCGCCGCGGTGCCGGTGCCGCCCTGGACCACGAGCTGCATCATCTGGTTCAGCTCGCTCGCCGTCTGCGGCTTGATCGGGCGCCCGAGTGTCTGCGGGGACGTCTTCACGACCGTCGAGCCGTCCGGAGCGACGACCTTCTGCACGAGGTACGGCTTTGGCTCCTCGCCGCCGTTCGCGATCGTCGCGGCGACGAGCGCCATCTGCAGCGGCGTGACGAGCATCCGCTCCTGCCCGAAGGCGAGCCGTCCCGGATCGACCTTGTTGAAGTCCTTCGGCCAGTAGAGCCGGTGGTTCTGGTAGAGCCCGCTCGCGTTCATCGTGTCGGGCGGCAGGTCGATCGGGGGCAGCGAGTAGAAGCCGTAGCGCTTCGCGTACTCGAGGATCCGCCGCGCGCCGATCTGCTTGCCGACGTCGCAGAAGACGGCGTTGATCGAGTGCTCGAGCGCCTCGGCAAAGGTCACGTGCCCGAAAGTCTCGTGGGCAGTCGGTGCGTCGGGGGCGCTCGAGTTGTAGACCTTCTGTCCGTACTCGATGCAGTAGCCAGGGTCGAAGAACCCCGTGCTGGGCGTGACGGCACCCGTGTCGAGCGCGGCGGAGGCCGTGACGAGCTTGAACGTCGACCCGGGCGGATAGAGGCCGAACGTCGCGTTGTTCTGGAGCGCCGACGCGTCGCCGCAGGTTCCCTTCGTGTGGAGGATCTTCGCGTAGCCGTTCGGCTGCTCGATCAGGTTCGCGTTGTAGGTCGGCGACGAGGCCATGGCGTAGACCGCGCCCGTCTTCGCGTCGAGTGCCACGACTGCGCCGCAGCGACGGGCGAGCTCGTTCAGCGCGAGCCTTTGGACGGCGGGCCGAAGCGTGAGGATCACGTTGTTGCCGCGCACCGTCCGGCCGCCGAGCTCGTCGATCTCCTGCTGGAGCGTGTTGCTGAGGTTCGTGTTCGCGCCGGTCAGGTAGTCGTCGAGCGTCGCCTCGAGGCCGGTCGTGAAGCCTGTGGAGGTCGAGTAGCCGATCACCTGGGGCGCGAGGTCGTTCTGCGGGTAGCGCCGCGTGAAGGTCGTGAGGCCGTTCTTGCGGTGGGTGCGGTTCGTCGCCAGCACCGTGCCGTCGGCGGCGAGGATCTTCCCGCGGTCGATGGTGAGACGCGCGATGAGCGAGACCGAGTTGTCCTTCCGGTCGGCGAGGCTCGCCTGCGCCCACGTCTGCCAGTAGGTCGTCGCCCCGATCAGGACGGCGAGCAGGACGAGCGCGACGACGGCGACGTGCCGGAGCTGCCTGTTCACCCCTCGGCCTCCTGGCGATTCGCGCGGTTCGAGATCAGGAGCAGCCCGGCCACGAGCAGGAAGTTGGCCAGGATGCTCGAGCCTCCGTAGGAGACGAAGGGAAGCGTGATGCCCGTGAGCGGGATGACCAGGGTGATGCCGCCGACGATGACGAAGGTCTGGAAGGCGAAGCTGAAGCTCAGCCCGGCGGCGAGCAGCTTCGAGAAGCCGTCGCTCGCCGCCATGGCGATCCGGAAGCCGCGGAGGACGAAGGCCATGTAGAGCAGCAGCAGCGCGGCCACGCCGATGAGCCCGAGCTCCTGCGCGAGGGCGGAGTAGATGAAGTCGGTGTTGAGGTCGGGGATCACCTGCTGACCCGTCGTCCCGGTGAAGATCCCGTGGCCCAGGCCGGTGCCGCCGAAGCCGCCGTGGCCGATGGAGTACAGCGACTGCACCTGTTGGTAGCTCTGGCAGTCCTGCCTGTACGTCATCTGGCCGTTGAGCGGACAGAAGACCTTGTGCGTCGTCCACGGGGAGAGCCAGTTCTGGATGCGCTCGCGGACGTGCGGCGTTCCCTGCGAGACGGCGAACGCCCCCACGAGGAACAGCCCGACCGCGGCGGCGACGAACGCGATCCTCGCCGTGGCGACGTACAGCATCGCGACGAAGATTCCGTAGTAGAGGAGCGCGCTGCCGAGGTCGTTGGTCACGAAGAGCGCGAGCATCGCCACGCCCCAGATGGTCAGCAGCGGCCCCCAGTCCTTCAGCCTCCCCTGCGCGAGCACCTCACGCCGCTCGCGCAGGTAAGCCGCCAGGAAGACGATGAGCGCGATCTTGCCGAGCTCGCTCGGCTGGAATTGCAGCGGCCCGAAGTGGATCCAGAGCCGAGCCCCGTTGATCGTCTGCCCGACCCCGGGCGCACGGGGCAGCAGGAGGAGGAAGATGGACGTGACCCCGAAGACGTACTTGTAGCGCTCGAGCGCCCGGTAGTCGCGGTGCAGCCAGAAGAGCGTTGCGCCGAACGCGGCCACGCCGATCACGATCCAGAGGCCCTGCCGGAACGCGTTGCCGGGACCGAGGCGGTAGATCTCCGTCACGCCGATCGCGGTGAGGAGCGCGGCCATGGGCAGGAGGTACGGGTCGGCGAGCGGCACCGTGAAGCGGGCCACGACGTGCGCGACGAGATAGAGGCCGAAGAAGAAGACGGCATAGCCGAGGGAGCCCGTCGAGATCTGCGACTTGAGAGCGATGTAGACCGTGGCGAAGCCGATCGCCGTCAGGAGGCCGACCGTGAGGAGGGCGGCGAGCTCACGGTTGCGGAGGGTCAGCGCACCAGCCCCCAGATCACGAGCGCCGCGGCCACGGCCAGGACGACGATGCCGACGAGGACGATCCGGACGCGCCTCGAGTCCGGCCCGACCTCCGCTTGTGACAGGTTGTCACTCGCCTCGATCTCGTCGGGCGGGACGACGATCGTGTCGCCGCCGGGGTCCGACTCGGCCGCGTACTCGCGCGTCCGCTCGTCGGGCTCGCCGTCGCCGGTGACCGCCGGCATGGCGACGGTGTCCTCCGGGCCCTGCGGTGCCTCGGCGGAGACCCGGAAAGCGACCGCGGTGATGTTGTCCTCGCCGCCGCCCCGGTTGGCGGCCGCGACGAGCGCCTTCACGGCCTTGTCGAGGTCGTCGCGGTGCCGGTGCACGAGCTCGAGGATCTCCTCGTCCTCGACCATGTCGGTGAGGCCGTCGGAGCAGATCAGGAAGATGTCTCCGTCCTCGGCCTCGATCGTGAAGCCGTCGACGTCCACGTCGGGATCGGTGCCCACCGCCCGGGTGATCACGCTCCGCTGCGGGTGCACGTTCGCCTCCTCCTCGGAGAGCTTCCCGCTCTTGAGCAGCTCGTTGACGAGGGAGTGGTCCTCGGTCAGCTGCTCCATCTGCTCGCCGCGGACGAGGTACGCGCGGGAGTCCCCGACGTGGCCGATCGCGACGCTCATGCCCTCGACGAGCGCCACGGTCATCGTCGTCCCCATGCCGGAGGCGGAGGGATCCGTCGTGGCGCGGTCGTAGATGCGGCGGTTCGCCTCCTGGATCAGCGCGTCGATCCGCTCGGTGCCGTCGAGCCCGTTCGAGTCGCCGCCCTCGAGGGCCGAGGCGGCGAGCCGGGACGCGACCTCGCCGGCCTGCGCGCCGCCCATCCCGTCGGCGACGGCGAAGAGCGGCGGGGAGACGACGTAGTTGTCCTCGTTGCGGCGCCGCCTGCGCCCCGTGTCGCTCGCCACCGCGTATGCGCCGACCGGCATCTCAGCTCTCCTCGAGGCGCAGATCGGTCTCGCCGACGCGCAGGACGTCGCCTGCGCCGAGCCGCTGTGCGCCTGTGACGCGCGATCCGTTGACGTAGGTGCCGTTCGTCGAATCGAGATCCTGCACCCAGACGCCGTCGCCGCGCACCTCGATCCGCGCATGCCTCGACGATGCGAACTCGTCGCCGGCGAGCACGAGGTCGTTCTGCCCGCCGCGGCCGACCGTGACCGGCGCCGAGTTGAGCTGGAACTCGTCCCCCTCGGCGAGGCTGGGGCTCCGCTGGACGACGAGGCGCACCGACCGTGGGCTCGAGCGGCGCCCGGCCCGGCCGAGCCCCGCAGCCCGGGCCGCCGCCGGCGTCAGGATCATGCTGTCCTGGCTCGGCGCCTGCCGTTCGCGTCCCGCCGAGCGGATGACGCGCAGGACGAAGAGATAGAGCAGGACGAGGAACGCGATCTTGAGCGCGAGGAGCACCTCCGCGACCCCGGTCGAGCCGAGCATGGCCACGGCGCCCCTATTCCCGCTCGGTCGAGAAGGTGACCGTCGTCTCGCCGAGGGTGAAGCGCGACCCGTCGCCGAGCCGCGCGCGCTGCACGCGCCGTCCGTCCACCTCCGTCCCGTTCGTCGAGCCGAGGTCCACGAGCCAGAAGGTCGAGCCCTCCTGCACGATCTCGGCGTGGCGGCGGGAGATGTTCGGATCGTCGATCCGGACGTCGACGTCGCGCGAGCGGCCGAGGACGGAGCGCTGCTTGTCGAGGACGCGCCTCTGCCCGTTCCAGCTCAGGACGGCGACCTCCCGCTCCACGCCCAGCTCGGCGGCCGAGGCGGCCTCGGTGGGCTGGGTGCGCGGCTTGTAGACCATCGTCGCGCCGGCCGGCGGAACCTCGGCCGGCTCCTCCTCGCCGCCGCGCCGGCCGTGCTGCGCCATTCGCGTCGCGATGCCGAACTCGCCGACGCCGAGATCCTCGTCGGTCTCGAAGAGGACGCGCGGCGGGGTCAGCAACGCGTAGTTCTCACGCGAGGCGTGCTCGGAGAGGTATTCCTCGAGCTCCGACACGAGCGAGCTCTCGTAGCCCTCGAACTGCTCGCGGTCGCCGGGCGAGAGGTAGATCGTGTACTCGTTCGGGACGTAGACGCGCGTCACCGACATCGAGCGGTGCTCGTCCATCTCCTTCGCGAGCTTGCGGGCCAGCTCGACCGGCTGGACGTTCGTGCGGAAGGCGCGGCCGAAGACACCCTCGAAGACGCGCTCCAGCCGTTGCTCGATTCCGCGCAGCATCACGCCGCCGCTGAGGGTACCCCCAGGGCAGGAGCACGAAGCGCCGTGACGGCCGCGATCGCCCAGGCCGAGAGCAGAAGCGGCAGTGCCGCGGCGCTCGGAACGGCGGCCACCGTGAGCACGATCATCCCCGCACCGAGCCCAGCCGCGGCCCAGCGGCCGCGTGCCCGCGCGTGCGGCAGGGCGAGCGCGACGAGGGCGAGCGCGCAGGTCTCGAGCAGCAGCCACGGGTGCGCGCCGGCAGCCCGCGCGAGCGAGCCCGCGACGTCGAACGGATCGCGGGCGCCCGCGACGCCGATCCCGAGCGGGGTGGGGCCGCCGACCAGCGGCAACGCGACGTGCCGGATCCCGGCGGCGAGCGCGGCCGTCAGCACGCCGATGGCGACGACGAGCAGGCGAAGCGGGGCCGCGCGCACGCGCATCGCCACGACGGGAAGCAGGCCGAGCGCGGCGACCGGCGCGAGCAGTGGGCCCACGACGAAGAGGAGCGTGGCGCGCGGCTCGCGCCAGGTCACGAGCAGCCAGCCGGTCGCGAGCGCCGCGTAGAGCAGGGCGAGCCCGAGCGAGATGTTGCCGAGCGGGAGCACCGGCACGGCGAGCGCGAGCGCGATCCCGGCGCGCTCGCGGAAGAGCGTCGTTGCGGCGGCGGCGAGCGCGAGCCCGAGCGGCCAGCCGTGCGGATAGAAGGGCAGGGCGGCGGATGTCCAGCCGGCGAGGAGTGCCGCGAGAACGGCCGTCAGCGCCTGTCCCGCCGCGATGCGGCCCGGGAGCCGGAAGCCCGGGCGCGGGACGGAGGCCGAGGAGCCCGCGCCGCGCAACGCGTCGGCGAGCTCCCGTGCCGTCGGCCGTCGCGAGGGGCTCTTGGAGAGCGTGAGGTCGACGAGGCGCAGGAGCCGCTTCGGGAGGTCGGGCCGAAGCTCGCCGAGCGGGCGTGCGCCGGCCTCGATCGCGCGCGCCGTCTCGAGCATCGAGCCGCGCCAGAACGGATGGCGGCCCGCGAGCGCCTCCCACAGCATCACCCCGACGGCCCATACGTCGGCCGCCGGTGTCGCCTCGCCGCCCGCGAGGCGCTCGGGCGAGATGTAGGCGAGCGTGCCGGGGACGTCGCCAGCCTCCGTCAGCGTCTCGGCGTCCGCCATCTGCGCGAGCCCGAAGTCGAGCACCCGCGCCGCGACCCGGTCGCCGTCCACGAGCAGCACGTTCGAGGGCTTGACGTCCCGGTGGAGGATGCCGGCCGCGTGGGCGTGGGCCAGGCCGTCGCACACCTGCGCGCAGGCCTCGATCGCCTCCTCGTCCCCGAGCTCCCCGGCGCGCATCGCCTCGCGGTACGTCCGGCCGGGGACGAACTCGTACGCGATGTAGACGTGGCGGGAATCTCGTCCGAAGCCGTAGGCGCGCAGGCACGCGGGATGGCGGAGATGGGCCGCGGCGGCCGCCTCGCGCTCGGCGCGCGCGGCGGACTTCCCCTCCCGCGCGACGATCTTGAGCGCGACGTCGAGGCCGGTGCGCTCGTCGCGGGCGAGCCAGACCGAGCCGGAGCCGCCGCTGCCCAGCGGGCGCAGCGGCCGGTAGCGGTCGAGGACGAGCTCGACGCCGGTGAGCTCCGGGGCGGCCTCTCCCATGCAAGAGCGGAGATTGGCGACCCGGTCGGACTGTCCTTCCCGGATCGTCGCCCACCGGGCCCCGGGGTCTCCTCGCCGGCGAGGAGGGCGCGGTAGGGTTGGCGCGGTCGTGAGCACCTTCGACGACGGAACCGAGCTCGAGTTCTTCGAGGAGCCGGAGACGCTCGAGTCACCCGGCAGGCAGCGGCGGCGGATGAGACCGCCGCGCGCCGGCGGTCCTCGGCGCCCGTCTCCCCCGCCTCCGGGCGCCGTGGCGCTCGCGCGGCTCGCCGGCTTCGTCGCCCTCGCGATCGCCATCGTCCTCGGCCTCGTCTTCTGGATCGGCTCGTGCCAGGGCCCGAGCACGCACGACGAGTACGCGTCGTACATGAACGACGTGCGGCCGATCGCCCAGAGCTCCGCCGCGGTGGGCACCCGCTTCGCGACGGCGCTCGGCTCCGCGAAGCTGACGCTCGCGAGCCTCCAGACGAAGCTCGGCGCCTGGTCGACGGAGCAGCAGCAGAACTACGACCAAGCGCTGCGCCTGCGCCCGCCCGCGCCGCTGCAGGCTGCGCACCAGCAGGTCCTGGCGACGCTCCAGCTGCGCGCCATCGGGCTCGCCGGGCTCGCCGACACGCTGGCGCGGGCCGGATCGCAACCTGCCGCCAAGGTCGCGAACCTCATGGCGAGGCAGGCTCAGCTCCTGACCGCGAGCGACCTGGTGTGGGCGGAGCTCTTCAAGCTGCCGGCCACGGACATCATGCGGCGGCTGGGCATCCGAGGCGTGAGCGCGCCGGCGTCCCAGATCGTGACCAATCCCGAGGTGATCAGCGCCAACTCCTTCCAGACCGTCTACTCGCGCCTGCATGCCGTAACTTCCTCCGGCAAGGTGACCGGCCTGCGCGGCAGCGCGCTCCTGGGCACCGAGGCGGTGACCGGCGGGGTCGCCAAGCCGCTCAGCACCACGACCCCGACGACGGTGAACGTTGCCGCCGACCTCGTCTTCAAGGTCACGTTCAAGAACGCGGGGAACTTCCAGGAGGTCAACGTCCCCGTCACGCTCAGGGTGACAGGCGTGGGGAAGAGCGTGACGAAGCGGAAGACGGTTCTCTCCCTCCTGAAGGGCCAGTCGACCACGGTCTCGTTCGGGAACCTGAACCTGCCGACCTCCGCGTTCGGCGCCGCGAGCGCCACCGTCAACGTCGAGGTCGGCAAGGTGCCGGGCGAGCACAACCTCACCGACAACAAGGCGTCGTACAAGGTCTTCTTCAGCCTTCCCTCGGGCGGGTAGCCGTTGAGCGCGTCGGTGGCCGGTGTGATCGCAATCGCGGCGGCGGCCGTCGCCGTCGTCGGCATCGCGATCGCACTCGCGCTGCATGTGCGGCTGCGGCGCGTCCGTGCCGCGCAGCTCACCCTGCTCGGCAGCGGCGGAGGCGATCTCGTGGACTTCGCCGTCTCGCTGCAAGGACGCATCGACGGGCTGCACCGCACGGTCGACGAGGTGACGGCCGCGCTGTCGCGGCTCGAGCGCCGCGTCGACTCGACCGTGTCGCGGCTCGCGGTCGTGCGCTACGACGCGTACGAGAACACCGGCGGCCACCAGTCCGCGTCGGTCGCGCTCCTCGATTCCTCGCGCAGCGGCGTCGTCCTCACGGCGATCCAGGGCCGCGACTACGCACGGATCTACGTCAAGGAGCTCGAGGACGGCCGGGGCCCGATCTCGCTCTCGCCGGAGGAGCAGGAGGCGGTCGAGAGGGCGATGCGCTCGCCGCAGTAGCGGCTTTCGGCGCTGCTACTTTTCCGCCAGGTTGCAGCACGTTCTTGTCCTGAACGCGAGTTACGAGCCGCTCAACGTGTGCACGGTGCGGCGCGCTCACGTGCTGGTGTTCAAGGGCAAGGCGGAGGTGGTCGAGCGGCTCGACAAGCCGCTCCGGTCGGCGACCGGCAGCTTCATCTGGCCGCACGTGATCCGGCTGCTCCACTACGTGCGCGTGCCGCGGGCGATCCAGCGCAAGATCTCCCGCCGCGCGCTCTTCGCGCGCGACGGCTGGCGCTGCGCCTACTGCGGCACCACGAACGGCCGCCTCACGCTCGACCACATCGTCCCGCGCTCGAAGGGCGGCGAGTCGATCTGGGAGAACGTCGTCACGGCCTGTGCGCCCTGCAACCTCCGCAAGGGCGACCGGACGCTGGAGCAGGCGGGCATGGAGCTCCGCACCTCACCGCGCGCGCCGACGCCGACGCTCTTCATCAAGCTCGCCGCGCCCCGGATCCCGTCCGGCTGGACGCCGTACCTGCCGGCTACGGCTTAGCGGTGGCGCCGCCCGGCGGGCAACCCTGCTTCGCGAAGACGATTCTCAGGGGGTTCAGGACCGGGACGAACGCTGTCTTGGTCTCCCAGAGGAAGCTGAAGCGGACGGGGATGGCGTCACTGCCGACAGCTCCGCCGCCCGCGGACATCCCTGTGGTGCAGGCATAGACGCCCTTCAAGACGAGCCAGCGGGTCTCGCCGGGGTGTAGGTCGAAGGGACGGAAGCGCTCGAGCGGACGTTCGTTCTCGCCGGGATTCGGCTTGTTGGTGAACAAGCGAGCCTTGAAGAAGTCCGTATTGTCCCTCGGGATGCCGAGTATCCGGACCGGGAAGGGGCCGTTGTTTCGGATCGTGACGCCGTACAGGAACGGGCGGCCTTTGCGGAAGACGACCGTTACTCCGGCCGCCCCGGGGGACGGCTTCGAATCGAGCGGATCTTGGGCGGCATTGCCCATCACGAGCGGCTGATAGCTGTCGATCCAGGCGACGGCGCCGATCGCGAGGCCGACCACCGTGAATGCGATCGCGGCGAGGATCAAGTTGCGCGGCCGCCGCGCTCGAAGGAATGCGATCAACCCGCGGCGTCGCTCGAGGCCGGCGGCGGAGCGTAGTTCGGTCGCGTACTGCTCTGGGGTCCCGAGCCCCGTGAGATCCGTGTCGGCCGGCAGCTCCGCCAGGTGGCTGCGGAGCCCGGCCATCAAATCGCGGCGCGTGCTCCAGGGAAGATCGCGTAGCCAGAACCCGACCCGGCTGAGGTACTCGTCCCGAGTCATCGCTTCACCAGCCTCTCGAGCGCGCCGCTGATGCGCCCCCAGGTCTCCGTCCCCGCCTGCAGCTGCTCGGCGCCGCTCGGCGTCACCGAGTAGTACTTCCGCGCGGGCCCGCTGTCCGAGGCGGCGAGACGAGACTCGAGATGGCCCGCCTGCTCGAGCCGCCGCAGAGTTCCGTAGACCGATGCGTCCCCGACCCGCCGAAGCCGGCGCCCTCGAGGGTGGAGAGGATCTCGTAGCCGTACGTCTCGCCGCGGGCGATCACCGCCAGCACCGCCAGCTCGAGCACGCCTTTGAGGAGCTGCGCCTGGTGGTATTACAAGTCCCCGGCTCCCTGCCGCGAGGCGATGCACTCGAGCGCCCAGCCGTTCGCGGCGAGGACGATCTGTTGGGCCAGGACGTCGGCTCCCCCGGCGACCTGCTCCTGCGGCACCTCCACCACGACCTGGTGCACGGAGGCCTCGACGGCGCCGCCGAACTCGTGCCGCTCCTCCGACACGATGGCGAACGACGGCAGGAAGTCCCTCAGCGCCGCCGCGAGCTCGTCGATCTCCGCGGGCGTCGCGTGCCTGCCGGCGAAGACGCCGAAGTTGACGCGCACCTCGATGCCCGGCTCGTCGTGCTGGCGCACGAACAGGGAGATGGCGGGCTCGTCCACGAGCGGGTCCATGCCGAACCACTTATCCGGCCGGCCGAAGTCCTAACGCTCCCGCGGCTCCCAGCGGAAGCGGAAGATGGTGAAGGCCAGGCCGGCGGCGCCCCACGCGCCGAGGACGGCGAGCGCGCCCGGCTGGGTCCAGAACCCGTGGCCGCGCAGGTAGACGGCGTTGACGAGCTCGATGAAGTACTTGAGCGGCAGCACGTCCCCGATCGCACGGAGGAACGCGGGGTAGTGCCGCGTCGGGCCGAACGAGCCGGTGAGGAACGCCATCGGCAGCAGGATGAAGTTGACGACCGCCGACGACCCTTCCGCCGAGCGGATCGCCGAGGCCGCCGCGGTGCCGAGGGCTGCGAACACCGCCGCGCCGATCACGATCGCGGCCACGAACGAGCCTGCGTCCGAGGGAAACGGGGTGCCGTACAACGCGCGGCCGAGCAGGAAGAGCGCGAGCGTCTGGAGCGCGAAGACGATCAGGGTCGAGACGAGGAGCGCGACGACATAGGTCGCAGGCGGCAGCGGGGTCGAGCGGAGCCGCTTCAGGATCCCGCTCTCGCGCCGAATGACGAGCTGGATGGCGAGCCCCGCGAATGCCGTGTTCGCGCATCCGTAGCCGACGAGGCCCGCGAGCAGCGCCTGCGGTGCCGGCACGCCGTAGATCTTCTTCGAGGAGTAGACCGAGCCGAGCAGCACGAAGAGCAGCAACGGGAAGAGGAAGATGAAGAACGCTGCCTCTCGGCTGCGCCAGAAGACGAGCTGCTCCGAGCGGAGCTGGTGGAGGAACAGCCGTCGAGCCGGCCGCCGGGCCCCGATGCGGATCGCCTCGGCGCTCATGCCTTCGCCTCGGCCTCGTCGTCGGCGGTCAGCGCGAGGTAGACCTCCTCGAGCGAGGGGCGCCGCACCTGCAGGCCCTCGAGCTCCTCCCCGCGCGAGACTGCCGCAGACGTGAGCTCGGCGAGAACGCGTGTCGGCTCGTCGGTGCGCACGAGCACCTCCTCGCCGTCCCGCCGGTAGCGGATCTCGGTCTGGAGGTCGGTGCTCGTCAGCTCGCGTGGCGTCCCGACGCGCACGATCCGCCCCTCGCGCAGGACGGCGACGCGGTCGGCGAGCTGCTCGGCCTCGTCGAGGTAGTGGGTCGTGAGCAGCACCGTCTTGCCGAGGGAGCGGAGCGAGCGGATCATGTCCCAGGCCGCTCGCCGCGCGGCCGGGTCGAAGCCGGTCGTGGGCTCGTCGAGGAAGACGAGGTCGGGGTCGCCGACGAGCGCGATGCCGAGGTCGAGCCGCCGCTTCTGGCCGCCCGACAGCGACTTCACCCGGGCGTCCGCCTTGTCGCTCAGACCGACGAGCGCCACCACCTCGTCCACGTCGCGCGGCGCGCGGTAGTAGCCGGCGAAGATCGCGTGCGTCTCGCGCACCGTGAGGTTCGGCCAGAGCTCCGACTGCTGCAGCACGACCCCGATCCGCTCGCGGAAGTCCGGCCCGGGCCGCTCGGGGTCGTGGCCGAGCACGCGCACCTCGCCGGCGTCGCGGCTGCGGTAGCCCTCGAGGATCTCGACGGTCGTCGTCTTGCCGGCGCCGTTCGGCCCGAGCAGCCCGAAGACCTCGCCCTCCTCGATCGAGAAGTCGACCCCCCGGACCGCCTCGAGGTTCCCGTAGGCCTTGCGGAGGCCGCTGACCTCGATCGCATGCATCCGCGGAGAAGGGTAGACGGGAAACGGCCGCGTCTCGGTCAGGTGGCATGCGGCACGCATCAGGTCGCGCGCGTCTCGCGGACGGGCAACCGTCGATGCTCGCGCCGGGCCGGGGCGCTCCTCGGCGTCGATGCCGCAGGCCTCGTCGTAGAACAGATGCGTGGCGAGGAGCTCGCCGCCCACCCGGCGCAGCTCGCGGAGCAATTCGCGCAAACGCCGATGGCGCGCCGTCGACCGCGGCCCGGGCGTCCTCCGCTCCTGCAGCCGGATTGGCGAGGATACCTTCGCGATGCCGACCTTCCGTTACGTCTTCACGGACGTCTTCACCGCCGTGCCGTTCGCGGGCAACCAGCTTGCCGTCTTCACCGACGCACGCGGGATCCCGGAGGAGGGGCTGCAGCCGCTCGCCCGCGAGATCGGCTTCTCGGAGACCGTCTTCGTCTACCCGGCCGAAGGCGAGGGGCACGCGCGGATCCGGATCTTCACACCGGCGCTCGAGCTGCCGTTCGCGGGGCATCCCGTGCTCGGGACGGCGTTCGTGCTCGGCGGGCCGCTGCAGCTCGACGAGCTCCGGCTCGAGACCGGCGCCGGGGTCGTTCCGGTCCGGCTCCAGCGGGACGGCTCTCGCATCGTCTTCGGCTGGATGCGGCAGCCCGCCGTGGCCGCGGAGCAGTACGAACGGGCCGAGGACCTGCTCGCCTTGCTCGGCGTCGAGCGAAGCGGGCTCCCGGTCGAGCTGTACCGGCAGGGGCCAGGCTTCGTCTACGTCGAGCTCGAGTCACCCGAGGCCGTGGCCGGGCTGAAGCCGGACTTCCCCGCGCTCGCGGCGCTCTGCCCGTACGGCCTGGACTGCTTCGCACGCGACGGCGGCTCCTGGAGGTCGCGCGTCTTCCTCCCCGCCCACGGAGTCGACGAGGACCCGGCCACCGGCTCGGCCGCCGGGCCGCTCGCGCTCCACCTCTCCCGGCACGGGCGGGTCGCGTTCGGCGACGAGATCGAGATCCGGCAGGGCGAGGAGCTCGGGCGCCCCTCGACCCTCCACGCCGTCGCGCGCTCGCCGGAGGAGGTCGAGGTGGGAGGGGCCGCGGTCGTGGTCGCGCGGGGCGAGTTCCGTCTGTGAAGTGCGTGGCCGTGATCGGCGGCTCGTGCACCGGCAAGACGACGCTGTCCCGCGAGCTGGCCCGGCGCCTCGGCGTCCCGCACCTCGAGCTCGACGCGCTTCACCACGACGCGGGCTGGCAGGAGGCGCCGGCCGAGGTCCTGCAGGCGCGCGTCGACGCGGCGCTCGCGGCCGCGCCCGACGGCTGGGTCGTGGACGGCAACTACCACGGCAAGATCGGCACCTCTGTGCTCGAGCGCGCCGACACCGTCGTCTTCCTCGACCTGCCGTTCCGGACGGCGCTGCGACGGGTTCTCTGGAGAACGCTTCGCCGTTCGATCACGCGCGAGGAGCTCTGGAACGGCAACCGCGAGTCGCTCCGCACAGCGCTCTCCCGCGATTCGATCGTCCTCTGGGTGATCACGCACCACCGCACCCACCGGGCGAAGTGGCCCGGGCGCCTCGCGAGCCTGCCCCGACTCGAGGTCGTGCGGCTCCGCTCGCCGCGCGAGGTGCGTGCCTGGCTTCAGTCGATCCAGGCGACCGACTCGACGTCCGGCAGCTCGAACGGCAGCGAGCGCCAGAAGACGCCGCCGTTGGCCGAGACGTAGAGGCGGTTTCGCGCGGCGTAGAGCATCCGGTCGGGATCGTCCTCCGCCACCGCGACGGCGAAGCCGGGGGGCAGGCCGCCTCCCGCCTCGCGCCACGTGACCCCTCCGTCCGACGAGAGCATGAGCGGCGGCCGCCGCTCGACGACGGCGACGACGGTCGCGCCGGAGCGGGCCGCGGCCACGACGCGGGGCAGCGCCACCTCGGGCCGTTCCACCGCCGGGACCTCGTCCCCCTCGCCGAGCAGCTCCTCCGCCTCGACGTCGACGAGGAAGACGCCGGCCACGGTGCCGACCGCGGCGATCAGGGCCCGGCCCTGCCAGGTAACAGTCTGTTACCGAGGAGGGCGGAGACGAGCGCGCTCGCGCGCCGCGCCGCCGAGATCGGCCGATGGCCGCCGGCGCGTGCGCTCAGGTACGCGACCGAGAAGGCGTCGCCGGCTCCGGTCGGGTCGCCGCGCGCCGGGCGCGCAGGCACGCGCAGCGCGGCGTCGCGTGTGAGCACGAGGGAGCCTCGGGCGCCGAAGGTCACGAGGACCTCCGGGACGCCGAGCCCCCGCAGCTCCTCGAGCTCGCCCCCGCCGAGAATGGCCCGAGCCTCCTCCTCCGCGAGCTTGAGGATCGAGACGTGGCGGAGGAGCGTCCGGTCGAAGTCGGCGTCGAGCACGAGCGGGCCGAGCAGGCGGGGCCGGACGAGCCCCTGCCCGTCGAGCAGCAGGCGGCGCCGCCGCGCGATGCGCTCGAGCGTCTCGGCCGAGAAGTCGCCGCGCAGAAGCGGCGCGACGTGCACCCACTCGACCCGCCGCAGCACGCGTTCCGGCTCGCCGGTCGTGCGCCACGGCTCGCCGATCGCCTCGACGCGCATCTCGCGGCGTCCGTCGGGGTCGTAGCGGAAGGAGAAGGACGTCGTCTCGCCGGCCGCCGCGAGGGAGACCGGAAGGCCGAGCGCCGCGAGCCGCCGCAGGTACGGGCGCCGCTCCGGCTCCCCGCACGTGGCGAGCACCATCGCCTCCTGGTGCAGCGTGCGGAGCGCCCGCCCCGCGTGCCAGGGGCCGCCGCCGATCCGCTCGCCGCGGCCGTCCACGAGGTCACGCGCAAGAGGGCCGATCACGGCGAGCGGTCGCACGACCCGCAAGCGTAAGGCCGAGCGAGAGGACGAACGCGAGGGCGAAGCTCGGCAGTGAGCCGCCGACCGCTCCCTGCCCCGGATGCGTGTGGTCGACGAGCCGGATCCACGACGATGGCCCGACCGGCGCCAGCCACTGGTAGAGACCGAAGCCCGCGAGCCACGCGACGATCTGCGCCGGCCGGATCTCCGGAGCACGGAAGGGGTCGCGCTCGCCGATCACCCACTGCGCGAGCAGCACGCCGAAGAGCGGCACGAAGAACGAGCCGAGCAGGTAGAGGAAGCTCTGGTAGCTGACGAGGTCGATCACGAAGGTGCCGGCGGTCGCCACGGCCGCGACCAGGAGTATGAGCAGCCGTTGCGGCACTCGCGGCAGGACGTTCTGGAGGGAGACGGCCGCCGAGTAGACGTTGGCGAACGGCTCCTTCGTCTCGTCCACGCCGAGCGCGACGAGCGCGAGTGCCGCGCCGATGCCGCCGGTGGCGATCGCGCCGATCACGGACGGTGCATCCGCGAGCCCGCGCGTGAGGAGCAGGATCGCGCCGAGCGCGTACAGCCACACGTTCGGGAGGAAGTAGCCGACGGCGGCACCCCAGAAAGCACCGCGTCCGCTCCGCGAGAAGCGCGTGTAGTCGGCCGCGAGCGGCAGCCACGAGACGGGCATCGCCACCATCAGGTCGACCCCCTGCCAGAAGCTCAGGCCGCCCTTGCCCGGTCGCGACCAGAGCGCGCCGAGATGGGCGTCGTGCAGCGTCCACCACGTCAGGTAGGCGAGGGAGGCGAGGACGATCCAGAGCGCCAACCTCTTCACCCACTCGCGGACGAAGCCGACCGGCCCGACGAGCGCGAGGATCGTCGCCGCCGCCGCGGCCGCGAGCTTCCAGGCCCACAGCGGCCCGTGGACGAGCGCGCGCGCGGCGGTGGCGATCACGAGCACCTCGAAGATCGTCCAGCCGAGGTTCTGCACGACGTTGAGCGCCGTGGGCAGATAGGAGCCGGCCCTGCCGAGAGGAGCGCGCAGCAGGACCATCGCGGGCACGCGCGCCTCGGCGCCGATCGCGGCCGCGCAGCCGAGCAGCGCGTTGCCGAAGATCCCGCCCACGAGGATCGCGAGCAGCGCCTCCGGCAGCGAGAGCGCGGGGACGAGGAAAGCGCCCGCGACGAGGACGAGCAGGCTCAGGCCGAGGCTGCTCCACAGCATCCCGTTCTCGACGCCGCCGAGCGTCCGCAGCCGCTCGGGAACCGGCGTGATGCCCCAGGCCGGTGCTCTCTCTTCGATGGCTCCTCCCTTCGCCGGCATGACCCGGATCAGGTTCGACGGGTGTGATCTCAGCCGCGTCTCGCACGGCACCCCGGTGCTGCGAGTGTACGGACCGTGCGGCCGGGAAGGAGGCGCCTCGTGGCCGAGTTGCTCACGAATCCCCGCGAGCTGCTGGCGGCGCGGCTGCGGCAGATGCTCTGGATCGAGCTCCGGCTCAGCGAGAACGTGCTGCCCGAGCTGCGGCGGGACGCGCACGCGAGGGACCTGCAATGGGCGTTCGAGCGGCACATCCTCGAGACCGAGGGGCACGTCGGCGCCCTCCGCGAGATCCTCCACGAGCTGCAGGTGCCGGCGGACCCGGAGGAGAGCCCTGCCTTCCGTGGACTGGTGGCCGAGCACGAGCAGCTCGTCGAGCAGGTGCCGGACGGGGAGGCGCTGCTCGTCGACCTGGCGCATGCACAGGCCGCGGCTGCGACCGAGCACCTCGAGATGGCGGTCTACCAGTCGCTCTCGGCGCTCGCCGAGACGCTGGGCGAGGAGACGAGCGCGATCCGGCTGCGCGAGGTGATGGAGCAGGAGGAGCTCGCCCTCGAGCAGGTCGAGCGGGCGACTGCGAAGCTCCTCGCCGAGAAGGTCGAGAGCGAGCGGCTCTAGCTCGCGCTAGGAGACCTGCGCGGGGGCGCGCGCGCCCTCCGGCGGGATCCCGTCGCGCAGCCAGCGGGCGTCGGCGGCGATCTCCGCCTCGGGGTCGTCGCCGAGATGGCCCGCCGCGTCGTCGACCTTGACGACGCAGCCCGGGACGTTCGCGGCGAGCCATTCGCCGTGCGCGGGCGGCACGAGCACGTCGGTCAGGCCGTAGCGGACGAGCACGGGCACCGAGATCGCCCACACGTCGAAGCCCCAGGGCTTCAGGAAGGCGAGGTCGTCGTCGACCCAGCCGCCGACGCCTTTCGCGGCCTGCTCGGTCGTCGACTCGGTGATGATCTGCATCACCTCCGGCCGGGCGAGCTGGGCGCGGTCCGACTCGCTCAGCTCGAAGTCGTCGAGGATCGTGGACGGGTCGACTGCGACGCGCGCCTCGGCCTGACGCTGCTGCTCCTCGAGGTAGGGCGTGAGCGCCTCCTCGCCGGCCAGGGCCAGCCGCTCCTCCTTCACGTTCTCCTCGTCCATGCCCGCGAACCACTCCTCTTCCGCGAGGCCCGGCGGACCGAAGGGAGCCACGCCGACGATGCACGCTGCGCGCACGATCCGGTCGGGGAGGAGCGCGGCGCAGGCGAGAACGTGCGGGCCGCCGCCGGAGCCGCCGGTCACCCCGAAACGCTCGAGACCGAGCTCGTCGGCGAGCGCCGCCACGTCCGCAGCCTCGTCGGCCACGGAGCGGCCGCGGTGCCGGTCGGAGCGCCCGTACCCGGCGCGGTCGTGCGTCACGAAGTAGACGCCGTTCCGCGTGTAGACGTCCTCGTCCGGCCAGCGGTTGAAGCGGCAGCCGGGCGTTCCGTGGAGGCCGAGGACGGGGAAGCCGTCGGGATCGCCCCAGGTCGCATACGCGAGCGTCCGCCCGTCGGGTGTCCGGAGCGTGCGCAGCGGCTCTCCCATCTGGCGAGCATACGCCGTCGCAGACGGCCGGGCCTGAGAGGCGTCGCCGGCGTCAGGCGCGGCCGTAGCGGGCCGCGCGGGCCGCCGTCGCCGGGGCGACGCCCGCGTCCAGGAGCCGCTGGCGTGCCTCGCTCTCCCGCAGGACGAGGAGCAGGACCCAGACGAGCGCGGGCAGCATTGTGAACGCGCTCTCGACGAGCATCACGCCGCCGCCGGCCTTCTGGTCGGCGAGATGGCCCAGTCCCCACAGGGTCGGATCATGCGTGTACGGCACGTAGTAGACGTGGCCCGACCAGATGAAGACCTGGGAGAGGACGAGCATCACGAGCCACATCCCGAGCACGTAGGGGATCTTCCACGGGGCGGCGAACCACGCCGGCCCCGGCAGCGGCTCGATCAGCGCCGCCCACATCAGCATCCCGAGCGAGACGAAGAGCGCGTGCTGCAGAGCGTGGACGGCGTCGTGCCGCAGCGCGGCGTCGAAGAGGACGGGGAGGTGCCAGAGGACGAAGTTGGCCGCCCAGAGCGGGAGCGCGACGAGCGGGTGGGCGAGCAGGCGGAGCCGGTGGACGAGCCGGAAGCGCAGCAGCGGCCGCAGCAGCCGGCCGTCCAGCCCGAGCACGAGCAGCAGCGCCGCCACGTCGCCGAGCAGCAGGTGCTGGAACATGTGCATCGAGAAGAGCCGCTCCTCGCCGATCGTGTCGATCGGCGAGGCGAGCGCCGCGAAGAGCGTCAGCAGTCCCGCCGTGAACGCCGCGAGTCGCGGTGCCGGCACCGGCATCCCGCGGCGGGCGAGTGTCCGCGCGCGGCGCCAGTAGAGCGCGCCCGCGAGGGCGAGGACGGACAGCTCGAGCGGGTCGAAGTTCCAGTTCATCGGAGTCCGTTGGGTTTGTGAGGCACACGCAGGGGTACCCGTTTCCCGGATTGAGCACGTCTCGGGGGACGAAGCCGCGCAGGAGAATCGCGGCAGCTGCGTCGGCGCTCCTCCCGCTGACACTCGCGGGCTGCGGCGGCCGGCAGAGCGTGCTCAACCCGCACAGTCACCCGGCGGGGGACATCACGAATCTCTTCTGGGTCATGATGGCGGTCGCCTTCGGCGGCCTCGCGCTCATCACGGGGCTGCTCGTGCTCGCCTGGTTCCGGCGTGGCCGGCGCGGCTTCGGAGCGGACGCCGACGATCCGCATCCGGGCGAGAGGCAGGGCTGGTGGGTCGTGGTCGGGATGGGCGTCGTCTTCCCGCTCATGGTGGTCACGGCCCTCTTCATCGTGGGCAACGGGGTGATCATCGGCGTCACCCAGGCGCCCGCGGCGTCCAGCACGGCCATGACCGTCGACGCCATCGGCCATCAGTGGTACTGGGAGTTTCGGTATCCGGGGACGAAGGCGGTCACGGCCGACGAGCTGCACATTCCCGTCCGCACCCGTGTCAACCTCGTCGCGACGACCGCCGACGTCATCCACAGCTTCTGGGTGCCGGAGCTGAACCGCAAGATCGACACGATCCCGGGCCGGCGGAACCGGATCCTCCTCTACGCGAACAGGCCCGGCGTCTACCGCGGCCAGTGCGCCGAGTACTGCGGCCTCCAGCACACGCACATGGGGATGCTCGTCTTCGTCCAGACGAGGGCGGCCTTCCACGCGTGGCTGCGGGGGCAGGCGGCGCCGGCCGCAGCGCCCACGACGGCCCTCGAGCGGCGCGGCGAGCAGGTCTTCCTCAGCGGGCCGTGCTCGAGCTGCCACACGATCCGCGGCACGAGCGCGAGAGGCTTCGTCGGCCCCGACCTCACGCATCTCGCGAGCCGCACGACCCTCGGCGGCCTGACGATTCCGAACCGGCGTAACTATCTGGCCCGCTGGATCGTCGACTCCCAGCACCTCAAGCCCGGGAACCAGATGCCGAACCTCGAGCTGGGACGCGCGCAGCTCCGGGCCCTCGTCGCCTACCTGGAGAGCCTGAAATAGCCACCACGGTCCCGCCCCCGCCCGCGCCCGCCGAGGAGATCCTCGAGCGCCTCGAGCGCATGTGGCAGTCACGCCCCGGCGTGCTCGGCTGGCTGATGACGACCGACCACAAGCGGATCGGCCTCCTCTACTTCTGGACGACGCTCGTGCTCTTCGCGGCGGGCGGCGCCGAGGCGCTGATCATGCGCACGCAGCTGATGCAGCCGAACCAGCACGTCGTCGGCCCGTCGGTCTACGACCAGCTCTTCACGATGCACGGGATTACGATGATCTTCTTCTTCATCATCCCGATGACGACGGGGGCGTTCGGGAACTACCTGCTACCCCTGATGATCGGCGCGCGGGACATGGCCTTCCCGCGCCTCAACGCGCTCAGCTACTGGATCTTCCTCGGCTCGGGGATCTTCATCTACACGAGCCTCTTCATCGGCATGGCGCCGAACGCGGGCTGGTTCGACTACGTGCCGCTCGCGAACGCGAAGTTCGACCCGGGCCACGCGATCGACTTTTACTGCCTCGGCATCATCTTCAACGGCATCTCCTCGACGCTGACGGCGGCGAACTTCATCGTCACGATCCTCAAGATGCGGGCGCCCGGGATGTCCTTCAACCGGATGCCGCTGTTCTGCTTCGCCTTCCTCGCGGCCTCCTGGGGCCTCCTCTTCGCGCTGCCCTCGCTGACGGCGGACACGATCTTCCTCTTCCTCGACCGCAACGTCGGCACCCACTTCTTCGACGTCGCCAGGGGAGGGTCGGCGATGCTCTGGCAGCACCTGTTCTGGATCTTCGGCCATCCCGAGGTCTACATCCTCATCGTCCCGGCCTTCGGGATTGCGACCGAGATCATCCCGGCCTTCACGCAGCGGCGGGTCGTGGCCTTCCCGCTCGTCGCGGTCGCCGAGCTGCTCGTCGTCTTCATCGGCTTCGGCGTCTGGGCGCACCACATGTTCGCCACGGGGATGCCCACGATCACCGTCATCTTCTTCGCCGCGGCGACGGCGATCGTCGTGATCCCGAGCACGATCCAGGTCTTCGCCTGGTGCATGACCTTCATCACGGGCAACGCGCGCTTCAAGACGCCGCTGCTCTTCATCGCCGGCTTCATCTTCATGTTCGTCGCCGGCGGCCTGACCGGGATCATGTTCCTGGCCGTGCCGTTCGACCAGCAGGTGACGGACACCTACTTCGTCATCGCCCACTTCCACTACATCATCTTCGGGGCCGCCGTCTTCCCGATCTTCGGCGGCATGTACTTCTGGTTTCCGAAGGTCACGGGAAAGCTCTACTTCGAGCTGCCCGGCCAGATCAGCTTCTGGCTCATCTTCATCGGCACGAACCTCCTCTTCTTCCCGATGCACATCGTCGGGCTCGAGGGGATGCCGCGCCGCAACTACACGTATCCCGCCGGGCTCGGCTGGGGGCCCGCAAACCTCGCGGAGACGATCGGCTCCTACATCACGACGGTCGGGATCGTCGTGCTGATGGCCAACCTCGTCGTCAGCTACTTCCGCGGCCTGCCCGCCGGGCCCGATCCGTGGCACGGCGCGACCCTCGAGTGGACGATTCCGTCCCCGCCGCCGGAGTACAACTTCGCCGTCATCCCGAAGGTCTCGAGCGCGTACGCGAACTGGGACTACGCGGACCGGGAGGAGGACCGGCGCAAGCTCGCCGCGGGCGTCATGGTGCTCGAGCAGGGGCACGAGCAGCCGGTGAGCTCTCCCGTCGACGGCTGGTGGGCCGAGATCGTCGAGATGCCGCACGACTCGCCGTGGCCGATCCTGCTCGGCCTCGCGCTCGCCGTCGTCTTCGTGCTCCTGCTCCTCCACCTCTGGATGGGCTTCTGCTTCGCGGTGGCCGGGATCCTGCTCGTGCTGCTCGGCTGGCACGGCGAGGAGCCGCAGGAGAGCGAGGCCTGACGTGACGGACTACGTGGCAGGCGGAGTCCCCGAGGGCGTCGTCCCGCGCACGACGGACGCGCGCGGCCCGGCCGAGGCGATGGTCTTGGCGGGCCGCCGGCGCGGGCCGAGCGTCGCGTTCTGGGGCATGGCGATGGTGATCGCGAGCGAGGCGACGCTTTTCGGCACCTTCATCGGCTCGTACTACTACCTCCGCTTCAGCAGCCCGCACTGGCCGCCGCCCGGCATGCCGGAGCCGAGGGTCGTCGTGCCGCTGATCATGGTGGGGATCCTCGCCACCACGAGCCTGCCGATGCACCTCGCGGCGAAGGCCGCACGGCGGGGGAGGCTTCGGGCCACGCGGCTCCTGCTCGTGTGGGCCCTCGTCGTCCAGTGCGGCTACCTCGGCTACGAGATCCACGACTACCTCGACCAGCTTCGGCGTTCGACGCCGCAGGACAACGCGTACGGCTCGATCTACTACACGCTGCTCGGCGCCGACCACGTGCACGTCGCGGTCGGGATCGTCCTCGTCGTCTGGCTGCTCTGGAAGCTCATGCGGGGCCTGACGATGTACCGCCTCAACGCCGTGCAGGCCGTCGCCTTCTACTGGCACGCCGTCAACCTGCTCACCCTGATCGTGATCGGGGTGCTGCTGAGCGCCACGTTATGAGCTCGCTCCGCGGCATCGTCCCCGCCCGGCGCGAGACGCTCGTCGCGCCGTCGCCCGAGGAGCGCGTCGGGCGCTTCACCCTGCGCCAGCTCAGCATCGTGCAGTGGATCGGCGTCGTCGTCGCGCCGCTCGCGTGGACCGCGCAGCACGTCGTCGGCTACGGGGTCGGCGAGGCGCGGTGCAACGTCGCGGGCGCGCACTGGGGGATCGGCTACGACACCTGGCAGCTCGCGATCCTCGCCGCCGCGGCGCTGCTCGTTCTCGTATCGGAGGCGGCGGCCGTCGCGGTCTTCCTCGCGACACGCGAGGCGAACTACGGCGACGGCCCCCCCGAGGACGGCCGCTGGGGCGGCGCGGTCCCCTACACGCGGCTCCACTTCTTCGCCACCGCGGCGATGGTTGCGAACGTCCTCTTCCTGACGGTGATCCTGATGGACGGCCTCGCAGCCGTCTTCGACACGCTATGCGTGCAGTCCTGATCTTCACCGTGCTCGCGGCGGCGAGCCTCCTCGCCGCGACCTCGGCCCGGGCGGCGCCGGGCGCGGGCACGCCGAAGGACCCGCTCGCCGCCTACGGCTACCACCTCTACGGGCAGTACTGCCTCGGCTGCCACGGCCCGAACGCGGAGGGCCGATACAAGGAGCCTTCGGGGGCGACCGGCGCGGGGCCGGGCCGCGCGCAGGGACGGCAGGGAGGGATCGGGCCGTCGCTGCACGGAGTCGGCGCGCTCGCGGCGGACTTCTACCTCCGCACCGGCTACATGCCGCTCCGCCGCGTCGGCCTGCAGCCCCGGCGACGCCCCGTCTTCCTCAGCAAGCACCAGATCCGGGCCCTCGTCGCGTATGTCGCGAGCTTCGGCGGGCCGCCGATTCCGCATCCGAAGCCCGAGCTGGGGAGCGTCTCGCAGGGGCTGCAGCTCTTCACCGAGCACTGCGCCGGCTGCCACCAGGTCGTCGCCCAGGGCGGCTACGTCACGGGCGCGCTGCCGCCGTCGCTCATGCAGGCGACGCCCGTCCAGGTCGCGCAGGCGGTGCGGATCGGGCCGTACGTCATGCCGAAGTTCTCCAAGCGCGCGATCAGCGACCGGCAGCTCGACTCGATCGTCCGCTACGTGGAGTTCACGAAGGATCCGCGGCGGCCGGGCGGCTGGGGGCTCGGCTACATCGGCCCGGTCCCCGAGGGGCTCGTGACGTGGTTCCTCGCGATCCCGGCGCTGCTCGTGCTCTGCCTGCTGCTCGGACGGAGGCTCCGCTCGTGAGCGCAGGCTCGACGGAGCTCACCAACGAGCGGAGGTGCCGGCTTTGCCCTTGAGCCGCATCCGGAACGCGATGGTGTCTGGGCTCGTGCTGCTCCTCGGCCGGCGCCGCCGGCGGCCGAGGCCGGAAGACACGCGGATGGTCCCGGCCATGCCGCCGGACCCCGCGGCCGAGCTCGTCGTCCTCGGGCTCCTCGGGCTCTCGTCCCTCTGCGCCCTCGGCTTCATCCTGATCTACGCCTTCGGCGCCTCGCTCCCCGCCGAGACGCAGCTCCTCGGTATCGCGATCGGGCTCGCGTTCCTCCTCTTCGCCGCCGCGCTCGTCGTCGTCGCCCTCAGGCTCGTGCCGACCGAGGAGGTCGCCGAGGAGTACCCGCCGCACGAGCACCCGGGCGAGCAGCAGGTGATCGCGGAGGTGATCGACGAGAGCGGCACGCGCCTCACGCGCGCGCGGCTCTTCAAGCTCGGCCTCTTCGGCGCCGGCGGGACGCTGGGCCTCGCGCTGCTCGCGCCGGCGGTCTCGTTCGGGCCGCTCTTCCACGTCGGCGACTTCCTGCGCACGCCCTGGCGGCGCGGCCGGCGGCTCGTGGACGAGAACGGCAGGCCGTACAAGGCGTCGGACATCGAGGAGAACGACTTCTATCTCGCCTTCCCCGAGGGGACGTCGGACGTGGAGAAGGAGCAGATGGCCGCCTCGCTCGTCGTGATCCGGCTGCCCGTCGACCAGCTCCGCCTGCCGCCGCGCCTGAAGGGCTACGACGCGCACGGGATCCTCGCCTACTCGCGGATCTGCACCCATGCCGGGTGCGCGATCACGCTCTACCGCGCGCCGCTCTTCCAGCCCGACGAGCCGCGGCCGGCGCTCGTCTGCCCCTGCCACTACTCCACCTTCGACCCGGCCACCGGCGGCACCGTCACCTTCGGGCCGGCGGGAAGGGACCTACCCCTGTTGCCCGTCTACGTCGACTCGCGGGGCTACCTCCGCGCGAAGGGGAACTTCGACGGGCCGGTCGGCCCGTCGTGGTGGGGCGTCCGCATGTGGAAGGCCCAGCCGTGAGGAGTCGCGGCGCTCCGATGACCCGCCGCGCCGTCCGCTGGGTCGACCAGCGCACCGCGAGCGCGCCGCTCCTGCGCAAGGCGCTCCGCTACCTCTTCCCCGATCACTGGTCGTTCCTGCTGGGCGAGGTGGCGCTCTACGCCTTCGTCGTCCTCGTCGCCACCGGGATCTACCTGACCTTCTTCTTCGTGGACTCGACGAAAGAGGTCGTCTTCCACGGCGACTACTACCCGCCCCTCTACGGCCAGAAGATGAGCGAGGCGTACGCGTCCGTCGTCCACCTCTCGCTCGCCGTCCGCGCGGGACTGCTCATCCGGCAGACGCATCACTGGGCAGCGAACGTCTTCATCGCCGCGATCGTCCTCCACCTCTTCCGCATCTTCTTCACCGGCGCCTACCGCAAGCCGCGCGAGCTGACCTACTGGCTCGGCGTGACGATGCTGATGCTCTCGCTGCTCGAGGCGTACCTGGGCTACTCCCTCGTCGACGACCTCATGTCCGGGATGGGCCTCGTGATCGGCTACTCGGTCGGGCTCTCGCTGCCCTTCGTCGGCCAGAACCTCATGAACTGGCTCTTCGACGGGATGTTTCCCGGCAGCCCCAGGCTCTGGCCGCGGATGTACATCGCGCACGTCCTGATCTTCCCGATCCTGATCGGGCTGCTGCTCGGCGCGCACCTGCTGCTCGTCGCGATGCGGCACCACACCCAGTTCCGGCGCAAGAAGGCGCAGACCGAGCGCACGATCCTGGGCGTCCCCGCCTTCCCCGGCCAGGCGCCGCGCTCGATCGGCCTGATGGTCGGGACGGCCGGCCTCCTCTTCCTGCTCGGCGGTCTCGTGCAGATCAACCCGATCTGGCTCTGGGGCCCGTACCACACCTACTCGTCGACGAACGGCGCCCAGCCCGACTGGTACCTCGGCTGGCTGATCGGCGGCCTGCGCCTCGTGCCGAGCTTCGACTTCACGATCGGCCACTACACCGTCGTGCCGAACCCGTTCTGGGGCGGTGCCGCATTCCCGCTCGTCGTGTTCGGGTTCCTCTATCTCTGGCCGTGGCTCGAGCGCCGCTTCACCGGCGACCACGCCTTCCACAACCTCCTCGACCGCCCGCGCGACGCGCCCGTCCGCACGGCGATCGGGGTCGGGGTGATCAGCTGGGTCTTCCTCGTCTTCCTCGCGGGAGCCTCCGACCGCGTGAACGTCACGTTCGGCATCGGCTACGTCTCCCAGATCTGGGTCTACCGGGTCGTCGTCTGGGTGCTGCCTGTGGTGTTCGGCCTGGTCACGTGGTGGACGTGCAAGGAGCTGCAGGCGAGCGAGGTCGTCGTGCGCGAGCGCCACGCCGCCGAGTCGGAGGCGCGGCTTGCGCGGATGCGGCGGGGTCAAGAGCCTCCCGGCGATCCCGGGGCGCTCGAGGTCTAGCGCGCGACCGGTACGACGTACTGCACGTTCCGATCACGACTTCCTCACCGATACGTCACGAGCGGATTTTGGCTTGACATCGCCCACCGGGCTGGCGTTCCGCCCCTGCGGATCCTGCGGACGCTCTCGTCGTCACGGTCCTGTGACGGTACCTCTTACCGGTCTTCGAGTTTCGAGCCTGCGATGCGGTCTGCGAGGGCTGCCATGTTCAGCGGCTGAGTGGTGTCGAGCCGGATCGTCTCGCCTCCGAGCGTGAGCGGATCATGACGGCCCGCCTCGACCGCGAGGCCCAACGCCTCGATCCGCTCCGCGTCGACGTGCCCGGGATGCCGCTCGCGGCCCGCGTAGCGTTGGAGCAGCACCTCGAGCGGTGCCGTGCAGTGCACCTGGGCGAAGCGGGCGGGCAGCGCGGCGAGGCGCGCTTCGACGTCGCCGCCTCGGACGAAGTTCGCCTCCACGACGAGGTCGGCGCCGGCCGCGACGGACTCCTCCACGATCCCGAGCATGGCGAGGTAGGTGGCCTCCCCGAGCCCCTGCGACCAGTCGAGGTCGCCCGTGCCGAGCGCGTCGAAGAGCGCCTCCTTGATCGTGTCCTTGGCGACGAGCGGCAGCCGGAGCCGGGCCGCAAGCTCGCGCGCGACCGTCGTCTTCCCGGACGCCGGCGGTCCGGTGACCACCACCAGCAGCGGTGCTGCCACGACGAGCTACTCGGCGAGCAGGCGCCGCAGCACGTACTGGAGGATGCCGCCGTGGCGGAAGTACTCCCGCTCGCGCGGCGTGTCGAGCCGCAGGCGGGCGCGGAACTCCTTGCCGTCCGCGCGCACGCTGACCTCGTCCGCCTCGCCGCCCTCGAGCCCGGTGATCGAGAACTCCTCGCGGCCTGTCAGCCCGAGCGACTCGGCGTTCTCGCCCGGCATGAACTGGAGCGGGGCGATCCCCATCATGAGCAGGTTCGAGCGGTGGATCCGCTCGTAGGAGTCCGCGATCGCGGCGCGCACGCCGAGCAGGTTCGGGCCCTTCGCCGCCCAGTCGCGTGACGAGCCGGAGCCGTATTCCTTGCCCGCGATGACGATGGTGGGCACGTCTTCGGCCCGGTAGCGCTCGGCGACCTCGAAGATCGTCGCCTCCTCGCCGTCCGGCAGGTGGACGGTCCACGTCCCCTCGCTGCCCGGCACGAGGAGGTTCTTGAGCCGGACGTTCGCGAAGGTGCCGCGCACCATCACCTCGTGGTTGCCGCGGCGGGCGCCGTAGGAATTGAACTCCCGCCGCTCGACGCCGTGCTCGATCAGGTACCTCCCCGCGGGCGAGTCGGGCCGGATCCCGCCGGCCGGGGAGATGTGGTCGGTCGTGACGGAGTCGCCGAGCATGACGAGACAGCGCGCACCCTCGACGTCCGCGATCGGCTCGGGCTTGCGGGGCATGCGCTCGAAGTACGGCGGCAGGCGGACATACGTCGACGCCTCGTCCCAGGAGTACAGCTCGCCCTCGGGGGTCTCGAGCCCGCGCCAGCGCTCGTCGCCGGTGAAGACGTCGGCGTAGGTGGAGGAGAACATCTCGCCCTTCACCGACCTGCCGATCACCGCGTCGATCTCCTCGCGGCTCGGCCAGATGTCGCGCAGGTACACGTCCTCGCCGTCCGAGCCCTGGCCGAGCGACTCGTTCACGAGGTCGACGTCCATCCTCCCCGCCAGCGCGTAGGCGACGACGAGGGGCGGCGACGCGAGGTAGTTCGCCTTCACCTCGCCGTGGATGCGCGCCTCGAAGTTCCGATTGCCCGAGAGGACGGCGCAGACCACGAGGTCGCCCTCCGCGACGGCTGCGCTGATCGGCTCGGGCAGGGGCCCCGAGTTCCCGATGCAGGTCGTGCAGCCGTAGCCGACGGTGTTGAATCCGAGCTCGTCGAGGTAGCGGTCGAGCCCGGACGCCCGGTAGTACTCGCTCACGACCTTCGAGCCGGGCGCCAGCGAGGACTTGACCCACGGCCGGCGCTCGAGGCCGCGCTCGACCGCCTTCTGGGCGAGCAGGCCGGCCGCGATCATCACCGACGGGTTCGACGTGTTCGTGCAGGACGTGATCGCCGCGATCACGACGGAGCCGTGCTCGAGCACGTAGTCCTCGCCTTGGACCGCGACCTGCTTCTTGTCGAGCGTGGCGGTGCGCGCGGGGGCCCGGACGGGGTCGGAGTCGCCGACGCCGTCCCCCGTGGGCGGGTCGCTGGCCGGGAACGAGTCGGCGATCTCCTTGTCGTACGACCCGTTCGTGTACTCGACCCCGAACGTGCCGAGCGACTCGATGAACGCGTCCTTCGCGCCTGCGAGCGGCACGCGGTCCTGCGGCCGCCGCGGGCCCGCGAGCGAGGGCTCGACGTCGTCCAGGTCGAGCTCGACCACCTGCGAGTACGCCGGCTGCTCGTCGGGCTCGTGCCAGAGCAGGTTCTCCTTGCAGTACGCCTCGACGAGCGCGATCCGCCCGGCGTCCCGGCCGGTCAGGCGCAGGTACTCGAGGGTCACGTCGTCGACCGGGAAGAAGCCGCACGTCGCGCCGTACTCGGGACTCATGTTCCCGAGCGTCGCGCGGTCGGCGAGCGCGAGGGAGCCCACGCCCGGCCCGAAGTACTCGACGAACTTCCCCACCACGCCCGTGCGCCGCAGGATCTCGGTCACGGTGAGGACGAGATCGGTCGCCGTCGCGCCCTCGCGCAGCGCCCCGGTGAGCCGGAAGCCGACGACCTGCGGCACGAGCATCGACAGCGCCTCGCCGAGCATGGCGGCCTCGGCCTCGATGCCGCCGACGCCCCAGCCGAGCACGCCGAGGCCGTTGACCATCGTCGTGTGCGAGTCGGTGCCGACGAGCGTGTCGGGGAAGGCGACGCCGTCCCGCGTCTCGACGACACGGGCGAGATACTCGAGGTTGACCTGGTGACAGATGCCCGTGTTCGGCGGCACGACGCGGAAGTTGTCGAACGCGCCCTGTCCCCAACGGAGGAACGCGTAGCGCTCGCGGTTCCGCTCGAACTCGAGCTCGACGTTGCGCTCGATCGCGAGCCGCGACGCGAACTCGTCCACCTGGACCGAGTGGTCGATCACGAGCTCCGCCGGGATGAGCGGGTTGATCGCCTTCGGATCGCCGCCCTGGTCGCGCATCGCGTCGCGCATCGCCGCGAGGTCGACGACGGCCGGCACGCCGGTGAAGTCCTGCAGCAGGACGCGCGCCGGGTGGAAGGAGATCTCGCGCGACGGCTCGGCGTCGGCGACCCAGCCCGAGACGGCTTCGGCTTCCTCCTCGGACCCGTGGCGCAGGACGTTCTCGAGCAGGATGCGGAGCGTGTACGGGAGCCGCGCGGCCGCGGCGTCGAGCCTGTGGAACCCGTAGCTCTCCCCGCCGACGCGCAACTGCTCCATGCGTCGATTCAAGCAGAGGCGCGCTCTCGCTCGCCCTGCCTCCCCTGCGTCAGGCGGTTCAGGGTCACGAGCCCGATCCCGCCGAGCATGTTGCCGGCGGCCGCGAGCAGGAAGTTGCCGAGGATGAACGTCCAGGCGAGGTGCGCGCCGAACCGGTAGCCCAAGATCGGCTCGAGCGTGACCACGATCACGTGGTCGAAGCCGCCGAGCAGGAGCATGGCGCCGGCGACCCAGGCGACGACGACGCGCACGAGCATCGACTCCTGACCCTCCACGAACCAGGTCATCGCGGTGATCAGGGCTCCCGCGAAGATCGCGCTGACGAAGAGCGCCAGCGGGGCGCGCGCATGGATCCGGTCCGCGTTCGCCGCGAGGGTCTTCGCCGTACCGCTCGGCAGGACGCCCCGTGTCGAGAGGAACAGGATGATGACGAGGCCACCGAGGATGTTGAAGAGCGGCGAGGTCGTCCAGAGCTTCGCCAGGCCGGCCCAGGAGCTGCCCCGACGGTGGTCGAGGCCGGCGACGCGCGAGCGCGGCGATGCCCGCGACGATGTCGAAGCCCGCCGCCAGCGCGGTGGAGAGCATCTCGAGGAGTGGGCGCTCGAGCCGGCGCGCTCCCTCCTCCCTCGTCCGCCGGTAGATGTCCTCCGGCTGGGGGACCCCGCTCAAAGGCGCGGCAGCAGGTCGCGCGCCGCGAACTCGGCGAACTCCTCCTGGTTGTCTCCGATCTGATGGACGTAGACGTGGGTGAAGCCCGCGTCGTCGTACTTCCCGATCAACTCGAGGTACGGCCGGGGGTCCGGGCCGGCGGGCGTCGACTCGGCCACGTCGGCGACCGTCACGTTCGCGGCCGACTCCTCGAAGTCGCGCGGCGCGGGCAGCTCTTGGCCACCGGAGCCGGCGAGCGCGAGGTTCGGCCACAGCCTGTGGGCGCGCTCGTGCCCGGCCTCCTCGTCCTCGTCGTAGGCGACGTGGATCATCCCGATCTTCGGCCTGCCGGAGCCGCCGGCCTCCTCGAAGCCCGAGACGACCTCCTCGTCCGGCGCCGTCGAGACGAGGCCGTCGCCGATACGGCCTGCGAGCTCGGCCGCCTGCGGCTTCGACGCGGCCACGTAGATCTCGGGCAGCTCGTCGGGCAGCGTGTAGAGGCGCGCCTGCTCGACGGTGTAGTGGTCGCCGCGGTGCGTCACCTCGTCGCCGCCCCAGAGCTTGCGGATCACCTCGACCGCCTCCTCGAGCATCTCGAGCCGCTCGCCTGGCAGCGGCCAGCGCGCCCCCGTGACGTGCTCGTTGAGGTTCTCGCCCGTGCCGACGCCGAGGAAGAAGCGGCCCGGCATCATCGCCGCCACCGTCGCCGCGGCCTGGGCGACGATCGCCGGATGGATCCGGATCAGCGGGCAGGTCACGCCGGTTCCGACGCGGATCTTCTCGGTCGCCTGGGCGATGCCGCCGAGCGTCGACCAGACGAACGGGCTGTGCCCCTGGTCGCTCACCCACGGGTGGAAGTGGTCGGAGATGAGCGCGAACGTGAAGCCCGCCCGCTCGGCGATCTGTGCCTGGCGGACGAGCTCGTTCGGCGGATGGTCTTCGGACGAGAGAGCGAACCCGAGCTCCATGCGCCGTGAAGTACCTGTTTGCCGCGAGGGCAAACGAGGGATCGATCTCTCGTGGAGCTGGCGGCCGTCGCGGAGCTGCAGGTGCTGCTGGAGGGAGCGCCGCTGCCGAACGAGCGCTCGAGCCTTCTGCGGTACGCGCTCGCCGAGGGCGCGACCGGCGAGCAGATCGCGCTCCTCCGGCGGCTCCCCGAGCGGCGCTACGACAACATCGACGAGCTCGCCGAGGAGCTCGTGAGCGTCCAGCCGCGGTCGGAGGACGAGGAGCCGCGCTCGCCGCACGAGGAGAGCGGGCTGCCGCCCGGCGGCGACGCGTACACGCGACCGCATCCCGAGAGCGGGCAGGTTTGCGACCTCGACGCGGTCAGCGGCGGCGGCTGAGCGCGCTCCGCAGCTCGACGGCGAGGGCGCCCGCGAGGGCGACGCCCGCGAGGACGAACCCGGCGACACCCGCGGTCGTCGTCCAGCTCTGAGCATGGGTGATCCCGGAGACGCCGGTGAGCGCGAACCGGCACGCGGCCGCGACGAGGACCGCTGCCGTGACGAGCTCGTCGTCTACGAGCTCGGTCGCCACCGAGACGACGAGCGCGGCGGCGGAGGCGAACAGCAGCAGGCTTTCGGCCTTCGACGGGCCGGGCGCGCCCGCCGGCCCGGTGATCGTCGCGAGCGCGAGCGCGAGCCACGTCGCCCCGAGCACCGACGAGGCGGTGGCGGCGGCGAGCTCGCCCCGGATCCAGCCCCAGACCGCCGGGACGAACTGGAGCGGCACCGGGATCGCGAGCACGAGCCAGCCGACCGTGTGGAAATCGGCCCTCGGCAGGACCTGCGTCTCGAAGCCGGCGTAGACCGTGGTGGCGATCGTCAGGCCGAGGAAGGTGATGGGGAGCGGCGTCGCGCCGACGCCGTCCCTCACGCGCCGCGGCTCGGGGAGGCCGGGCTGTCGCCGGGCCTCGTCGTCGCCTTCGTCCCGTCCTGTGCGATGCGCTCCCGCTGCGACTCGACCACGTACTTCGGGTCTCGCGCCGACTGGAAGCCGGCCTTGAACACGCTCCAGCGCAGGCAGAGCTCGCCGGCGCAGACGAGCGCTCCGGCGAGGACGGCCGAGGTGCGGCTCTTCCGCCCGCGCCTCGCCAGGAGGGCGGCCCCCGCGACGGCCAGCCCCTTGGCCGCCCTTGAGAGCTTCCCGGCCTCGCCCTCGTGGTAGACCTCGCCGACCTTCCCGAGCCGGAGCTCCATCGCTTGCATCAGCGCGCCCTCGGCGAGCACTCCCGCGACGGCGATCCGTCTCGCTGGGCCGGCGTTCTCCGGAGGGACGACGATCGACGCCGCGGCGCCTGCGCTCGCCACGGCGCTCGCGCCGAAGATCCACGGCAGCTCGTGCCGCCCCTCGTGCCAGACCGGAACGGCCGTGTCGGCGATGAGGACGCCGGTGTACGTGGCGAGGGGCGGGCCGGCCAGGGCAGCGAGGGCCGAGGCTGCGATCCGCAGCGGCTTCCACTTCCCGAGGAGCTGGAGCGCGGCCGCCGTCGTCGAAGCCCCGCCGCTGACGAGCAGCACCCAGGAGCCGAGGTTCATCGGCGAGGTCACCTTGACGACGCGGAGCATGTGGTGGAAGCGCTCGGGCCGGCCGAGGTCGGAGATGAGAAGCAGCGGCGAGACGAGGTCGGCGACCGCGCCGACGTAGAGCGCCCGCCGCGCGAGCGTGTCGTTCCCCGTCACCCTCGCCGCCGAGCTGAGCACGGCGGAGGCGCCCGCGAGGCCGCCCGTGAAGAAGTACGTCGGGATCTCCCAGGTCCAGGTCGGCTCCTTGATGATCGGCCGGCCGTAGTACGAGCGCATCTCGGTGCCGGCCTCGGTGATCGAGCCGTCCCAGGAAGTCGTGCCGGGCGGCTTCCCGTCCAGGCTCGAGAGCGGCTGGAGGCGCTCGCTCACCTGCGTCCTCCGAGCAGCGTGAGCGCCGCGACGCCCGCGAGCAGCGTTCCGGCCGCCGCGAGCATGTTTCCCCACATCTCGGGCAGGTCGCGCGTCGTCACGACGGGGTCGGGTGGCAGCCCGTAGACCTCGGGCTCGTCGAGGAGGAGGAAGAAGGCGCCGAAGCCGCCGACCCCGTCGTCCGGGTCGCGGCCGTAGAGCCGGGCGCCGTTCCAGCCCTCTGCGTCGAGCTTCGCGAGCCGCGCGTCGGCGCGTTCCCGCAGCTCCTCGAGCGGCCCGAACTGGATCGACTTGGTCGGGCACGCCTTCGCGCACGCCGGCTCGTGGCCGCCCTTGAGGCGGTCGTAACAGAGCGTGCACTTCCACACCCGTCCGTCCTCCTTGCGGCCGAGGAAGGCCGGAGGCGGGTCGGTCGTGGCCTCCAGGTGCCGCTTGTCGAGGACGCCGAAGGGACACGCGGGCACGCAGTAGCCGCAGCCGTTGCAGATGTCCTGTTGCACGACGACCGTGCCGAACTCGGTGCGGAAGAGGGAGCCGGTCGGGCAGACGTCGAGGCAGGCCGCGTGCGTGCAGTGCTTGCAGACGTCGGATTCCATGAGCCAGCGGAGACCCGTGCCGCCGTCGCCTCCCGCGTCGACCCCGAGCTCGGCGCGGTCGGTGCCCTTCGTCAACAGCGGCTTGCGCTGCTCGACAAAGGCGACGTGGCGCCAGGTGTTCGCGCCGAGCTGCGACGTGTGGTCGTACGACTCGCCGGTCCAGACGCGTCCGTCCTCGGGGATGAGGTTCCAGTCCTTGCACGCGACCTCGCAGGCCTTGCAGCCGATGCAGACCGAGGTGTCGGTGAAGAAGCCGACGCGCTCCTTCTGCTCGTCGCCGTACGTCTCCCAGCCGTCCGGGTGCGCCGCGGCCTGCTCGAGCACGCTCATGAGGTCTTCCTCACCTCCTCGGGCTCGACCCGCGGCTCCTGCTCCCTTCTCGAGTGCGCCTGGTGGCGCAGCTCGGCGACGAAGCGCGGCAGCTCGGGCCCGCGCGGCCGGCGGCCTGGGCGGATCCCACACGTGTACGCCTTCACCTCCTGGATGTGCACGTTCGGGTCGAGTGCCATGTGCGACAGGTCGTTGGCCGAGTCGCCGCTGACGAGGCCGCGCTTGCCCCAGTGGTACGGCAGGCCGATCTGGTGCACCTCGCGCCCGTTCACGTGCACCGGCCGCATCCGGTCGGTGACGAGGACGCGCGCCTCGATCGCCGAGCGGGAGGTGTAGATCGTCGCCCAGCCGCCGTGCTCGAGTCCGACCTCACGCGCGAGGTCGGGATGCACCTCGCAGAACATCGCCGGCTGCAGCTCCGCGAGGTACGGCACGGTGCGCGTCATCCCACCCGCGGTGTGGTGCTCGGTGAGGCGGTACGTCGTGACGACGTACGGATAGACCTCGGCGCCCGGCTCGTCCGCCACCGGGTTGTAGGGGTCCTCGGGAAGGTCCTTGTTCTGCTGGCGCCGCGGGCTCGCGCGCTGGGAGTACAGCGCGTTGCCGAACGGCGACTCGTGCGGCTCGTAGTGCGTGGGCAGCGGCCCGTCCTCGAGGCCCTGTGGGACGTAGAGCCAGCTGCGCCCGTCCGCCTGCATGATGAACGGGTGGTCGCCGGCGATGGCCTCCTCGGCCTCGGCGTCCTCGGGCGGCACGTAGCCCGGCTCCTTGTCCTCCTCGAAGTCCGGGACGTCCATGCCGGTCCACTTGCCTTCGGCCCCGTCCCACCAGACGTAGCGCTTGCGCTCGGACCACGGGTTCCCGTCGGGGTCGGCCGAGGCGCGGTTGTAGATGATGCGGCGGTTCGCCGGCCACGCCCAGGCCCACTCGGGGGCGACGTAGCTCGCCTGCTCCCAGTGCGGCTTCTTGCGCGCGGTCTGGTTGATGCCGTCCTTGAAGCAGCCGCAGTAGATCCAGCAGCCGCACACCGTGGAGCCGTCGTCCTTCAGCTCGGGATACCCGGAGAGGAACCTGCCGCTGGAGATCTCCCAGCCGTTGATCTCCTGCAGAACCGCCTCGGCGTCGGGCTCCCGCACCGCCGAGTGGGTCGGATATTCCCAGCGGAGCGCCTTGATCAGCGTGTCGCGCTCCTCCTCGGAGTCCTCGAGCTTCTGCTTGATCAGCCGGCCGAGATGGAAGTAGAACCAGAGCTCCGAGCGGCAGTCCTCCTTCGGCTCGACCGCCTGCCAGTGCCACTGCAGCAGCCGCTGCGTGTTGGTGAACGAGCCGTCCTTCTCGGTGTGGGTCGCGGCGGGGAGGAAGAAGATCTCGGTCGCGATCTCCTCCGGCTTCAGCTCTCCCGACTCGACCTCGGGGCTGTCGTACCAGAAGGAGGCGGACTCGATCTCGACGACGTCGCGCACCACGAGCCAGTCGAGCTTCGCGAGCCCGAGCCGGTGCGCCTTGCCGTTCGCGTGGCCGACGGCCGGGTTCTCGCCGGCGATGATGTAGCCCTTGACCTTCCCCTTCAGCATCTGCTGGACGGTGAAGTAGGCGGAGTTGTCGTCGTCGATCCTTGGCAGCGACTCGAAGAGGAAGTCGTTGTCGGCGTTCGCGTTCTCGCCGAAGTACGCCTTCATCAGGCTGACGAAGTAGGCGCGGATGTGCCCCCACCAGCCGGTCGGCGCGGCGACCGCCCCGATGTAGCCCTCGAGGTCGCCGTACTTCTCCGTGTGCGGCATCGGCAGGTAGCCCGGGAGGATGTTGTAGAGCGTCGGGATGTCGGTCGAGCCCTGGATCGAGGCGTGCCCGCGCAGGGCGAGGATCCCGCCGCCCGGCCGGCCGATGTTGCCGAGCAGCTGCTGCACGACGGCGGCCGAGCGGATCATCTGCACGCCGACCGTGTGCTGCGTCCAGCCGACCGCGTAGCAGAACGCGCTCGTCCGGTCGCGGCCGGAGTTCGCGATCAGCGTCTCGCAGACCTCGACGAAGTCGTCCTCCGAACAGCCGCACGTCTCGGCGACGAACTGCGGCGTGTAGCGCGCGTAGTGCTTCTTCAGGAGCTGGAGGACGCAGCGCGGGTGCTGCATCGTCTCGTCCTCCGACGGCGGCTCGCCGTGGTGGAGGCCGCCGCCGTGGCCCCCGTGACCCGACTGCTCGCCCTTCGTGGGCGTGAACCCCTCCTCGCGCTGGCCCGCCGCGCCGTGGAGCTCCATCCCTTCGTACATCCACGACTCGACGTCGTACTCTTCCTCCTCCGGGTCCCAGCCCGAGAAGAGGCCGTCGAGGTCCTCGGTGTCGGCGAACTCCTCGTCGATGATCACGGGCGCGTTCGTGTAGTGCTCGACGTACTCGCGGAAGTAGCGGTCGTTCTGGAGGATGTAGTTGGCGACGCCGCCGAGGAAGGCGATGTCGCTACCGGCGCGGATGCCGACGTGCTTGGTGGCCATCGCGCTCGTGCGCGTGAAGCGCGGGTCGATGTGGATCACCTTCGCGCCGCGCTCCCTGGCCTCGAGCACCCACTGGAAGCCCACCGGGTGGTTCTCGGCCATGTTCGAGCCCATGATCACGATGCAGTCCGCGTTCTGCAGGTCCTGCTGGAACGTGGTGGCACCGCCTCGTCCGAACGAGGTGCCCAGACTGGGCACCGTGGAGCTGTGTCATATACGGGCCTGGTTCTCGACCTGGACGATGCCGAGGCCCGTCATCAGCTTCTTGATGAGGTAGTTCTCCTCGTTGTCCAGGGTTGCGCCGCCGAGGTTGCCGATCGCCATCGTCCGGTTGGCGGGATTGCCGTCCTCGGTCTTCCACTCCCAGGTGTCGGCGCGCGTCTTGATGATCCGCTCGGCGATCATGTCCATCGCGTCGTCGAGCGAGAGCTCCTCCCACCGGGTCCCGTACGGGGGCCGGTACTTGACCTTGTACTCGCGCAGCGGGCTCTGCACGTAGCTCTTCGAGGCCTGTCCCTTCGGGCAGAGACGGCCGCGGGAGATCGGGCTCGCGGGGTCGCCCTCGATGTGCGTGATCTCGCCGTCCTTGACGTAGACGAGCTGGCCGCAGCCGACTGCGCAGTAGGGGCAGATCGAGTGGACGACGTGCTCGGCCTCGTCGATGCGCGGTACGAGCGCCTCCGATCGTGGGGACTGCACCGCCCTGCCGAGCCCGAGCGGATCGCCTTCGCGCAGCTGCCGGAGAGCCGGCCACGACTCGAGCAGCTTCGACAGCGACATCGAGTGGTTCATTCCGGCGCCGGTCGCCGCATAAACCGGCAGCCGATGCAATCGGTTTATGCGTCGGACATCTGGAGAAAGAACAACGTAGTACGAAGAAAGGACACGACGCAAGAAAGGGGTCGGTGCTACATGAGCACGATCGATGAGCGTAGGGAGCGCGCTTCGGCCGGCGTCGCGCTCCGCGACGAGGACGCGTGGCGGGACGGATTCGCCCGCCCGCGCGTGTTTCTCCAGCCGATCGCGGCACCGTCCGCGCTCGGGCTCGCGGGTTTCTCGGTCGCGACGCTGATGGTCTCCCTGATCCAGGCCGGCTGGCTCGGCCACTGGGCGGACATGGGAGTGGTCGGGCTGTTCGCGATGTCGTTCGGCGGCATCGCGCAGTTCGCGGCCGGCATGTGGTCCTACAAGGCGCGCGACGTCGTCGCGACGCTCGCGCACGGCATGTGGGGCTCGTTCTGGATCGCCTTCGGCCTGCTGCAGATCTTCATCATCACGGGGAAGATCCCGGCGCCCGTCCCCGGCGCTCCGAACTACGCGCTCGGGCTGTGGTTCTTCGGCCTCGCCTACATGACCGGCATCGCCGCGCTCGCCGCGACGACGGAAAGCCTGGGCATCGCGGCGGTCCTCTGGACCCTCGCGGTCGGCTCCGGCCTGTCGGCTGCCGGCTGGTTCATCTCCGGCATCGGCAACGGCTGGCTCGGAGCGGGCGGCGTTCTGTTCGTCATCTCCGCCGGCCTCGCGGCGTACGTCGTGCTGGCGATGTCTCTGACGGCGATGACGAAGCGGACGATCCTGCCGACGGGGCACTTCAAGAAGGACCGGAACGTCCCGGGCCGGCAGCCGCTCGAAGCCGTCGAGCTTCCGTGGGCGGAGCCGGGCATCAAGCAGGGCCAGTAAGTAACACCTCGCATCTCACACACCTCGCCCGAGAGAACGAGGGCCCCGCTGGGGGCCCTCGTTCTCTACCGGGAAGATTCGCGCTGTCGCCAACGGGGGATACGCGCCCGCGTGAAGCACGTCTTCGCCTGGCTGGCGGCGTGGCTGGCGGCCTTCTGGCTCTGGCTGCTGCTCGCCGGCGACTGGAATCGCATCGAGATCGTCGCGGCGGCGTGCGGCGCGACCGTGGCGGCGACCATCGCCGAGATCGGGCGCAGCCGTGCCGGCGTGGCGCCGCGAATTCCGCTCCGCTGGGTCGCCAAGGCCTGGAGCGTGCCGCACCAGATCGTGATCGACTTCGGGCTCCTCGCGCTGGCGCTCGCGCGCAGCATCGTCCGCGGGCGGGTGGTGCGCGGCGAGTACCGGGCCCACGCGTTCCCGGCCCGCGAGGGCGAAGGCGTGCGCGCGTGGGCCGGCTGGGCCGCGCAGCTCAGCCCGAACGCGTACGTCGTCGAGATCGACCCGGAGCGCGAGGTCGTTCTCGTCCACGATCTCGTTCCGAACCGCGCTTCCGCGGAGCCCGCCTGAGTTGGACGCGTTCGAGCTCGCGGGGACGGTGCTCCTGGCCGGGTTCGCGCCGCTCCTCTGGTGCGCCTACACGCGGCGCGCGATCGACGGGCTCGTCGCGCTCGAGCTGACCGGCACGCTCACCGTCCTCGTGCTCATGTGCTTCGCCGAGGGCTTCCATCGCACGTTCGAGTTCGGCCTCGCGGCGGTCGCCGCCGTCACGGCCTGGACGGGCGGTCTCGTCTTCGCCCGCTTCCTGGGGCGATGGTTGTAGCGTCGAACGGCGAGGGGCTGGCCGTGGACGTGCTGCTCGTCCTCGGCGTCGCCTGCGCGTTCGTCTGCGTCGCCGGCGTGGTCGTGATGCGCACCACCGCCGACCGCCTCCATTACGCGGCGGCCGGGACGACGCTGCCTGCGTTCCTCGTCCTCGCCGCCGTGCTCGTGCGCGAGCACCTCTCGTCGGGCGGGCTCACCGCCATCGGGGCCGTGGCTCTGATGTTCCTCCTCAATCCGGTGCTGCTCTCGGCCACCGCCCGCGCCATCCGCAAGATCGACCACGAGGACGTGACGCCGACGCCCGAGGAGATCGCGAGGGGCGAGGAGTGATCGTCGCGACCCTCGTCCCGCTCCAGGCGGTCGCCCTCGCGCTCGTCGCGCTCGGCGCGCCGGCCGTCGTGCTCAGTCGCGACCCGCTGAAGATGATCGTCGTCAACGGCCTCTACGGGCTGACGCTCGTGCTCATGTTCGTCATCTTCGGCGCTCCCGACGTCGCCCTCTCGATGCTCGTCGTCGGAACGGTGGCCTACCCGCTGGTCGTCCTGGTCGCGATCGCGCGGGTGCGCGCCCGGAGCGGCGAGGAGGAAGGCGAGGAGTGACCCGCCGCGTCCGCATCGGGATCTTCCTCCCCGCCCTCGCCGGGCTCGCCGCGCTCCTCGTGTGGGCGTACACCGGCATCCCGGCCTTCGGCGACTACCAGGGCCCGTACGGCTTCGTCGTCACCAAGCTCGCGACGCCGCTGCGGCACATGGACAACGCCGTCAACTCGGTCACCTACGACATCCGCGGCATCGACACGATGGGCGAGGAGTTCATCCTCTTCGGCGCGGTGATCGGGGTCGTCCTGCTGCTGCGCGGCGAGGAGGGGCGCACCGAGGACGTCCACGACGACACCGGGAGCGACCTCGTCCGCGTCTTCGGAACGCTCGCCATCGGAGCCGTCGTCCTCGTCGGCCTCTGGGTCGTCGCGTTCGGCTTCGTCACCCCCGGCGGCGGCTTCCAGGGAGGCGTCGCGGTCGCGAGCGGCGCGCTTCTCCTCTACCTCGCGGCGGGCTACCGGGAGTGGGCGGCCTTCGGCAACGAGTCGATCCTCGACCCGATCAAGGGGATCGGCGGCGGCGGCTACGCCGTGATCGGCCTCGCGGCGCTCGTCGGCGGCATGCCCTTCCTCACGAACTTCTTCCATGGCGGAGTCACCGGCTCGGTCTTCTCGGGCGGCAGCGCGGCCTTCGTCAACTGGTCGGCCGGGATCGAGGTGGCCGCGGCGCTCGTGATCCTCTTCTCGGAGTTCCTCGAGGAGTACATCGTTCCGTTGGCCAAGGGCTCGTGAGCTTCCTCCCGTACGCCGTCGCCGCCTGGGTCTGCCTTGTCGGGCTGTACGGGATCGTGACGAGCCGGAACCTGATCCACCTCGCGCTCTGCCTCACCGTGATGCAGTCGTCGACCTACCTGCTGCTGCTCGCGATCGGCTACGTGAAGGGCGGCGGCCCGCCGATCTTCAAGGGCGTCAAGCTCGGCACCACCTCGGTCGACCCGGTCGTGCAGGCGCTCACGCTGACCGACATCGTCGTCAGCGTCACCGTGATCGCGCTCATCCTCGCGCTCGCCCTCGACGTGCACAAGCAGGCCGGGACGGTCGACCCCGACGAGGTGAGAGAGATGAGCGGATGACCTGGGCGCTCCCGCTTCCCGTTGTGATCCCGCTGATCGCAGCGGCCCTCTGCACGGCCGGCGACCACGTGCTGCCGCGCCGGCTCGGCGACGCGATCGGAGTCGTCGGGGCGGCCGGGGCGTTCGCCTTCTCGCTCGTCATCCTCGTCGCGAGCGAGGAGCACACACGGCTCACGTGGTTCGGCGGCTGGACGCCACGCGGCCACGCTGCGATCGGGATCGCGTTCGTCGCCGATCCGCTCGGCGCCGGCGTCGCCGCGCTCGCGACGGGCCTCGCCCTGGCGTCGATGCTCTACTCGTGGTCCTTTCTGCGCCACGCGGCACGGCCCTACGACTCGCTGATGCTGCTCTTCGGCGGTGCGATGGCCGGCTTCGCGCTCGCAGGCGACATCTTCAACATGTTCGTCTGGTTCGAGCTGATGGGCGTTGCGGCTTACGCGCTTGCCGGATTCGAGATCAAGCACGTCGGGCCTATCCAGGGCGCGATCAACTTCGCCGTCTCGAACACGGTCGGCGCCTACATGATCCTGACCGGGATCGCGCTGCTCTACGCGCGCACCGGCGCGCTCAACCTCGCCCAGATCGGCCACTCGCTGGCCGGTCACAAGCCGGACGGGCTCGTGATCGTCGCGCTGACGTTGCTCGTCTGCGGCTTCTTGATCAAGGCCGCTATCGCGCCCTTCCATCTCTGGCTCGCCGACGCCCACGCGGTCGCGCCGGCCCCCGTGTGTGCCCTCTTCTCCGGCGTCATGGTCGTGATCGGGCTGCTCGGCGTGACCCGCTGCTACTGGACCGTCTTCGACGCCTCGCTCGCTCCCCAGGCCCACGACGTCCGCGCCGTGCTCGTCGCGCTCGGCATCTTCACGGCGGTCCTCGGCGCGGTGATGGCCTTCCTGCAGCGACATCTCAAGCGGCTCCTGGCCTACTCCACGATCAGCCACATGGGCATCGCGCTCGTGGCGATCGCGCTGCTGGACGAGAAGTCCCTGGGCGGCGCCGCCAGCCTCCTGCTCGCGCACGGGCTCCTCAAGGCGTCGCTCTTCCTCTGCTGCGGGATCCTGCTCGTGCGCTTCGACGCGATCGACGAGCTCCGTCTTCACGGCAAGGGCCGGGCGCTGCCGCTAGTCGGCCTCATGTTCGGTCTTGGGGCCATCGCTCTCGCGGGGGTGCCGTACGTCGGCACCTACCTCGGCCACGCGCAGATCGACGAGGGAGCAACCCTCGACGGGATCGACTGGGTACAGCCGCTGCTCATGATCGCGGCGGGCGTTTCATCGGCCGCGATCCTTCGCGCCGGCGCCCGCATCTTCCTCGGCTGGGGTCCGGCGCGCGACCCGCTCCTCTCTCCCGAGCCGCCGGAGTCGGCGCCCGAGCGCTCGGCCTCCATGCCCGCGCTGCTCGCGGTGACCGGCACGCTCCTGGTGCTCGGGCTGGTCGTGAGCGTCGCGCCCGGCCTCGGCCAGCGGATCGAGCAGGCTGCCGGCCGGGCGCGCGACCGGATCGCATACGTCGACCGAGTTCTCCGGGACCACGAGCGGCCCGCGCCGCCGCGACCTCCCGTCGCGGTCGAGCCGACGACGACCGACAGCGTCCTCTACGGCATCGGGGGGACGCTGATCGCGGTGGGCCTCGCGCTCGCAGGCCTCTACCGCCGGCGGCTGCCCGAGCTCGTTCGCGCTCCGCTGCGCTCGGCGCTGGGGCCGCCGCTCCAGGTGCTCAGGCTCGCGCACTCCGGGGTGGTGGGCGACTACGTCGCCTGGATCACCGTCGGGACGGCGGTGGTCGGCGGCCTCTGGGCGTTGCTCCTCCGTGGGTAGCGACCTGTCGCTACCTTTGCGCGGGTGGAGCGTGGGGAGATCCACACGGGCAGAGGCGGGCTCGTCGAGCACGGCATTCCCGGCGAGGCCGAGGAGCTCTGGACGGAGGACGGCCACGACCACGTCGGCTGGTTCTGCGTCAGCACCGATCCGTTCCCGTGCCCGGCGCCCGGGTGCCTGTTCGTCGCCGAGTTCATGACCGCCGCGCATCTCGTGCTCGTGTGGGAGGAGCAGGACGACCCGAACCTGCTGCGCCACGCCCAGCGCGCGAAGGAGGTCGGGCGCAACCCGCGGATCGTCTCCTACGAGGTCGACTTCGGCCCGAGCGCCTCGTACTACGCATGGGAGGCCGCGGGCCGCCCCGTGCACGGCGTTCGCGGCAAGTAGAAGCAGCCGTGGATCTCGGCCGCTTCGGAGCGGCTCCGCCGTGGTCGCTCGGGGTCGAGGAGGAGCTGATGCTCGTCGACGCGGAGACGCTCGAGCCGGCGCGCGACGGGTTCTCCCGCGTGTTCGGCGAGGCGACCGAGCGGATCAAGCCGGAGCTCTTCGAGTCGTTCGTCGAGATCACGACCACCGTCGTCGAGACGCCGGAGGAGGTCGAGGCCGAGCTGCGCTCGCTGCGCGAGGAGGTCGCCGAGCGGGCCGCCGGGCACGGGCTCGCCGTGCTCGCCACCGGCTCGCATCCCACCGCGCGCGGGCGCGTCCCGATCGTCCGGGTCGAGCGCTACCAGCGGATGAAGGCGAAGCTGCCGCGGCTCCACCGGCAGCGGGTCTGCGGGCTCCATGTGCACGTCTCCGTTCCGGATCCCGGCACCTGCCTGCGGGCGTTCGAGGGCGTCGTGCCGTGCCTGCCCGACCTCCTCGCCGCCTCGGCGAACTCGCCGTACTGGGACGGCGTCGACAGCGGCTGGCGGTCGATCCGCTCGCAGATCCTGCTCGAGATGCCGACCGGCGGGACGCCGCCGGTGCTGCGGAGCTGGGACGACTGGCGGGCGGCGAGCCGCCACGACAGCATGCGCCGCCACTGGGATGCCTGGCCGAGGCCGGAGTACGGGACGCTCGAGGTCCGCGTCCTCGACCAGCCGAGTTCGCTGCGGCGGACGACCGAGCTCGTTGCCGAGGTGCAGCGGCTCGTGCGCGAGGCGGCGGACGGGGACGGCGGGCCCTTCGACCGCCAGGAGTACGCCGCCCGGCGCGAGGCGGCAGGGCGCGAGGGCGGCGGGCCGGAGGCGGAACGCCAGCTCGAGCTCGGCCCCGAGGCTGCCGCGCGGGAGATCGCCGCCCTCACGTTACGCTGACGGCGTGGCCACGGTCACGGAGACGATCCAGGTGAGCGGCATCCGCTGCGAGCGCTGCGTGATGCGCCTCGCGCACGCCCTCGAGGGCCACGACGGGCTCGAGGCCGCGAACGCGAACCTGATGGGGCAGCTGACGCTCGCCTGGGACGACGAGCGGACGAGCCGTGAGGCGCTCGTGGAGCGGCTCGCGCAGGCCGGCTTCCCCGAGCTCGCCGCGGTCTAGCCGCTAGCGGTCCTCGTCCTGCTCGCGGTCGGTCGGGACGCCGTGCAGCTGTTCCAGCTCCGGGTGGCGGTCGTGCGGCCCGCGGCCCGGCTCCATCGACTGTCCGTCCTCCAGCGAGGTGGGCTCGCTCTCGGGGCGTTCCTCGATCTCGGGTCTCTCGTCCACGACCCTCGCGTACCCATCTGCGTGGAATAGCAACGTCGTTCCGGCCGTTCGGGAGGGAATGGCGCACGCTGGTACGGTGAGCCGCATGGACGCGGAGCCGGACGACGCGCAGCGGCTCGCCACCGAGGCGCGCGACCGTGTCCGGTTCGAGGAGGACGCGCTTGCGCTCTCCGACCAGGTCTACCGCGTCGCCCGCCATCTCGCCTCGTCGCGCGAGGACGCGGACGAGCTGATGCAGGAGACGTACGCGCGGGCCTTCCGCAGCTGGCGCTCGTTCCAGCCGGGCACGAACATGCGCGCGTGGCTGCTGCGGATCCTGACCAACCTCAACATCGACCGCGGGCGGCGTCAACAGCGGGCCCCGCAGATGCAGCCGCTCGAGGCGAACGACTATTTCCTCTACGACCGTCTCGCGGAGAACCTGGACGGCGTCTCCGACGAGGACCGCGTCGTGGAGCGGCTGTCGCAGGACGACATCGTGGCGGCGCTGTCCGCGGTGCCGCACGACTTCCGCGACGTGATCGTGCTCGTCGACCTCGGCGACTTCAGCTACGCGGATGCGGCTCAGATCCTCGACATCCCGGTCGGAACGGTGATGTCGAGGCTGCACCGGGGACGCCGCATCCTGAAGCGCGAGCTCGCCGAGTCCGCCCTGGAGGAGGCGACATGAAGGACCCCTGCGCGCACTGCGAGGAGATGATGCAGCCGTACCTCGACCACGTGCTCACCGACGAGGAGATGCGCGAGGCGGAGGCGCACCTCGACGAGTGCGAGCTCTGTCGCAGGCGGTACCGGTTCGAGGAGAGCCTGCGGATCTACGTGCGCAAGGCGGCGACCGAGCCCATGCCCGAAGAGCTGCGGGCCAAGCTCTCCGCGCTCAGGATCCCGCTCGAATAGGGAAGTCGACGTCCTCCGGCGGCGCGAGGTCGTCGCAGGGGACGAGGCGGGCCGGCAGCGATCTCGCGCCCTCGTCGGGCACGTCGTCCCAGAGCGCGCGCGCGAGCAGGACGGGGTGGAGGCGGACGCCTCCGTAGCTCGCGGCGACGGCGTCCCCGCCGCGAGCACGCCAGTCCTCCACCACGCGGTCGACCGCCCGCGGGTCGAGCCCGGGGCCGTCTGCGAGCACGACGACCGCGGCCTCTGCGTCGGCGGGGAGCGAGGCGAGCCCGCAACGGAGCGAGGCGCCGGGGCCGCGTTCCCAGTCGGGGCAGTGGACGCTCTCGACGGGGAGGGGGTGCGCGCCGCTCACGACGACCACGTCGTCCACGGAGCTTTCGCGGAGCGCCGCGAGCACCCGTGGCAGCAGCTCGACCTGCTTGGGAGGATCCGTCCCGTAGCGCGACGAGGCGCCGGCGGCGAGGATGACCGCGTGAACGGACATGTCCGGTGTCAGGTACCAGACGTGGCCGATTTGGACAACGACTGCGGCTTGTTCAAGCGCGGTGTGTCCCGACCAATCATGTCCCGGACATGTCGCCTCGGGACACGGCCGGTGTCAGACACCGGACGTGTCCTCGCTGGACCTGTCCTGGAGCGCGGTGCGAGGACGAACCGCCGCGATCACGCCAGCGCGGCGAGCGCGCGGTGCACGAGTGCCCGCGCGAGCGGCACCTTCCACTCGGTGCGCGGCAGAGGCGTTGCCTCCTCGAGCTCGTCGGCGCTCGCGATCCGCCACGGGATCGGAGCGACGCCGGCGAGCGCGATCCGGGTCTCGTCGCCGGTCCGCGCCACGGCGACGCCGACCTGCGGGAACGACCAGCGCTTCCGGTCCATGGCCTTGAGGTACGTGCTGGCCTCGACCTGCGGCAGCTCGACCTCGAGGATGAGCTCGCCCGGCTCGAGCGTGGTCGTGCGCCGGTCGCCCTCGTCGGGGAGCCGGTAGAGCTCCTCGACTGCGAGCTCGCGCCGGTTCGTACGCAGCCGCGCGCCGAGCGCGACGAGGGCGGCCGCGACGTCCGACGGATGGGCCGAGGCGCAGAAGTCGTTGGCGAATATCGCGTGCTCGCGGTGCTCTCCCTCGCGCACGTGGCAGCGCTCGCCGCCGTGGAGGCGGCACGGGTAGCCCAACCGCCAGTACCAGCAGCGCGTCGCCTGCAGGAGGTTGCCGGCGAGCGAGCCCATGTTGCGGAGCTGCGGTGAGGCGGCGAGCAGGCACGCCTCCCGCAGCGCCTCCGGGATCGCGGGCTCGACCTCGAGCTCCGCGAGCGTCGTGCCCGCGCCGATCACGCCGTCGCGCACCCCGCGCGGCACCACGCCGCGCACGTCGACGAGCCTGTCCGCCTCGAGCAGCCCGTCGCGCAGCAGCGGCACGACCTCCGAGCCGCCGTGGAGGAACACCCCGCCGTCCAGCGTCTCGACGCTAGACGGCCGCAGGAGCTCCACGCTTCTCCCTCTCGCGCTCCCGCCTCTCGGCCTCGCGTAGCGCGCGCAGCATCTCCTCGCGCGAGATCGGCAGCTCGCGGACGTCTGCCCCCGTGGCGTCGCGGATCGCGTTCGCGATCGCCGCCGCGATGGGAACGATCGGCGGCTCGCCGAGGCCCTTCGAGCCGAGGTTCGTCAGGTGCTCGTCGGGCCGGTCGACGAACTCGCACACGATCTCGGGCACGTCGGCGATGGTCGGCATCCGGTACGCGTCGAGCGACGTGGTGAGGACGCGGCCGGTCTCGGGGTCGAGCAGTCGCTCCTCGGAGAGCGTGTGGCCGATGCCCTGGATGACGCCGCCCTCCACCTGGCTCGAGGCGCCGAGCGGGTTCACGATGCGCCCGACGTCGTGGATCGCCGCGACGCGCTCGACGCGCACCTCGCCGGTCTCGACGTCGACGGCCACCTCCACGACGTGGACGCCGAAGGTGAGCACGCTCATCCCGGTCGGGTTCGGGCCGCGCGCGCCCTTGCCGAGGATCTGCGCCTCCTCGAGCAGGCCGACGACACTCTCGACCGGCTCCGAGAGGTTGTCGTCCGCCGAGACGACCTTCCCGTCGCGGATCTCGAGCACGCGCTCCTCGAGGTGATAGCGCTGCGCCGCGATCTCGATCACCTGCCGCTTCGCGTCGGCCGCGGCGGCACGAACCGCAGGGCCCATCGAGGGCGTCGTGGACGATCCGGCCGAGATCGCGGCGTACGGCCCGCGCGCGGAGTCGCCGAGCACGACCTCGACGTGCTCGAGCGGCAGGCCGAGCTCCTCGGCCGCGATCTGCGCCATCGCGGTCCGCGTGCCGGTCCCGATGTCCTGCATCGCGGTGATCACCGTCGCCCGCGCGTCCGAGCCGAGCCGCACCCACGCGTAGGAGGGTGGCCCGCCTCCGCCGTACCAGATCTGGCTCGCCATCCCGACGCCGCGCTTCCAGACCGAGTCGGAGCGCGCGTGGACCTCGTGCCGCCGCTCCCAGTGCGGCTCCGCGCGGCGATAGCAGTCCTCGAGGTTCTTGGAGGAGAACGGAGTGCCGTCGTTCGAGCTCGCGTAGTTGCGGCGCCGGAGCTCGAGCGGGTCGACGTCGAGCTTGGCCGCGAGCTCGTCGATCAGGCACTCGAGCCCGAATGTCCCCTCGACGAAGCCGGGCGCACGGAAGGCCTTCATCGGCGGCGTGTTGACCTTCGCGCCGTAGGTGACGGTGCGGATGCTCTCGCAGTCGTAGAGCATCCGCATCGGCCCCTCGGTCGAGGCGCTCCAGCCCGACCAGCCGACGGCGTTCGTGAACTCTCCCTCGAGCGCGACGAGCGTCCCGTCGCTGCGGGCCCCGGCCCGGAGCCGCTGGATCGTCGCGTTGCGGTTGCCGGCCGAGGTGTTCTCCTCTCGGCGCGTGAGCGCGCAGCGCACCGGCCGGCCCGTCCGCTTCGCGAGCTCTGCGGCGACGAACGTGTACTCGTCGGGGCTGTTCTTGGAGCCGAAGCCGCCGCCCATGAACTCGCACACGACGCGCACCTTGTCCTCGGGCAGGCCGAGCGCGTCGGCGACTGCGTGGCGGATGCCCCAGATGTACTGCGTCGAGATGTAGACGTGCAGCGTGTCGCCCTGCCACTCGCAGACCGCCTGGTGCGTCTCGAGCGAGTTGTGGAGGACGGTCTGCGTCCGGTACGTCGCCTCGACCACCACGTCGGCCTGGGCGAGCGCGTGCTCGACGTCGCCGCGCTCGTAGCGGCGCGGCTCATCGTCGGTGAGGAGCCCCCGCCGGACGGCGTCGTCGGGATCGAGCACGACCTCGAGCTCCTCCCACTCGACCTCGATCGCCGCGACCGCGGCGCGTGCCTGCGCGAACGTCTCCGCCGCGACCGCGGCGACGGGAGCGCCAGCGAACCCCGCCTCCTCCACGAGGCCGGGGACCTCGCCCGGCCCGACCGCCGCCCGCACGCCCGGAAGCCCGAGCGCCGGCGCGAGGTCGATCCGGCGCACCCTCGCGTGCGCGTGCGGCGAGCGGAGGACGGCCGCGTGCAGCATCCCGGGCAGCCGGATGTCGGCCGTGTAGCGGGCCTCGCCCCGCACGCGCTCGCCGGCGTCCTTGCGCGGCGCGGGCCGGCCGACGACGGTCAGCGGCCCCTCCGGCCACTGCTCGAGCGGATCCTCCTCGACGACGATCCACACCTCCTCGAAGCGACCCTCGACCTCCTTCTCGGTGCGGATCAGCCTTGCCAACTGAGAATCGCCTCCTCGACCTTGGGATAGGTGCCGCAGCGGCAGATGTTCCCCGCCATCGCATGCCGGATCTCCTCGCGCGTCGGCTGCGGGTTCGCCTCGACGAGCGCCGCGGCCGAGACGACCTGACCGGGCGTGCAGAAGCCGCACTGGACCGCGTCGGCCCGCACGAAAGCCTCGACGAGCGGATGTCCGCGCAGCCCTTCGATCGTGGTCACCTCGCCCTCGACCGTGTGGGCGAGCGTGATACAGGAGAGCCGCGGCACGCCGTCGACCTGGACGGTGCAGGCGCCGCAGTGCCCCTCGTTGCAGGCGATCTTCGTCCCGGTCAGCCCGAGCTCCTCGCGCAGCACGTGCGCCAGACTCGTCCCGATCGGCGCGTCGAGGACGTGCTCGCCGCCGTTCACCGTCAGGCGCAGCTCGGTGCTCATGCGGACGTCACCGCCACCGTGTCGGCGATCTGGATCAGGCGGACGGCGGTGCGCGCGACGAGACGGCGCTCGCTCTCCTCCTCCGCCTCGGGCAGCGTCCGCCAGAGGTCCCGTGCCGCCTCGAGCAGCTCGCGGATCTGCGCGAGCTCCTCACGGTGGGAGCCGTTCGGCTCCTCGGTCGCGTTGAGCGCGAGCCCGAGGGCGCCGAACGCGTCGGGCTGCCGGACGAAGAGGAGCGGCATCGCCATCGAGACGTACTGGTGGATGCGCGCCTGCGCGAGCGGCTGCTCGAGGATGTCCGAGCCCTGCGGCTGCGACGGCTCCGGAGGCTCCTTGCCGTCGGCGATCCCGGCGGCGTTGCCGGCGAACATCGCGCGCAGCTGCGTCTCGTCGAACCCTGCGACGCGCGCGACCCGGTGGGAGAGGAGGAGCGAGCCGGGCTGCTGGCCGTACGGGTAGTCCGAGGCGTACACGACCTGCTCCGGCGGCACGAGGCGGAGCAGCCCGAGCAGGTCCACGGCGCTCCAGACCGAGGTGTCGAAGAAGACGCCGCGCTTGCCCGAGAAGCGGTGCGCGAGGTTGGCGAGGTCGGCGATTCCGGCATGCGCGAGGATCAGCTGCGTCCCGGGGTGGGCGTCCACGAGCCGCTCGAGCCCCGCGGCGATCGGCGGCAGCCCGCGTCCGGCGTGGATCAGGATCGGGACGCGCCGCTCGGCCGCGAGCGCGAAGACCGGCGCGAGCCGCTCGTCGTTGAGCAGGAACTTCTGGGCGCGCGGATGGAGCTTGATGCCGCGCGCGCCGAGGTCGAGGCAGCGGCGCGCCTCCTCGATCGGCCCCTCGTCGAGCGCGAGGCGCACGAACGGGACGAGGCGGCCCTCCGACCGGGCGGCGAACTCGAGCGTGCGGTCGTTGCCGGCCCGGAAGCCGGGATGCCGGTCGGGCTCGTCGAGGCAGAAGACGAAGGCGCGCGAGATGCCGTACCGGTCCATGGAGCCGATCAGCTCCTCGAAGCGCCCGACCATCCCGTCGATGTCGGTGCCGAGGTGCGTGTGGGCGTCGAAGATGTCGAGGTCGGCCGGCAGATCGGCGCGCAGCCGCTCGTCCCACGACGCCGCGACCTCCCGTGCCCGCTCGAGCGCGTCCATCTGGCTGAATCTAGCCGCACCTCGGCGGGCCGCGTCGCGGGCGAATGTGCGCCGCCTTCGTGCCGAGTTCGCAAAGGACACTGTCGGCACGCGGACGCCGCCGGTAGCAAGGGAGCCGTCCATCTCGTCCCGGAACGGAGGCTCCATGAAGCGCATCTTCCTGCTCGCCCTGCTCTCGGCTCTCGCCCTCCCGCTCGCGGCCGCCTCGGCGCGCGGCAGCGGAGCGGGCAGCATCGTCGTCGCGGAGGTCTACGCGGCCGGCGGCAACAGCGGCGCCGCCTATGCGAACGACTACGTCGAGCTGTTCAACCGCGGCGCCGGCGCCGTGGCCGTCGACGGCTGGACGCTCCAGTACGCCTCGGCCTCCAGCACCTCGTGGCAGTCGACCGCGCTGAGCGGCACGATCCCGGCCGGGGGCCGGTACCTCGTCCAGCTCGCCTCCGGCGGCACGAACGGATCGGCACTGCCGGCCGCCGACGCGACGGGCAGCTCGAACCTCGCCGTCACGGGCGGCAAGGTCGCGGTCGTCCACGACGCGACGGCGCTCTCCTGCGGCTCCGCGCCGGGCAGCTGCTCGGCGGCCGCCGGCCTCGAGGACCTGGTCGGGTACGGCAGCGCGGCGGACTACGAGGGAAGCGGCGCCGCTCCGGCGCCCAGCGCGACGACCACGCTCGCCCGCGCGGCAGGGGGCTGCACCGACACCGACGACAACGCGGCCGACTTCGCGACCGCGGCTCCCGATCCGCAGAACTCGTCGGCTGTGGCGAGCACGTGCTCGATCTCGCCGCCTCCGTCCGGGACGACCGCGTCGGCCGGCGTCGACGTCGACGTGCAGCCGGTGATCTCGATCTCGCTCGACCACGCGACGCTGAGCTTCCCCGCCGCGGTCCCGGGAACCACGCCGAGCCCGCTGCCCGAGAACGTGACGGTGACGAGCAACGACTCGAGCGGCTACACGCTCACCGTCCACCGGACGGCGTTCACGCCGCACGACCTGCCGCTCGGCATCGGCGTCGGAGCGGGCGGCCTCGTATCAGTGCCGATCGCTCCGGCATCCGACCTCCAGCTCGCCACGACCAGCGGGCCGAGCGCGAGCGGCGGCGACACGCTGGCGACGAGCGTCGGCTTCGTCTCCCCGCTGCCCGTCGTCCCTGCGGGGCACTACACGTCGACGCTGACCTTCACGGTGATCGGCAAGTGAGGCGAGCTCTCGTGGCGCTCGTCCTCGCGACGGCCGCGGCATCCATTCCGGGTGCCGCGGCCGGTCGCGGCATCGCGCTCAGCGCGAGCCCGCTGCGCCTGCGGCTCGAGGGTGCGTCCCGCTCCACGGTCGTCGTGCGCAACCCGGGCCGGCGGGCCCTCCTCGTGAAGGTCACGCGGGCGGGCTTCGCGCGGTCGCCGCGCGGCGCACCGCGGGTGCGGCCGGCCCGCCGCGCCGCCGGCTGGCTGCACCTGAGCCCTCGGCGCTTCCGGATCGCCCCGGGCGGGACGAGGACTCTCCACGTCGTGGCGGCACCTCCGCGCCGGGCCGCTCCGGGCGACCATCCGGCCCTCGTGCTGCTGACCACGCGGCCGCTCGGCGTGCGCCGCGTCCGGGTCCGGCTCCGCGTCGGCGTGGTCGTCGACCTGCGCGTCCGGGGGCGGATCGTCCGTCGTCTCGAGCCGCAGGCGCTCACGGTGCGGAGACGAGGCGCGCAGCGCATCCTCGAGCTGCGCCTCGTCAACCGGGGCAACGTGACCGAGCGGCTCGACAACAGGGTCCGGCTCGTGCTCCGGTCGCACGGCCGGGCCGTCGCGAGGCTGCGGCCGCGTCGCCGCGGGGAGCTCCTGCCGCACAGCGCGGGCATCGTCACCTTCGTCTACGCCGGCCCCGTCCGAGGACGGGTGCGCGCGCAGGTCGAGCTCCGACGAGCCGGACGCCGCCACCTGCACGCGTTCTGGATCCGCCTCTGAGGCGCGGGTTCCGCCGAGGAGGAGCCGATAGATGCGGCATGGACAGACGAGTCGTCTGGCTGTTCGTGGTCGTCGGGACGACGGTGGGCGCGCTCCTCCCGAGCGTCTGGGGTGGGGGCGCGCTGGGCCTCGCCTCTCTCGGCCTCGGGGCGCTCGGCGGCGTCGCGGGGCTCTGGCTCGCCGCCAAGCTGACCGGCTAGGTGACGCGCCTACAAACGTTGTGAACGGCTTAGAGATACGTCTGGCCCGCCGTGAGGCCGGGTTCGTCGACCGGCTTCCCCTCGGTAACTGCCGAGGAGGGGCGACTCGAATGAGCTCAGCAGAGCTCGGGGCTCGGGTTGCGCTCGGGCCTCCACGTGAACCAGATCAACGGATGGCACGACTGTTATCCGCGCTTGCGCCTCGCTAAGCGAATCATTCGGGTCTCCAGAGACCGAATCGAAGCAGGATACAGGCACGGACCGTAGTTCAGAACCTCACGATCCTTCAAAACCGAGCTCGTAGCCCCAGGGCAGCCCGTCGTAGGGGATCCCCGCGTCGCGCCCCTCCGGCCGGATCGAGACCGACGGGAAGCGTGGAAACCCCTCGGGCTCGTGCTGGACGCGGCAGGTCACGCGATCGCCGAGCTCCGCCAGCCCCTCGCAAACCCGCACCATCTCGGCGCCGAAGTCGACGTCGCGCACCCCGGCCGCCGGTGTCTCTTCGGGGCCGAGCGCCACGAGCAGCTCGACGGGCCGCTCGAGCTCCGCGAACCACGCGCGAACCTTCGTTTCCTCCTCGGCGCGCAGGAGGGCCACGCACCTACCCGCCGTAGAGGTCGTCGATCGCCTGCTCGAGCTCCTCGAGCCTGGAGGCGCCGAACGCGCGGATCGTCCCGTCGGAGTCGACGACGACGTTGGTGGGCACCCCGCGTACGCCGAGTGCGGCCGCGAGCTCGGCGCCGGGGTCGAGGAGGATCGGCCCCTTGATGCCCCACATCTCGCAGAAACGCTCGACCTCGGGTCGGGGCTCCGTCCCTTCCCAGATGTCGACGAGCACCACCTCGAGGCCCGACCGGGCCTCCTCGCGAACGCGCAGATCCTCGAGGAACGGCGCCTCCGCGTTGCACGGTCCTCACCAGGAGGCGAAGAAGTTGAGGATGTACTTCTTCTCGGCCCAGTCGCGGTTCGTGCGCTGCTCTCCCGACCAGTAGTCCTCGAGCGCGAACGCCGGCAGCTTGGTGCCGAGGAGCGGGCTCGGCTCCTCGACGACCGGCGCCGGGGGACGGCCTGCGAGCAGGTCCTCGACGATCGACATCGTCTGGCTGCCGGCATTGGCGACGAGGATGCGGCCGTCGTGCGGGTCGACGACGACGCCGCCCGGGCCGCCGCCGACCGGGATCTGCGACCACTCCACGCCGTCGGCGACACCGAGCACGCTGACCGTGCCGGCGCCGCGGTTCGTGACGTAGACGCGGTCGTGCGAGGGGTGGACGGTGAGCCCGACCGGCGCGGATCCCGTGCGAATCTCCTCGACGACCTCGATCTGCTCGAGGTCGACGCGCGAGACCGTGCCCGCGATCGAGTTGACGACGAACGCCTCGCCGCGCTCGGGGACGATCCCGATCGCGCAGGTGCCGGTACCGAGCTCCAGCCGCCCCACCTCCTCGAAGGAGTCGGCGTCGTAGAAGTTCGCCGAGGCGGCGACGAAGTTCACGCACACCACGAGGCGGCGCGTCGAGTCGACGCCGATCGCCCCGGCGCCCGGCTCTGCCTCCACCGTCGCGACCGTCTCGAGCGTGTCGAGGTCGATCACGCTCATCGTCGAGCCGAGCGAGTTGCCGACGTAGAGGCGGCGGAACTCGGGCACGTGGGTCAGCCCCGACGGATAGCCGCCGACAGGCACCACGGTCTCGACCTCGAGCCTCGCCGAGTCGATGATCGTCACCTGGTCGGAGTGGGCGTCGGCCGTGAAGACGCGGCCGGTCTGCTCGTCGAGGCCGATGTCGATGGGCTCGTTCCCCGTGCGGATCTCGCGGATCACCTCGTGTATCTCGAGATCGACGACCGAGACGAAGTCGCTGCGGGAGCAGGCGACGAACGCGCGCCGCCGCGCGACGTCGAGGGCGATCCCCTCCGGGTCGAGCCCGACAGGGATCTCGGCGACCTGCCGCCACGGCGAGCGCGAGTCGATCCGGCACGCCGCCCCGACGGGAAACGCCGGGTCTTCTCTCTCGCCGGTCGCGGCCATCTGGGCGCGAGTATCCCTCTTCCGCATGAAAGGCGCCGGAGGAAGGCGCCCGCGGACAGATAGGATCAGGGCCGCTGTGGCCGACGGGGTCCTCATCTGCGCCGACTCGATCCGCTCCGCCGACATGCGGAACGCCGTGCCGCTCGCCGTGCCGGATCCCTTCCTCTATGCCGAGACGAACGGCACGAGCCACGTCTTCACGAACTCCATGGAGGCCGCCCGGATCCGCAAGCTCGGCCCGTACGAGGTGCACGTCAGCGAGGAGTTCGGCGTAGACGAGCTCATCGCCGAGGGGCTCGAGTGGCGTGAGATCAGAGCGCGAATCCTTCTCCGCGCGATCGACAGCATCGGCTCGAAGCGGTTCGCCGTGCCGGAGGACTTTCCCGTCTGGCTCGCCGACCGGCTGCGTGCCGAGGGGTTCGAGCTCGAGGTCGACCAGGATCTCTTCGACGACCGACGCCGGGTCAAGTCCGGGGAGCAGCTCGCCGGCATGCGGCGGGCGCAGAAGGCGGCCGAGGCGGCCATGGACACGTGCCGCGACCTACTTCGCCGCGCGGAGATCGACGGGGACCGGCTGCTGCTCGACGGCGAGGTGCTGACGGTCGAGCGCGTCAAGTCCGCGATGAACGCGACCTTCTCGGCCCACGACACGACCGCCGACGAGTACATCGTCGCGCCGGGCGCCCAGGGCGCGGTCGGCCACGACATGGGGTCGGGCCCGATCCCGCCGGGCACGCCGATCGTGGTGGACATCTGGCCGCGCGACAACGCGTCCGCGATCTACACCGACATGACGCGCACCTTCGTCGTCGGGGAGGTGCCGGACGAGGTTCGCGAGTGGCACCGGCTCGTCAAGGAGGCGCTCGACCGGGCGGTCTCGGAGATCGAGCCTGGCGCCGACCCGCGCGCGATCTTCGACGGAACCTGCGAGATCTTCGAAGCGGCGGGGGAGCCCACGCAGCGGACGAAGACCCCGGGGCAACCGCTCGTCGACGGCTTCTTCCACGGGCTCGGTCATGGCGTCGGCCTGGAGGTGCACGAGGCGCCCGGTCTCGGACAGACGGCCGACAAGAAGCTCGTCGCGGGCGACGTGGTGACGGTCGAGCCGGGCCTCTATCGCTCCGGCTACGGCGGCGTCCGGCTCGAGGACATCGTGCTCGTCACCGAGAGCGGAGCCGAGGTACTCACGAACTATCCGTACGACCTCGAGCCCTGACTAACCCCGCCCCGGATCGGTAAAGATCTCGGGAAATGAATCGGGGGCCGACGGATGGCCTTGGGACCTTCCGCCGGCGCCGAGAAGGAGGGCAACCAAGCATGGGTGTTCTCGCTCCGGATCGGCCGGTCACGCTCGTCGAGAGCGTCCCCGCAGCCGATCCCGCGCCGCTGGGCCTCGCTGCCTTCGCTCTGACGACGTTCCTCCTCAGCGGCCACAACGCCACGTTCATCCCCGACGTGATCTGGATCGGCCCCGCGCTCTTCTACGGCGGGCTCGCCCAGTTCTGCGCCGGGATGTGGGAGTTCCGTAACCGAAACGTGTTCGGCGCCACGGCGTTCTCGACGTACGGCGGCTTCTGGATCGGGCTCGGCACCGTGGTCGCGCTCGCGACGCTCTCGAAGTCGTTCGGCGCGGCGTTCGCGGCCGGCGGTGCGGACAACGCGCTCGCCTGGTTCCTCGTCGCGTTCGCGATCTTCAACACGTACATGCTCCTCTGGAGCGCACGCGTCAGCGTCGCGGTGTTCCTGGTCTTCCTCACGCTGGAGGTCACCGAGATCCTGCTCGCGATCGGGTTCTTCCGGCTCGCCCATCACCCGACCTCGGCGTGGGTCCTCCATGCCGGTGGCTGGGCCGGCGTGGTCACGGCGGCCGTCGCGTGGTACGCGTCCGCGGCGGGAGTGGTGAACGGCATGTCGCCGACGCCGGTGCTGCCCGTGGGGGCCGCTCCCATCGGGCGCCTCGGCTCGCCGATGCCCCGACGGGCGGAGGCGTAGGGCGTGACCAGCGAAACGACCCAGCACCACGCGATCGACACGATGCTCCTCGAGGAGCGGACGTATCCGCCTCCCGAGGAGTTCGCGGCCCGGGCCAACGCGAAGGCGGACATCTACGACATCCCGTTCGAGGAGTTCTGGGAGCGGGAGGGCCGCGAGCGCGTGACGTGGTTCGAGCCCTTCGGCGAGCTCTACCAGTGGGAGCCGCCGTATGCGAAGTGGTACCTCGGCGGCAAGCTCAACGTCTGCTTCAACTGCGTCGACCGGCACGTCGAGGCCGGAGCCGGCGACAAGGTCGCGTTCCACTGGGAGGGCGAGCCCGAAGGCGAGACGCGCACGATCACGTACGCGGAGCTCCAGCAGGACGTCGTCCGCTTCGCGAACGCCCTCAAGAAGCTCGGCGTCGAGAAGGGCACACCGGTCGCGATCTACATGGGCATGGTTCCGGAGCTGCCGGTGGCGATGCTCGCGTGCACGCGGATCGGCGCGCCTCACACCGTCGTCTTCGGCGGCTTCTCGGCCGACTCGCTCTCGGGCCGCATGAACGACATGAAGTGCGAGGTCGTCATCACGCAGGACGAGGCGTGGCGGCGGGGCTCGAAGATCGGCCTCAAGGCCGTCGCCGACGAAGCTATGGCGGCGGCGCCGGGCGCGAAGCACTGCGTCGTCCTCCGTCGCACGGGCGGCGACGTGCCGATGCAGGAGGGACGTGACCGCTGGTGGCACGACCTCGAGAGCGACGTCTCGGACGACCCCGATTCGTGTCCGTGCGAGCCGATGGACAGCGAGGACCTGCTGTTCCTCATGTACACGAGCGGCACGACCGCGAAGCCGAAGGGGATCATCCACACGACCGCCGGCTACCTCGTCGGCACGGCCGCGACGCACCACTACATCTTCGACCTGAAGCGGGACGAGGACGTCTACTGGTGCGCCGCCGACATCGGCTGGATCACCGGCCACAGCTACATCGTCTACGGGCCGCTCTGCAACCGGACGACGTCGGTCCTCTACGAGGGGACGCCCGACTACCCCGACAAGGACCGCTGGTGGTCGATCGTCGAGAAGTACAAGGTGACGATCCTCTACACGGCGCCGACGGCGATCCGCTCGCACATGAAATGGGGTCCGGAATACGCGCAGAAGCACGACCTCTCGTCGCTGCGGCTGCTCGGCTCGGTCGGCGAGCCCATCAACCCGGAGGCGTGGGTCTGGTACCGCGAGAACATCGGCGGCGACCGGACCCCGATCGTCGACACCTGGTGGCAGACCGAGACGGGAATGATCCTGATCACGCCGCTGCCGGGGGTCACGACGCTGAAGCCGGGCTCGGCGACCCGGCCCTTCCCGGGTGTCGTGCCGGCGGTGTTCGACGAGCAGGGCAACGAGGTCGGTCCCGGCGGAGGCGGCTATCTCGTCCTCAAGCGCCCGTGGCCGGCGATGCTCCGCGGCATCTTCGGCGACGACCAGCGCTACCGGGACACGTACTGGTCGAAGTACGACGACGTCTACCTCGCCGGCGACGGCGCCCGGATCGACCAGGACGGCGACTACTGGCTGCTCGGCCGGATCGACGACGTCATGAACGTCTCCGGGCACCGCATCTCGACGATCGAGGTCGAGTCGGCGCTCGTCGACCACCAGGAGGTCGCCGAGGCGGCCGTCTGCTCCCGGGCGGACCCGGTCACGGGGGAGGCGATCGTCGCGTACGTGACCCTGAAGGGCGGCGGTGAGGGCTCCGTCGACAAGCTCGAGGAGCTGCGCAACCATGTCGCGCAGAAAATCGGGCCGATCGCGAAGCCCGCGAACATCGTCTTCACGCCCGAGCTGCCGAAGACGCGCAGCGGCAAGATCATGCGCCGGCTGCTGCGGGACGTCGCCAACAACCGCCAGCTCGGCGACACGACGACGCTCGCCGACCCGACGGTGGTGGACGAGATCGCGAAGCGCGCCGCCGAGGAGAAGGCTCAGGAGGCCGAGGCCTAGACGTAGGATCGGAGGCGTGACACCCGAGGAGCATCGCCGGCTCGGGATCGAGCTCTACAACGGGACCTGGACGCTGATCGAGCGCCCGGACCGGACGCCCGACGACGACGACGAGATGCTCCATCGGGCTCACGCCTCCGCCTACCACTGGCTGCAGGGGCCGCACACGGCGGCGAACCGGGCGCGTTCGCACTGGCTCTGCTCGCGCGTGCACGTTCTCGCCGGACAGGCGGAGGGCGCCTTGTACCACGCCCGCCGCTGCCTCGAGCTCGTGCGGTCGTCGCCGTCGGAGATGGAGGACTGGGACATCGCCGGCGCGCACGAGGCGCTCGCGCGCGCGCATCTCGCCGCCGGGGAGCTCGAGGAGGCGCGCCGCAACCACGAGCTCGCCCGCGACGAGACCGCGAAGATCGCGAACCCGGAGGATCGGAAGCACATCGAGGCGGATCTCGACTCGCTGCCGCTTTAGAGGCTTTGAGCCGTCCGCGCCGAATGGTAGAAACCTCGCGTACGAGCGGCTGCGGAGGTCGAAGGCACTCCAACGGGCGGATCCGGGCGAGGTGCCAACTGGACCGCCGACCTGCAGCAGGCGCCGCCGCCCGTCTTCATCAGCTGCACGCCGGGCACGTCGAACCCGGCGTGCCCCGGGCGAGAAGGGGCCTTCGATTCAGCCCGAGGGGTGGATCTCCGCGATCGCGTCTCCCCGGGTACGGACGAAGAACCCACTCTCTCGGGGGTGGGCGGAATCCACGCACTCGTAATTCCAATTGGGCCACGCGCCGGTGGTGGCCGAGCACGTGTAGCGATCGGTGATCGTGTGGCCAAGGCCGAGCGCGCGCGCGCTCTCCGGATTGCTCAAGCGGTGTTCAAGGGCGCGAGCAGCCTGTGCGCTGCTCATGCTCGCCCATGGCCGATTCACCACGAGGATCGCCACAACGCCTAGAAGAACGACCACCGCAACGGTGGCTGCCGGCTGTGGCAACAGCCGTGCGTGAACAGGGGCTTGAACCTGAACGGCGGAGAGTGGGCACGCAGCGAGGAGCTGTACCCCGGCCCACACGGATAGACGCCCGGCTGGAGCCTAAGCTACGCGGGTGCGGGCGGGTAGTGGTGTCGCCGTGCTGGTCCTCGTCGCCGGGCTGGTGGCCGGGTTGCCTCACGGAACGGCGAGCGCATCATCTGTCCAGCGCGAGCTGATTGGACGGTCGGTTCGAGGACGCGCGATCTACGCGTACCGGCTCGGCCAGTCTGGCGGCAGGCCCGTGCTCGTCGTCGGCTGCACCGACGGCGACGAGCCGGCTGGAATCGCGGTCGTGACCGCGCTTCGCGCTCTTCGGGCGCCGACGGGTGTCGACCTGTGGCTCATCCCGACGATCAACCCTGACGGGCTGGCGGCCGGGACGTTGGGCAACGCGCACGGGGTCGATCTGAACCGGAACTTCCCGTACGCCTGGCGACACCTGGGCGGTAGCGGCTATCTCGACTCGGGTCCGCGACCTCTCTCCGAGCCGGAGAGCCGTGCCCTCCGCCGGTTCCTGCTCCATGTCAAGCCGCGCCTCGCCATCTGGTTCCACCAGACGCTCGCCCTCGTCGACGACTCGCAAGGCTCACGCCGCCTCGAACGCACCTTCGCACACCTGATCGGGCTGCAAATCCACCCTCTGACCGACTACCCCGGCAGCATCACCAACTGGGAGAACCACCGGTTCCCCCGCTCGACCGCCTTCGTCACCGAACTTCCACCGGGACCACTGACCCACGCCCGGGCGGCTCGCGACGCTCACGCGATTCTCCAGCTAGCCGGATAGCCGTACGGGCTCCGGTCTTCCGGACCGAACCTGCGGTCGTTTCGCGCTTGAAGTAGTACTCCGTGTCGTCGTCGGAGCCCGCGCGGCAGCGCCGTCACGGCGCGGACGCTCGTCGGGGCGAGCGTGCTCCAGGCAGCTCGCGCTCAGCCGTCGAGCAGCGGCTCGAAGCGGGTCGCGTCGTCGAAGGGGCCGATCACCGCGAGCCGCATCCTCTCGGGGGCGATCAGCTCCGACGCCACGCGCGCGACGTCGTCGGCCGTCACGGCGTCGATCCCGCGCAGCACCTCGTCGGGATCCGGGAGGCGCCGCTCGAGCACCTCCTTCCGCAGCCCGAACATCATCAGCCCTTGCGGGCTCTCGAGCTGGAGCACGAAGCGGCCCTTGGCGAAGTTGCGAGCCTTCTCGAGCTCCTCGTCCGGCAGCGGCTCGGCTGCGATCTGGCGCAGCTCCGTCGCGATCGTCGACACGGCGTCGTCGATGCGCGCGATGTCGACGCCCGCCTGCGCGTAGAGCGTGCCCGCGTCCGTGTAGCTGTGGTTGAGCCCGTAGACGTAGTAGGCGAGGCCGCGCCGCTCGCGGACCTCGCTGAAGAGGCGCGACGACATTCCGCCGCCGAGCGCCGCGGCGAGAAGCTGGATCGCGTACCGGTCCGGATGCTCGAGCGGCAGGCTGTGCACCCCCAGGCAGACGTGCGCCTGCTCGGACTGCTTGGTGGAGACGAGGACGCGGCCGTTCAGGTGCGGCTCGGCCGGCTCGGGCTCGCCGGAGTCGGCGTCCTCGAGATCGCCGAGGAGCTCCTGCGCCCGCTCGAGCAAGCCGTCGCCGATGCGGCCCGCGACGCCGAGCACCATTCGCGACGGCTTGTACCAGCGGTCGAGGTAGCCCATGAACGTGTCGCGCGTCGCGTCGCGGATCGTCTCCTTACGGCCGATGATGTCCCAGCCGAGCGGCTGGTCGCCCCAGAGGAGCTGCTCGTACACGCCGCCGATGAAGTCGCGGGGCGTGTCGTAGTACATGTTCATCTCCTCGACGATCACGCCCTTCTCCCGCTCGATCTCGTCCTCGAGGAAGCGGGCGTTGCGCAGCATGTCGACGAGGACGTCGAGCGCCACGTCGCGGTGCTCGGCCGCGCACTTCACGTAGTAGGTGGTCGTCTCCTTGCCGGTGAACGCGTTGAACTCGCCCCCGATCGCGTCGATCGCGCCGGCGATCTCGCGCGCGGTCGGCCGCCGCTCGGTTCCCTTGAAGAACATGTGCTCGGAGAAGTGCGCGATCCCGCTCGTCTCCGTCGTCTCGTAGCGGGAGCCGGCGGCCAGCATCACGAGCACGGCGACGGACTGCGCATGCGGCAGGTCGGCCGTGAGCACGCGCAGGCCGTTGTCGAGCGTCTCGCGTTGGAACATCGCCACCCGTCCCGATCGTATAGAGCTATGCCTCGTGCACGGCGAGCAGACGAGACGTGCGATCGCCGCGCAGCCGGAGTGGCTGGCGCAGGTGCCGACCGACCGCCGCTTCCCCGACGGGGCGCGCCTCCTCTTCACGGGCTGCGGGACCTCGTTCCACGCGGCCATGACGGGGGGAGACGCCGTCCAGGCGCTCGAGCTCGTCCTCGATCCGGAGCGGGAGGCCGATCTGCTCGTCCTCGTCTCCCACGAGGGAGAGACGCCGCTCACGCTCGAGGCGGCGCGAGCCTGGCGCGGCCCGCGGTGGCTCGTCAGCGGAAGGGCCGACGGGCCGATCGCCGAGCTCTGCGACGAGGTGGTCGTCTGCACCCCGGAGATCGAGGAGAGCTGGTGCCATACCGCGAGCTACACGTGCGCCGTCGCCGCCATCGCGGCGCTCCACGGCGAGGACATCTCGTCGCTGCCGGCCGCGGTCGGGGAGGCGCTGGCTGCGCCGCTGCCCGAGGGGGGCGAGCAGGAGCGGTTCGTCGTCGCCGGCGCGGGGCGCGAGCTGGCGACCGCCCACGAGGCCGTGCTCAAGCTGCGCGAAGGGGCGTGGGTCGCGGCTGAGGCGTACGAGACCGAGCAGCTCCTCCACGGCTACCTCGCCGCGGTGGAGGACTCGGCACGCGCCTTCGTCCTCGAGGGCGAAGGCGTCGCGGCGCAGCGCGCCGCGGCGGCCGCGGCGGCCTTGCGGGAGCTCGGTTGCGAGGTGGATCTGCTGCCGACGCGGCATCCGGTGGTCGACATCGTGCTCTTCCAGCGGCTCACGGTCGAGCTCGCGGAGCGGCGCGGGCGGGAGCCGGACCGCATCCGTCGCCACGAGCCGCGCTGGGCGGCAGCGGCGAAGGCGGCCAAGGCCGACAACGCTGCCTAGATCCCGTCGAGCGCATCAAGGAGGCGGTCGACCTCCTCGAACGTGTTGTAGTGGACGAATCCAGCCCTGACGGCGCCTTCCGGCTGCAGCCCGAGCCGCTCCATGCCCTCGACGGCGTAGTAGTCGCCGTCCCAGACCGCGATCTCCCGCGCGGCGAGCCGCTCGGCGGCCTCACGCGGCGTCCTCCCGTCGACCCGGAAGGCGAACGTGGGCACACGGCCGTCCATCCTGCCGAGCCCGTACAGCGTGCAGCTGCGTGGCAGCCCGTCGAGGAACCGCTGTCCCAGCGCCCGCTCGTGAGCCTCGATCGCGCCCCAGCCGACTTCGCGGAGGTGCTCGACGGCGGCGACGAACCCCGCGAGCAGCTCGTGCGCGAGCGTGCCGGTCTCGAAGCGTGTACCGGGGGGCTCGTCGGCGGCCGGCCGCGCCTTGTAGGGGCGCCACGCGCGCAACAGCTCCTCCCGTCCGTAGGCGAGCCCGAGGTGCGGGCCGAAGAACTTGTACGGCGAGCAGAGGAGGACGTCCACGCCCAGCGCCGCGACGTCGATCGGGCGGTGCGGCGCGTAGTGGACGGCGTCCGCCCAGGCCAGCGCACGGGCGGCGTGCGCGAGCTCGACGATGCGCACGGCGTCGGTCGTCGTCCCGAACGCGTTCGAGGCGAGTGGGAAGGCGACGACTCTGGTGCGCTCGCTCAGCTTCCGCTCGAGATCGTCGAGATCGAGCGTCGTGTCGTCGCGGAATTCCACGATATGGACGCGCAGGTCGAGGTCGCGCGCGAGCTCGAGCCACGGCGCGATGTTCCCGTCGTGGTCGAGTCGCGTGACGACGATCTCGTCGCCGGCCGCGAGCGTTCGTCCCAGCGTACGCGTCAGGACGAAGTTGAGCGTCGTCATGTTCGCCCCGAAGATCGTCTCCCCGGGCTCGCAGCCGAGGAAGCCGGCCGCCGCGGCATGCGCCTCCTCGACGAGCTCGTCGCTGCGGCAGCTGGCGGCGAAGGCGCCGCCGCGGTTCGCGTTCGACTCGCGCAGGTAGGCGGCGATCGCGTCGATCACGGACTGCGGGCACTGCGTCCCGCCGGGCGCGTCGAGAAGTGCGACGCCGGAGGCGAGGGCGGGGAAGCGCGCCCGCACGGCGTCGAGGTCGAGGGTGGAGGCCGAGGCCACGTCTACCCCTGCTCGAGCGGCGCCATCGTCAATCCGCGCTCGCCCAGCTGCTCCCAGTAGAGCTCGGCCTGCTCCCGGAGCCCGGACCAGACGACGGCCCGTCCGGACGCGTGGATCCGGTTTGCGAGCCGCATCCCGTCGTCGTACGAGATGCCCGGGATGACTGCCGCGAGAGTCGCGGCCACCCCCTGGAACGTGTTGTGGTCGTCGTTGAGGACGATCACGAGCCACGGCCGGCCGAGACCGGTCCCTTCGCCGCGGTCGAGACGCTCGCGGGGCGGGGTCAGCGTCTCGCTCACGTGATCGTCCGGCCGTTGACGACCCACCGGTAGCTCGGCTTCGCCGTCAGCGAGGAGCCGACGAAGCAGTCGCGCTCGGCGAGCCCTAGCAGCTCGGCGAGCGCCTCCGGCTCCGGCTCGGGCCGGAGGGCGACTTCGAGCTCGAGCTCGGTCTCGACGAGCGCGTAGCGGCCGTCGGTCTCGCGCTTGGTCACGAGCGTCCGGGAGCTGCCCGAGGCGGATCGCACGTCGACGTCCCTCCGCTCGGCGTGGTAGCGCAGGCTCTTGAGCGAGCAGCGGACCAGCGCCGCGAGCAGCAGGTGCTCGGGCGACCACTCGGCAGGCGGGTCGAGACCGACTCCGTGCTCCTCCGTGAGCTCGCCGGGGGGCGTCAGGTCGACCGCGTACCGCAGCTCCTTTGCCCGGACGGCCATGACCGACATGGTCTCAGAACCCAGGCTCCGTCCGGGACGCGTCGTACGCTGCGGCCCGTGCGGCGGCTGCGATCGCTGTCGGAGACGGAGTGCTACGTGCGCCTGTACGGCGGCTGGGACTCGACGGTGACCCTTGTCAAGATCGAGCCACGGCGTCCGCGCTACGAGCCCGCCCTGTCCGGTGAGGACCTGCGGCGCGAGTTCGAGGCCCGCATCGAGGCGCGCACCGACGAGCTCATGGCCGAGCTCGACGCCGCCGAGGCGGCTGCCGAGGCTGCCTGAGCCCCGCCGAAACGGCACAGAGTTGCGACCGCGGCGTAACGCCTCCTCGCCTACCGTTCACGAAGGGAGCTCGCTCCCCCATTGGGGGAATAGGTGGCTCACGCAGAGGACATGGCCGGGCGGGACGTGACGGCGAGCGACGTGCCCGACGTGCTCGCTCCCGGGCTTCGCATCGTCTTCGTCGGCATCAATCCCGGTCGCGTCTCCGCCGCGGCGCGCGCCCATTTCGCCAACCCGCGCAACGACTTCTGGCGCCTGCTCCACGCTGCGCGGCTGACCTCCCGCCTCTACGAGCCGGGCGAGCAGTTCGCGCTGCTCGAGGAGGGGATCGGCGTCACGAACGCCGCCTACCGCACCACTCCGGGCTCGGGCGACCTGCGGAGCTCCGACTTCGCCGGCTCGGCCGAGCGCCTCGAGCGGATCGCTCGAGAGCTGGGGCCGCGGTGGCTCGCCTTCGTCGGCAAGGAGGCGTACCGGGGCACGTTCCGAAGGCGGCCCGGGCTCGGCCTGCAGCCCGAGGAGCTCGGCGAGACGCGGCTCTTCGTGCTTCCGTCCACCTCGCCGGCGAACGCCGCCGTCCCGTGGCAGGAGCGCCTGCGCTGGTTCCAGGAGCTCGCCGAGCTCAGTTCCGCCAGCGGTTGGTGATCGGAGTGCGCCGGTCGCGCCCGAACGCCTTCGGCCGCAGCCGAACGCCGGGCGGCGCCTGCCGCCGCTTGTACTCCGCCCGGTCGATGAGCGCGACCGCGCGCGCCACCACGTCCGGGTCGAACCCGTCCGCGCTCAGCTCGTCGAGCGAGCGGTCCTCCTCCACGTAGGCCTCCAGCACGCGGTCGAGCTCGGAGTACGGCGGCAGCGAGTCCTCGTCGAGCTGGCCGTCGCGCAGCTCGGCGCTCGGCGGCCGATCGATCGTCGACTGCGGGACGAGCTCGCGGCGCGCTCGTTCGTTCAGATGCCGCGCGAGCCTGAACACGTCCGTCTTGAACACGTCCTTGAGGAGCGCGAAGCCGCCGGCCATGTCGCCGTACAGCGTCGCGTACCCGACCGACAGCTCCGACTTGTTGCCGCTCGCGACGAGCAGCCAGCCGAACTTGTTGGAGAGGGCCATCGCCAGCGTCCCGCGGGCCCGCGCCTGAAGGTTCTCCTCGGCGACGTCCCGGTCGTACCCCGCGAACGACTCGGCGAGGACACCCGTGTACGCCTCCACCACCGGCTCGATCGGAAGCTCCCGGAAGTCGCAGCCGAGGTTCTCCGCGAGCCGCCGGGCGTCGGTTCGCGTGGCCTCCGACGAGTAGCGCGACGGCATCGAGACGCAGTGGACGCGCTCCGGCCCGAGCGCCTCCACGGCCAGGGCCGCCGTGACGGCGGAGTCGATCCCGCCCGAGACGCTGACGAGGACGGCTTCGAAACCGTTCTTGCGCACGTAGTCGCGCAGGCCGAGGACGAGGGCCCGCCGCATCTGCCCGACGTCGTCGCCGAGCTCCGCGGTCGCCGCCCGCGGCTGTTCGAGGTCCACGACGAGCAGCGCCTCCTCGAAGCCGGGCCCCCGGGCGAGCACGGCGCCGTCCTTCTCGATCACGAGCGAGTGCCCGTCGAAGACGAGCTCGTCCTGGCCGCCGACGGTGTTGCACAGGGCGACGCGCACGGCGCTCTCCCGCGCGCGGGCGGAGAAGATCGCCTCGCGTTCCGTGGCCCGACCGACGTGGAACGGAGAGGCCGAGAGATTGACGACGAGCTCGGCGCCGGCCGCGGCTAGCTCGGTCGTGGGCGGCCCGGGGATCCACATGTCCTCGCAGATCGTGATCCCGACCTTCGTTCCCGCCACCTCGAGAAGCGCGATGTCCTCGCCGGAGGCGAAGTAGCGCTTCTCGTCGAAGACGCCGTAGTTCGGCAGGTGCCGCTTCTTCGCCCAGCCCGCGATCTCGCCGTCCCTGCAGATCGCGCACGCGTTGTAGAGGACGCCGTCGAAGAGCGGCGCGCCGACGAGCGCGACGATGCCGTGCGTCTCCGCCGCGACGCGATCGACCGAGGCGCGCGACGCTCGGACGAAGCCCGGCCGCAGAAGCAGGTCCTCGGGCGGGTAGCCCGTCACCGCGAGCTCCGGGAGGAGCACCAGGTCCGCGCCGGCCAAGCGGGCCTCCTCGATGCGGGCGACGATCAGCTCCCGGTTCCCGTCGAGGTCTCCGACTGTCGGATCGATCTGGGCGAGGGCGAGGCGCATAGGTTTCCGCCTCGGAGTCTAAAACATCGCGGCGAGACGGGGCGGCCAACGCAGCGATGTTAGCGTGCGCTAACCTAGTGACCGCTAACTTCGGACGAGGGAGATCTGCGTGAGAGCAAGGGCGCTGGCCGTGCTCACGGCCGAGGAGAACCGCAAGTGGCTGACGCTGGCCGCCGTGGCGTTCGGCCTCTTCATGATCATGCTCGACAACACGGTGGTGAACGTCGCGCTGCCGACGATGGAGAGGGATCTGAACGTCTCGCTGTCGCAGCTCGAGTGGGTCGTCACCGCGTACGCGCTCACGTTCGCCGCGCTGCTGATCACGGGCGGCAAGCTCGCCGACCTGTACGGAAGGCGGCGCATCTTCGTCCTCGGACTCGCGGTCTTCACGCTCTCCTCGCTCGCCTGCGGGCTCGCGCCGAGCGCGGGTTTCCTCATCGGCGCCCGCACCGTCCAGGGCGTGGGAGCCGCGTTGATGAACCCGGCGACGCTCTCCATCATCACCGCCACCTTCCCGCCGAGGGAGCGCGGGCAGGCGATCGGGATCTGGGCCGGAGTGTCGGCGCTCGCGCTCGCCATCGGCCCGCTCGCGGGCGGTCTGATCACCGAGAACCTCAGCTGGAACTGGATCTTCTTCGTCAATGTCCCCGTCGGCGCGCTCGGAATCGTGGTCTCGCAGCTCGTCATCCGCGAGTCGCGCGACACGTCGCGGGAGCAGAGCGTCGACCTGCCGGGGCTTCTCACGTCCGCCGGCTTCCTCTTCTCGCTCAGCTACGCCCTGATCGAGGGCAACACCCGGGGCTGGAGCTCGGCCGAGATCCTCGGCCTGTTCGCCGCGGCCGCCGTCCTGCTCGTCGCGTTCGTCCTGCTCGAGCTGCACCAGCGGCTGCCGATGCTCGACCTGTCGCTGTTCCGGATCGGCTCCTTCGCCGGGGCGAATCTCGTCGCGATGCTGGTCTCGCTCTCGATGTTCGGCGTCTTCTTCTTCGTCTCGCTCTACGTGCAGAACATCCTCCACTACTCGCCGACGAAGGCGGGAGCGATGTTCCTCCCCATGACGATCCTGATCATCCTCGTCGCGCCGGTCGCGGGCCGCCTTTCCGACCGCGTGGGCTCCCGGTGGCTGATGGGAGGGGGGATGACGCTCGTCGGCCTCTCGCTGCTCCTCTACCAGCGGGTCGGCGTCCACTCGGACTTCTGGACGCTGCTGCCCGCGATGATCCTCGGCGGGATCGGGATGGCCTCCACCATGTCGCCGATGACGGCGGCCGCGATGGGCTCGGTGCCGGTCGACAAGGCCGGGGTGGGATCCGGCGTCCTCAACAGCTTCCGCCAGGTCGGCGGCTCGCTCGGGATCGCGCTGATCGGGGCGATCGTCGCCTCCTTCATCCATCCCGCGACGGCGCACACCCTCGCGGGGGCGCGGGACTACGTGAACGGCCTGCACGCCGGCCTCGCGGTCAGCGCCGCGATCAGCTTCGCGGCGGCGATCGTCGCGGTCGTGACGGTGCGGACGCGGCCGGAGGTCGTGCGCGAGCACATGGCGGAGATGGCGGCGTGAGCGTCGCCTCGCCGCGGATGGCGGCCGCCGACCGCCGCCGCCATCTCGTGGAGACCGCGATCCGCCTCTTCACCGAGGGCAGCTATCACGGCACGACGACGGCCGAGATCGCCAGGGCTGCAGGCGTCTCCGAGCCGATCCTCTACCGCCACTTCGCCTCGAAGCGCGACCTCTACCTCGCCTCGCTCGAGCACGTCTGGGCGAGGACGCGCGAGGCATGGGAGCGGAAGCTCGAGGAGGCGACCGACGCCTGCGCCGCGGTCGAGGCGATCGGCAAGGAGCACGTCTCCGTCCGGTCGCCGAAGCTCCAGCTCGCGGAGCTGTGGGTGCAGGCGCTCGGAGAGGCCGCGGAGGATCCCGACCTGCGGCGGCATCTGCGCAGCCACATGCGCGAGGTGCACGACTTCGTCGCGGACCTCGTCCGGCGCGGCCAGGCGCAGGGAGCGATCGCCGCGGAGCGGGATCCGGATTCGGAAGCGTGGATCATGCTCGCGGGCGGCATCCTGGGCATGGTGGGCCGCCGCCTCGGCCTCCTGGACGACAAAGAGCTGGCCGCAATCCGCACCGCTCGGCTCTCCTGGCTCCGCGGCTGAGGGTTCACTTCTGGCCCGCGCCCGACATGCGCGGGTGCGGACCAATGAAAAGGCCCCGGCTGCGGCTCCGGGGCCTTCTCGAGAGGCGCGCCACTCCTGGCGGGATGGTGGAGGCGGATCTGCGGCCCACCCGCTTCCGTCCCTTGCCGGGAGCCCCGGCGCGCCCCCTGCGAACCGCGGCCTGGCGTCCGGCCTGGTTGCAAGGTGCGCTCACTATAGGAGCCGCGGTGGGGGTCGTCAAGTACCTCGGTCAAGTGATTTTGCGACTGGGATGGTTGACCGAGTTTTGGGATGAATACGCTCAAAAGGGGGATGCCCAAACCCGCGCGGTTGCGCTTCAGTGAAGTATGCGCTTGACTACGGCGCGCCGAATCACGCCATGAGAGAGACCGCCAGCCGCACCACCCGCAAGCCGAGTCCCGAGGGTCTTCGCCTCGGGGAGCGTCTCCGCCAGCTCCGCGTCGCCGCCGGGCTGACGCAGAGCGAGCTCGCCGGCGACCGCTTCTCCAAGGAGTACGTCTCGCAGATCGAGCGCGGCAAGACGCGGCCGACCGCCGGGACGATCGAGTGGCTCGCCGACCGGCTGGGAGTCGACGCCGGCTTCCTCGCGAGCGGGGTCGCGACGGACGAGCGCGCCCGCCTCGAAGGCGCCCTCTCGCGTGCCGAGGCGTTGTACGAGGCCCAGGAGGACGTCGAGGCCGTGGAGGCCTTCGAGCCGCTCGTCGGCGCAGCCCGTGCGACGGGCATGCCCGAGCTGCAGGTGCGTGCGCTCTGCGGCAGCGGGCTCGCGAAGATGCGCGTCGGCGAGCACCGTGCCGCCGTCGAGCTGCTCAACGAGGCGCGCGCGATCACGGAGGCGGAGTCGTTCTCCGACGTCGAGCGGGCCGACGTCCTCTTCTGGCTCGGCTGCTGCCGCTACCAGCTCACCAGCGTGCAGACGGCGCTCGCGCTCTTCAACGAAGCGCTCGCGCTGGCCGAGCGTTCCGGCCTGCCGTGCGACGCGCTCAAGGCGAACATCCTCTCGTGGCGCTCGCGCTGCTGGCAGCGCCAGCGCGACTTCGAGGCGGCCCGCGACGACGTCGAGCGCGCTCTCGAGCTGTCCCAGGGGGTCGAGGATCTCCGCACGATCGGGGCCGCGTACTTCCAGGCTTCCCTCATCGCCGACCGCGAGGGCCACTGGGTGCTGGCGCGCAACTACGCCGAGAAGGCGCGGGAGGCCTACGGCAAGCTCGCGGATCGGGTTCACGTCAGCCAGCTCACGAACAACCTCGGCGGTCTCAACTTCCTGCTCGGCAACACCGACCAGGCCGTGAAGCTGCTCAAGGAGTCGTTCGCGATCGCCCTCGACCTCGGGCGCGACGCCGACGCCGGCCGCGCCGTTTCGTCGCTCGCGCAGGTCCATCTGCGCACGGGCGACGTCGAGCTGGCCGAGCAGCAGGCGCGCCAGGCACTCGAGCTGCTCGACGGTCGCGTCGACTACGTCGACGAGATCGGCAGCGCCCAGCTCGTGCTCGGGCACTCCCTGCTCGAGCAGGGCCGGCTCGACGAGGCGGAGGCGGCCTTCGCCACCGCAGAGGCGAGCTTCGGCGAGCTCGGCTCGGGGAGCCACCGCGCGGCCGCCTGGGTCGCACGCGGCGACCTCGCAGCGCGCCGGGGCGATCACGAGCGGGCGGCCGAGCTGTACCGCACGGCTGCCGAGGCTCTCCAGGACGTCCGCTTCTAGAAGAGGAGGGAGGTGACAAATGACCGACAGACGGCTCATGTACCTGCTGCTCATCGCGTCGCTCTTGGCGTTCTTCCTCGCTTGCCTGCACGGCTGGCATCCTGGGCTCGGGATGAGCGACGGCGGCGGCCTCTAGACCTGGGAGCGTAGGCGCGACCCGCGCTGCGTTTCCCAGGTCGCCAACGGTGGCATGACGCCCCCGTGGGCGCACGTCTCGAGCGCGCTCGCCGCGCGCTTACCGTCGGGCGGGTCGCACACCAGAGCGGACTGCGGCGGATCCTGGCCGAGATCGGCCTGGCCGGCCGGCGGGAAGCGACGCGCGAAGGTGCCCAGTCGTTTCGTTCCGGGCTCGAGGAGCTCGGCACGACGTTCATCAAGCTCGGGCAGCTCCTCTCCTCGCGACCGGATCTTCTGCCCGACGTCTACATCGAGGAGCTCGGACGGCTCGTGGACGAGGTCCCGGCCGTCCCGTTCGCCGAGGTCGAGGCCGTGCTGCGGGCGGACTTCGGCGACGACGCGTTCGTCAGCATCGACCCGGAGCCGCTGGCCACCGCCTCCATCGCGCAGACCCACCGCGGGCTCCTTGTCACGGGCCAGGAGGTGGTCGCGAAGGTCCGTCGCCCCGGAGTCGTGGAGCAGGTCGACCTCGACCTCGCGGTGCTGCGCTCGACGGTGCGCATGGCGGTCCGGCGCTCGGAGGCGGCGCAGCGGATCCAGCTCGAGGAGCTCGCGGACGAGCTGGAGCAGCATCTCCGTGCGGAGCTGGACTTCGTGGAGGAGGCGCACAACACCGAGCTCGTGCGCGGCCTCGTCGAGCGGTTCGAGGGGCTCGTCGTGCCGCGCGTGATGCGGCCGTACGTGACCGAGCGGGCGCTCGTCCTCGAGCTGATAGAGGGCCGCAAGGTCGAAGCGGGCCACGGGCTCGACCCGGAACGCGCCGCTCTTCTCGCGCGCGAGTTCTTCCGCGCATACGTGTTGCAGGTCGTGGTCGAGGGCGTCTACCACGCAGACCCGCATCACGGGAACGTCCTCCTGACCGACGACGGGCGGCTGGCGCTGCTCGACTTCGGCCTGCTCGGCCGGCTCGACGAGGACACCCGGGCCGGCCTGGCGCTGCTGCTCCTCGCGCTCGCCCAGAACCGCGCCGACGACGTCGCCGACCTCATCACGTCGCTCTCGCTGACCTCGACGCGCTCCGACCAGGCCGGGTTCGTCCAGGACGTCCGGCGCAAGCTGCCGCGCTTCCATCACCGTCCGCTCGCGTCGATCGCGGCGGGGCAGGCTCTCGCAGACCTGCAGCGGGCAGCGATCCAGCGGGACATCCGCCTGCCGACCTCGTTCGCGCTCGTCGGAAAGACGCTCGCGCAGGCCGACTCGATCGCCCGGATCCTCGACCCCGAGCTCGACCCGGTCGGCCTGATCGAGGCGGAGTCGCTCGAGGTGATGAGCCGCGAGGTCGAGAGGAGGCTCGAGCCGAACCGGTTCGCGGCGTACGCGTTCACGCAGCTCGCCCCGCTCCTGCGCCTCCCCGGCCGCGTCGGCCACGTCGTCTCGGAGCTCGAGCGCGGCACGCTGACGGTCGGCGTCGTCCCGACCGGGCTCGACGAGCTCGAGCACAACCTCCGCTCGATCGCCAACCGGGTGGGCGCCGCGATGATCCTCGGCGCGCTGCTCCTCTCCTCGTCGCTGCTCGTGCGCGCGCGCGCGGTCGAGTGGCTCGGCGTCGCCGGCTTCTGTCTCGCCGGCGTGCTCGGCCTCTACATGGTCTGGAAGATCATCCGCACGCCCGGCGAGCTGTAGGACTAGGGCGCGTCGCCGCGGCGGGAGGCCATCCGCTCGATCACGACCTGGGGGATCCGCGCGGTGGGGCCGAGGCGGAGGCACATGCGCACCACCTCCGCGCAGTCCTCCGGTCGGATCATCTCGCCCGGCTCGATCCCCGACCACTGCGCCATCGGCGTGTCGACGAAGCCGGGGCAGAGAGCGGTCGCGCGCACGCCGTCGGTGTCGAGCTCCGCGTTGAGCGAGCGCGTGAGCGCGATCACGGCCGCCTTCGTCGCGCCGTAGGTCGCGAGCCCGGGAGTGGGCACCGTGCCGGCGATCGAGGCGAGGTTGACGATCCAGCCGCGCGACTCGCGCAGGAGCGGGATCGCCGCCTGCGTCACGAGGAACAGCCCGCGCAGGTTGACGCCGAGCTGGAGGTCGAGGCTTCTGACCGGCAGCTCCTCGACGCGGCCCAGGATGCCGATCCCCGCCGAGTTGACGAGGACGTCGAGACGGCCGAAGCGCTCCCGGTGCTCGGCGACGAAGCGGGCGCAGTCCTCCGCATCGGACACGTCGCCGGCCACGGCCGCGGCGCCGAGCTCCGCGGCGGCGGCCTCGACCCGCTCGGGCCGGCGCGAGACCAGGGTCAGGTCGAAGCCCTCCTCCTGCAGCATCCGTGCGATCGCCAGCCCGATGCCCGACGAGCCGCCGGTGACGAGTGCCGCCCGAGCCATTGCACCTACAGTAAACGGCGTGGAGACCGCGAACCTGACGAGGCTCACGGCCGGCGGCGGGTGCGCGGCCAAGTACTCGGCGGCCCGCCTCGAGAAGCTGCTGAAGGGGTTCGTCCCGGCGGAGGCGGAGGATCTGCTCGTCGGCCTCGACCCGGCCGACGACGCCGCGGTCTACCGGCTCGACGCCGAGCGCGCGCTTGTCTTCACGGTCGACTTCTTCCCGCCGCTCGTCGACGACCCGGCTCTTTTCGGGCGGATCGCGGCGACGAACGCGCTCAACGACGTCTTCGCCATGGGCGGCACGCCGCTCCTCGCGCTCTCGATCGCGGCCTTCCCGGAGGAGCTGCCGAACGAGCTCGTCTCGGCGGTCTTCACGGGAGCGGACGAGGCCGTGCGCGCGGCCGGGGCGATCCTCGCCGGCGGCCACACGATCCGGGACGCCGAGCCGAAGTACGGTCTTGCAGTCGTAGGCACCGTCCATCCCGAGGGCGTCTGGGTCAAGAGCGGCGCGCGGCCCGGCGACGCGGTCTTCCTCACGAAGCCGCTCGGCACGGGGCTCGTCCTCGCGAGCAAGGGCGACGTCGAGGGCGCCGCACGCTGGATGACGACGCTCAACGACCGGGCGGCGCAGGTGCTGAGGGCCTTCTCGCCGCACGCCGTCACGGACGTCACCGGTTTCGGCCTGCTCGGACACGCGCACGAGACGGCGGAGAGGAGCGGCGTGCGCATCCGGCTCCGGGCGTCGGCGCTGCCGGCGCTCGAGGGAGCGCTCGAGGCCGCGCGCGACGGGGTGCGCACCGGCGGCGACCCGCGCAACCGCGACTTCGCCGCCGCCCACGTCTCGAGCGACGGCGTCCCGGACGAGCTGCTCGCCCTCGCCTACGACGCCCAGACGGCGGGTGGGCTCCTCGTGACGCTGCCGGCGGAGAAGGCGCTCTCGCTCGAGGCCGAGTTCGGGCGGGCCGGGCTCTTCCTCGCACGCATCGGCGCGGTGGAGGAGGGTGCGGGCGTCGTGCTCGAGCCGTAAGGCCGTCGGAAGCGCTCTACACTCCGGGGTGTGGATGCGGGGTCGGCATCGGCTGCGCTGCCGGGCAGGCTCGGGGCGACGATCTCGCCGGTGGCGTTCCGGCGGGTCGCGCTCGCGGCCGTCGGGGTCCTCGTGCTCATCGTCGCCTCCGGAGCGACCGTCAGGCTCACCGGCTCGGGCCTCGGCTGCCCCGAGTGGCCGACCTGCACGACCCAGCACGCGCTCCCGCAGACCTACCACTCGTACATCGAGTTCGGCAACCGCGTCGTCTCCGCGGTCACGGTCTTCACGACCCTCGCGCTCGCGGTCGCGGCCTGGCGCACCCGCGGGCTGGGGATCCGTGCACGCAGGCTCGCGACGGCGGTCTTCGTCGGCACGCTCGCGCAGGCGCCGCTCGGGGCGATCACGGTCTACTACGACCTCAACCCGTATCTCGTGATCTCGCACCTCCTCCTTTCGTTCACGCTCGTCTCGCTCGCCGTCCTGACGCTGCTGGAGGCGTCGCGGCTCGTGCGGGGCGAGGGAGCCGCACTCCCCGGGATCGCGCGGCTCGGCGGGCTCGTTCTCGTCGTGGCGGTCACCGTGCTCGCGGTGAGCGGGACGGTCGCCACCGCGGCCGGCCGCTTCCCGGGAAGCTCCGGCACGAAGGTGGTGCCGCGACTCGGCCGGTTCTATCCCGCGGTCTACTGGCACGTGCGCGCGGTGGCGGTGTTCGGGGTCGTCTTCCTCGTGCTCGCGGCCTGGGCCTGGACACGGCGCAGCGCGTATCCGTGGCTCCTGCGCGGCTGCCTCGGCCTGCTCGCGATCCTCGCGGCGCAGATGGTCATCGGCGAGGTGCAGTACCGCACCTACGGCGACGTGCCGTGGTGGCTCGTCCTGCTCCACGTCGCCACCGCGGCGACCCTGGTCGGGTGGACGGTCGGGCTCGCCGCGCGCCTCTGGCGGCCCGTGCGAGCGGACTAGACTCCGAGAATGTCGGAGCTGATCGTCTCCGAGCGGCCCGATCTCCGCCGCCCGGTTCTCGTCGCCGCCTTTCGTGGCTGGAACGACGGCGGCCAGGGAGCGACACTCGGCGGCGGCTTCCTCGCGAAGCAATGGGGCGCCGAGTCGTTCGCCGAGATCGACCCGGAGAACTTCTACGACTTCCAGGCTGTGCGCCCGACCGTTTCGCTCGAGGACGGCCTGACGCGGAAGCTCGAGTGGCCGGCGAACACCTTCCTCCACGCGCCGATTCCCGGCCTCGACCGCGACGCGGTGATCCTGCTCGGCGTCGAGCCGAACCTCCGCTGGAAGACGTACTCCGCCCTCGTGCTCGAACTGGTGCAGGAGCTCGGCGTCGAGCTCGTCGTGACGCTCGGCTCGCTGCTCGCCGACGTACCGCACACGCGCCCGGCGCCGGTGAGCGCGGCCGCGAGCGATCCGTCGCTGGTCGAGGAGCTCGGCGTCGAGCCTTCGCGCTACGAGGGGCCGACCGGGATCGTCGGAGTCCTCCTCGACTCGTGCCGGCGCGCCGGGCTTCCGTCGGTGAGCCTCTGGGCCGCCGTGCCGCACTACGTCTCGCTCGCGCCGAGCCCGCGCGCCGCCCTCGCGCTCTGCAGGCGCCTGGGAGAGCTGATCGGCGCGGAGATCGACGTGGCCGAGCTCGAGCGGGCCGCGGAGGAGTACAGCGAGCAGGTGACGGAGGCGGTCGCGTCCGACGCCGAGACGGCGGCCTACGTCGAGGAGCTCGAGCGGCGCGTCGACCTGATGGAGGCGGCGGAGGAGCTTCCCTCCGGCGAGAGCCTCGCCGCCGAGCTCACACGCTTCCTCCGCGAGCGTGAGGAGGACGAGGACGGGGAGAGCGCGGGCGGCCCCGCCGGCTAGGCTGGCTCGGCCGCCGCGAGCAGCTCGAGCCGGTTCCCCCACGGATCGGCCGTGTAGAAGCGGCGGACGCCCGGGAGCGAGTCGTCCCACTCGACGCGCCGGCCTACGGCTTCCAGGCGCCGGGCCAGCTCGTCCAGCTCGGCCGCGGTCATACGCAACCCCGGGTGCGCCTTGCGCGCCGGGGCGAAGGGCTTCTCCACGCCGACGTGGAGCTGCCCGCCGCCGCCGAGCTCGAACCAGGCGCCCCCGCGCGAGCGGAGAGCCTCGGGCTTCTCCAGCTCCGCGAGGCCTAGCACGTCGCCGAAGAAACGGCGCGCCTCGACCTCACAGCCGGCCGGCGCTGCGATCTGGACGTGGTCGAGCTCGATCACTCGGCCTTGGCGGCCGGTGCGGACTCGGCGGACGGCTCGGCCGTCTCCGCCGGCTGCTTCCCGTTCGCAGCCTGGTTCTTCGCGCCTCCGCCCTTGCGCTTCCGCCTGCGACGCCGCCGGCTGCGCCCGCCACCCTGCTTCGGCGCGGGGAGGTTCTCCGCGAGCGCGCGGGCGACCTCCTGGATCGAGCCGAGCCGCTCGCGCGCCTCGTCGATGAGCTTCGACGACCGCGGCGTGTAGCCCTCCGCCGACGCGAGCAGCGCTGCGCCGACCGGCAGCGGCAGCTCGAGCGCGGCCTTGACGAGCTTCGCCGCGTTCTCCTCGTGCCGGTGGCCGCGCGAGTTGGCGAGCGCGCCGAGCAGGCGCTTCGCCTCGGGGTATTCGGCCGACGCGCGCCGGTCCTGCACCTTCCGGGTCGCGCGCGCGAGGCGCCACGTCCAGCGCGCGAGGATCTGCTCGGGCGCGTCGGGCTTCTCCTCGCCGATCGCGCGCAGGAGCGTCCGGATGCCGGGCAGCCGCTCCTTCTCCCACGTCGGCGCCTGGGTCACGAGCGTGACGAGGTCGTCGAAGTCGGCGCGCTCGACGCGCATCGAGACGCGGTCCTGCAGCGCCATCATCCGCAGCCGCCGGTTCGGATTCTCGGCCGCGGCGGTCGTCAGGAACTGCTCGAGCGCGGCCTTGCTCGCGCTGCGGTCGGTCAGCTTCTGCACGAAAGAGGCGCGCTCGTCGAAGCGGATCTGGCGGCCTGCGATCGTCGCCCAGTAGCGCTGCTCGTCCTCGTCGAGGTACTTGGGGTCGATCCGCTGCCACTCGCGCTGGATCACGTTGATGCGGCGGTGGACGTCCGGCGTGACCGGCACGAGCCACGGCGCCGGCGTGAGGCGGCGGCGCGCGCGGCGCTGGGAGCGGCGCCGCGGCGCAGGGGTGACGCGTGCCCCCTCGCGGTAGAAATCGGCGTCGAGGAGCGAATGCAGCGAGACGACGCGCTCGTTGTGGGTCGCGCCCTTCGGCACGAAGTCCACGACGATGCCCGCCTCCTTGCGCGGATGGAGGCGCATGATCCGGCCGATCCGCTGCTGGTACACGCGCTTCGAGGCGGTCGGCGCGAGGTGCATGCAGACCGTCGCGCGCGGCGAGTTCCAGCCCTCGGCGAGCAGCTGCGCGTTGATGAGGACGTTGATCTCGCCGCGCTCGTAGGCGGCGAGCGTCTCGGCGAGGCGCACCAGCGGCGTCCGGCCCGAGACCGCCTCGGCCTTCAGCCCGGCCGCGCGGAACTCCTGCGCGAGGTTGTAGGCGTGGTCGACGCCCGCCGCGTAGACGATGCCCGGCGTGTTGTCGAAGCGGTCGCGATAGAGGCTCGCGGCGGCCTGGTTCAGCGCCTGGTGGTCGAGGGTCTTGGCGAGGATCTCCTGGTCGAAGTCGCCGCCGACGATCGGTACCGAGTTGATCGCGGCGACCGGCGGCACGCGCAGGTCGCGGAGCGGCGCGATCAGGCCGCGGCGGGCGGCGTCCTGCAGCGGCAGGTCGTCGACCGACGCCGGGAAGACGTCGGAGACCTGCTTCGCGATCAGCTGCTCGGTCGCCGTCATGCCGATGTAGATCGGCTCGGGGAAGGAGCGGATCGCGGCCGAGGTCTTCTCCCCGAGCGCCGTGTGCGCCTCGTCGCAGATCACGAGCTGGTACGCGTCGCGGTCGACCGAGTCGACGTGCCGTGCGAACCAGGCGTAGGTCTGGATCGTGAGCGGCGCCTGCTTCGCGCTGCGGCTGTCCTTCGTGATCACCTCGGTGAGGCGCTTGCCGTAGCCCTCGGTCGTCAGGTCACGCGTGAACTGGGAGACGAGGAGGCGGCGGTGCGTGAGGATGAGGACGCCGAGGGTGCGGGCCGCCTCGACGAAGCCCGCGGCGGCGATCGTCTTCCCGGACGCGGTGGGGTGGCGGAACCGGTAGCGCCGTACGGCGCCGGGGTCGTCCTGCTCCGGCTCCTCCGGCAGCTCCGCGTCCGCGACCGCGACGACGAGCGTCGAGTCCTCGTCCTCGTCCTCGACCTGTTGCCGGGCGAGCTCCTCGGCCGTCGCCGTGTGGCCGTTGCCGTTCCCGTTGGCGGCCGGCTCGTCGTAGCGCTGGCTCGCGGCGATGAGCTCGGTGAGCATCCCGGCGAGCGCGTCGACCTGGTGGCGGCGAAGCGCCGTGCCGGCGGCGGTGCGCGGTTCCTCCTCCGCGAGCACGCGCTCGAGGCCGAGGAGGAGCCCATAGCGGACCTTCCACTGCGGCGAAGGCGAGGTCCGTCCCGCGTCCATCTCGGCGAGGGCCTCGTCGAGGGCGCGCCGGCGCGCGGTTCCCTCGGCGAGCGCCTCGGCCGGCTCCTCGCCCTCGCGGAGGAAGGGCTCGCCCGCCCACGCTTCCGCGCGGAGTGCGGCGGCGACTGTCGGGTCTGCCGCCTCCAGGGTCGAGCTGGTCGGCTGCTGAATAGCTTCTTGCATATGCGCAGCACGCTTCGGTGCTGCCATCCAACGAAGAGATGCGCTGCGCTCGGCGCTGATTCCCCTGGGCGAGCGGCGCACCGGGAAGAATACCCTCCCCGGCGGTTTCGTCAACGTGGGCTACAGGCCCATGCCGCCGAAGATGGCGAACGGATTGGCGGGGCTCGCCTCCCGCACCACCTCTCCGCCGGCCTCGACCTCGCCGTGGAGGCGGGCCGCGAGGGCCTCGGCGTCCTCGCGGCTCGCGGTGCCGACGATGAGGTACTGGAAGCGCCGCTCGGGCCTGTAGCCCTCGGACTCGAGCCGCTCCGCGAGGTCGCGGGCCTCCTGCCGCGACGCGCACTCGACCCGCACCTCCCACGGAGCGAAGCCGCGCTCCAGCTCTTCCTCCTCCCACGTCTCGCCCGGCGGCTCGTCGTCCCAGCGGTCCTCCTCGTCCAGCCAGTGCTCGACGCGACTCGTGCGCGCCGTGATGCCGTGCGCGCGGAGCTCCGCCTCGACCACCGAGTGCGCGCGTTCCGCCTCGGCCCGCGACGCCGCATAGACGAAGACCGTGTCGCCGTCGCGCGACACCGCCAGACGGCGCGACTCGAGGTCGTGCGCGAGCTCGCGCGCCTCGGAGCCGAGGTCGCCGCCGAGCCGTTCGAGGAGACCGCTCGCGTGCTCCTCCTCCTCGACCTCGATCCGGATGCGCCAGTCGTCGCTCGCCATGTGCGCCCGAGCCTAGTCTCCCGGCGTGGACTGGCGCGAACGGTACGAGCGCGCGGCCGCGCGGTACACGGCCGGAGAGGCGCGGGAGCCCGACGAGCGGCAGCTCGTGCAGCTCGCAAACGCGGCGTGGGCGGCGGGGCTCTCGCGGCTCATGGCCGGCGACCGCGACGGCGCGGCGGAGTGGTTGCGGCGGTCGGCCGAGCGCTACCGCGAGAGCTGGGATGCAGGCGGCGCGCCCGATGCCTGGGGGCGGCCAATCGGGGCGATGAAGGCGCTGCTCATCGCGCGCGACGACGCGGGCGAGCTCGCCGGCCGGGCGCTCGAGGCAGGTGCCGTGCGCTCCGAGTCGCCGATCGGCCGCTACGCGGGCGTGCTCGCGCTGCTCGTCCTCGGGCGCGATGCCGAGGCGGGGGCGCTCGCGGCGACGCTCGGCGAGGAGTTTCCGGGCGAGGTCGCCGCCGCGCTCGCCGCGCTGGCCGGCAGCGACGCGGAAGGCTTCCGCGTCGCCGTCTCGGCGATCAGGCGCTCGTTCGAAACGCGAGACTCCTACCTCGAGGACCTGCCCGTTGCGGACACGGCCCTGGCGCTCGAGGCGCTCGCGGCGACGCGCGGCTAGAGCATCGCGGCGGCGGCCCGGTCGAGCACCGCGCGTGTCGTCCCCTGTGCGGAGCGCGCCAGGCTGCCGGGAGTGGCATGCGAAGGCGGGCCGGCCAGCGCGCGCGCGGCCGCGTCCGCCTTGTCGTCGCCTGCGACGAGGAAGAGGAGCTCGCCCGTGTCGCAGAGCCGGGGGAGGGTCATCGAGATGCGGTCGACGAACGGCTCGTGGCCTGCCTCGGACCCGACTACGTCGCGGCCGGTGATCTCGAGCGTCGGGAAGTTCGGGAAGAGCGACGCGACGTGGCCGTCCGGCCCCAGCCCCAGCAGGACGAGGTCGAACGTGCCCACCCCGGCCAGCTCGTGCTCGTACTCGGTCGCTCCCTCGTCGCGGCCGAGCTCGCCCTGCATGCGATGGACGGCGGCGGGCCTGCGCGCGATCCGGTCGAGGAGCGCGGCCTTCGCCATACCGTAGTTCGAGCGCTCGTCGTCGGGCGGCACGCAGCGCTCGTCTCCCCACCAGAGCTCGACGCGGCTCCAGTCCTGCTCGAGCTCCGCGGCGATCTCGTACGCGTGTCGCGGCGTCGAGCCGCCGGTGAGGACGATGCTGCCGCCCGAGCGCGCCTGCTCCACGAGCCGCTCGGCGACGAGCCGCGCGGCCTCGGCGGCGTCCTCGACGACCGTGACCTCGACGTCGCTCATCCGCCCTCCGCGAGCTCGCGCGAGCGGTCCATCGCGGCCTGGATCGCGTTCAGGAAGGCGGCGCGCACCCCGGCCTGCTCGAGCTCGCGGATCGCGGCGATCGTCGTGCCCCCGGGCGAGGTGACCGATTCCCGCAGCTCGACGGGGTGCATGCCCTGGTCGCGCAGCTGCTTCGCCGTCCCGAACATCGTCTGCACGACGAGCGTGGTCGAGACCTCGCGGGAGAGGCCGAGCAGGATCCCGGCCTCGATCATCGCCTCCGCGAGCAGCGCGAAGTACGCCGGGCCGGAGCCGGAGACCGCGGTGATCGCGTCCATCCACGCTTCGGGCACGCGCACGACGCGGCCGAGGTGGGAGAGGAGCTCCTCGGCGAGCGCGAGCTGCTCGTCGCCCGCGTGCGCGCCCGCGCAGATGCCGGCCATCCCCTCGTGCACGGTCGCCGGCGCGTTCGGCATCGCGCGCACGACCGGCACGCCGTCCGCGATCCGTTCCTCGATGTGCCGCGTCTGGATGGCGGCCGCGACCGAGGCGACCGTCTGCCGGGTGGTGAGGTGCGTGCCGATCTGGTCGAGCAGGGCGTCGATGTCCTGCGGCTTGACCGCGACGACCACGACACCCACGCCGTCGACCGCCGCCGCGTTGTCCGCGGTCGCCTCGGCGCCGTAGCGCTCACGCAGCTCGGCGAGCCGCTCCTCGCGCCGGTCGGTGACGACGACGTCCGCGGGGTCGCGCCAGCCGGAGCTGAGCAGGCCGGACAGGAGGGCCTCCCCGATCCGCCCGCCGCCGAGGATCGCAACCGTCCGCTCGCCCATGCCCGAAGCCTAGGCTGCGCGCGCGGCCGGGAGCGGGATCAGGCCGCGGCCGAAGCCCGCGAGGAGGTAGACGCTCGCGAGGCCGGCCCACTCGCCGTACGGCTCGAGCAGCTCCGCGGTCTCCCACCCCTCGACCGGCCGTCCGCGCAGCGCGCGCAAGAGCTTGACGAGGCCGAGGTCGCCCACGAGCCCGTGCTCGAAGCGGCCGAGACCCTCGAGGCAGACGACGCCCGCCGACCAGGGCCCGAGGCCGCGCTCGCGCTCGATGCGACGGACGACCGCAGCCGTCGGTTGGTCGTGGAGACGCTCGAGCTCGAGGCTGCGGCAGAGGCGCACGACGGCCGCGCCGCGGCGCTCGTGCAACCCGAGCCTCCGCAGGTCGAACGGGGCGACGGAGCCGAGAGCGGCGGTGGACGGCGGCTCGCAGCAGCCGTCGGCGTCCCGCGGCCCGAGGGCGCGGATCACGCGGCGTTCGAGACTTCGTGCCGTCTTCGAGTCGATCAGCTGGCCGCAGACCGCGCGGAGGAGAGCCTGCGCCACCGTCGCCGTGCGCACCGGCCTGAGGCCCCGCAGGTGCCTCGCGGCGCGGGCGAGCAAGGGATCGCGCTCGACACGGCGCAGGAACCCGGAGTGGTCGTCGTCGAGCGCAAGCATCCAGCGGAGCTTCTCCGCGGCTTCCGCCGAGTCGGAGCGGATCGTCACCGTGCCGTCCGGCGACTGCCACGCGCGGGCGACGGCGCTGCAGCAGCGTGCCGTGACGAGGCCGTCGCGCACCCGGCGCGTCGCGTCTCCGGCGAGCCGTGTGGAGAGCACGAGCGAGTACGGACCGCGCGGTCGGACGGCGATCTCGGCCATGTCCGCGAGCCTACTGGCTCGCATGGACACGTCCCGGGGAGCGTCTTGCGGCAACGGGGGCCGCTGCCTACCGTCGGCGGGGTGGCGCGACCGGCCGACTTCGTGATCGCAGCCGTCCTCGTGGCGGCGGTCTTCGTCCTCGTCGCGCACGGGCACGGCCGCGCCTCGCAGGCGATCCTCGCAGACCCGGTCCGGACGCCGGGGGTGCTCAATCCCGACGTGACGCAGGGGAACATCCGCTCGACGATCTGCCGCCACGGCTGGACGGACACCATCCGCCCGCCGACCTCCTACACGAACGGGCTCAAGCGGAGGCAGATGCGGCAGTACGGCGAGACCGGATCCCTCTCCGACTACCAGGAGGATCACCTGATCAGCCTCGAGCTCGGCGGCCATCCGACCGACCCGCGGAACCTCTGGCCGGAGCCGTACCCGCGTGCGTCGGAGGTCGACCAGATCGAGAACGAGCTGAATGCCGAGGTCTGCTCTGGCCGGCTCACGCTCGCGCAGGCGCAGCAGCGCGAGGACGACCTCAAGCACACGCAGGGGTAGAGTCGTGGGATGGAGATCTCGCCCGACGCGCGGATGGGGCTCGTCGAGCTGAGCGTCTCGGATCTCGACCGGTCGCTCGCCTACTGGGAGGACGCGATCGGCCTCCGCGTCCTCTCCCGGGAGGACGGCACGGCGGAGCTCGGTGTCGAGACCCCACTGCTTCGCGTCGTGGAGGAGCCCGGCGCGCGACCGGCCGACGGGTTCACCGGCCTCTACCACGTGGCGCTGCTCGTGCCGGACCGTCCGAGCCTGGGCCGGTTCCTCGCCCACGCCGCGCGCGAGCGAATCCCGCTCGAGGGCCTCTCCGACCACGACGTGAGCGAGGCGATCTACCTGCGGGACCCCGACCGGCACGGGATCGAGGTGTACGCCGACCGCCCGCGCGAGCAGTGGGAGGGCCAGGTCTGGGAGCGGCTGACGACGATGCCGCTCGACGCCGGCTCGCTGCTCGCCGAGGCCGGCGACGCCGAGTTCGACGGCCTCCCCGAGGGTACGACCGTCGGTCACGTCCACCTGCGCGTGCGCGACGTCGACGAGACGATCGGCTTCTACCGGGACACGCTCGGGATGGGACTGACCGCGCAGCTCGGGGACATGGCCGCCTTCCTCAGCGCGGGCGGCTACCACCACCACCTCGGCGGCAACACGTGGGAGTCGCGCGGCGCGGAGCCGGCGCCGGAGGGAACCGCGCGGCTCCTACGGTTCACGGTCGTGCTCCCCGACGAGGAGGAGCTGGAGCGCACCGCCGAGCGCATCGGCGGCACCGAGGTCCGCGATCCGTCGGGCAACACGCTGGCGCTCAGCGTCTGAGTCGCGCCTCGAGCCCGTCGAGGAAGAGCGCCAGTCCGTTCTCCCAGACGTCGTCCCACGAGTAGCGTCGCGCGTACGGCGCCAGCTCCCGCTGGATCGGGCCGCCCCGGCCGAGCGGCGAGACGTCGCCGGGGCTCGACGCCTTCGGCCAGTGGACGAGCGGAGCGTCGAGGAAGAAGACGAGCGTCTGGTAGGCGAGCCACGCGTCGGCGCCGCTGAGGCCCGCGGTGAGGAGCGCGTCCATCAACTCCTCCGTGACCGGCACGACTCCGGTGTCCGCCCGGTAGATGAGCGCAAAGGTGTTGGGGTGCCGCTCCCGCAGCGCAGCCCACGCCCGGCAGACCGTCTCGATCCTCCCGCGCCAGTCCGGATGCTCGCGCGGCTCGATCTCGAGCTCGGTCAGGATCCGCGAGCCGACCGCGGACAGCAGATCGTCCTTCGAGTCGACGTGGGTGTAGAGCGCCATCGCCTCGACACCGAGCTCACTGCCGAGCCGGCGCATCGTGATCGCGTCGACTCCCTCCGCGTCGGCCAGCTCGAGCGCGCGCTCGACCACGCGGTCGCGGGAGAGGGTCGGCTCGCCGAGTCTCGGTCTGCCCAGCCTTGACAATCTATACAGCGTAAAGATAAAGTCGGACGCGCTCATGAAGACGCTCGCCGTGACACTCGCCGCAACGGCAATGCTCGCCGCCGGCGGCCAGCATGCGCGGGCCGTCGTGCACGTCGGCTCGCAGCCCACGGGACTCGCAGCAGGAGCCGGCTCGCTTTGGAGTGCCAACTCCGGTGCGGGGACCGTCTCGCGGATCTCGCCCACGCAGCGGAGGGTGACGGCGACGATCGACGTCGGCACGGCGCCGTCCTCGGTCGGGTTCGGGGCCGGCGCGGTCTGGGTCGGCGACTTCGCCGCGGACGCGCTGTACCGGATCGACCCCGCGACGAACCACGTCGTCGCCACGATCCACCTCGACGGCCCGGTCACGGGGATCGTGCAAGCCCCCGACGGATCCATCTGGGCCGCCGAATACACCGCGGGCTCGGTCGCCCATGTCGACCCTGGGACGAACTCCGTCGTGGGACGTGTCACCGTCGGCGGCAAGGCCGAGGCGCTGGCGTTCGCGCACGGACGCCTCTGGGTCACGAACGGCGGCGGCTATGTCACAGCCGTCGATCCCGCGACCGGGCAGCAGGTCGCCAAGATCAGGCTCGGGCGCGATGTCGACGCGATCGCCGCGACACCGAAAGGGCTCTGGGCGACGACGTACTACGCGGGGATCGTCACCCGCATCGACCCCACACGCGCGAAGGTCGTGAAGCGGTTGAGGATCTTCGGCAACGCGTCGGGAGTGACCTTCGCACGGGGCTCGGTCTGGGTCAGCGACGCCGGCTTCGACCGCGTCGACAGGATCGACCCGAAGCGCGCCAAGATCAGCAGGCGATACGCCGTCGGCCAGACACCGCGGGATCTCGTCCAGGTCGGCCGCGGCCTCTGGGTCGTCGAGCAGGGCTCGAACGACGTGCGCCGGCTCGCGCTGCCCCGCTAGCCGCGTCGACCTCGGCAGCCGTATCGGCCCGCACCGGGGGACCGTCGTGTGCGCTATACCTGCGGTGGGGGAATGAGCAGCAAGCCCGTCGAGCAGCTCTCTCAGGTCATCGTCCGTTTCGCGGGGGACTCGGGCGACGGCATGCAGCTCACCGGCTCGCAGTTCACGTCCGAGGCGGCGCTGCTCGGCAACGACATCTCGACGCTGCCCGACTTCCCGGCCGAGATCCGCGCGCCTGCCGGCTCGCTGCCGGGCGTGTCCGGCTTCCAGCTCCACTTCGCCGACCACGACATCCTCACTCCCGGCGACGCGCCGAACGTCCTCGTCGCGATGAACCCGGCGGCGCTGAAGACGAACCTCGCCGATCTGCCGCGTGGCGGGACGCTGATCGTCGACGCGGACGCCTTCACCGAGCGGAACCTCCAGAAGGCCGGCTACGCGCAGAACCCGCTCGAGGACGGCTCGCTCGACGAGTACCAGGTGCACGCCGTCCCGCTGACCTCGCTGACGGTCGGAGCGCTCAAGGAGGTCGAGGGCGTGACGCCGCGCGAGGCCGAGCGCTCGAAGAACATGTTCGCGCTCGGGCTCATGTCCTGGCTGTACGGACGCTCGATCAAGCCGACGATCGAGTTCCTCGAGGCCAAGTTCGGCGCCAAGCGGCCGGAGATCGCGGCGGCGAACGTCAAGGCGCTCCGCGCCGGCTACGCGTTCGGCGAGACGACCGAGTCGTTCGCGGTCACGTACGAGGTGAAGCCCGCGCAGCTCGCGCCGGGCACGTACCGCAACATCACCGGGAACCAGGCCCTCTCGCTCGGGCTCGTCGCCGCGTCGCAGCTCTCGGGCCTGCCGCTCTTCCTCGGCGCCTACCCGATCACGCCGGCGAGCTCGATCCTCGAGGAGCTCGCAGGCTACAAGCACTTCGGCGTCCGCACGTTCCAGGCGGAGGACGAGATCGCCGCGGCGGGAGCGGCGGTGGGCGCGGCTTTCGGCGGCGCGCTCGGCGTCACGACCTCGGCCGGCCCCGGCATCGTCCTCAAGGCCGAGACCGTCGGCCTCGCGATCATGCTCGAGCTGCCGCTCCTCATCTGCGACATCCAGCGCGCCGGCCCGTCGACCGGGATGCCGACCAAGCCGGAGCAGGGCGACCTGCTCATGGTCATGTACGGACGGAACAGCGAGTCGCCGGTGCCGGTCGTCGCCGCAGGCTCTCCCTCCGACTGCTTCCACGCGGCGATCGAGGCGGCGCGGATCGCGCTCAAGTACCGCACGCCGGTCTACCTCCTCTCGGATGCGTACCTCGCGAACGGCTCCGAGCCGTGGCTCCTGCCCGAGCTCGAGTCGCTCCCCGATCTGACCCCGAGCTTCGCCACCGAGCCGAACGCGGGAGACGAGTTCCTTCCCTACCTCCGCGACGAGCAGACCCTCGCGCGCCCGTGGGCGCTGCCGGGGACGCCGGGGCTCGAGCACCGGATCGGCGGCCTCGAGAAGGCGGACCGCACGGGGAACATCTCCTACGACCCCGCGAACCACGACCTGATGACCCGGCTCCGGGCTCAGAAGGTCGCCGGCATCGCCGCCGACATCCCCGAGCTCGAGGTCGACGACCCGGACGGCGAGGCGAAGCTGCTCATCCTGAGCTGGGGCGGCACGTACGGCCCGGTCGCGGCCGCCGCGCGGCGCGTCCGCGCGAACGGCAGGCAGGTCGCCCACGCACACCTGCGCTACCTCAACCCGTTCCCGCGCAACACCGGCGACGTCGTGCGCCGCTATCCGAAGGTGCTCGTGCCGGAGATCAACACGGGCCAGCTGCTCAAGCTGATCCGGTCCGAGTTCCTCGTCGACGCGATCGGCTACAACCGGGTGCGCGGGCTGCCGTTCCGCGCGGCCGAGTTGCACGAGGCGATCGAGGCTCTGCACGCATGAGCACGAACGGCGAGACGAAGCTGACGATGAAGGACTTCAAGACGGACCAGGAGGTCCGCTGGTGCCCGGGGT
>DASRBX010000023.1:0-39572 GCA_035653395.1 Gaiellaceae bacterium
GCCCGCAGCTATCCCTCCAGCAGCCGACGAGCCCGCGCCCTCCCCAGCTACATCCGCTGGTACAACAACCGACGACCGCACAGCTCGCTCGGAGCACGGCCACCCATCAGCCGCGTCTCACACCTCCGTGGTCACGACACCTAGCTACGCCGCCGGGAGCGTGAACGACACGCAGGCTCCGCCCTGCGGCCGGTTCTCGGCCCAGATGCGGCCGCCGTGCGCCTCGACGAGGCCCCGGGCGATGGCGAGGCCGAGCCCCGCGCCGCTGCCCGTGCGCGCGCGGTCGGCCCGCCAGAAGCGCTCGAACATCCGGGCCGGAGCCTCCGCGGGCAGCCCCTCGCCGCTGTCCTCGACGCGAAGCAGCAGGTCGGCATCACGCCGCTCGACGTGCACCGCCACCGAGCCGTCGGAGGGCGTGTGGCGCAGCGCGTTCGTGACGAGGTTGAAGAGGACACGCTCGAACTTCTCCGGGGCCAGCTCCGCCTCGGCCTCCTCGTCCACGTGCGCGCTGAGCGCGACGCCGCGGGCCTCCGCCTCCGGCCGCAGGAGCCGCAGGGCGGAGTCGACCAGCGGCGCGACCGGCACGCGGCGCAGTTCGAGCGTGAGCGCCCCGGCGTCGATCCGCGCCAGCTCGAACAGGTCGTCGACGAGTGCGGAGAGTGTCCGCACCTGCTCGCGCAGAGTCGGGAGGTAGTCCTCGGCGGACATGAGCCCGTCCTCGATCGCCTCGAGCATCGCCTGCAGCGAGGCGATCGGCGCGCGGAGGTCGTGGCTCGCCCAGGCGACGAGCTCGCGACGGGCGTCGAAGAGCTGCTCGAGCCCGGAGGCCATCGCGTTGAAGGAGCCGGCCAGCTCGGCGATCTCCCGCGCGCCGCCCACGGGCGCCCGCGCCGACAGCTCGCCTGCCGCGAGCTCCTGAGAGGCCGCGGAGACGCGCCGCAGCGAGGCGGTGATCGAGCGCGCGAGGACGAGGGCCGCGAAGACGGCTGCCGTCGCCGAGCCCGCGGCGACGGCGAGGATCTTCACGTCCGCGCCCATGTGGAACATCACCCAGCCCGACAGCAGCACCGCGGCGAGCGGGACGCAGACGGCGATGAGCGCAAGCCCCGAGAGCTGGGCCCAGACCGTGGGCGCCCGCCGCAGGAGGAACGCGAGGGCGAGCCCCGAGACGAGGCTGCCCGCGGCCACGACGAGGGCGAGCTCGGTCACGGGTCGAGGCGGTAGCCGACGCCCCAGACCGTGTGGAGGTGCCGGGGCCGGCTCGGATCGGCTTCGATCTTCTCCCGCAGACGGCGCACGTGGACGGTCACCGTGCCCGTGTCGACGGCGGCTTCGTAGCCCCAGACGCGCGCCATGAGCTGGTCGCGGGAGAAGACATGGCGAGGATGCGAGGCGAGGAACCAGAGCAGCTCGAACTCCTTCGCCGTGAGCTGAACCGGGGTGCCGGCGCGCCGCGCCTCGCGACCGGCGCCGTCGAGCTCGATCTCGCCGAAAGAGACGGCCTCGCGCGCAGGCGGGCCGCCGTTGCTGCGCCGGAGGACCGTGCGCACACGCGCGGCGAGCTCGCGCGGGGAGAACGGCTTCGTGACGTAGTCGTCCGCGCCCAGCTCGAGCCCGACGATGCGGTCCGCCTCCTCGCCGCGGGCCGTGAGGAGGATCACGGGCAGGCCCGAGCGGCCGCGGATCCAGCGGCAGAGCGCAAGCCCGTCCGTGCCGGGCAGCATCACGTCGAGCACGACGAGCTGCGGCTCGCGCTCCTCGATCAGCGCCCGCGCCGAATCGCCGTCCGACGCCGTGAGCGTGCGAAACCCGTCGCGCTCGAGGTAGCGGACGACGACGTCCCTGACGATCGGCTCGTCGTCGACGACGAGGACGGTCTGCATCCCCGCGCCGCTCCTACTCCGGTTTCCACTTCGCGTGGTGCCGAGCCGCCCACTCGGCGTCGACGCTGCCGAGCGTCATCCCCCGTAGCGCGTGGCGCGTCGCCGGGTGGATCAGCGCGAGATAGAGATGCCCGGCGAGGAGCATGAGCGAGACGTACATGAGGCCGTCGTGGAGGATCACCGTGCTCGCGAAGCGGAAGCGGGTGTCCTGCTCCCCGAACCAGAGGAGGAGGCCGGAGACGCCGAACAGGACCGTGAAGGCGGCGGTCAGGATCGCGTTGATCTTCTGGCCGGCGTTGAACCTTCCCTGCGGGGCACCGCGCCGGCCCCGAAGCCAGCGCAGGTCGTCGCGGTCGAACGTGTCGAGCTCGCGCGCGGTGGCGCGCAGTCGGCGGCCGCCGAGCACCACGACGGCGGCGAGCACGCATAGCCAGCCGACGCCACCCCAGAAATGGAGCCCCTGGATCGTCTGCCTCCGCGAGACGAGCATCGAGAGCCGCGGCACGTAGAGGATCAGCCCCGTCGCGAGGAGGAAGAAGAAGCCGAGCGCGTTCACCCAGTGGAGCAGGCGTTCAACCGGCGAGAAGCGCTTGACGTGACCGGCTCGCACGCTCAGTACCCGTTCGAGCGGCCGACCCAGGCATCGCGGTCGTAGCCGAGGTTCTCCCAGTAGCCCTGCGCCGCCCGTGGAACGACGTCGATTGCCTGCAGCCACTTCACGTTCTTGTAGCCGTACATCTCGGGGATGACCAGGCGCACGGGGGCGCCGTGCTCGCGCGGCAGAGGGGCGCCGTCCATCTCGTAGGCGAGCAGCACGTCGTGGAGCGACGCCTGCGGGCGCGTCAGGTAGTCGACGTACGGCACCTCCATCGAGACGAACCTGAGCGCGTGGCCGGAGTGGAGCGGCCGCGCCCGGGAGAGGACGTCCGAGATGCGGACGCCGCCCCAGTGGACGTTCCGTACCGACCAGCCGGTCACGCAGTGGAAGTTCGAGACCTGCTCGACGTGCGGTAGCGAACGGAGCTCGTCGTACGTCAGGGAGACGGGCTGCTCGACGAGCCCGCCGATCCGGAGCCGCCAGGTGGCGGGGTCGAAGACCGGCATCTGGCCGGAGATCGTGTAGATGCGCCAGCCGCCGGTCGGGAAGATCGGCGCGACCGCGTTCGCGACCGGGGAGACGACGCCGGTGACGTGGTCCCAGGCGGCCTTGCCCCAGTAGAGCGAGGAGACGCCGCCCGCCACCGTTGCGAGGAACAGCCTGCGGCCGTAGCGGCGGGGCCGGTCCTCGTCGGCGGGGCCGTGCTCACCGGTGGGGGGCGGCTGCTCCATCTACATGTGCGCCATTCCGGCGTGCAGCGTGCCGCGCAGCTCGCCCGGATGGCCGTTCGTGGCGACCCAGACCCGGTAGCGGCCGGGCTTCGACTCGATCAGGGCGAGGGATCGCTTCGGCACCATCGCGCAGCCCTTCGCACGGTACATGTGGCCGAGGCGGGCGACGATCATCCCGTGCGCGTCGCGCACCGTCGCGCCGGTGAGGTGCATGAGCGACAGCTCGAACTGCCAGCAGAGCCGGTGCCCCTTCGCGTGGGCATGGAGGTTGACGATCCCGTGCTCGCCCATGCCCGACAGCCGTGCCCCGAACGTGGGGTGGAGCATGCCGGCCGTCGCCGTCGGCACCGCGACAAGCGCCGCCGAGGCGACTGCCGCGGCGAGCCATCTCTTCGAGCGCATCAGTACTCCTTTCGACGCGAGAGCCCGGACGGTTCAAGGATCCACCGCGTCGATTTCGACCGGATTACCAACTCATTACGTGTTCCTTAAATCGCCTGGCCTCCCGCGGGTCCAGCGGCTGACGAACCTGGCTGTGGTTCGACGCCGAGGCCGAGGAGGCCGGGCCGCGGCCGGCGGGCTCCGTGATGACGCAGATCGTGCCGAAGCGGCTGCGCGGGCTGCTCGCCGATCCCGACCGCGACCGCGCGCAGCGGACGAAGGCCGCGATGCTGAAGATGACGAGGATCGAGGTCGACGAGCCCGGGCGCGCCGCGGCTGCCCAGTGCCTAGGATGTCCGTCGTGGCCACCGCCGAGACCGCCACGGCAGACGCGCTCGAGCAGTACCGGCGCGAGCTGACCGGCTACTGCTACCGCATGCTCGGCTCGGCGTTCGAGGCCGAGGATGCGGTGCAGGAGACGATGCTCCGCGCCTGGCGGTCGCTCGACCGCTTCGAGGGCCGCTCGGCGCTCAAGTCGTGGCTGTACCGGATCGCGACGAACGTCTGCTTCGACTCGCTCGCCGGCCGCGAGCGGCGGGCGCGGCCGATGGATCTCGGGCCCGCGCAGGAGCCGCTGTTCGAGAACCTCGCCGAGCTGCCCGAGGTGACCTGGATCACGCCGCTGCCGACGCCGGACGAGCTCGCCGAGCAGCGCGACACGCTCCGGCTCGCCTTCGTCGCCGCGCTCCAGCACCTGCCGCCGAGGCAGCGCGCCGCGCTCATCCTCTGCGAGGTCCTGCGCTGGCAGGCGAGCGAGGCGGCCGAGCTGCTCGAGACGAGCGTCGCCTCGGTGAACAGCGCGCTGCAGCGGGCCCGCGCGACGCTCGCGAAGGCGGAGATCGCCGAGCCGTCCGAGCTCGACGCCGAGACGAGGGAGCTGCTCGACCGCTACGTCGCCGCCTTCGAGGTCTACGACATCGACCGGCTGACGGAGCTCCTGCACGAGGACGCGGTCCAGTCGATGCCTCCGTACAGCCTGTGGCTGAAAGGGCGGGACGATCTCTTCGCCTGGTGGCTCGGCCCCGGCATCGGCTGCAAAGGCTTGAAGCTCGTGCCCGTCGGCCTCGTCAACGGGATGCCGGCCTGGGCCCAGTACAAGCCCGCGCCGGACGGCGGGCGCGACCCCTGGGCGCTCATCGTCCCGGAGGTCTCAGAGGGCAGAATCGTCGAGCTGACCTTCTTCCTCGACACGCAGCGGCTCTTCCCGCTGCTCGACCTTCCCGACCACCTCGACTAGACCGCAGAGGTCGAGCAGCTCCCAAAGCTCGCGCGGTGCGCGGACGAGGCGCGCCCCCGTGCGGAGCCGGAGGCGCGCCAGGAAGTCGACCGTCCGCAGATCGCAGCTCGTGGTCAGCTCGACGGCTGGACGACGATGAGCGAGTTGCCGTCCGGGTCGCGGACCCAGAACATCGGCGGTACCGGACCGCCGTAGCGGCTGACCTCGTCGTCGACGTCCGCGCCCGCCGCCTTCAGGGCCGCATGGGCGGCGTCGACGTCGCTCGTGTCGAGGCAGATCCCGGTCTCGACGCCGCCGGCGGGCCGGCCCTGCGGCGGCGGGGCGAGCGCGATCGTCGTCTCCGCGCCGCCGACCTGGACCTCGACCCAGCGCATGTCCGGGCCCATCAGCACGTCGACGACCTTCTCGAAGCCGAGCGTGCCGACGTAGAACTCGAGCGCCCGGTCGGTGTCGGCGACGGTCACGCAGACCCGGCCGACCTTGCTGATGTCGAGCTTCGACGTGGTGGTCGACATCTCTCCTCCTCACATCGTGGGCTGACGCAGCTACGACCGTGACACGCCGCGAAACTCATCGCGGCCGCCCCTTGACGAGCCCGGTCCGGTGTGAGAGAGTACGCGGCGTCAAAGCCCGGGAACTGCGCAAGCGGTTCGCGGGCTTTGGCGTTTCCGGGGGCGTCAGCTCCGCGCGGCGAGCTTCTGCAGCACTGCGTCGACGCGCGCGAAGCCGTTCTTCGCCCCCTCCTCGACGCCGTACTGCATCGTCGTGTCCCGCTCCTCGGTCGAGGCGAAACGCATCGTCTGCGTCAGCCGCGTCCGGTTGTCACCGAGGTCCTCGAACTCCAGCGTCTGCAGGTGATTCTGGAACGTCTGCACGAGCCGCTCCGGCGGCTCGACCTCGCGGAACTCGCCCTCGACGACGCCGTAGCCCGTGTTGAAGCGCCAGCGGCCGCCGGGACGGACGTCCATCTCCTCGACGACCGTCTGGTCGCCCCACCACTCGGGGATCAGCTGCGGATCCGTCCAGACGGAGAAGACGTGCTCCCGCGGCGCGTCGAAGACCCGCTCGACGCGGATCTCGAGCTCGTTCGGGGTGGTGACCGTCGTCTCGTTCATCAGGTCACCGCCTGCTTGACGAGCTTCGCGATCTTGCCCTCGTCGGCCGTGGTCAGTTTGGTCAGGGCGTACGCGGTGGGCCACATCGAGCCGTCGTCGAGGTTCGCCTTGTCGTTGAAGCCGAACGTCGCGTAGCGGTCCTTGAACTTGCCGGCGTCCCGGAAGAAGCAGACGACCTTGTCGTCCTTCGAGTAGGCCGGCATGCCGTACCAGGTGCGCGGCGTCAGCTCGGGGGCGGCCTTGCGGACGATCGCATGGATCCGCTTCGCCATCGCCTTGTCGGCGTCGGCCATCTTCTCGATCGCCTCGAGCACGGCCTTCTCTCCTTCGGCGTCCTTCAGCGCCGCTTTCGCGGCGGCCTTCTCCTCGGCGGTGAACTTCCTGGCCATCAGGCTCCTTTCGTCCGTTCGACTACCTGGGCGAACCGGTCGAGCCGCCGCAGCCAGGTGCTTATGCCCTCGAAGGCGTAGGGGGCCAGCATGCACCTGCGGACGCGGCCGATCTTCTCCGTCGTGACGAGCTCGGCCTCCTCGAGCAACCTGATGTGCTTCCTCATCCCGGTCAGCGACATGCCGAAGGGCTCGGCGAGCTCGCTGATCGTCGCGCTGCCCGAGCCGAGCCGCTCGAGGACGGCACGCCGGGTCGGGTCGGCGAGGGCTGCGAAGGCGCGGTCGACGGGTCCATGATACTGAACCATTGAGTTCACTATAACACGGCGCAATCCGACGGGCGCGCCCGCGCGATGAGACCAGGTAGCCGATCGAAGGAGGAGATGAACGTGAAGGTCCCGCGCGGCAACCCCCATCGGCACCGGACGCCCCTGATCGTGGTCGCTCTGCTCGCGGCGCTCGTCCTCGTCGCAGCCGGCTGCGGCGGCTCGTCCAGGTCCTCGGCGCCCACGAGCGGCGTGGCGGGGGCGCGACACTCGCTGAGCTCTGCGGTCGTGAAGACCCGGAAGATCTCGGGACTGGGCGTCGTCCTCGTCAACGCCCGCGGCCGGACGCTGTACGTCTTCATGAAGGACGCGCGCCGGCACGTCACGTGCACGGGCTCGTGCGCGCTCTACTGGCCTCCGTTGAAGTGGAAGGGCTCGGGCAGGCCCAAGGCCGGCGGCGCCGCCAAGACAAGGCTGCTCGGCCTCGACAAGGATCCGGCCGGGGGCAAGGTCGTCACCTACAGCCGGTGGCCCCTCTACACCTATGCCGGCGACTCGGCCGCGGGCCAGGCCAACGGCGAGAACCTGAACCAGAGCGGCGGCAAGTGGTACGTGATCTCGCCCAGGGGCAAGCTCGTCAAGCACCGGTCGTAGGCGACGGACGAGGGAGTCTCGTGGACAGGGGGCGCGGCACCCGACGCGGCGCCCCCTCCGAAGCGGCCGGAGATGGCAGCGAAGCAGCAAGGCACGCAGGCAGTCGTCAGGTGGCGGGAGTCGGAGCTCGTCCGCTGCGGCTTCCCGGCGCTGCTCGCGGCGCGCGTCGCGCGTGACGAACGCTGCGACCTGCAGCAGCTGATCGAGCTCGTCGAGCAGGGCTGCTCCCCGGCCCTGGCCGTTCGCATCCTCTCGCCGTTCAAAGGGAGCGATAGGGTGGGCGGCGATGGCGCGCTACATCCCTGACGAGGTCGAGGCCTATGCCGAGCGGTACACGAGCGCGCGTCTCGAGCTCTTCGAGCGCCTCGCCGCCGAGACGAAGGCCTCGCAGGACGCGCCGCAGATGATGGTCGGCCACGTGGAGGGGGCCTTCCTCTCCTTCCTCGTCTCGATGACACGCGCGAAGCGCGTCCTCGAGGTGGGCACGTTCACCGGCTGGTCGTCGATCGCGATGGCCCGCGCGCTTCCCGAGGACGGAACCATCGTCAGTTGCGACATCGACGAGGAGACGACCGCCGTCGCCCGGCGCTACGCGGAGGAGGCCGGGGTCGCCGACAGGATCGAGTACCGGCTCGGCCCGGCGGTCGAGACCCTCGCAACGCTGGACGGGCCGTTCGACCTGGCCTTCATCGACGCCGACAAGGGCGGCTACGTCGACTACTACGAGGCGATCCTCCCCAAACTCGCGCCCGACGGGCTGATCGCAGCCGACAACACCCTCTTCGGCCTCGACGCCGACGGGGACAACGCGCAGGCGATCGCCCGCTTCAACGAGCACGTTCTCCACGACGAGCGGGTGGAGGCGGTGCTCCTCCCGTTCCGCGAGGGCGTCACCCTGATCCGCCGCCGCTGATGAAGGTCCTCGTGGTGGGCACCGGCGCCGTCGGCGCCGCCGTCGCCGCGGTCGCGAAGCGCCGCGACTTCTTCGAGCGGATCACGTTCGCCGACCTCGACCCCGCGCGCCCGGGCGCCGTCGTGGAGCGGCAGGGCGACGGCCGCTTCGCCGCGGCGCGGGTCGACGCGGGCGATCGGGAGACGCTCGTCGGCCTCCTCCGGGAGACGGGGGCGGAGGCCGTGCTCAACGCTGCCGATCCGCGCTTCAACCCGCCGATTCTCGAGGCCGCGTTCGAGCACGGCTGCACGTATCTCGACATGGCCATGACGCTCTCGGGCCCCGGCGTGCTGCTCGGCGAGGAGGAGCTCGCCGCGCACGAGCGCTGGCGCGAGCGCGGCCTGCTCGCGCTGGCGGGAATCGGCGTCGAGCCCGGGCTCGCCGACGTCTTCGCGCGCTATGCCGCCGATCACCTCTTCGACGAGATCGACGAGGTGGCGGTGCGCGACGGTGCGGACCTCGTCGTCGAGGGCTACGACTTCGCGCCGACCTTCTCGATCTGGACGACGATCGAGGAGTGCCTCAACCCGCCGCTGATCTGGGAGGAGGGGCGTGGCTTCTACACGACGGAGCCGTTCTCCGAGCCCGAGCTGTTCGAGTTCCCCGAGGGGATCGGCGTGATCGAGTGCGTCAACGTCGAGCACGAGGAGGTCGTGCTCGTGCCTCGGGAGATCGCCTGTCGTCGCGTGACGTTCAAGTACGGGCTCGGCGCCGAGTTCATCGACGTCCTGCAGACGCTGCACAAGCTCGGTCTCGACTCGACCGAACCGGTGCGGGTGCGCGGGGTCGAGGTCGCGCCGCGCGACGTCGTGGCGGCGGCGCTCCCCGACCCGGCGACTATCGGCAACCGGATGCGCGGCAGGACGTGCGCGGGCACGCTCGTGACCGGGAAGCGCAAGGACGGCGGCGAGGGCGCCGTGTACCTCTACCACGTGTCCGACAACGGGCAGACGATGCGCGAGTACGGCCACCAGGCCGTCGTCCTCCAGACCGCGCTCAATCCCGTGATCGCGCTCGAGCTGCTCGCCGCAGGCACCTGGGAGGGCAAGGGAGTGCTCGGCCCGGAGGCCTTCCCGGCCGACCCGTTCCTCGAGCTCCTCGCGGAGTACGGCGAGCCGCACGGCGTCGTCGAGGGCGACCCCCGGAGAAGCTAGACGGCGTCGAGGAACCTTCGCACGCGCTCCAGCAGCAGGGCCGCAGCATCCGGGTCGTAGTCGGAGGCCGACGAGTCGGCGAAGAGGTGCTGGTGACCCGGGTACAGGAAGAGCTCGGCGTCCCGGGTCGACGCGACGAGCGCATCGGCTGCAGCGCGGTCTTCGGCGAACTCCGTGTCGTCGGCCTTGGCGTGCACCTGCACCGGGACGCCGTCCGGCCACGCCGTTCCGAACTCGGAGACCGGGAGGCAGGAGTACATGAGCAGCGCCCCGCGTGCGCCCGGCCGGGTCTGGGCGAGCTGCTGTGCGGGGATGACCCCGAACGAGAAGCCGGCGTAGACGAGATCCCGGCCGATCTGCTCGGCGGCCGCGACGCCCCGCCCGGCGAGCTCGGCGAACCCCTGCTCCCGCGCGAACGCGATGCCGTCGCCGATGGTGTCGAAGGTCTGCCCGTCGAACATGTCGGGCGTGTGAACCGTGTGCCCCGCTTGCCGCAGCTCGTCGGCGAAGGCACGCACCCCGTCGGTCAAGCCCAGAACATGGTGATAGAGCACCACCTCGGTCATGCAACCTCCTCGCCTTTGATTGATCCGGAAAGTTGGAACATACTACAGTGGTAGTCTGATCTGTCGCGATGACCGGGGAATCGCCGCCTCCCGACTACGAGCTCGCGGACCGGATCGCGCTCACGACTCCCTCTCAGGTGAAGGCGATCAGCCACCCGCTGAGGACGACGATCCTCCACCTGCTCCACGAACGGGCCGCGACGGTCACCGAGCTCGCCGTCGCGCTGGAACGGCCGAAGAGCACGGTCGCTCACCACGTGAGGGTGCTCGCCGAGGCGGGCCTTCTGCAAGTCGTCAGGACACGCCGGGTGCGGGCGATCGAGGAGCGCTTCTACGGCCGCACCGCACGGCTGTTCTACGTCGGCGTCGAGCGCGGCCCCGAGGGGGAGGAGATGCCCCGGGACTTCAACGACTTCGAGGCGGCGGCCGCCGAGTCGGCCGCCGCCTTCCGCGACGGGAAGCTGTGGGGGTTCCTCCGCCACGCGCGGATCACCGAGGCGCAGGCGTCGGCGTTCTGGGAGCGCATGGCCGAGCTCGTGACCGAGTTCGACGGGCTGCCGCGCTCCGGCGACACGGTGTACGGCTTCGCGGTCGGCGTCTATCCCACCGACCATCCGACCCTGCCCGAGCGCGGCGACTGATTCAGCTGCGCCCTGCACGGGGGCCGACGTGCTCCGTGAGTCAGGAGACCAGGCCGAATGCGATCGTGTCGACTGCTTCGGCGTATGCCCATTGCTCGATCCAGAGGTTCGGCGAGCGGTGCAGCCGATAGACCTTGACCGGGCCGAACTCCGCGCTGAGCTCGTCGGCGAGCTCGCACAGCGGCCCGTAGATCGCGCGTCGGGGCTGCCCGGAGCGGGCGCTGACCGCGTCCCAGGTGGTGTCGCGGCGGACGGCTTCGAAGAAGTCCCGGTGCTCATCCGGAAAGCCGCCGAACACCCGCCGAATGTACGCCTCCGACCCGATCCGGGGTGAGCGGCACCGTCGCGGTCAGGGAGACGTGATCTCCGCTCTTTCTCCGCACGGCGCCGTCCGCCTGGGATAGGGTCCCTCGCGCAGCTCGAACCAGGGGGAACGTGGCAGAGGTCGTCTTCGACGAAGTCACGAAGGTGTACGCGGACGGCACGAAGGCCGTCGACTCGCTCGCGCTCGACATCGCCGACGGGGAGTTCATGGTGCTGGTCGGCCCGTCCGGCTGCGGCAAGACGACCGCGCTGCGAATGGTCGCGGGGCTCGAGGAGATCTCCGGCGGCGTGGTGCGGATCGGCGACCGCGTCGTCAACCACGTCCCCTCGCGCGACCGCGACATCGCAATGGTCTTCCAAAGCTACGCGCTCTACCCGCACCTCTCGGTCTACGACAACATCGCCTTCGGGCTGCGGGTCAAGAAGATGCCGAAGCACGAGATCGACCGGCGCGTCCGCAACGCCGCGCAGGTGCTCGGGCTCGAGCCCTTCCTGAAGCGGAAGCCGCGCGCGCTCTCAGGCGGCCAGCGACAACGCGTTGCGATGGGCCGCGCGATCGTGCGCGAGCCGGCGGCGTTCCTGATGGACGAGCCGCTCTCCAACCTCGACGCGAAGCTGCGCGTGCAGATGCGGGCCGAGGTGAGCAGGCTCCAGCGCGACCTCGGCACGACGACGATCTACGTCACGCACGACCAGGTCGAGGCGATGACCATGGGAGACCGCGTCGCCGTCATGCGCAAGGGCGAGCTGCAGCAGGTGGCCGACCCGCAGACGCTCTACGACCGCCCCGTGAACCTGTTCGTCGGAGGCTTCATCGGCTCGCCGGCGATGAACATGATCGAGGCGACGGTGACGCGTGCGAACGGCGGCCTCGCGGTCGACGTCGGCAAGCAGCACCTCAAGCTCGACGAGGCCACGCTGCAGACGCATCCGGCGCTGCGTGGCTACGAGGGGAGGACCGTGATCCTGGGGATCCGCCCCGAGGACCTCGAGGACGCGTCGCTCGAGCCGGAGACACCGCCCGACCGGCGGCTGCGTGGCATCGTCGAGCTACGCGAGGCGCTCGGCTCGGAGCTGATGGTGCACCTCACGGTCGAGGGTACGCGGCTGGCGGTGACCGAGGACGTGAAGGAGCTCGCGCGGGACGCCGACGTCCCGGTCGTGCCGGACGCGGCCGAAGAGAGCGCGCTCCTGGTCGGAAGGTTCAACGTGCGGTCGGGGCTCGAGGAGCGTGAGCCGGTCGAGGTGACCGTCGATGTCCGATCTCTTCACTTCTTCGACCTCGAGACGGGCGAGGGAATCTACGACGGTACAGGCAGCTAGGACAAAGGAGGGAACAGGGTGAGGACCGACGGGAAGCTGGTCATTCGAATCTCGGCGGGGGTTGCGCTCGCGGCAGTCCTCGCAATTGTCGTAGCCGTCTTCGCCGGCGCGAGCCAGGCAGGAGCGAAGACGCACGCGAACACGAGTGTCTCCGGCAGCGTCAATTTTTGGGGCATCTGGTCGGCGGCCGAGCAAACCGCCTTCCAAAAGGTGATCGCCGGTTTCAACCGGAAGTACCCGAACGTGAAGGTCCACTACACGTCCAAGGGCAACAACATGCCCACGGAGCTGGCGACCGCGATCGCCGGAGGTAATCCGCCCGACATCGCGGACGTCGCCCAACCGGGCCTCGTGAAGCAGCTGGTCCAGCAGCACCATCTGAAGCCGATCACGTATGCGAAGAAGATCATCTCTCAGAACTTCGCGCCCGCCTGGGTCAAGCTCGGCGTCGTCAACAAGAAGCTGTACGCGCTGCTCTACAAGGCGTCCAACAAGTCGACGCTCTGGTACAACGTCCATTCCTTCAAGCAGGCCGGCGTCAAGGCTCCGAAAACGTGGTCGCAGCTCCTCAAGGACGCGAAGACGATCAAGGCCTCGGGCACCCCGCCATACTCACTGTGCGGATCGAGCGGCTGGACGCTCACCGACCTGTTCGAGAACATCTACCTCCGGACGTTCGGGCCGGCGAAATACAACAAGCTCTCGGCCCACAAGCTCAAGTGGACCGACCCCTCGGTGACGAAAGCGCTCACGGAGATGAAGCAGATCATCGGCAACAGCGCGAACCTGTACGGGGGGAGGAACGGGGCGCTCCAAACCGGCTATCCGCAGTGCGTCGACTTCGTCTACTCGACGCCGCCCAAGGCAGCGATGGTGATCGAGGCCGACTTCGTGGCCAACGAAATCCTTCAGGCGACGAATGCCAAGCCGAAGAAGGACTTCAACGTCACTCCGTTCCCCGCGATCACCAAGGGCAAGGATGCAAGCGCGATCGAGACCAGCGGCGACGAGATCATCACGTTCCGCAACACGCCTGCGATCCAGGCCTTCGTGAAGTACCTCGCCACACCCAAAGCGGCCGAGATCTGGGCGAAGCTCGGAGGGTTCGGGACCGGCAACCTGCACGTGCCGGCGAGCGTCTATCCGGACGCGATCACGCGCGCAACGGAAGCACCGCTCACGAAGGCCAAGGCGGCGGTGTTCGACATGTCCGACGAGCAGCCCGCCGCGTTCGGCTCCACGACGGGCCAGGGCGAGTGGGGGCTCTTCCAGAAGTTCCTGCAGAACCCGAGCAAGATCAAGAGCATCCAGAAACAACTCGAAGCAGCGGCCAAAGCGGCATACAAGAAGTAGGCGCTTGACCGACGCATCGATCACGGCGGAGCCCCCCGCACAGGGGGCTCCGCCGGGCCCCGGCTCGGCGGAGGGCCCTTCCCGCTACCGGACAGGAGCGCTCTTCCTCCTGCCCGCGTTCGTCCTGCTCGGTGTGTGGCTGCTCTATCCGACGATCTACACGATCGTCCGGAGCTTCTTCGGCCCGTCCGGATATCTCGGCGGCTGGGTCGGTATCGACAACTACAAGACGCTCTTCACGACCTCGACGCTCGTCACGGCCATCAAGAACAGCGCGATCTGGGTGGCGGTCGTGCCTGCATTCGTGACCGCGATCGGACTGATCTTCGCAGTCCTCATCGAGCGCATTCGCTGGTCGGTCGCGTTCAAGATGGTCGTCTTCCTGCCGATGGCGATCTCGGCATTCGCCACCGGCGTGACGTGGCGGATGCTGTACCTGCAAGATCCCAGCCAGGGTGCGATCAACGCCCTCGGCCGCACCGTCTCCGCCGCGGTGACGCCCCCCGGCGTGCTCCCCAGCGCGCTCCCCTCGACAGGCCTCCTGCAACCACACGGAGGCGGACTGCTGCTCAAGACTCCCCTTCACCCCGGCGGCGTCGCCCTGCTCGGCCTGACCGGAATTGCACCGGCCGACATGCCGAGCGGTTCGAAGCAGGCAGTCCGGCCGACCCCGAAGCCGGGGAACATCGTGGGCGTGGTCTGGCGCGACTTCAAGCCGGGCGGGGGCAAGCCCGGGGTTGTGGAGCCGGGCGAGATCGGCGTCAAAGGAGTCACCGTCGAGCTGCGCGACTCGTCCGGCAAGGGCGTCCAGTCGGCGACGACCGCTGCAAACGGGACCTTCGACTTCACGAACGTGCCGGCAGGCACGTATCAGGCCGCGATCGGCAGCGCGACGTTCGCAAAGCCGTTCGGCGGCTTCTCCTGGCTCGGGCCCAAGCTGATCACGCCTTCGCTTCTGATCGCCTACATCTGGATCTGGGCCGGCTTCGCCATGGTCGTGATCGCCGCAGGCCTCGCCGCCATGCCCCGCGATGTCCTCGAGGCTGCGCGCACCGACGGCGCCAACGAATGGCAAGTCTTCCGCCGCGTCACGGTGCCCCTCCTCGCGCCGGTGCTGAGCGTCGTCTTCATCACGATGATCATCAATGTCCTCAAGGTGTTCGACATCGTGCTCGCGCTTGCACCGGATTCATCACAGGCCAACGCCAGCACGATCGCCCTCGCCATGTGGCGGACGGCGTTCAGCGGCACATTCGACTTCGGTACCGGCTCGGCGATCGCCGTCTTCCTCTTCCTGCTCGTGCTGCCCGTGCTCGCGCTGAACATCCGACGCTTCCGAAGGGAACTCTGAATGGCGGCGGTTGCCGATACCGTCCATCTGCCCGCGCCCCGTGAGAGGACCTCCGCCCGGATCCTGCGCGCGATGGCGAAGACGCCGCTCCAGATCCTGCTCGCGGCGATCGCCCTGCTCTGGCTCGTGCCGACCGTAGGCCTGTTCGTCACCTCGATCGTGCCCCAGTCGGCGGTCAGCACCGCAGGCTGGTGGAACGTCTTCGCGCACCCGAGCCTCGCGACCTTCTCCAACTACAGCGCGCTCTTTCACAACGCGGGGCTCACCGCCGCGCTGAAGACGACTGCGTACATCGCCGTCAGCAATACCGTGCTCGTCGTGGTGGTCGGCGCGCTCGCGGGCTACGCCTTCGCCTGGCTCGAGTTCCCCGGCCGGGACTGGCTGTTCATCGGCGTCGTCGGCCTCCTCGTCGTGCCCCTGCAGATGGCGCTGATCCCGATGTTCAGGCTTTACAACATCCTCGGGATCGGGGGGACGGTGCTCAGCGTGGTCCTCTTCCATGCCGCTTTCGGACTTCCCTTTGCGATCTTCCTGCTGCGCAACTTCTTCGTCGGAATACCGAGGGACATCCTCGAGTCGGCCCGGATCGACGGCGCGAGCGAGCTACGGATCTTTCTACGCCTGATCTTGCCGCTCGGCCTGCCGGCGATCGCGTCGCTCGCGATCTTCCAATTCCTCTGGACCTGGAACGACCTGATCGTCTCGCTCACGTTCGGCGTCACGCCCATCACGGTCTGGATCTTCAGTCAGATGCGGGAGTTCTCCTCGAGCCTAGACATCATCTCGACGGCAACGTTCCTTTCCCTGCTCGTTCCGCTCGCGGTCTTCTTCGCCTTCCAGCGCTACTTCGTCCAGGGGCTACTGGCAGGCTCGGTGAAGTAGATGCCGCGCGTCGCGGTCGTCGGCTCTGGGCTCGCAGGGTTCACGGCCTACCGGACGCTGCGGCGGGCGCTCGGGCCGGGCGAGATCGCCGTCTTCGGCACCGACGCCGACCCCGCGGCCGGGTGGCGCGTGCGGGCGGCGGCGATCCGGCAGCGCGAGATGCGCTCCGAGAGCGACGGGCACACCTCGCCCACGTCGTTCCCGGGGCTCGCGCTCTCGAGCGTCCGGCGGCGACGCTCGCTGCGGCCGCTGCTCGACTCCGCGCTCGACCGCTACCACCCGACCGTGGACGAGTTCCTCGCGCACGTCGAGCGAGAGCGCGAGCGAAGCGGTTGGGACGAGAGCGTCGTCCTGCGGCGCGTCGAGCGCGTGGCGGCCGTGGAGGCCGGGTTCGAGCTCGACGGAGAGCCGTTCCGGCACGTGCTCCTCGCGCTGGGGCACCCGGGGCTCAACGTCCCCGCCGAGCTGCGGGGCGACCCGCGCGCCGTGCACTCCTACGAGCCGCACGACTACGCGTCGACCGTCACCGTCGTCGGCGCCGGCCTCGCCGCGGCGACCGAGTGGCTGAACGCGCTCGCGGAGGGCGCGGAGGTCGTCTCGGTACGCAGGCGCGAGCCCGCGCGGCGCCCGCTCAACGTGCCGCGGCACTACTTCACGCGGCGCGGGCTCGCCGGCTACCACCGACTGCCGCCGTCCGAGCGGGTCGAGCGCCTGCGGACGCTGACCGCGCCGTCGTACCCGCCGGGCTCGGCCTGGGACGAGCCGCTGGCGCGCGCCGCGGCCGAGGGACGGTTTCGGATCGGCGAGGCGGTCAACGGCGCGCGCCAGGTGATCTGCGCGACCGGCTTCCTGCGGGGCTTCCGCCACGACCCGCTGCTCGCCCGCCTCGTCTCCGAGCACGACCTCGAAACGGCGGACGACTGGCTCGTGCTCGAGCCCGACTCGACGGTGCCGGGCCTGAGCGACGCGACGCGGACGCTCGCGGTCGCGGGCGCGCCGGGGCAGTGGGCGTTCCCGGCCGCCGACACGCTGGCGGGCGCGCGCTACGCCGCGCACCGGTTCCTGCGAAGGATCCAGGCATGTCGTACACGCTGAGGGGACGCGTCGAGACGCGGCTCGCGGCGCTCCTGCCGGTGCTGCTCGGCGCCTGCGTGCTCGCGGGTGCGCTGCATCGCTGGTGGCCGGTCGAGCTCGTCGCCCTGATGGCGGCGGTCGGCCTCTTTCTCGACCTCGAGGCCTGGCACCGCCTCTTCCCGTACCAGCCGGCCTGGGCGTCGGTGCCGGTGGGCGTGGTCGAGCTGGCGGCCCTGATGGCGATCGTCCACGGCTTCGGCCTGCACGCGCCGCTCATCCCGGCGCTCGTGCTCTTCGGGGTGGGCTGGCTGACCGCGTTCGTCCTCGCGCAGGCCGGCTTTCCGCTGCTGCGACTCGGGTACGCGGAGGACGGCGGAGAGCTGGGGCGGGTCGGAGCGGTCGCGGCGGTCGCGATCGCGCTCGCGTTCGGCGGCTCGGCCGCGACCTACGTCGTGCGCCTCCCGCCGGTCGTCCTCCTGAGCGCCGGCGTCCACCAGGGCCCGCTCGTGATCACGCGGCGCGAGGTGCTCCGGGGCGCTCCCGGCGCCGTGGTACGCGGCGGCATCGTGGTCGCGCACGACGACGTCCGGATCGAGAACGTGACCGTCGTGGGCGGCGAGAACGGGATCACCGTCGACGGCGTCCGCGGAACCGTGATCGACGGCGTGACGGTGCAGGGGGCCAAGCTGGACGGCATCCATGTCCGCCTCGCCGGGGTCGTGATCCGCGGCTGCACCGTCGACATGCTCGGCAACCGGCTCGGCCAGGGCATCGACATCTCCTTCAACATGGACATGGGGATGAGCATGGTCGAGGGCTGCACGATCGTCGGAGGGCAGCAGGGAATCACCACGCATTCCTCCGCGACGAGCATCATGGGCAACCGCGTCAGCCGCACGACCGGCCAGGCGATCTCCGTCGACGAGATGTCGATGGGGATGGCCTCCCACAACGCGGTGCGCGACGCGCTCGGTGTCGCGCTCTACTGCGGCGACCGCTCGATGTGCATGTTCGACCACAACACCGTGATCGGCACGCGCCCCGACACCTCGTCCGGGCTGCGGAACCGGCGCGGCTTCGCGGTGCTCGCGGACTTTCAGTCGGAGGCGGACCTCTGGCGGAACTCGCTGACCGCGAATCCGGTCGCCGCCGGAGCGATGACCGGCGCGACCCTGGCCACGACCTCTCGGCCAAGCTGGTGAGCGCCGCGTACAACTACGAGCGCTTCGACGAGTACGTCGAGAAAGGCGTGGACGAGCGCGAGTTCGGCGCCTTCCCGAACCTGCTGCACGCCGGCGACCAGGCGCCCGACGGGGAGCTGCAGGCGCTCGACGGCAAGCGCGTGCGCCTCTCGGAGCTGTGGAGCGCGGAGGGCGTCGTGCTCGAGTTCGGCTCCTTCACCTGACCGTACTGCGCAGCAGAGGGTCCTCTGCTCGACCAGCTCGCAAGCGAGCACACCGACTACGGCTGGTACTTCCTCTACACGCGCGAGGCGCACCCGGGCGAGCACCTGCCCGCGCACGCGGGCTTCGAGGAGAAGCTCGCCGCAGCGCGCCGTCTGCGCGACGAGCTCGGGATCGCGCGCCGGATCCTCGTCGACGACCTCGACGGGACCGTCCATCGCGCCTACGGGCTGCTGCCGAACATGACCTGGATCCTCGACCGCGGCGGCACGGTCGTCTACAAGGCCGAGTGGACGTCCGCGCCGCGGATCGGGGCGTTCCTCGAGCGGCGGCGGACGGGGGCGGGCGGTCCTGCCTCCGCGGCCGTCTACGTCGAGCAGCTCGAACCGGTCGCGCGCGACCGGGCCGAGTTCAGGCGCGGCCTCGAGCGCAACGGGCCGCGCGCCGCCGCGGAGTTCAGCCGCGCGGAGCGGATCTGGGCGGAGCGAGCCCGCGCGGCTCGCGGCTAGCCACCGCCTCCTGCCTGCTCACGAGGTCGAAGTAGAGGTACGTGGTCGCGATCGCCGCGAACGGCAGCGCGACGACGTAGACGAGATCCGAGGCAAGGTTGACGACGTCGAACGACGCGGTCGTGACGGAGAGCAGCACGGCACCGACGAAGGGGCCGAGGAGAAGCGCGAGCCCCGTCACGAAGACTGTCAGCGACGCCGTCCGCCACCACCGGTTCCGGACGAGGCGTGCGCTCCGTCGCAGCGAGCCCGTGGCGCTCTCCCCCTCGACCGCGACGGCCTGCGCCAGGAGCGACCAGCGGATCGTCAACCAGATCGCGATCGGCAGCCCGACGATCGTCAGGTCGAGGACGGCGTCGGCGAGTGCGAGGAGGAGCAGGCCGCCGAGCAGCGGGCCGAGGCGCCGCAGCGTCTCGCGGTAGGCGTGCGCGGCCGACGCCCGACCGCTCGAGTCGAGCTCGAGCACGGCGTGGGCACACGTAGCCTGGGCCACGGCCAGGCCGAGCAGGTTGAGGGCGAGACCGAAGCCGAGGACGACCGTCTCCGTCAGCCCGTTCGAGCGCCCGAACGCATCGACCAGCGACGACAGGCCGCTGAGGGTGGAACACGACGTACTGCAGCGCGCCGACGGCGATCCCCAGGACGATGAAGATCGCGCCGACCCCGAGGAAGAGAGGGGCGTTCGCCCTGTAGGCTCGCGCCGCGTCGGTGACGAGCGAGCCCCACGGCCGGGGCTGCCGGAGCTCGGTCGACGGCCCCGGTCGCCAGCGCGTGCGCGTCGCCAGCCAGAGCAGGAGCGCCACGACGATCGCCACGCCGGCGACGCTCGCCGTCCGGTGCGCCACGACCTGGATCAGGAGCGTCGACGCGCCGCCCACCGCGCCGCAGAAGAACGTCGTCGCGGTCGGCCCGAGCGAGCGTCCGCCGGCGAGGGCGAAGCTGCGCGAGCGCCAGGTCCCGTCCGCCCAGCTGAGCGGCCTCGTCCACTCCTCCTTCGTGGTCGGCCCCGTCGGCGCGTCGTAGAAGCCTTTGCGCCGCTCGCCCCAGCGGCCACCGAAGGAGAGCCAGGGAAGGCGGCGCGGGCGGCCCGCCTGCTCTCCGGAATCACCTCGACGGACGGTCTGAGCTGCCGCCACGGAGGGTTCGTGTCGTCGCAGCCGAAGCCCTCGGCGGCGCTCCGCCCGAGGTAGAGCGCTCCCGAGAAGTAGCCCGCATGCGAGCCCTCGGCCGGGTAGACGACCGGATGCGTGCCGTCGACGAGCTCGAGCTTCGCGGCACCCCATTCCGCCCGCTCGCCTGCCGCGTGCTGGCTGTACCCGACCTCGAACGGATGCGTGCGGAGGGCAGCCGCCGGCGTGGCCGCGTCGAAGTCGAGCTGGATCAGCTCCCAGTCGCCCTCGTGCTTGTTGTTGAAGTCGTTGTAGACGTAGAAGAACCAGTACTGCAGCCCGAGCTTCCCGTCCTCCGAGGCGACATGGGCGTAGACGGTGGCCGCGCGCCGGGTCGTGATCCTCCGCTGCCAGCGCTCGTACGAGCAGGCCGGCGAGGTGAGCGCGTTGCCGGGGAAGTCGAGCGCGTAGGCGTCGCCGAGCCGCGCGACGTCGGCGGCCCGGGGCGCCGCCTCGGCGAAGCCCGCCGGGCCGCGCAGCACGACCCGGCTGTCGCCGAAGATCGCACGGACGTCGATCGGCTCGAACGACTCGCCGCGCGCACACGGAGCCTCCTGCTCGGAGAGCCGCACGACGGGCGCGTAGCGGAGGGCGAGCTCGTGGAGCGCGTCGCCGGCTGCCGCCCGGGCCGCCCCGGGAACGGCGAGGCACACGACGGCGAGGACGGCCCGGCGCACGGCCCGGATCATGCCGCCCGCGGCTCGTCTACGGTTTCGCCATGCGGATGCGTGCCGCCGTGCTCGAGGAGTTCGGACAGCCGCTCGTCGTGCAGGAGGTGGAGCTCTCGGAGCCGCGCGCAGGCGAGGTCCTCGTGCGGCTCGAGGCCTGCGGCGTCTGCCACACCGACCTGTACACGGCGTCCGGGGCCGATCCGTCCGGCTACGCGCCGACGGTGCTCGGGCACGAGGGCGCGGGTGTCGTCGAGCGGGTGGGGGAGGGCGTCTCGTCGGTGGCTCCCGGCGACCACGTGGTCACGCTCTTCTCGCCGCAGTGCCGGGAGTGCATCCACTGCCGAAGCGACCGGACGAACCTCTGCCTCGCGATCCGGGAGCAGCAGAACAAGGGTTTCCTCCCCGACGGCACGACCCGGCTCGCGCGGGGCGGCGAGCCGATCCGCCACTTCATGGGCACCTCGACGTTCGCGGAGTACACGGTGATGCCGGAGATCGCGCTCGCCGAGGTCAGCCGCGAGGCGCCGTTCGAGCACGCCTGCCTCTTCGCCTGCGGCCTCTCGACCGGCCTCGGTGCGGCGATGTACACCGCCAAGGTCGAGGCGGGATCGACCTGCGTCGTCTTCGGCGCGGGGCTCGTCGGCCTGGGCGCCGTCGCGGGTTGCCGTCTGCAGGGAGCCGAGCGGATCGTCGCGGTCGACCTGTCCGAGGAGCGCCTCGCTCTGGCGCGCGGACAGGGTGCGACCGACACGATGGTCGCGGGTCCGGACACGGTCGAGCGCATCGTCGAGGAGACCGGCGGGCTCGGCGCCGACTACACCTTCGAGGCGACCGGGAACGTCGCCGTGATGCGCCAGGCGGTGGAGTCGGCGCGCATGGGCTGGGGCCTCTGCACCGTGGCGGGCGTCGCCGGCAAGGGCGAGACCCTCGACATCGTGCCGCGGCTCCTGATCACCGGCCGCCGGGTCTGCGGCTCCTCCTTCGGCGGCGTGAAGGGGCGCGACCAGGTGCCGCAGCTCGTCGAGCGCGCGCTCGCCGGGGAGATCGACGTCGCTCCGTTCGTCTCCCACACGCTGAGGCTCGAGGAGGTGAACGATGGCTTCGCGCTGCTGGAGTCACAGGACGGGATCCGCAGCGTGATCCGGTTTTCCTAATCGACGAGGCCGCCAGCGTCGCCGGTGCGGCGGCCGACGAGGCGGGCTCCCGTGGCGGGCAGCCTCCCGCGCGCGATCGCCTCCTCCTCGACGGCGCGGAGCGAGTCGCCGAGCTTCCAGCGGTGGAGCCACGGGCCGCGCACCGGGTGCCCGAGCTCGAAGTACGGCTCGAGCGCTGCGAGGATCCGGTCGAGCGGATGGAGATGGTCGCGATGCTCCTCGACGAGCTCCTCGGGGCTCTTCGGCTGCGGGTCGCCGAGCGCGCGGCACTGGTCGAGCCACCAGGCGGCGGCCGCGAGATCGAACGCGGCGACGTCGAACTCGTCGACGACGAGCGTTCCACCCCGCTCGACGACGTCGGCGAGGCGGCGGCAGGAGTCCTCGAGCGGCTCGACATGATGCAGGGAGACGACGGCGATCGCGGCCGCGAACGAGCCCGCAGGCTCGTCCAGGTCGGCGAGCGCGACGGCGCGGACGTCGTCGGCCTCCGAGCCGGGATCGATTGCCACGACGTCGTACCCGGCATCTCGCAAGGCGCGGCCGAGGCGCCCGTCGCCTGCGCCGACCTCGAGCACCCGCGCCGGCGGCTCGGGCAGGTTCGCGCGGGCGAACGCTCTCAGGTCGGCGGACGGCACGACGCGATTCTCGTCGCTCGCAGCGTGACGCGCTTCATGCGGCCAGCGACCTTGTTAGCGTCCCGCCCGGGATGAGACGCGTCCTCTTCCTCGCCGCCGCGGCGCTGGTACTGGTCCTCGTATCGGCCGCCGGAGCCGCGCGCCCGGGGTACGCGTGGCACGACACGAGCACCGGCACCACCGCCCATTTCCGCGGGCTCGCCGCGGTGAGCGCCACGACCGCCTGGGTCACTGGCTACACCGCGACCGACGGCGTGATCATGCGCACGACCGACCGCGGCGCGACCTGGCAGGACGTGACCCCACCGGACGTCGCCGGGCTCCAGTTCCGCGACATCTCCGCCTTCTCGGCCCACGACGCCGTCGCGATGTCGATCGGGAACAACCCGGGCGACTTCCGCATCTACGTCACCCACGACGGCGGCCGAACCTGGGCGATCACCTTCGTCAACTCCGAGCCGGCCGCGTTCTACGACTGCATGTCCTTCTTCAACCGGAAGGTCGGGCTCGCCGTCTCCGACCCGCCGGACGGCGTCCACTTCCGCGTGATCAGGACGACCGACGGCGGCATGAGCTGGCACGTCACCGGGCTGGACATGCCTGCCGCTCCCGGCGCCTACGGGTTCGCCGCGAGCGGCGAGTGTCTCACCACCGACCACGGGCACCGTGCCTGGTTCGGCAGCGGCGGGAGCGAGGCGAGCGTCTTCCGCTCGAACGACCGCGGGACGACGTGGACGAAGTACTCGACGCCCATGCTCGCGGGCCCCACCGCCGGCATCAACGGCCTCGCCTTCAACGGCCAGAACCGGGGGATCGCGGTTGGCGGCGACTTCTTCCTCCCGACGAGCTCTTCGGCCAGCTTCGCCCGGAGCTTCGACGGCGGCTCGAGCTGGAGCCTCGCTCCCGCCGCGCCGACTGACTACCGCTCGGGAGTCGCCTGGGTGAACGGCCATACGGCGATCGCCGTCGGCCTCTCGGGCAGCGACGTCAGCACCGACTTCGGCGCGACCTGGCAGCGCTTCGACGACGGCAGCCTCGACACCGTGGACTGCGCCCGCCCGACCGCATGCTGGGCCTCCGGCGCGAACGGCCGGGTCGCCTACCTCGTCAGGGCTCGCTAGAGCGCAGCCTCCGCAGCGCGGGGCCGAGCGACTGGCCGCCGCGCAGGACGGGCTCGAACAGGTCGCCGTGCCGTTCCACCCGCTGCAGCGCCTCGCGCCGGCCGAAGTCGCGGGGGCGCACCTTCTCCCCGAGCTCCTCCCAGCGCAGCGGCGTGGAGACAGGCGCGCCCGGCTTCGGCCGCACGGAGTAGACGGAGGCGATCGTCTTGCCGTGTCCGTTCTGGCGGTGGTCGAGCAGCACGCCGCGGCGCTTTCGCTTCAGCCATTCGGTGGTCACGAGGCCCGGGTTGGCCGCTTCGAGCCCGCGGGAGACCCGTTCCGCGAGCTCGTACGTGTCCTTGTACGACGAGCGCCGCGTGATCGGCACGAGCACGTGGATCCCGTCGGCGCCGCTCGTCTTCGGGTACGAGCGCAGCTCCAGCCCCTCGAGCGCCTCGCGCACAAGATGCGCCACGCGGATCGCCTGCGCGAAGCCGTTGCGCGACTCGGGTGGATCGAGGTCGAAGACGACGTAGTCGGGGCGGTCGGGGCGGTCGACCCGCGAGTACCAGGCGTTCATGTCGATGCAGTTCATCTGCACCATCCAGACGAGCGCGGCGGTCTCGTTGACGAGCGTGAAGTCGACGAGCCGCGACTCTCCCTCCCGCGGCCAGGTCCGAAAGCGGCGCGTCGGGATCCACGCGGGCTTGCCCTTCGGCGCCTGCTTGTGGAAGTACGGCCGGCCGTCGATGCCATGCGGATAGCGCTTCAGCGTGAAGGGCCGTTCGCGGAGGTGCGGGACGATGACGTCCCCGATCTCGACGTAGTAGCGCGCGAGGTCGCCCTTCGTCACCCCGTCGCGGGGGAAGAGGACGCGGCCGGGGTGCGTGAGCCGGACGCTACGGCGTCCGGCCCGGATCTCGGTGACATCGGAGCTCACTGTGAGGGGGAGTTTGCGCCGGCTAGTGGAGCGCGCGGAGCGCGGCGCGGACCGCTGTCCTCTCCGCCGGTCGCCAGAGGACAGCCACATTTCCGTGGTGCGTCACCCTTGCGTCGCGAATGGGCGGCTTGAACGCGCACTTGCACCCCCGCAGGCGCACGTAGACATAGACCGCGTGGGAGGGCCTGCCGTCGAGGATCGCCAGGAGCCCTTCGTAGACCCGCGGTGACACGTTGCGCAGCTGCACTCCATAGGCGGCGAAAGCCTGCTTCACCTGCCGAACCGAGTAGTGGTGCGTTCCTGAGTGGAACCCCCTGCTGCTGCTCACCGCCAGCGCGGACGTATTCGTGACGGTGCCGGGCATTGACGGGCCGGGAGCACCGCCACAGCCGACGAGCGCAACCGCTCCGAGAAGCGCTGCCGTCGTGCCCAGCATCGCGTGGCCGAGCCGGTGCATCCGCTGTCATACGGTACTCGCGAGCCGGCGCGTCACACGTCTCACGTGCGAGCGGACGTCGCTCGTCGGGCAGACGTCCGGCCGTGGGACGCTCGAGGATGCGCCCGCGTACGCGCCGCGCTCGGCCCGGCGGTGTCTGCAAGCGTGGGGGCGCGCACCTGCACGACCTCCGAGGTCAGGCGGAGTGACCGGCCCCTCACCGGCTCGTCGTACGACCCTCCCTGGCGGACTCAGAGGCTCGCCAGCCCCCGCTCTGCGGCCTTCTCGGCGAGCTTGCCCGGATCGAGCCCGAACTTCTGGAGCTGCTGCGCGTGCTCGTTGTGGTCGATCTTGTCGGGAAGCTCCTGGATCGCCTGCTGCACGTGCTGGTTCTGGCCCGCCTTGCGGAGCTCGTCGAGCACGAACTGCTTGTCGAGCTGCATGTGACACCTCGCTTCTTCTCGGGGAGACCGACCAGTCGTAGGTACCCCGCAGGCGGCGATGGCTACTCCTCGGGCCCGCGGAGATTGCGCTTCGCGCCAGAAGGAACACGGTGCGCAACGCAATCCGTCCCTGGAGGTTCCGGAATGAGCGCCGACACGCTCGACGAGCAGCTCGTCAAGTACCTGGCCGATGCCCACTCGATCGAGGAGCAGGCGCTGCAGCAGCTGCGCGGGGCGCCCGACGCGGCGCGCGATCCCGAGCTCGCGGAGATCTTCCGCGCGCACCTCGTCGAGACGGAGGGGCACGAGCGCACGACGCGCGAGAGGCTCGAGGCCCGCGGCGAGCGCTCCTCCGCCTTGAAGGACCTGCTGATGCGCGTCGGCGGTGCCGGTTTCCTCCTCTTCGCGCGCTCCCAGCCGGACACGCCCGGCAAGCTCGTCGCGCACGCCTACTCGTACGAGCTCTCGAGCTCGCCTCGTACGAGCTGCTGATCCGCGTCGCCGAGCGCGCCGGCGACTCGGAGACGGTCGGGGCCGCACAGCGCATCCGGGACGAGGAGCGGGCGATGGCCGAGCGGCTGGCCGCCTGCTTTGACAGGGCGGTCGAGGCTTCGCTCGCCGAGAAGGCGCCGGACGACCTCGACGCCGAGCTCGACACCTACCTGCAAGACGCGCATGCGATCGAGGCGCAGGCGCTCAGCTTCTCGAGAGCGCGCCGGAGAGCGCCGAGGACCCGGAGCTCGCGCGGCTCTTCCGCGAGCACCTGGAGGAGACACGCGACCATAAGCGGCTCGTCGACGCGAGGCTCGAGGCCCGTGACGCCGGCTCCTCCGCGCTGAAGGACGTCGCGATGGGCGGCGGCGCGCTGAGCTGGGCGACGTTCTTCGAAGCGCACCCCGACACGCCGGGAAAGCTCGTGGCGTTCGCGTACGCGTTCGAGCATCTGGAGATCGCCGCCTACGAGGAGCTGAGACGAGTCGCGCAGAGGGCCGGCGACACCGAGACGGCTCGCGCCGCCGACGAGATCCTGCTGCAGGAGCGCGCGGCGGCGGCGAAACTGGCCGAGTCCTTCGACCGCGCCGCCGAGGCGGCGCTACGCGAAGTCGGCGTCCGCTGAGGCCGCCCCGCGCCGGCCGCTCACGTCGGCGTCCGAGCAGAACCCGCGACCGCTCGCCTTGAGGCAGAGGAGCCCGAGGAGCCGCTCGCCGGCTCCCGTGACCGCGAGCCGGCGCCGGCCGTCGCGCCGCATCGCCGCGAGCGCGTCTCCGAGGCTCGTGTCCGCTGCGACCGTCCGTCCGCCGAGCGGCCCGAGCTCGAGCGCAGGCAGCGCGTCGCAGGTCGCGGCGGCGAGATCCTCGCGCTCGACCGCGGCGACGAGAATGCCGTCGGCGACGAGCAGCGCCATGTGCACGTGGTCGTCGTCGAAGAACGCGCGCAGCTCCCCGACCGACGCCGTCGGCGGGTGCACCACCGGCCGCTTCACCATCGCGTCGGCGACGCTCGACCGCCGCCGGCGACGAGCGCCTGTGGCGAGCGGAGCGCGTGCTCCCCGTACGTCGGTTGTCAGGTCGGCGGCCACTGATCGCTGACCGATCTTCCGCCCGGGCGCGCGCGGTAAACGGAGCCGTTTCGCGGGCGCGCTGTCGGGAACCCACTCCCGCCACATCACACGAGACGGAGGGTCACATGGCGGAGATCGGCGATCCGAAGAAGCTGTTCGAGCACGAGCTGGGCATGGCGCTCGGCGCGGAGCGCAAGGTGCTCGCGACGCTCAGGAAGCTCGAGCAGAGCGCCCGGCGCGAGGAGCTGAAGCAGCAGTTCCACCAACACCTCGAGGAGACCGAGGGCCAGATCGAGAACGTCGAGCAGGCGCTGCAGGCGATCGGCGCCTCGGGCGGGCACGAGTCGGAGGCAGCCGAGGGGATCGCCGCCGAGGGCGAGAAGCTGCTGGGGAAGGTGGACGAGGAATTGATCGACGCCGTCCTCCTCGGGGCCGCCGCGAAGACCGAGCATGTCGAGATCGCCATGTACGAGGGCCTGATCACGAAGGCCGAGGCGATGGGTGCCGACGACGTCGTCGCCCTGCTCGAAGAGAACCTCGAGCAGGCCGACGACGTCGTCGCCCTGCTCGAAGAGAACCTCGAGCAGGAACGGCACACCCTCGAGGAGGTCAAGCAGGCAGCGGAGAAGCTCTCGAAGGAGCTCGCAGCCCAGGCTGCCTAGCGGTGGTCGGCGCCCAGCCCCACTGGGCGGGCGCCGACGGACCGAGCGGCCGGGAAATCCGGCGGCCGCCGTTTCGCGTACTTCGACGCGACGGCCCATGAGAGAGGTGCGTCCAAACGGCGGTCGCGGGGACCTCGCTTGCGGGGTCGCCCGCGCGTTCTGGCTGCGCGAGCCCGGCTGCGGCGAGATCCGTTCCGCCCCACTGCCCGACCCGGGCCCCGCCGACGTCGTCGTCAGGACGCTGCGGTCGGGGATCAGCCGCGGCACCGAGACCCTCGTCTTCCGCGGCGGCGTCCCCCCGGGCCGGCGCACGAGGATGCGGGCGCCGTTCCAGGAAGGGGAGTTTCCGGGGCCCGTCAAGTACGGGTATCTGAACGTCGGCGCGGTGGAGGAGGGGCCCGCCGGGCTGCGCGGCCGGACCGTCTTCTGCCTCTATCCCCACCAGACGCAGTACGTCGTGCCGGCGGCCGCCGTGGCCGTCGTGCCCGAGGACGTCCCGCCCGCCCGGGCCGTGCTCGCCGGCACGGTCGAGACGGCGGTCAACGCGCTGTGGGACGCGGCTCCGGCCATCGGCGACCGGATCGCAGTCGTCGGCGCCGGGATGGTCGGCTGCTGCGTCGCCCGGCTGCTCCAGCGCCATCCCGCCGTGCACGTGACCCTCGTCGACGTCGAACCAGGCCGGGCCGGTGTCGCCGCCGACCTCGGCGTCGACTTCGCCCTGCCGGAAGAGGCCCCGGAGGGTCTCGACCTCGTCTTCCACACGAGCGCCACGTCGGCCGGCCTGCAGCGCTCGCTCGAGCTGCTCGGCGCCGAAGGCACGGTGGTCGACCTCAGCTGGTACGGCGACGCCGAGGTGCGCCTCCCGCTCGGCGGCGCGTTCCACGACCGCCGCCTCTCGATCCGCTCGAGCCAGGTGGGAACGCTCTCCCCGGCGCGCGCCTCGCGGCGGACGACGGCCGACCGCCTCGCCCTCGCGCTCGAGCTGCTCCGGGATCACGCCTTCGACGCGCTCCTGACGGGCGAGTCCCGCTTCGACGAGCTGCCCGACGTGATGGCCCGGCTGGCCGAGGGAAGCCTCCCGGCGCTCTGCCACACGATCACCTACGGCGGGGAGTAGGCGTGTTCGGCGTGACGGTCCGCGACCACACGATGATCGCGCACAGCCTGCGCGGCGAGAGCTTCGGGCCCGCACAGCGGCTCCACGGCGCCACCTACGTCGTCGAGGCGACCTTCCGGAGGGCCGAGCTCGACTCCGACGGCGTCGTCGTGGACATCGGCCGTGCGAGCAGGGAGCTGCGCGCCGTGCTCGCGGAGCTCGACTACCGGAACCTCGACGAGGAGCCGGGCCTCGCCGGAGTCAACACGACGACCGAGGTGCTCACGCGCCTGATCGCGGACCGGCTCGTGGAGCGTGCGCGGGCGGGCGGGCTCGGCGAGGCGGGCCGGGGCCTCGACGGGCTCGTCGTCACGCTCCACGAGTCTCCCGTCGCATCCGCCTCCTACGAGCGTCCGCTTTGAGGGCCCTGCGCTTCATCGTTCCCGCGGGGATCGACGACCCGACCCGGCCGAGCGGAGGCAACGCCTACGACCGCAGGATCGCCCGCGGCCTCGCCGCGGCGGGCTGGGACGTCGACCTCCACGAGGTCGAGGGATCGTGGCCCTGGCCGGACGCCCGGTCGCTCGGCACCCTTGCGGCCGTGGTCCGCGGCCTCCCCGACGGCGCCCTCGTACTGGTCGACGGGCTCGTCGCCTCGCCGGCGTCCGAGGTGCTGGTGCCCGAGGGGCGGCGCCTGCGGCTCGTCGTGCTCCTGCACATGCCCCTGGGCCGGGCGAGAGAGGGTGCGGTCCTCCGCGCGGCCTCGTCCGTCGTGACGACCAGCGCCTGGGCGCGCCGGAGGATCCTCGAGCTCTACTCGTTGCCGGCCGACCGTGTGCACGTCGCCGAGCCGGGCGTCGATCCCGCCGAGCTCGCGCTCGGGACGGAGACGGCGGGCGTGCTGCTCTCGGTTGCCGCGGTCGTCCCCGGCAAGGGGCACGACGTGCTCCTCGACGCGCTCGCGCCGTTGACCGGTTTGCGCTGGCAGTGCCGGTGCGTCGGCAGCCTCGAGCGCGACCCGGCCTTCGTGGAACGCCTGCGCCGCCGCGTCGTCGACGGAGGGTTGGCGGGCCGTGTGCGCTTCCCGGGCCCGCAGGCGGAGCCCGAGCTCTCTCGCAGCTACGCGGGGGCGGACGTGCTCGTCCTGCCTTCGCGCGCCGAGACGTACGGGATGGTGATCGCCGAGGCGCTCGCGCGCGGGCTGCCGGTCGTCGCCGCCGAGGTGGGCGGCGTGCCCGAGGCCCTCGGACACGCCGCGGACGGCGCCCGCCCCGGGCTGCTCGTGCCGGCCGGAGATCCCGCCGCTCTCCGCACCGCGCTTCGGGCCTGGCTCGAGGATGCCGGCCTGCGTCGCCGCCTGCGCCGGGCGGCGCGCGAACGGCGCACGTCGCTGACGGACTGGCCGACGACCACTGCGGTCCTCGCCGAGGTGCTGCAGGGGGCGGAGCGATGACGGTCGAGCCGATCCGCGTCGCCCGGGGCTGGCTCGAGCTGCGGGAGTCCGCGGATGCCTCGGCGCGCGACGGCGAGCTCGTCGGCCGGCTCCGCCGCCGGATCGGCGCGCGGAAGGGCTGGCTGATCCACGATCTCGCCTGCGGCAGCGGGGCGATGGGGCGGTGGCTCGCGCCCCTCCTGCCCGGGCCGCAGCGCTGGGTCCTGCACGACCGGGACGCGGACCTGCTCGCGATCGCCGCCGCCGAACCGCCCGGCTCGGCCGCCGACGGGAGCGAGGTCGTGGTCGAGACCCGGGTGTCCGACGTCACCCGCCTCACGCCCGACGACCTGGCTGCTGCGACGCTCGTCACCGCTTCCGCCCTGCTCGACCTGCTGACGCGGGAGGAGCTGACCCGGCTGATCCGGGCCTGCGTCGGCGCCGGCTGCCCGGTGCTGCACGCGCTCTCCGTCACCGGGCGCGTGCAGCTCCTGCCTGCGGATCCACTCGACGCGCGGGTCTCGGCCGCGTTCAACGCGCACCAGCGCCGCAGGACCGCGCGCGGGCGTTTGCTCGGCCCCGACGCCGTTGAGGCAGCCGTCGAGGGCTTCCGCCGGGCGGGAGCCGAGGTCGTCGTCAGGCCGAGCCCGTGGCGCCTCGGCGCGGCGCAGAGTGAGCTGTCCGTGGAATGGCTCACCGGCTGGCTCGACGCCGCCTGCGAGCAGGAGCCGGGCCTCGCTCGCGAGGCCGACCTGTTTCGACGACGCCGTCTGCGAGAGGCGGCCGCCGGCTCGCTCTCCGTCACCGTCGGCCACGCCGACCTGCTGGTGCTGCCGTGAGGACCGCCCTTCGCTGGGCCAATCCCGCCGTCGCCGTGGCGGCGCTGGCGCTCGTGATCTGGCGGCTCGGCACCGGTCCGTTCCTGGCCGGGCTGAGAGCGGTCGACGGCCGGGCGGTCGTCGCGGCCACGGCGGTCGTGCTCGTGACCACCGTCTGCTCCGCGTGGCGGTGGACGATCGTCGCCCGCGGGCTCGGCGTGCCGCTGCGCCTATCCGCGGCCTTCGCCGCCTACTACCGGGCGGTGTTCCTCAACCTCACGCTCCCGAGTGGGGTCGCCGGCGACGTCCACCGCGGTGTCAGCCACGGCCGCGAGGCCCACGCCCTCGGCCCTGCGCTGCGGGCGGTGGTGTGGGAGCGCGTTGCCGGCCAGGTCGTGCAGATCCTGCTCGCCGTCGCGGTCCTGCTCGTGCTGCCGTCTCCGCTGCGACCGTTCATGCCGTTCGTCGCGGCCGTGGCCGTCGCGCTCGCCCTCGGCGCCTTCCTCGTCGGCCGCGCCCGGTTCGGCGCCGACATCCGGAACGGGATTCTGCGCCGGGACGCGCTGCCGGGCGTGCTTCTCGCCTCCGTCGTGGTCGCCGCCGGCCACGTGGCCACCTTCCTGATCGCGGCGCGGGCCGCGGACGCGACCGCGCCCATACCTCGCCTCCTGCCGGTCGTCTTCCTCGCGGTGCTGGCCACGGCGCTGCCGAACGTCGGCGGCTGGGGGCCGCGGGAGGGGCTGACGGCGTGGGCGTTCTCCGCCGCGGGGCTCGGCGCCGCCGTGGGCGCCGCAACCGCCGTGGCGTTCGGCGTCCTGGTGCTCGCCGCCAGCCTCCCGGGCGCGCTCGTTCTCCTCGCAGAACGTCTGCCCGGCCGGCGGCCCTCGTTCTTCCGGCCGGAAGGAGCCCCCGATGCATGACCGCCCGTACACGCTGCTCTCCTGCTGCGTCTCGATCGACGGCTACATCGGCAACGCCGCCTCCCGCCTGCTGCTCTCCAACGAGGCGGACTTCGACCGCGTCGACGCCGTGCGCGCCACGTGCGACGCGATCCTCGTCGGAGCCGAGACGGTTCGGGTCGACAATCCACGCCTGCTCGTGCGCTCGCCGTCGCGTCGCGACGAGCGGGCCGCCCGCGGCCTTCCCGTGTCGCCCATCAAGGTCACCGTGACGCGGAGGGCCGAGCTCGACGCGGGGTCCGACTTCTTCCGGCTCGGCGACGCCGAGAAGCTCGTCTACTGCGCGAGCCCGCGGGTGGAGGCCGCGCGCGCGCGGCTGGAGCCCGCAGCGACGGTCGTCGACGCCGGCGACGAGGTCGAGATGCGGACGCTGAGCAGCGACCTCGCGGTGCGAGGAGTGGAGCGGCTGATGGTCGAGGGCGGCGGTACCGTGCACACGCAGTTCCTCACCGAGGACATCGTCGACGAACTGCAGCTGACCGTCGCGCCGGTCTTCGTCGGCGACTCCGCCGCTCCGAGATTCGTGCGCGACGGCATCTTCCCCTGGAGCACCGCGCGGCGGGCAGAGCTCGTCGAGGTCCGGAAGCTCGGGGACGTCGTCCTCCTGCGCTACGCGCTCTCGTCCCGGTTCGGAGACGGATGACGACGCCGCTCCCCACCGCGACGATCCGCACCCAGGTCGACCTGCCGCTCCGGTTCGCCGACGGGTACACGGCGGCCACGCGGGTGATCACCTTCGACGGCCTCGTCGACGACCGGGAGCACCTCGCCTTCGCCCTCGGAGACCGCACGGCGCCGCACGCGGCGGACGACGACCGCGTGCCGTTGATCCGCGCTCACAGCGAGTGCCTCACCGGGGACGTCTTCGGCAGCGAGCGCTGCGACTGCGGGCCGCAGCTGCGCGAGGCCGTCGAGCGCATCGCCGGCGCAGGCGGCTATCTCCTCTATCTGCGCCAGGAAGGCCGCGGCATCGGCCTCTACTCGAAGCTCGACGCCTACGCGCTGCAGGACGGCGGGGCGGACACCTACGAGGCGAACCTCGCCCTCGGCCACGGCGAGGACGAGCGCTCCTACCTCGCCGCCGCGCAGATGCTGCACGCCCTCGGCGCTCCGCGGATCGCGCTCCTCAGCAACAACCCCGACAAGGCGCGGCAGCTTCGGTCGTGGGGCGTGACGGTCGTCGAGCAGGTCCCGACCGGTGTTTTCGTCTCGGACGCGAACCTGCGCTATCTCGAGACGAAGGCCCTGCGGGGGCGGCACACGATCGACCTCGAGGGCGCGCTCGGGCCGGGGCAGGCCGGCGCTCAGTGGTCGAACGCGTCGAGGAAGTGATTCCGGAAGGCGCTCATGAGCCAGACGGGGGCGTCCGGCGCGGGCAGCATCCCGTCGCTCCAGCCCCAGCCCGAGAGCCTGCCGACCACCTTCGGGTCGTGGGCGACGATCGTCACCGGCACGTCGTGGCCGGCGTGCGCCAGGACTCTGGAGGGCTGCTCGTCGCCGAGGACGACGAGCACGGTGTTCTCCGTCCCGTAGCGTTCGACGAACGAGTACAGCGTGCGTAACGAATACCGGAGCGCGCGCACGTAGCCCTGCTGGGTGTCGGTCAGCCCGACCCGGTCGGCCGGCAGCCGGCCGAAGACCGAGCCGTCGCCGACGCGCCTCCAGGAGATGAGCGGAGGGATGCGCGTCCACGGCTCGTGGCTCGACGAGAGGAAGGCCTCGGCGAAGACGGGAGGGCGGTTCTTCCTTGCCAGCTCGCGCCTCTGCAACGCCTGGAGCGCGTACTGGTCGGGCATGGGGGAGAAGCCGAAGCTCGGCCCGCGGTAGCCGAGGTTCTTGCGGTCCCAGACCTTCATGTAGTGGTAGAAGGAGCGCCCGTCCGGCCAGGAGCCGCGGGTTGCCGGCATGTCGGCCACGGTTCTCCAGCCGGCCCGCCGGAACGCGCCCGCGAGGGTGAGCCGCTTCGTGGCGACGAGCTCGGAGTAGCGCCCCGGGCTGTCGACCCAGACTCCGGACTGCAGCGTGGCGTCGGCGAGCCAGCTCCCGCCGCCGTAGGTGGGTGCGGTGAGCCAGCCGCTCCGTGCCGAGAAGCCGTCGGCCTGGAGCTGCCGGTTGCCCGCCTCGACGACCGCGTCGACGGCCGGCGAGAAGGAGGTTCCCTGCAGGGCCATCTGCCCGTAGCTCTCGACGAACACGAGCAGGACGTCCTTGCCGCGCAGTCCCGCGAGGAGCCGGCCCGCCGGCGTCCGGGCGTACGGGTCCGCGCGGGCGATCAGCGCCCTGAAGCGCGCCTCGGAGCGGTAGTCCGCCAGCACCGACTTCACCTCGTCGACCGCGAGGCGCGTCGCACCGGCGGAGGCGACGCCGGAGCCCGACGCCCAGCAAAGCGCCCAGGCGACGCCCAGCACGGCCACCGCTGCGAGCGTGCGGGGGCGGCGCCGCGCGGCTACTCGCGTCAGCCGGGCGACCGAGAGCGCGGGGAGGACGAGCGCCGCGAGAGCGACCACGACGGCGACGGCGACGGCGAGGTCGGCGTCCCGGTTACCGAAGGTGTCGCGCACCGTCGCGAGACCGACCGAGAGATACGACCAGTCCTCGACCGGATTGAAGCGCCGGTTGAAGAAGACGAAGAAGCCGAGGTCGAAGAGCTTCACCAGCACCAGCGCGCCGAGGAGCGGCCCGAGCAGCCACGCCGCGAAGCGGCTCGCGCGGGCGGGCAGGACGACGGCGAGGGCGACGAGCACGAGCCCCTCGAGCGGGAGCCGGGCGAAGGCCCCGGGAGCGAGCTGCCACGGCCGGGTCGGCGCCACGAGCGCGGCCCAGACGACCGCGACGGCGAGCCCCGTGAGCGTCGCCGTCACCGCCGGATGGCGGGCGGGAGTCGCCGAGAGCCGAGCGGGGAGAGAGCTCCGGCGCCGCCACAGCCACCAGGTGTCGCGGCCGAACGACTCCGCCAGCAGCGCCAGCGCGACGGCGAGCAGGACGCGGCTCACGGCCGGCGGCACCGCTCCGGAGGCAGCGGTCACGAGCGCGATTCCCTGGGCCGCCGTCACCGTCTTGCGCCAGTCGCGCCGCGGCAGCGGCGCCCGCAGCCACGGAAGGGCCCAGCCTGCCGCGAGGAATGCGTAACGCGCGAGGCCGATCGCGAGCACCCAGGCGCCCGCCGTCGGCGCGACCTCGACGCTGAGCACGAGCAGCAGGAACGCGTCGACCTCGCCGTCGAGCTTCGCGCCGAGCGCCGACTCCGTGGCCGTGCGTCGCGCAAGCCAGCCGTCCAAGAAGTCGAGCCCGAGCGCGACCGAGGCGAGACCAACGAGCGTCCCGACGGCGACGTCGCGCTCGAACGAGGCCGCGGTCAGCGCGGCGACGCCGACGGCGAGCGTCGCCCGGGCGAGGGTGACCCAGGTCGCGGGGCTCAGCCGCTCGGACGAATCCCACCAAAGCGCGCGGGCGAGAAAGGCGTTCAGGGCCACACCGGCTGCGATCCCGACGAACCAGCCCGCGCCGCCGATCCCGACCGTCCGCGCCAGCACGGAGAGCAACAGCAGCGCGCCCGCCAGCCCCGCGAGCGGCCCGAGCCGGCTGCCGAGATCCGCCCGCGGGCTCCGGCCCACACGGAAGTCTGCTCCTCGCTCGAGCATCCGCGTGGGACTACGGTGGCCGCCGTGGATCGGTTTGTCGAGAGGCCGTGAGCGGGGACGAGCGCCGCTTGCTCGCCGACGCGCTCGCGCCGGCCCAGGAGGCCGCGTTCGGCCCCGGCGAGTACGTCGAGCAGGAGAGCTTCGTGCGCGCCTCGGAGCTCCGGACGCTCGCCGAGCAGGCCGCGATCCGGCCGGGCAGCTCGGTACTCGACCTGTGCTGTGGGGTCGCCGGCCCCGGCCGCTTCCTCGCCCGCGAGTTCGGCTGCGACTACCTCGGCGTGGACGCGAACGAAGGCGCGGTCGCCGTCGCGCGCGCGCGAGCCGGCGGCCTGCCCTGCCGCTTCCTGGTCGCGGAGGTGCCGCCCCTTCCGCCAGGCACGTTCGACGTGGTGCTCCTGCTGGAGACGATCCTCGCCTTCCGTGACAAGGAGCCGCTGCTCGAGGCGGTCGCCCGCGCCCTCTCCGCGGGTGGGCGCTTCGCGTTCACGCTGGAGGAGGGCCCGCCGCTGACCGTGTTCGAGCGGGGGAGCATGCCGGCCGCGGACACCGTCTGGCTCACGCCGCTCGACGAGATGCACGGGCTGCTCGAGGGCGCCGGGCTCGCCGTTCTCTGGCAGCAGGACTGGACCGAGTCGCACGGCGAGGTGGCCGGCGCGCTGGCCGACGCGTACGAGGCCGACGGCGACGCGATCGCGTCGCGGATCGGGGGGCGAGCGCTGGACGAGCTCGTCACGGCGCATCGGCTGTGGGCCGAGTGGCTCGCGACGGGGCGCGTCCGCAAGCTCGCGCTCGTCGCGGCTCGCAGATCCGATCGCGGCGTGCGCCCGTAAGGGGGTGCGATGACGATCAGGACCGAGAGCCGCATCACGATCGCGAAGGCCGTCACGGAGGTGTGGGACTACGTCTGTGACGTCGGGCGCTGGCGAGAGTGGGCGCCGACGGTCGTCGAGTGCCGGGTGCGCGGCGGCGGCCCGCTCGAGCCGGGCTCGCGGCTCGACCAGCGGGCGAAGGGGATTCTCGGGTCGACCCGCAGCCGGAGCCAGCAGGTAACCGCGGTCGAGCCGCCTCGCCACGTGTCGTTCGCCGGCCCGCTCGGGACCTCGTCCGCGCGCTGGGCGATGGAGCTCGACCCCGTGCACGAGCGCCGGGCCCATGCCCTGATGTGGATCGAGGTCGATCTCGAGGGCCTCATGCGCGTGCTCCCCGCTCGCCTGCTCCGGCAGAGGATCCAGCGCGTGAGCGACCTGGAGATGACGTTGATCAAGGCCGCCGTCGAGTCCGGGTCGGCGCCGTGAGCGAGGTCGACCGCACGCGGGGGCGCCTGATCGAGGTCTACCGCAAGAAGGCGCGGCACTACGACCTCACGTCCCGCCTCTACCCGGCGCCGGGCTATCCACAGCGGGCCCAACGCCTCCGCGCCGTGCGGGAGCTCCGCCTGCGCCGGGGCGACACCGTGGTCGACATGGCCTGCGGCACCGGGCTCAACTTCCGGCTGCTCGAAGAGGCGATCGGCCCCGAAGGCCGGATCGTCGGCGTCGATCTGACGGACGCGATGCTCGCCCGCGCCGAGGAGCGGATCGAGGCGAACGGCTGGGGCAACGTCACCCTCGTGCAGGCGGACGCAGCCGGGTTCGAGTTCCCGGCCGAGGTCGACGCGATCGTCTCCACCTACGCGCTGTCGCAGGTGCCCGAGTGCGCGGACGTCATCGCGAACGGCGCAGCGGCGCTCTCCGCGGGCGGGCGGTGGGTCGTGCTGGATCTGAAGGTTCCCGACGGGACACCGCGCCGGCTGGCCCGGCTCGGCACGGCGATCGCGCGCCCCTTCGCCTCGATCGACGAGTGGATGACGCGACGCCCCTGGGACGCGATTCGCGCGGCGATGCGGGAAGAGCTCGTCGACGTCTCCTGGACGGAGCTCTGCTTCGGCACCGCCTTCCTCGCCGCCGGTTCCGCGCGGCTGGTCCCGGACGTCGCGTCCGCGGCGTAGCGGCCGACCCCGTAGGATCGACGCGTGCTTCCGGACGGCGTGCACCACTGGACCGCGAGGCACCCCGAGTGGGAAGGGCCGGTCTCGGCGTACGCGATCGACGACGGCGAGCGGCTGATCCTGATCGACCCGATCGCCGTGCCGGACGACGTGCGCGCGCTGTTCGGATCGCGCGAGGTGGTCACGGTGCTCACCTCGACGTGGCACGAGCGCGACGCCGCCTCGCTCGGTTTCCCGGTCTGGGCGCCGGCGCCCGATCGCCCCGAGGACCAGCTCGTCCCGGCGACGCGCTACGCGGTGGGCGACTCGCTGTTCGGGATGGAGGTCTTTCCGGGGCGTGAGGGCGAGCTCGACGTCGTGCTCTGGAACGAGCGGATCCGCGCGGTGATCACCGGCGACACGCTGGTCGACCTCGGCGACGGCCTCGAGATCCGCGCGGGCTGGCTGCCGGAAGGCGTCACGGTCGAGCAGGTCGCGGCCGGGCTCCGGCCGTTGCTCGACAAGCCCGTGGAGACCGCGCTGCCGACGCACGGCGAGCCCGCCGACCGGGCCGCTCTCGAAAGCGCCCTCGCCTGAGCCGGAACGAGCGTGCCGCCTTCTACTCTGGCTTCCGCAGCGCGACCGGTCGCTCGCTCGGGACGAACGCCTGGACTGCTTCCGTCTCGAACCGATCAAGGGTTACCTTGGTCGTCTCGCCAGGCCACGTGAGAGCGGAACGCAGCTTCACCGCAGCAGAAGGCGCCCCACGTTGCCGGACGCGCTCGAGCAAGGCCCCGTAGAGCACTCGCGCTTCCCCGTTCGAGATTTCGACCGTCTCGCCGTGACTCAGCTCTATCTGCATGACCCCTCGGAGAATGTGCCCTGATCCGGGTGCTCGTCAACCGCGGGTTGCGCCGAATGTCGAGCGAGACGCTCTGACAGGAAGGGGGCCTCTGTCCAAGAAGATCTCGCCGTCGATGACGCAACCCGCTGGCGTTCCCTCCTTCTTACATCGGGGCCACGGCGGGCCCAAGCCGCTGGGCGCTCGACCTTCGCAGCGGATGGGTCGCTTCGCCCATACGATCGATACCCTTCCCGGCCGACGGTGGCCTCCCTCGAGGGTCGTGCGCTCGAGAGAGACCCCGTTTCGGGCCAGCCGACCGGTGGGTGCCTCCAGACGACTTCCTGCCGCGTCGCTGTCTCGAGGATGAAGGGGCCGATCCGTCGGTCTCCCAACCGCAGGCGATCCCTTCTTCGATCATCGCTCTCGCTTCCTCGACCGCTGAGACCGGGTTCCTGTGCAAGCCCTGCATGACTGGATCTCAACCGCGCGAAAGAGCATCCCACTCGAGTGACGCCCCACACTCTTTCGGGTGAGTCGGGCCTCCACCGGACGGCCTACCCGCCCAAAGTCGATCCCCCGGCGGCTGTTGACAACCGTGCCTGAGGGGGCGGATGATGCCGCCAGGATGCATCGGCGGCTGCCAAGGCTCACCCTGTGCGTCCTTGTGCTGACGCTCCTGTCGCTTGCGTTTGCCTCGGCGGCGTTTGCGTATGACGGCGCAGCGGCGGCGGGCTACGCCGACACGTACTGGCAGAGCTTCAACCCTGCCTGGCCCTCGTTCGCCAACAGCGGCGGCGACTGCACGAACTTCGTCTCCCAGGCGCTCTACGCGGGCGGGATCGGCATGCGTCCCTCACCGACCTACAGCGGCGGTGCGGCCTGGTACATGGTGAAGAAGAGGAACCGGTGGTCCTACGCGGCCTCCTGGGTCAACGCGCAAGACCAGAGCATCTTCCTGCTCCAGCACCTACCCGGCGTCGTCCAGGTCGCCTCCTACTACGGGCTCGCCCCGGGAGCGACCGCGGCCGACCACGCACAGCAGGGCGATGTCGTGCTCCACGACTGGAACAACGACGGCGTCTACGACCACGAGGCGATCATCACCTCGAGCGACGGCACCAACCCCGACGGCACCATCAACTGGGACCTCGTCGACGCCCACACCAACAATCGCTACCACGCCTACTGGACACTCGCTC
>DASRBX010000024.1:0-72160 GCA_035653395.1 Gaiellaceae bacterium
CGCCTTGACCAAGCTGACGGCCTCACGCCGAAACTCGGGCGGGTAGGGCCGCTGATACCTCTGTGGCATAACGCTCCTCCTTCGTCACCGAGCGCGACTCTGACCAAGCGCTCGGATGTCCGGAGAAACGGGGGAAGCTCAAGCTCGTTCGCGCGTTGGGTTTGCTTGAGATAGCAGTTGGGTGTGCTGCGCTTGTTGGCGATGGCCGTCTGACCTACTCGGTTCTAGCAGGCGCATATCTCGCGTTTACGGCTATTACCGCTTGGGCCCTTTACACCGAGCAGCCTCTCGCGTCATGCGGTTGCTTCGGTCAGCCGGACACCCCTGCGCTGTTCTCGCATGTCCTGCTAACGGTTGCTGCTGCTGCTACGGCCGCTGCTGCGGCGGCGAGCGGAGCTCCGACACTTCGGACACTCTTCACGACGGCCGGATGGAGAGTCGTTCCGCTCGCGCTGTTCGGAGGGATTGGCGTCTACCTAGCGTTCTTGGCGTTTACAGCGCTGCCCCGCGCGCTCACGCCTTGGAGTGAAGGGCGGACTCAGACAACCTGGTCCGACCTATCAACTAACTCGGGAGGTCGAAGGTGACTCAACGCATGGTGGAAAGAGCCTCAGGAGTACTCGAGAAGCGGACGTCGCGCCGCGGCTTTCTCGCCCGGCTAACGCTAGCCGGCACGGCCATCGCTGTGGGGCCTCTCCGATATCTGCTCAAGCCAGGAACCGCCTACGCGTCAATTTGTCAGTGCCCCACATTCTCATGGGCGTATCGGCAGCAATCCTGCACTTGCTGCACAGACAGTTGTTGTTGCGACGGCTGGACGACGTTCTGTTGCACCCTCACCGGATCGAACACTTGCCCCAGCGGCAGCTTTGTCGGTGGCTGGTGGCAATGCAGCCAGTCCCCATACTGCCTCGACTACCATGGGTTCGAGGTCGCTCGTTACTACATCGACTGCAACGCTCTTTGCAACAGCAATTGCGGAAGCTGTATTAATGAGAACGTGCCTCAGTACACAACCTACTGCGGCGGAGGCCACTACGACAGCTCCTCCGCCTACAACTGCATCGATTCTCAGTTCAAGTGCGAGTGCGCCAATGGGCTATGCGGTAACCGAGCCACTTCGTGTAACTGGTTCAGGTACGGGCAGTGCAACACTGGTCATCAATGCGCCGGACCAGTGGTATGCCGCATTGCAACTTGTACTCCGCCGTGGGATATCTATACCTCCTGCGGCACTTCTGGGGTATCGGATAACAGGACGTGTACCCATAACGCTACCTGTGCTCCGCAATGACAATTGTGACGACGATCGAGGCTGTCGTGATTGGATTGCTGGCGCTGCTGGTAGGCGGCCTCCTTCGCAGTTACGCGGACATCTTGAACAGGCTGCACCATTTGGATCCAGAGGGCGCGCTAGACGGGGTGCCTGAATATTCTCTCGAGCCCGGTGTGCCGCTACCGCGCGCCGAAAAGACTCAGGCCTTTGAGCTTGTCGGCACTGCACCGAATGGAGACGCCGAAAAGGTAGCGATACTGGGCACAGGTGAGAGCACGATTCTGGCGTTTCTATCGAGCGGCTGTCTGACCTGTCGCGGGTTCTGGGAGACGTTTCGCGATGCCAAGATCGAAGACCTTGGCGCGCCGAACGATGCCTCCGTCATCGTGGTGACCAAAGGACCCGAGAACGAGACTATGGCGCGAATCCGTGATTTGGCTCCTCGCAATTTGCGGGTCATTATGTCGAATGCGGCTTGGGAAGATTACAAGGTGCCAGTGGCTCCTTATTTCCTGTATGTCGACGGCGTAAGCCAAACCGTCGCCGGGGAAGGCGCCGGCTCCTCTTGGGACCAGGTCGTGGCGCTGTTGCGGGATGCACTCGCGGACGCCGGAATGCTTCGAGAGCCCAACGCTCCATCAGCGAGACGCCATCGCCAGGTTCGCGCTCGCTTGCGGGCAGAGAGAGCTGCTGCCAGGGAGGAGCGCGCAAATGCCGAGCTCATGGCAGCGGGCATTTACCCGGGACACCCGAGTCTCTATCCGAACCCAGTCGAAGACGGATCAGACCATCCGGAGGAGTGACCTTGTCTCCGTTCACCGCTACCTTGTGGTTGCTCGCCGCTGGATGCGCGCTCGCGACCATCGCGGCGCTGCGGGCTAGTTGGTCGCCCTGAGGCCGCTCGATGCTGAGCAGCATCACCCCTCTCGGCGAGAGGGGCCGGAACATGCGATGGTCGCACACAGTGAGCTGGTACATATTCGGCTCCCTACTCGGCGGCCTTGCAATCGGGGGTCTTGCCGCGTCAATCGGTGACGCCGCAGGCCTGGAACATGTGAGCGGATCGACCCGGCTTCTCGGTGCCGCAGCCTTTTGCGGAGCGGGTTGGTTGTTTGATGCAGGCGTCCTTGGGCGACCCGTGCCTTCCATCCATCGCCAGGTCAATGAGAACTGGCTCCCCGAATACCGCGGCTGGGTGTACGGCTTTGGATTCGGAGTGCAGCTCGGCTTCGGTCTTGCGACTATCACGCGGACATCGACCATCTACTCTGCTCTGGTCGCAGCCTTTCTCTCGGGCTCACTATTCGTTGGACTCGTCATCGGAAGTTTGTTCGGAGCCGTCCGCGCCGCGCCGATCATCCTGACCCGCAGCGTTAACACAGGCCAGCAGCTCGCACGCCTCCATCAAAGGCTGCAATCCTTAGATCAAGCTGCAAGACGTGGCGCGATCATAGGATCACTTCTTGCTGCGCTGTCGCTAGTCGGTGCCGTCATCGGACTCTGAGGAGGTAAATTGGACGGGGTGCTTTCAGCACAAGGTCTACAAGTCACATTGCCAGCCGGCTGGGACGGTCGGATCTACAAAAACGATCCGGTTAACGGAGAGACCCCAAACCCGGTTATGCACATATCGACGTTTGCTCTGCCGCCGCGTAGCGAAGTAGGGGACTTCGGCAGTGGCGCAATAGACGTTATGGGTCCAGCCGACGCCTTTATCGCGCTTGTCGAATACAATCCAGAACTCGCCAGTGAACCGCTATTCGGCATGAATAGTGGCTTTCCGCGGCCTCTGGGGATTGAACTGTTTGGTGGACAGAGGATGCAACGTGCAGTTCCTGGCTTTGGTGGAACGCAAGTCTTTTTCAATGAGGGGGGCAGAGCGTTTTGTCTCTACGCGGTAGTCGGCAGCATCGCAGCTGTGTCGACTATGGCTGGACTATTCAATCCTGTCCTGGACACCATCGAGATTTCGGCACGGCCGGACTAAGAGCTCGAATCATAATGAGTGGTGCAGCCTCGTGAGGGAGAGGAGGCAGCAGCTGATCGCGAGGAAGGTTTCTGGATCTCGTGGCGGCGGGTGGCAGCGGACAAGCAGCGCTCGTGGTGCAGCCGGGCGAAGGTGCGCTCGACGCGATCCAGCGGACACGGTCGAGCCCGGAGCCGTGCTCCGTGTGGCGACGCGCGATCTCTTCGCCGGCACCGCACGGGCGGAGCTCGAGCCGGTGCGACGGGTAGTCGTAGGCTCGTTCTGCGCTGATTCGCGCGGGCTACGTAGTCGCGTGCGGCAGCGTCATCTATCGCAACGTGACATCTCCAGCCGCGCCCGAGGTTGCGGTAGACCTTCTCCCGTCAAGAATGTCATCGTCTCACCGCCCCAGCGGGGGATCTGTCCGGCTGCGTAATGAAGCTCGACGGTGGCGTCGGAGCAAGGGTGTGGGGGGAAGCCGACCCATCGACGGATAGACGAGCCGTGACGGTACGGCGAAGGGCCGAACGCGTCTAGAGATCAAGCCCGAGGCTGCGAGGCTTGCGATCGAGCCTCAGGGTCGGGCCGCGATTACCCCGCTCGACCCCATCGGTCGTCAGTTCCCGGCGCGCATCCCGGAAGGCGAGTGCCTGTCGTCGCTCGGCGATGCCCCGGCGTAGCTGTTCAGCCTTCTCGTCGGCGCGTTCGACTGTGTGCTTGCGCAGAGCGATCTCTGCCTCGAGCTCGCCACGGCGGCCGCGATTCCACCGGCGGAGCTGCGTGAGTTCGCGTTCGGCAGCTGCGAGTTGCCGGGCGGCGCTTCCGCGTTGCCGCTCGAGTCTCGCCTGCTCTTGGTTGAGGAGATTGAGAGTCGTGTCCCGGCGCCGGCGGTGGTCGAGTGCAAGGGGTTCAGCCGCCGACTGTTGAAGTGCGCGGGCGGTGCGCTCGGGTGGCGCTCCCCGGCCCGGTTCGCGGAGCGGCGTCTCGCGTTCCAGCGCCTCGCTGTCGGCAAGGTAGAGGCGGGTCTCGAAGCGGGCGCGGGTGCAGGCGACGTAGCCCCACTCCTGTAAGGCGCCTTGATCGGGGAGGAGGACGAAGGCGCGGTCGAGGGTCATGCCTTGGGCGGCGTGACCGGTGAGGGCGTAGCCGTAGTCGAGCTGCTCGGCCGCGTAGGTGGAGGCGACGTGCCGGTGGACGCCGGCCAGATCGCGAACCACGAAGCCCCTCTCGTCCAAGTCGACGACGGTGCCGCGCATGCTGTTGCGCGGGCCGAGGCTGCCGTCGTTGCGGCGACAGAGGATCTGATCGCCGACGCGGTACTCGCGCTCGGCGAGCGTGACGGCTTCGCCGTCGAGTCGACGATGACGGAGCATGAGGGGGTGTGGGCGGCCTGGTTGAGTTCGTCGACGTCTGCGCGGTCGTAGGCGAGCATCACGTTACGGGTGGGGCTTCGGTGCGCCTCCCGCCACCAGTCGTCGAGCAGCCGCTGCTTCGCCGTGGCCGCGTTGTCGTCGACGGCGAGGCGGCCGCGGCGGGCGGCGTAGGCGAGGTAGGGCGTCGCCGGTGCGGAGGCGTGCGAGTGCCTCGCGTTCGAGCGGGTCGCGCTGGCGGCGGTTGTCGCTCAGCTCAAGCGGGCCGAGCCGATCGCAGAGTGCCCGGTAGAGGCCGCCGGCCGCCGGAGGGCAGCTGCGCCGGGTCGCCGACCAGCAGCAGCTTGCTCTGCGCCCGGTCGACCGCGTGTAGAAGCGGGGCGAGGATGCCGTCCCCGCCATGCCCGCCTCGTCGACCACGAGGACGCATTGGTGTGGCAGGCCGCCATCGCGCTGGGCGTCGAGGAGGAGCCGGTGGAGGGTGCGACTGGGGATGCTGGTGGCGGTCTGGAGTTCGTCGGCCGCGCGGCCGCTCGGTGCCGCCCCGAGCACCGTTGCGTCGATGCTGCGATAGGCGTCGGCGAACGCGCGCAGCGCGAGCGTCTTCCCCGAGCCGGCGACACCGACCACGCAGACGACCCGATCCGACCGGCAGGCGGCCTCGTGTACAAGCATGCGCTGCTCGCCCGAAAGGCTGTAGCGGTCCAACATCAGCGTCTCCGCCAGCGTCCGACGCTCCGGCGCCGGCACCGCGACGTTGCGACCGGCGAGTGCGAGCTCGACAGCGTCCCGCTCGACGGCGAGCAGCTCGCGGGTCGTGAAGCGCGCCGGGCAGCCAGGCACCTCCTGAGCTTCGACGAGCTCTACGCCGGGCAAGCGCATCAGCTCTTCCGCGAGCTCGAGAACGTCCTCGACGCTCCCGCCCGCGGGAAGAGCGCCTGCGACCTCCCGCACGAGCTCCGGCGTCGTGAACGTGGTCTGCTTTGCGGTTATGCCGTCGCGGCCGAGCAGACTTGCCGCGAGCCGATCGAGCTCGACCGGTTCGCGAGCAAGCGGTCGGTCGGCGATGAACGCGTCGAGTTCGCGGCGCCCAAGGCCGTGCTCCGCTGCCCGCGCCTTCCACTCCTCGCGCAGCCGCTGCAAGTCGACCTGCTCCTTCGCCTCCCGCGTCGCGAGCGCGGCAACGCGAGCGGCGGCGAAGCCCTCTGTCCCCAGCGCCTCCATGTGCTCCACGAGCAGACGGCGCCGGGTGGAGAAGCACCGCACCGCCTCCTCCGGCACACCCGCGAGTTCGCCCATCCCCTTGATCGGCTCCGACCACCCGAGCCCGAGTCGGTGCGTGAGCTCGTGGCGGAGGTGCGCTTCGTAGAGGTAGCCGGCAGCGAGCCGGTACGTCTTTAGAATCGCCTCGCCGTGGAGCGCCAGCCACTCGCCGTCGTCGGTGCGGGACATGTTGGCGACGATCACGTGCGTGTGTAGGTGCGGGTCCTGCGCGCGGCTCGTGCGATGGCGAAACGCGGCTCCTAGGAATCCCGCGCCGTGCTCGCGGACGAGGCCGCCCTTGCCGCGACGGACGACGCACGACTCCCGCTCGAGGTAGCCGAGCGCGGCCTGCCACGACGCTTCGTGAGCCTCGCTGATCTCGCGGCGCACCTGCTCGTCGTCGGTCAACGCGTGCAGCAGGCTGACGCTCTTCGGGCACGAGAACACCAGGTCGTAGCCGGACACGGGCTTCAGCTGCTTCGATTCCTCGCGCCATTCGCCCGAGTTGACGTCGAACGCTCGCACTCTGATCGTCCGCGCCCGCACGGGCGCGCGCAGGCGCGCGTCGTTCGCCGGGTTGACGCCGCGCAGCAGCGTGCCGAGATCGCCATCGTCGACGATGCCGACAAGTCCGAGAGCCCCCGCTCCATTGCCGGCCCAGACCCCCGGCGACTCGCCCCGACCGGCGTAGTAGTCGTCCAAGCCGCGAGCGACCTGCTGCTCGTAGTACGCCTCCTGTCCGAACGTCAGCTTCGCAACGCCCAACATCGCCGCTCTCCTCGGAACCGGAAAGGCGCTGAGACGCATATGCACCCGAGGTGCGACGAAAGAACCGCGTTTACTGCATTAGCAACGCCTTCTGACCACCCTGTGACCACACTAGAAGCCGTAGAAAGTTGATGAGGACCGAAATCGACCCTCCGGCGACCTCGAAGAAGTGCCTGCAAAGAAGGCGATTCAGGCTCAGGGCAGCGAACCGTGCAATCCGGGCGACGCTGCTTCGAGCCCAGTACCGCCCATTTCCCCGGCTAGACGTCTCCTCTAGCTGTATGGCGGGTGGGGCGTGAGGATCAGCGGTGCTTGCGGCTTCTGGTCGAAGTTGAAGTCGTTGGCGAGGTTGCCGAGAATCTCTGTGTTCTCGCGGACGTCGGGACGGGGGTCGGGCCGGCCGTCGGTCTTCGGGTTGAGACGAGCACCGGCCAGGAAGTCGTCTTCGATGAACTTGAGGTAGGCGTCGAAGCTGAGGATGTGGTGGTCGATGTAGCCCTGCTTGGCGTACGGGCTGATCACGATGCCGGGCACGCGAAGGCCGTAGCCCTGGCCGTCGACGCGCGGCGGAATGACGTGGTCGTAGAACCCTCCCCAGTCGTCCCAGGTGAGGAAGATCGCGGTCGAGCTCCAGTCAGGGCCGCGCATGATCGTGTTGACCAGACGGGTGACGTATGCCTGTCCCTTGGTGATGCGCGCGGGTGGATGGTCGCTGACCTTTTGCGCCGGCGTCACCCAGGCGACGGACGGGAGAGCGCCCGATTTCGCTTCCTCGTAGAACGTCCTCAGCGGGCGGATATCCGAGCGCTGGTGGTCCTGGAGCACGGTGTTGAACCAGAGCAGCGGGTTCCAGATGCCGGGCGTCTCCGAGTCCTGATGCACGCGCTTGCAGAACATCGCGTTGTTGTCGCAGTCGGGCTGGAACCCCCTGGCGACGTAGTAGCCCCAGCTCACGTGGTAGCGGTGCAGGAGCCAGGTGATGTCCGTCCAGGCGTAGTTCGGCGCCCTTTCGTTTGTGTTGCCGGGCCCCCCCGGCGGCGAGCCGGGGTCTTGCACCGCGGATCGGCAGCTCATCGGGTCAGCCTTCTTCGTGCAGCGCGCGGACCAGCCAGAGACGAGATAGAGGTGCGCGGGCAGGCTCCACGAGGTGTCCGACTCGAACATGTGATCCTGCAGCACGAAGTGACTCGCGTACTCCCAGTAGTTCGGGATCTCACGCCAGTCGTGATACCCCATCACGTCGGGCCGCTTCGGGTTTCTCGAGCACCAGGGCGAATCGATGTGGAGTCGGCAGTAGTGGGTCTTGCCGCGTTCGGCCTGAACGATGAAGCCGTTCATCCTGCCGTGGGCGATGTCGGCCACCGCATTCCCGTGCCCGTGCGGACCGCCTCCGTTCACGGGCGACCAGTCGTGGTACGGGTGGACGCAGCGATGCCGGTGTGGATCGCGGAGGCAGGGCAACTTGCCCGGATTGCCTGCGAGGCCCGGAATCCCGTCCGCTCCCGGGAACGTGCCGAAGTACGAGTCGAAGGAGCGATTCTCCTGCATGATGATCACGACGTGCCGGATCTTGTGGATCCCGGCGGGCGAGCCGTCCGGTAGCGCGCGACCCACCGCCGCGTTCGCCTCGTGACGCCGCCCGGGCAAGGCGGCCGACCCGAGCAGCAGCCCGAGGAGCAGAGCTCCCGCAACAGTTACCCATACGAGCCGGCGCAAAGCTTGCGCAACCTACTCTTCCCGTCTCAGAGCCACCTAAGGACAAGAATGAGCACGAGGATGGATTCTTTCTCGTCGAGCCGGCGACAGTCATATCGACCGGGAACGATTGACGTCAGTCCGGCGTCGGGTGCCGCCTAGAGGGAGGCTTCGAAGGAGTCGATGAAACGCGGGAGCAGCCGGTCGCGGATCAGGGCCGGCGAGTTCCTGGCGACCCACCTGCCGGCCGCCTCCGCTGCGTCCTCCGCAAGGGGCGCGACCGCGTCGGAAGCGGAGTCCCAGGCCGTGCCGAGCAGGGGACGGTGGGCCTCGTCGCGATTCCGCTCTTCGGTGCGCTCGCGAGGCGAGCGTCCTCCCTCGCCCTCGGCGAGGGCCTTTCGCAAGGCGTAGACAGCGAGGCCGACGGCTGCCGAAACGGCCGCGCCGGCGAGTGCGCCGTCTTTCTTGACCAGTTCTCCGCTGTGCGTGTCTGTCTCGGACATCGAGTACTGCTCGGTCGGCTGAAACGAAGGTCTACCCGCGCGATCCAGGAGTGCAACCTTTCTGTCGGCGAGCCGGGAGGTCAACGTCCGCCGCTGCAGCGCAGGTCGGCGTCCTGCGTGCCGATTCGGTACTGCGCCAGGGTCGGCGCCATGCCGGTGAAGCCGCCGCTCGTGCAGTTCCGGCGCGCCTGGCTGAGGGTTGCCTTCGTTCCGGCCACCCAGCCCCGCAGAGGCGCGTCGAACGCCGTTCCGGTCGTCTGCGCGGTAAGGCCCGTGATGTCGTGCCACTGCGCTGCGGTCGAGTAGATCCCGATCGGTCCGGTCGCGCCGGCCTTGTGCAGGCCGGCGACGAAACCCTGCAGTGCTGCGATGTTGAGCTGGTAGGTGCCGGCCCAGCTGGCCGCCAGTTCGACGTCCAGCCACCACGGCGCGGTGCGGGCCGCGGCCGGGTCGAGGGCTGCGACGAGGCGGTAGGAATGGGCGGCGCGCTGCTCGCCGTAGATGTACGAGCAGGCGTTCGTCAGCTTGCCGTTACAGGAGGCGTAGAGCGGTGTGGCACCGCCGCCGGGCCAGTCGGCGACGTGGCGTCCCCCGGGGTTGGCGGTGTCGATGTACAGCGACAGCGACGGCTGCCTGGGCCGCTTCTGTCCCGGCGCCGCGCGCGCCCACTGCAGCTCCCTGCCGAGACACGGGTTTCGGTTGTTCGCCAGCCCGCCGTTGACGCCGACGATCCCGAACAGCGGGTTCGGCGGATAGGAAGCCGTGCACTGCGGATAGGAGGCGTCGTAACCGATTGTCGGCGCGGAGCCCCTGAGGACGGCGATCAGCGCCACGACGCCGACGACGAGGGCGATTCCCATCGCCGGCGCCGCCAGCCGCCACGCTCCGAATCGCGAACGTCTGGAAGGCGGCACGGGCGTCACGCTACCTAGGCAAATCGGTCACGCGGGCGCGTCGCCGGAGGCGGCAGCTTCAGGTCGTTACGGGCGGTATACCGCCGAAACCTGCCGAAAAGGCCCGCGCTGCAATCCCTGGTTTCAGTGATGACAGGCGCGTTGCGGGCTGCTGATAATCCGCCGGAGCAACACCACTGCGGCCAGTAGAAAACCGAGGATCGGAGGCTTCAGTGGAGCGGCTCGGAAAGCTCGGACGGCTCGTCGTCGTGCTTCTCGTCGTAGGCGGAGTCGTCTATGGAGGCATCGCGCTCGCCTCGCCAGGCAGCAGCCCACCCACGCTCCCAGGCAAGGGTTGTGGTGACAAGAACCATGTCCACTACCGGGTCGGCGAGTGCAAGCACCACCACTAGTAGCGGCCGCGGTCTGAGCTAGCCGAGCGAGGGGGTCGAGAAGTTGCCGCACCGGTTGCGGCACCCCTTCGCGCATCAGCACACGCCCTTGCGCGAAAGGAGACGGAACATGGCCCGGCACGCCCCGCTGCGGGTGTTGATGGTCGGACGCGGAGTCGTCCCGATCAAGGTCGGCTGCGGCGGTGCGGAACTGGCGATGTATCAGCTCGGAAGGACCCTTGCCGGGATGGGCCATGAGGTGACAGTGGTCGCCGATGTGGTCGAGACCGATTTCCCCGCTACCCCGGGGCTGACGTTCGTACCGCCGATCGGCTCCTTGCACCGGCAGGCTGCTCGCCTCCCGTCCGGCTTCGCGACCTGGGTGGTCCGGCATCTACTCGGCAATCTCGCGAGCTTCCTCCGGGCGCGCCGGCTGCTGCGAAGCGGGACGTTCGACCTCGTGCATGCGCACGGGAACCTCGTTGCGTACCTGCTCGGCCGGATCGCCGCCGTGCCCGTCGTCTACACCGAGCACGACTCGACGCCGTGGAGCTGCCATTACCGGCGGCTCCACGAGCGGCTGATCCGTCGCGCGATCTACCGGCTCGTCAACGTGCCGGCCTTCCGGAGGGTCGCCGCCGTCGCGACGGCCTGCGACTCGCTGCGGGGGGATCTTCTCGACCGCTGGGGGATTCCGGCCACCAATGTGCAGACGATCCTCAACGGCGCCGACTTCGACGTCTTCCACCCCCAGCGTCACCGGGAGACGTCCGTGGCCCCGTTTCGGCGCTACTGCCTGTTCGCCGGCAGCCTGACGCCGCGGAAGGCGCCCGACCTCGTGGTGGAGGCGCTCGTCGAGGCGCCCGAGACGAACTTCGTGTTCGCCGGTGACGGTCCCATGCGCGGCCGGCTCGAGCAGCTCGCCGCCGAGCTCGGCGTGCAGGACCGGGTGGCCTTCCTCGGCAGCGTGCCGCCCGCCCGCCTGGCCGCCCTCTACACGGGGGCCGATCTGCTCGTCCTCCCGACCTTTGCGGAGGCGTCCCCGCTCGTGGCCTTCGAGGCGATGGCCTGCGGCACCCCGGTGCTCTCGACCCGGGTCGCGGGTTTGCCCGAGGTCGTGCACGACTGGCATACGGGCTTCCTCGTCAAGCCCGGCGACGTCGGCCAGCTCGCGGTCGCGATGCGCTTCCTCACCGCAGACCGGAAGAAGCTCGCTCGCATGGGCGCCGAGGCGCAGCGGAAGGTGCGGAAGCGGTTCCTCTGGCCGAACCTCGCCCGGCAGTACCTCAGCCTGTACTGGCGCCTGCTGCCGGAGAGAGAGCCGCCGCCTGCCGTCGACGCCCCGGTCCCGAACGTGAACCTCGAGGCCGTCGCCGCGTGAGACGGCCGCTTCTCTACGTCCTCGTCGACGCGGTTCGGCACGACTATGTCGAGCCGAGACGGACGCCGTACCTGGCAGGCCTCGCCGCCGAGTCGGGATTGTCGAGGATGCGGCCGCTCCTCGGCTACAGCGACTCGATCCGGGCGGCGATCTTCACGGGCCGCGACCCGGACGAGACCGGCTACTGGATGGAGTACTGCTACCGGCCCGGGGCGCCGGCGCTCGCGCCCTTCCGGCGGCTGGCGCCGCTCGACCGCCTGCCGAGCGACCTCGTACGGCGCGCGACGAAGCTCGGGCTCTCGCAGACACTCGTGCGCAGGCAGGCCCGCCGCCACGGGTACGAGCACCTCAGCCTCCGCAATCTCCCGTTTCGCGCGCTCGACCGCTTCGACTGGACCCTCCGCACCGAGATGACGGCAAGGGGCGCGCTCGGCGCTCCGACGATCTTCGACCACCTCGCCGACGCAGGGCTCCCTTGGACGTATCTCGACGCCTCGAAGCTGGGCAGGCGGCGCTTGCTCGCGGAGCTCGACAGCCTCCCGCGCGACACGAGCTTCGTCTTCGTCTACCTCCATCACGTCGACCTGGCCTCGCACGTCGTGGGCATCCGCTCCCGGCTCTTCGACCGTGCGCTCGCACACACCGATGCGCTCGCCCGCTCGGTCGTCGAGCGGACGGAGGCGCGGCTGGGCCCGCTCGATCTGGCCGTGTTCTCGGATCACGGGATGTCCCCGGTCGACCGGGTCGTCTCCTATCCGTCGCTGTGGCGCCACCCCGGCTTCCCGTCACGCTTCTGCTTCGCCCTCGACGCGACGATGGTGCGGCTCTGGTTCGAGGACGACTCGGAGGCGCTGCGCGACGAGGTGCGCGAGGTCGTGGCGAGCCAGGCGGACGGCCACTTCCTTTCGGCAGACGAGCGCCGGAATCTCCGCCTGGACTTCGGCAACCGCCTCTACGGAGACGAGATCTTTCTGCTCGAGCCGCGGGCCGCGATCTTCCCGAACTTCCACTCGCTGCAGCGGCCGAAGGCCATGCACGCCTACCACCCCGACGACCTCGAGCAGCACGGGATCGCGATCGGCGTCAGCAACGCCGAGACGGTCGAGCTCGTCGACCTGGCGCCGCACGCGCTCCGCCTGCTCGGGATCGAGCCTGACGACCTCGCGCCGGCTGCATGAGCGCGCTCGACCAGCCTTTCGCGGCGCCGCCCGGCGCCGGCTCCCGGTACCGGCCGCTTTCGATCCGGTGGCCGTACGTGCGCTCCGGCGGCGTCGTGCTCGCGGCGACCCTCGTCTGGCATGCATCGAATTTCGGCTTCAACTCCGTCGTGGCGCGTCTGCTCGGGCCATCCGGATACAGCGAGCTGGCTGCAACGGTGGCGCTGCTCTACGTGGCGAGCCCCGTACTCGTCTCGATCCAGACCGTCACGAGCCGAGCGTCGACCGCGCTCACCGTGGCGGGAGAGGAGGGAGCGGTGCGGCCGATGGTTCGCGCCTCGACGAGGCGTCTTGCGCTCGTCGCGGGCCTGACCTCTGTCGGCGCAGCGGCCGTCTCTCCTCTCATCGGCGACCTGCTCCGATTGCGGTCCGGGATCCCGGTTGCCGTCGTGGCGGCCGGTCTTTCGCTTTCACTCGTCACGCACTGCCAGCGAGGAGCGCTGCAAGGTACGGGACGGTTCAGCCGCTTCGCGGCGAGCACGGTCGTCGAAGGGCTCGCCAAGGTCTGTGGCGCGGCGGCGATTCTCCTGCTGGCCAACCGAAGTGTCGAGGCCGCGGCCGCGGCTATCCCGTTCGCGGCGGCCTGCGGGCTGGTCGCGAATCGCACGCTGCTGCGCGGACTTCCGGACTCGGGTGCCGGCCTCCACGCGGTGGCCGGCCCGGTCGAGCGCGGCTCTGGCTCGACCTTGGCGACCTTCATCCTGCTCGCGCTCCTCCTCTCGGCCGACGTGTTCGCGGCGCGCCACTTCCTGCCGGGTCACGAGGCCGGGCTGTACGCCGCCGTCTCCCTCTGCGGCAAGGTGGCGTACTTCGCGACCTCGGCGATCCCCGTCTTCCTGTTCCCCAGCTTCAGCGCGCGGCGCGAGCGCGGCGGCGACGGCCGGCGCCTCCTCGCGGCCGGGATGGCGATCGTCGTCGCCGTCTGCGCGGCCATCGCCGCGGGATACACGGTCGCTCCGCGCCTCGTCCTCGACCCGCTCTTCGGCGCTCGCTACGCCGGCGCCGCCGGGTACCTCGGTGAGATCGCGATCGCGTTCGGCGCGTACGCGATCACCTATCTCTCGGCCACCTACCTCGTGGCGTGCCGTAGCAGAGCCGGAGCCGTGATCCTTGCCGCCGCCGCGACGGCGCAGGTGACGAGCTTGCTCCTCGCGCATTCGAGCGTGGCCTCGATCGTGCACGTCCAGATGGCGGTACTGGGCGCCGCGGCCGTGGCCACCTCGATGGCCGCGTTCCTGATCGGGAGAGACGCGTGAGCGCAGTTGCGGTCGGCGGGAGCGATCAGGTGATCGTCGCCGCGGTTCGCGCCGCGTTCGGCGAGATTCCCGTGTTTCTCTGCGGCAGCCGCGCCGCCGGCACGTCGACGCCCACGAGCGATTACGACCTGCTGGTCGCGATGCCACGCCGCCGCATCCCGTTCGCCTTGGGCCGGCTGAGCGCACTTGCCGCGGCGCTGTCGGAGCAGCTCGGCGCTCCGGTTTCGGTCAACCCGCTTCCGTCCGACCTCCTCCGACGCCGGCCGAACCTGCTCGTCTGGAAACTCAGGCGCGAGGCGCGTGTGCTGCTGCCGGAGCAAGGATTCGCGCTGGCTCCTCCCGGTGCGCCGCCTCTCGACGGGCAAGCGCGCTTCTCGTATCTGATGACTGCGCTGCTGAGCCTGCTCTCGGTCGCCGACTCGGCTGGCGACTGCCGCGAGCGCGCCGTCCGGAAGGCGCTGCTCCATGTCGCCCAGCTCCGGCTCTGGAGCGAAGGCGCCTATCCGATCACGCTGGAGGAGGCGCTCGAAGAGCTCGACGACGAGCGGATCGCGGGGCTCGCTTCGCGGGCCCAAGGCTCCCGAGCCTGGTTCGAGACGCGGTCGCTCGTGGTCGAGCAGCTCGCGGCGCTGCAGCCGCGCCGCGACCGGCTCCGAGCCGTTCGCACCAACGCGCGCTACGCCGTCCTCGCGGCGCTGCACGGAAGGCTCCGCCTGCGAGCTGCGGCCTCTCTCCGCGCGATCGACCGCAGCCTGGCCGACCTAGCCGTCGAGCTCGCAGTGACGCTCGACGGCCCGCCGACATCGCGCTGGCTCGCCAAGCGCGACCTGGTCCTTGCCGAATGGCCTGACGCACACCCGCTCGCTGCGCAATGACGCTCGACGTGTTGCTGGTACAGCCCGGTTTCGGGGAACGCGGCGGCGTCACCGTCGATGTGCTCAACCTCGCGGAAGGCCTGAAGGGAGCGAACCATCACGCGCGAACAGCCGGCTCGTTCAAACGGCTGGTCTCGGAGTTGAGCTCGCGGACGCCAAGCGTGGTCCACGTGTTCGGATGCCTTCCCTCTCCGACGATCTTCGGAGCCATGGCTCTAGCGCGGCTGCGCCGCATTCCGCTCGTCTGGACTCCGATCTTCAATCCGATCAGGCCCCAGACCTGGCGTGGCTACGGCCTCCTGCGCGCCATGCAGGCGTTCGATCTCGTTGCACCCCACGCCGCCCGCTGGGTCGACGCCGTGATTGCGGCAATGCCGCGAGAAGCTCGCCTCTTCGAAGCCAGGGGTGCGAAGCGAGTCGAGCTCATCCCTCCGGGCGTGGATCCGCCCGAGCCCCCCGCGAGCGAGGAAGCGCTGTCGTCGTTTCGCTCGTCCGTCGGCCTGAAAGCAGGGCCCGTCGTCCTGGTGGTCGGTCGTGACAACTCACGCAAGGCTTTGCCCTTCGGCCTCGAGTCCTTCGCACGGCTCCGCAGGCGGGTGCCGGACGCTCAACTGCTCCTGGTCGGGCCGGACTCGAGCTTCTCCGGCGCACGGCAACCCGGAGTCGTGTGCCCGGGCTGGCTCGAGGCAGCTTCGATGCCGCTTGCGTATCAGGCCTCCGACGTGCTCTTCGTCCCGTCGCTCTACGAAGGATTGCCGAGGGCGGTCATCGAGGCTTGGCGGTGGGGAACACCGGCCGTCGCGACCGATCGCGTGGCGTTGGCCCCGATGATCGCCGACGGAGCAGGCCGTGTCGTTGCCTACGGCAACCCGACCGAGGCCGCGTCCGCTCTCGAGTCCCTCTTGTCGGACCGTGAGGATCGCGAGCGTTTCGGGCGAGTTGGAGAGCGTCATGTGGTTTCACGCTTCTTGAAGGCCCGCCTCACCACCCGGACGATCGCCCTCTATCGGGAGCTCTCGGAATGATCGAAGATGTCTTCGTCACGCCGGCGCTCCGACGACGAGGCGCGGATCGCATCATCGGCCAGGCACGGTCCGCCCTTGGGCGGCCGTATTTCAATGGGCACGCTCCCCGGATCGCGGCATTCGGTGTAATAGCTGTCTGGCTCTGCCGCCGCGCTCTCTTTACCGGTGCAATTCCGGCGGGCACCGACGCATTGGGATTCGTCACGAGAGCCCGGCAGAATGCCACAGTCTCCGAGTTGACGAGCCCATGGGCACCGAGCTCGCTTGGCGCGATTCGGCAGTTCACGCTCGACAATTTGCTCGGAGGGTTGACGCTCATCACACGGGATCCGCTCGTCACGGTCAAGCTCCTGATCCTGCTGGTCCTGTTCACGACCGGAGCGTCTGCCTACGCGCTCTCGTGGCGCTGGTATCGCAGCAAATCAGCAGCCACATTCGCAGGACTGTTTTTCATGCTGTCGCAGGCAGCACTGACTCGCTGGGGAAGCGGGGAGCTCAACGTTGAGATCGCGATTGCACTGACGCCACTCGTTCTGCTGGCGTGGGATGCCTGCTTGCGTCGGGCGACTGTGCGACGACTCGCCATCCTCGCCTTGGAACTCGGGCTCATCTTTCTAGTACGGCCGGACATGATCCTCTACGCCGTTCCGTTTCTTGCAGTCCACGCGCTCGTTCGCCTGGCTCTCTCGCCGAGAGCGTCGGCTACGGCAGTTGCAGCAATGCGTGCAACGGCGCTCGTAGCGCCTGCCCTCGCACTGCTCCTGGCGGCGCAGGCTGTGCCTCTTCTCTTCGGCGTCCGGGCGTCGTGGCTGACGACAGGCTCGCTCTTCAGTTCCGACGACTTCGCACAACGCAGCCTCGATGCATATCCGTCGCTATTGGGGTTCGGCCGCGAAATCGGCTACCTCGCCTTCACTGGCCAACAAACCTGGTATTCGCATCCGTGGCTCCCGAGCGTCTTGTACGAGCTCCTCGCATCGGTCCTGCTTCTTGCCGGGCTGAGCGCTCTCTGGAAGCATCGAGGGGCGCGATCCCTTTCTCTTGGTTTGAGTATCGCCTTCGGCGCATTTCTCGCGAAGGGAATTCGCGCTCCGTTGGGGGAGCCATATATGTTTGCGGTGCGGCATCTACCGGTCTTCGGGAACCTGCGCGACCCGAATCGATGGCTGATCGTCCCAGCCCTTGCGGTCGCAGTCCTTGCCGGTTTGACGTATGCACATGGTCGGCGTGTGCTCTTACGCCGCGTCTCGGATTGGCCCTATTCCCGCGTCCTGGTCGCCTTCGCGAGCTTGGCAACCATCGCGCTCCTCCTCATTCCCGTGGGCCCAACCCTGGTGCGAGGCTTTATGACATGGCGACCATCAGGAAATCAGGTCGAGCTCATGAAACGGGTTGCGCGCGACCGCTCACAATTTGCAGTGGCGACCATCCCGTACGACCAGACCTATCACTTTCTGTCCAAGGGACCCTACCGAGGCTACGAACACGACCTCGGCGCCGAAAGTGCAACGTTCACCGGGCACCCAGCGCTTGCGGACGGTGGCTGGGCACAGCCCACCGCCAGTTTCGTTTCCTTCACGAATACCCTCTTGAGGCGCCACGATCCCGCCTTCGCACAACTTCTAGCTACAGCCGGCGTCAAGTACCTCCTCGACTTCAGCTATCCCGAGACGGCTCCCCACTTGCTGCCCAGCTCGTTGTTGTCCCGTCCGCACGGCCCGACTGCTGGGACGCTGCACCAGCAGCAGGCATGGCTCGCGATGGGCCCGCCGCCGCCACTGGCTAGAAATCGCGCTGGTGGCGTCTACCAGCTGCCGCATTCGTCTCCGCCGCTCTCGTTCAGGACCAATCTGGCAGTCGTCTTCGGAGGCTTGAGCAGCACGGCGGCGCTCGCCGACCTTCCGGGCGTCAACCTCGAAAACTGGGCAGTGGTGCAAAGCGATGACGTGGTCACCCAGGGTCTCCCTCGACTTCTCGCTCTCATTCGCTCGGCGACTCTGCTCGTTCTGGGAGACGATTCCTTGAACGCGACCGCAATCCTGGCTACCCCGGCAGTGGTGGACATTCCAGGAGTGACCAGCAACCCGGATCTCGAGCATCTCACCCAGCTCCTGACGCTGGATCAGAGTGCGCGCGACGGCAATCTGGCCAATCAGACGTTGCCTCCGTCCGTCTCAGGCACGCATCGCGCGGCCACCACGTTTTCGCTTTCTCGGCCGCAGGACCTCCAGTTGTGGGTTCGCGCCGAAGCGAGTCGCAGTGCCGCAAGGCTTGTCTTTAGGTTGGACGGCCACGAGGTCGGAAGCTTCACACCAGTCGCCCTGGAGACCGGGCCCATGGTCTGGCATCGGGTCGGCACGTTCACGCTGGCTGCGGGCCGACACACCTTCTCGGCCTCGGCCGGGGCATCGCGATTCGGTGACTCGTACGAGGTGGACGAAATGCGGTTCGTCGACCGCAAACGCCTCGAGGACGCGCGAAGACGACTAGTCGCAGCAGTCAAGGGCAGGGCCGCGCACCTCATCGTCTCGCTCGACGCGTCTTCCTTGCCCCTCGGGCTTGGCGACAGGTCCTTCTACACGGCCACGAAGACGATCACCTCGTCACCCAGCAGGTTCTGGAGCTTGCTCGAGAACAACTTCGCAAGAAGGACGCCGACCGAGAACCCGCACGCACCACTCATCGTCCGCGTCAGCGGCGGGAGGCGGCTATACACGATCGCGCAACACGCGTTCACGAAACCCCAGGATTGGCGGCGTCGCGACTATCTGTTCCTGCAATTCAGTGGGACTGCCAACGGATCTACGTATCATCTGTTCGTCGATTTCAATCGTCGGCACAGCGACTCTGCCGAATACACGCTCCCAGACAGCGGCGAACCCCGGCAGGTCGTGGCAATCAGCACGCCGGACTCGCATGACGCCATCCCGGCAAAGGCATGGCATCACGTGGTTTCCGTGCGCGTGACGTCCGACTCTCGAGATGTCGGGGGCCTGCTCACGCTTGGCTCCCTCAGAATCTCCGGACGAATCGGCCGAGTAACCGTGCGGCATGGAGTCCCATGCGCCCTTCGGCGGCACGTCCTGTCCGAAGCGGCCGGACTACGCGCGCACCGCTATCCCTGCGCTCTGTCACTCACGGTTGACCCTCGCTCGGACGGAGCTCTCCGCTTGACCGAAGGATCGCCCATTCGAGAAAGAATCCCCACGCGGGTGACGTATCGTCGTACAGGCGCGACCTCATACACGTTCGCAGTCAGGTCCCGCGCCCCCGGCTGGCTCGTGCTGGATCAGAGCTTCGACCCGCACTGGATCCTCCGCACCGACGGACTCCAGCGGGTCTCCACGCCGCTCTACTCCACGGTCAATGGCTTTCCCATTCCGCCTGGTAGTCACGTCGGGACTGTCTCGCTCAGTGGATCCGGAGCAGCATCGGCAGGAGTCGTAATCAGTGGCCTCAGCGCGATTGCACTCATAGGACTGGCCGTCGCAGACCCGGCTTTGTCGCGTTCCGTCAGAAGACGACGCCGGAGGCCGCGGCGCCGCGCAACGTGGGCCCTTGCCCCAATGCCGCGTAGATCACCGTCTTTCTGGACCGGCTGCCTGGCCGTTGCTGCCGCCGTCGCCGCCGGTAGATCGATCGCCGTCAGCGCCGGTCTCGGCGTCTTGATTCTCGTCGTCTATCGCATCCGAGGGTGGATGTGCCTCGCGTCCGCCGCTTTGCTGATTGCAGTTACACCCTTCGTCGAGATGGTTCGTCCCATAGGAGCGAACGCCCTCGCCGTCGACGTGACCGCACTACTCGTCATCGCCGTAACGTTGTTCCTGCTCGAGGAGCGAAGGAGATTCGCGCGAAGCTCATCCGTTCCCCAGCGGTAGTCCTCTACGCCCTGCTCGCACTCGCAGTTGCCGGGCCGCTGCTGGCTCCCGGCCTCGTGCTCGCGGTCGACCTCAACCCGGTCCCGCACCCGCATCTGCCGTCTCTGTACTTCGGAATCCCAGAGGGAACGCACGCCGCACCGATCGATCGGCTGCCCATCGACCTCCTTTTCGTCGGGCTCGGTCACATCGACGCGGTCGCCGCCGGGGAGAAGGTGCTTCTCCTCGCGATCGTGTTCCTCGCCGGCTGGGGGATGCATCGACTCGTCCCGTCGACAAGCGAGGTCGCGCGCTTCTTCGGCGGGATCCTGTACGCGGTCAACCCGTTCGTCTACGACCGGCTCGACACCGGTGAGTGGTATCTGCTGCTCGGCTACGCGCTGCTGCCGTGGGCCCTCGCCGCCCTGTTGCAACTCGCCCAGGGCCGGAGATCCGCGGTCTGGCGCTTCGCGGCGGTGGCGACCGCGGTCGGAGTTGCGAGCGCGCACATGTTCGTTCTCCTCGCCGTGCTCGTCCTGCTGGTGTTGCTGGCCGTGCTGGTACGCGGTCCGGATCGGATGGTGCGGCTGGCGGCGATCGGCGCCGGGTCTGCGGTCACCTGCGCGGCGTCGCTCTATTGGCTGCTGCCGGTGCCCGGTCTCGAGGCCCTCTGGCGTCACGTCGGCCCGGCACAGCTCCGTCTCTACGGGACGGTCCCCGATCACACATGGGGGCTCGAGGGGGCAGTGGCCGGGCTCTACGGCTACTGGAACGACCCGGATCCGATCAAGGCGCATCTCGCAGCCTGGCCCCTGATCACGGCGGCGCTCATCGCGCTCGCCCTCTCGGGGCTCGCGCACCGTCGCCGAGACCCCGTCGCGTGGGCAGTCGCCGCTGCCGCCGCCTTCGGCTTCCTGCTCGCCCTCGGCGGCCGGGGCCCGGTCACCGGCGCGCTCTACCGAGCTGCGCTCGACCACGTCGCAGTCTTCCGCTCCTTCCGAGAGCCCCAGAAGGGCGTCGCGCTGTTGGCCTTCGGCTATGCGTACCTGGCGGGAGCGGGAGTGGGGGAGCTCCGCAGCCACGTCCGCGTCGGCCGCCGGCGGTGGCGAACAGCCGCGCTGGCCGCGACGGTGCTCCTGCTTCCACTCATCGCCGGCTACCGCGAGTTCGGGGGCCTCTGGGGCAATCTGAGCATGAGTACGTACCCGGCGTCCTGGAGCCGGGCGCGCGCGCTTCTGGGCCATGAGGCTGCCGATTCGCGGACGCTCGTCCTACCCTGGCACGCCTATTTCGCACTCAATTTCGCCGGCCACAGGGTCGTGGCCAATCCCGCCGCTAGCTACTTCGACACGCCCGTGCTCGTCTCGCGGTCGGTCGGCGAGGGCTCGGCCGCGGAGGACAGCTCCGACCCGCTCGACCGAGCGGTGTCCGGGCTGCTCGCCGGCGGGGCGCGCCGCCGCGATCTCGGCTCCTGCCTCGCCGCCCTCGGCGTCTCGCACGTCCTGCTGCCGAAGCAGGCGGACTGGCGCCGCTACTCGTTCCTCAACACCCAGCGCGACCTCGTGCTCGAGCGCGCCTGGGGCGATCTCCTCGTCTACCGCAACACACACCCGACCGCGCTCGCGCTCCAGGTCGACCACCGAGGAACGAGCCCGTGCGACACGCGCGTCACGCCTCTCCCCACGAGGGTCGTCGACCCCGGCCGGATCGAGCTCACGCGTCCCGTGCCGCGTGACCGTCTCGTCGCGCTCGCCGTCTCGCCGGGGCCGGGGTGGACGATGAACGGTCGCCGCGGACGGCTCCTCGCCGGCGCGATTCCGACGTTCCGCACCAGCTCCACGACGGCGACGTTCGTCGCCTCCACGTCGAGGATCGTCCGACGGAACGAGCTGATCGGAGTCATCGCGCTCGTCGCCCTCGGCCTGCTGAAGTCGCTCCTCGTGGCGTTCGAGCGGCTGAGAGGCGGCACCCGAGCCGCGTCGAACCCGCGTGCGCCAAGCGACGCGGCCGGCTTTTGAGCTCGCTCAGCCGCTACCGCTGCGTCGGGCTCTAGCCCGCCGTCGCGCGTCGGACGCCCGGCGCCTCGCGCGCCGTTGCCGCTCCATGGAGACCGTGAGGAGCAGGACGACAAGCAAGACGCCGACACCGAACGCCGGGTAGTTCGCGAACGAGAAGTACGTCCCGAACGCCCCGAGCACGAGCAGCAGGCTCCAGAACATGACGGATCCGACCCGGCGCAGAAGTCGCCCGACGGGTGGCTGCCGGCGTACGGCTGGAGGGGCCTGCATCGTCCGGAAGCCTAGGGCTCCGAGGTCAGAGCCGCTGCCCGGAACGGGGCCGCCGCGCGGGCGACCGCGTCAAGCGGCGCGCCGCGGAGGTAGTGGTCGAGGAACGCGATCGAGACGCGTTCGACCGCGGCGAGACGAGGGCCCGGGCGCGTGTACGGGGGGAGGTGGCCCGCGCCGCGCAGCAGGAGCAGGAACCTCGGGCGATGGACGGCGTCGAACAGGTCGAGCGTGTAGACCGGCGGGTTGATGCGGTCGGCGGTTCCCTGGACGGCGAGGAGGGGGGCCGTGCGGGACACGATCCTGACGTGCCGGCCGAGCTCGGCTCCGGACAGGACCACGGCAGCCCGCACGCGCCGGTCGTGCCAGGGCCGTTCGTAGGCGGCGGCGAAGGCGGTCTCCGCACCGTCCGACTGGCCGGCGACGGCGACCCGGTCCCGCGCGACGAGCCCGTGCAGCGGGCTCGCAGACGCGCTCTCCGCGAGCAGCCGGCTGATCACGAAGCTGAGGTCGCCGGGCTGGTTCACGATGTCGCTCTCGTCCGGCCCGCCCGGCGCGTCGGCGTTCCCGAGCGGGAAGACGGGCGCGGCGACGAGGAAGCCCGCCCGCGCCCAGGCGCGCAGCAGCCGCCGGTAGCGGAAGGGGGTCGACGCGAAGCCGTGTCCGAAGACGACGAGCGGCCAGGGCGCGGCGCGGCTCGCGGGCGGGTACCAGAGGTCGGTGGTCACCGGCCGCGGAACGCGCCTGCCTCCCGGCAGGCGGATCGTCCGGGACTGGTCCACGAGCCGCAGGACCGACGGCAGCGCGCCGCGGGCGCGGGCCGTTCCGCTCACGGACGACGCCGGCCGCGCCGCGAGGCCCGCCACGGACGCGAGCGCGGCGAGGAGGAGCAACCGCCTTCCGACCCCGGACACCGTCCACAGCATGCCCGACTCCCGCGCGACGGTCGAGCGGCGGTCTTCATCGATCGCTAACCGAACCGATCTAGCCTGAGCGCCTTGCTCCGGCTGGAACGGCACCGGCTCGGGCCGCGCGTCTACGTCTGCGGCCTCCGCATCCACGAGTTCGCCCTCGGATTCGCGGTGCTCGCGCTGCTGCTCGTCGGCGGCGCCTGCGAGCTCTGGGAGCTGACCCGCCGCACCGAGGCCGTGGCCTTCGTGGGCACGTGGCTGATCGGGAAGGACTGGCGCGACCTCTTCCCTTCGAAGCGGAACACCGCCTCCTGGAGCCTCCTGCCGCACCGCGTCCCGCGCGACTAGGGCGGCACCCCCGCCGTGCCGGAGGTGCGGTCGCGTACCCTGTGCCCGCTTGAAGCGGGTCGCGGTCGTCCTCACGGGAGCCTTGCTTGCGGGCCTGCTCCTCGCAGGGCTGCTCCAGGTGTCGGAGGAATCTCCCGGGCATCGCCGGTCCGCCGCGCCGGTCCACAGGAGCACACGCCAGCTCACGGAGGCCCGCTCGGCCGCCCGCCGCGGGATCCACAAGATCCGCCACGTGGTGATCGTCATGCAGGAGAACCGCTCGTTCGACTCCTACTTCGGCACCTACCCGGGCGCCGACGGGATCCCGATGCGCAACGGGGTTCCGACCGTCTGCTCGCCCGACCCGAAGACGCACGTCTGCGTCAAGCCATATCACGACAGCGCGAACCGCAACGCGGGCGGCCCGCACGACACGGTCGACGCGATCCGCGACATCGATCACGGGAAGATGGACGGCTTCCAGGCCGGGCCGCGACTCGGCCACTTCCGCGTCTGCCAGAAGGCGAACTCGCCCGTCTGCCGCTCGACGCCGTCCAAGCCGGACGTCATGGGCTACCACGACGCGCGCGAGATCCCGAACTACTGGGCCTACGCGCGGAACTTCGTGCTCCAGGACCACATGTTCGCGTCGGTGAACAGCTGGAGCCTGCCCGCGCGCCTGGCCATCGTCTCGGGCTGGTCGGCGAGGTGCTCGAGGCACGGCGACCCGATGAGCTGCCGGTCCGCGCTCAAGGCCCCCTTCGGCGCCACCGGACACGGCCAGAAGGTCGACTACCCCTGGACCGACCTGACCTACCTCCTGCACCGGTACGGCGTGAGCTGGCGCTACTACGTCGCCAACGGGAGCGAGCCCGACTGCGCCGACAACCAGATGGCCTGTCCGCGCGTGCCGCAGCGCGCCGGCACGCCGAGCATCTGGAACCCCTTGCCGCAGTTCGACACGGTGCGTCAGGACCACCAGGTGCAGAACGTCGCGCCGATCCGCGACTTCTTCAAGGCCGCTCGGACGGGCACGCTGCCGGCGGTGAGCTGGGTCACGCCGTCGCAGGCGGTGAGCGAGCACCCTCCGGGCCTCGTCACCGCGGGCCAGACCTACGTCACGCGGGTCGTCAACACGATCATGCGCGGCCCCGACTGGCGCTCGACCGCCATCTTCCTCGCCTGGGACGACTGGGGAGGGTTCTACGACCACGTCAGGCCGCCGGTCGTCGACGGAGAGGGCTACGGGCTGCGCGTTCCGGCTCTCGTGATCAGCCCCTATGCCCGTTCGGGCTATGTCGACCACCAGGTGCTCAGCTTCGACGCCTACCTCAAGTTCATCGAGGACGACTTCATCGGAGGCCGGCGGCTAAACCCGAGGACGGACGGCCGGCGGGACTCCCGCCCCGACGTCCGCGAGAACGCGAAGATCCTCGGGAACCTCGTTCGCGACTTCGACTTCTCCCAGAAGCCGCGCCCGCCGCTGCTCCTGCCCCTCCATCCGCCGTTCAGCTGAGGCGATGCCCGTCTCGGCCCTGAAGGCGCTGGGAGCGGATGTCGAGGGCGCGCTCGAGCACGTCAACGTCCCCAGCTACGTGATCGACCGCGCCGGCGTCGTCCGCTGGATGAACGAGGCGGCCCGCCGCATCGTCGGCGACCAGGTCGGAAGGCAGTTCACCTCCGTCGTCGCGCCCGAGGAGACGCGGCGCGCCCGCGAGCTCCTCGCCCGCAAACTGCTCGGGAGCTCGCCCGTCACGAATGCGTTTGTCACGGTCGTCGACAGGGACAGCCGCCGCGTCCAGGTGGAGATCAGCTCGGTGCCGCTGCGCAGGGACGAGCACGTGATCGGGGTCTTCGGCCAGGTCTCCGACGTGCTCGAGGAGCCGCACCCGCATCCCGAGCTCCACCTCACGCCGAGGCAGGCCGAGGTCCTGCGCCTGCTCGAGCTCGGACGCTCGACGGCCCAGATCGCCGACGAGCTCCACCTCAGCCGCGAGACCGTCCGCAACCACGTCCGTCACCTGCTGCACGCCGTCGGCGTCTCGTCGCGGCTCGAGGCCGTCGCGGTCGCGCGCGGCGACGTCGCGGCGCCCGCCGCGGCGAATTGACGCAATCGCGTCAAGCGCCGGGGGCGCTCCGGCCGTCAACCTGGGAGGCGTGGACGAACTCGACCTGGAGCTGAGCGACGTCGTGCTCTTCGAGCTTCCGACCTACGAGGACTCGCAGGCGTTCCGCGTCCACTTCCGGCCGCGCTGGCCGGGCTGGTCGGTCGAGGACGAGCAGGTCTGGCTCTTCGCCGTCGACCTCGGCGCTGCGGCGGCCGAGCTCCCACTCCTCCTCCGCGAAGCGCAGGACCTGCTCGCCGACCGCGGGCTCGCCTCGATCCGGTTCGTCCTCGACAGCCGGATCTACACGCTCGTAGCCGCTCAGGCTCGAGCGGCGTAACCGGCGAGCCGCTCCGAGACGACCTCGTCCGCCGCCGCCTCGGCGAGCGCGTGGCCGGTCACGGCCGCGAGGAAATCCGCGCGCTCGAGCGCGTAGAGCCGCGTCTCGGCCGAAGCCGTCACGGTTGCCGTCCGCGGCACGTCGCGCAGGAGCGCGATCTCGCCGAAGTAGTCGCCCACGCCGCTCTCCTTCTCCCCGTCCTCGAACGCGATCCGGACGCTGCCCGAGTCCACGATGTAGAAGCGGTCGCCGACCTCGCCCGCGCGCACGACCGGCATGCCGGCGGCAACCTCGAGCGGGACGAGCCGCGCGGCGAGCCGCTCCTTTGCGGCGAGCGAGAGCGGGGCGAAGATCGGCACGTCGTCCACGAGGTGCTGCTGCCGCGTCGGCACCGCCTCGGCGTCGAGGCCCCGCAGGCGCCGATAGCCGGCCACGGTGAGCACCGGCAGGAGGAAGCCGACGGCGACGAAGGCCGCGTGGGCGCCCACGATCCGGACGAGGGTCGGCGTGGCGATCGACCCGAGCGCGAGCGCTCCCATCGCCGCGCCCCAGATCAGGCCGAGCACGCCGCTCAGCGCGTCGTCGCGGATCGCCCGCTGCAGCAGGGTGAAGCCCGACACGTCCTCGAAGCTGTTCGAGGCTCCGACGACCGCGAGCAGGAGGAACGCCGCGACGAGCTGCGCGCTCGGGGCGATGAGCGCGATCGGCAGGCCCCACCCGAGGAGCGAGAGCGCGAACACTCGGGCGAGCCGGCTGCCGTGGATCGTCGACGACACGACCGCGCCGACCACGCCGCCCGCGCCGATCGCGGCCGTGAGGACGCCGACCGTGCCGCCGGCTCCGCCGAGGAGCCGGAAGGCGGCGACGACGATGAGCACGTTCAGGCAGCCGCGCACGAAGGCCTGGGCGACCATCAGGAACACCACGACCGGCGCGCCCGGACGCTGCACCACCGTGCGCCAGGCGACGGAAGGCGGTGGGAACCGGGCCGCCCGGGCCGGCGCCGAGCCTTCCGCGTGGACGAGGAGGATCAGGCAGACCCCCACGGCCATCGCTCCGGCCGCGGCGGCGAACGTGACGCCGACCCTCGCCTCACCGACGAGCACTCCCGCGACGAGTGGCCCGATCAGCGTCCCGAGGCTCTCGACCGTCGAGGTGGCGGCGTTCGCCGAGACGAGCTCCTCGGGCGTCCGGGTCAGGGACGGAAGCAGGGCCTGGAGCGTCGGCCTGATCAGCGTCGAGGAGATGCCGAAGAACGCGGCGCCTGCGAACACGCCGGTCTCGGAGTCGGCCAACGCGGCGAGCGCCGAGCCGGCCAGCGAGACCGTCCCGAGCAGCGCGGCGCCGAGGAGGAGCCGCTCCCGCCGCACCCGGTCGCCGAGCGACGCCGCGCTGGGGGCGACGAACGCGGCCGGGAGCAGCCGGACCAGTCCGGCGAGGCCGACGGCCGAGGCGCCGCCGGCGTCGTACGCGAACACGCCGAGCGCCACGAAGTACGCCCACTCGGCCGTGATGGCCGTGCCCCAGGCGAGCTGGACGCGACGGACGTTTGCGTTCCTGCCCGCGAGCGCGGCGGCGGCGAGCCGGCGGCGAAGCGGCGACATCGCTCGATTGAACGCCTCCCGGCGCCCGTTGGCAAGAGCCTCAGCTGCGAGCAGGCAGGAGCAGGCAGGCGGCGCGATGGCCGTCCGCCGCGGAGGCCGGCCGGGCGAGGGCCGGATCCTCGCGCGTGCACCGGCCCTCGGCCAGAGGGCAACGGGGATGGAACCGGCAGCCGCTCGGGATCGCCACCGCGTCGGGCGTCTCGCCGCGCAGGATCTGCGGTTGCCGCCGGTCGCGCGGGTCGCGGCGCGGCACGACCGAGAGGAGCGCCTTCGTATACGGGTGCTGCGGGTTCCGCACGACCTCGGCCGCGGGGCCTTCCTCCACGATGCGGCCGAGGTACATGACGGCGATCCGCTGCGCGAAGCGCGCGGCGGTGGAGAGGTCGTGCGTGATCATCAGGATTGCGAGGCCGGCGCGGCGGAGGCCGTCGAGGACGTTGAGCACCCCGGCCCGCACCGAGACGTCGAGCATCGAGACCGGCTCGTCGGCCACGAGGACGTCCGGCTCGAGGACGAGCGCGGCCGCGATCGCCACTCGCTGCCGCTGTCCTCCCGAGAGCTCGTGCGGGAACCGGTCGAGGTAGAGCTCCGCCGGCGAGAGCTCGACGCGCGCGAGCGCCTCCCGGACGCGCGCCGCGCGCTCGGCCTTCGAGCCGCCGAGACCGTGGATGAGGAGCGGCTCCTCGACGACGGCGCGGACGCGGAAGCGGGGGTCGAGCGACTCGTAGGGGTCCTGGTAGACGACCTGGATGCGGCGCCGCAGCGGCCGCAGCTCGCGCGACCCGAGCGGCACGAGGTCGCGGCCGTCGAAGCGGATCGAGCCGGAGACGGGATCGACGAGGCGCAGCACCGCCTGCGCGGTCGTCGTCTTGCCGCAGCCCGACTCGCCCACGAGCGCGAGCATCTCCCCGGCCCGGAGCGAGAGCGAGACACCCTCGACCGCGTGCACCGTCCGGCGCGGCTGCCGGGTCACCGCCGCGACGAGCCCGCGGTGGACCGGGTAGCGGACGACGAGATCCTCGATCTCCAGCAGCGCCGGCTGGGCGCTCATGCGAGGACTCGATCGTTGAGGTGACAGGCCGCCGCGTGCCCCGCGCCCACCTCCTGCAGCTGCGGCCGCTCGGTGCACGCCGCGAAGGCCGAGTCGCAACGCGGCCGGAAGGGGCAGCCGTCGATCGGCCGGTCGAGTCGCGGCGGCGCGCCGGGAATCGAGACGACCGGCTCGTCGAGCCCGGAGAGGTCGGGCGAGGCGGCGAAGAGCATCCGGCTGTACGGGTGCCCCGGCGCGTGGTAGAGCTCCTCGAGCGGCCCGCGCTCGACGATCTCACCGGCGTACATCACCGCGCACCGGTCGCAGAGCTGCGCCACCACGGGCAGGTCGTGCGTGACGAGGACGAGCGCCAGGCCGAAGTCCCGGCAGAGGCTGTCGAGCAGCTCGAGGATCTGCGCCTGCACCATCACGTCGAGCGCGGTCGTGGGCTCGTCCGCGATCAAGACGCGCGGGTCGCACGAGAGGGCCATGGCGATCGCGGCCCGCTGGCGCATACCGCCGGACAGCTCGTGGGGATAGCGCGCGGCGCGGCCGGCGGGGATGCCGACCGCCTCGAGCAGCTCGGCGGTGCGCGCGCGGGCGGCCGCCCCTCTCGCGCGGTCGTGGAGCTCGAGGCTCTCGACGATCTGCTCCCCGATCGTGCGCACCGGGTTGAGCGCGTTCATCGCGCCCTGGAAGACGATCGCGACGTCCACCCAGCGGTGAGGCCGCATCGCCGCCTCGCCGCCGGCGAGGATGTCGCGGCCGTCGATCTTGACGCGGCCGGCCACGCTCGCGCTCGGCGGCAGGAGGCCCATGATCGCGAGCGCCGTCGTCGTCTTGCCGCAGCCCGACTCGCCGACGAGCCCGAGGCGCTCGCCCGGCTCGAGCGAGAGGCCGACTCCCTGCACCGCGTGCAGCTCGCCGCCGTCCGCGAGGTCGAACCAGACGTGCAGATCCTCGACCTGGAGAATCGGCGCCGTCATACCGCGTCCTCTCCGCGGCCGACCAGTGGCCGGAGCCGGAAGGTGCGCGCCGAGAGATGCGCGACGCGCAGCCTCGGGTTGAGCGCATCCTCGAGCGCTCCGCCCAGGAGGCTGCAGCCGAGAATGATCAGTGTGACGAGCACTCCAGGCCACACGATCGCCCACCATGCGCCCGAGGAGATCGCGGTTCGCTGGAACGCGTTCTCGATCAGCTTGCCGAGCGAGGTGGTGCTCGGGTCGCCGAGGCCGAGGAACGACAGCGCCGTCTCGTCGAAGATCGCCACGGCGACGGTGAGCACCGTGTTGGCGATCAGGAGCGGCGCCACCTGCGGCAGCACGTGCTGCAACACGATCCGCGTGTGACCGGCGCCGAACGCCCGGGTCCTCTTCACGTAGACCCGCTCGCGCACGCTCTTCACCTGCGCCCGGATCACCCGCGCCGTCGATGTCCAGAGCAGGATCCCGATCACGACGATGATGTGGAAGAGGCTCGGGCCCCAGATCGCAGCGACGACGATCATCAGCGGCACGTCCGGTACGACGAGGAAGTAGTCGGTGATCCGCATGAGCAGAGTGTCGACCCAGCCGCCGAAGTAGCCCGCGGCGACGCCGACGGCCCCGCCGATCGCCATCGAGACGAACGTTGCGGCGAAGCCCACGACGAGCGAGACGCGTGCGCCCCACATGAGAAGCGTGACCATGTCGATGCCGCCGTCGTCCAGGCCGAAGGGGTGCCTCCACGAAGGAGCGCCGAAGACCGGGCCGACCTGGGTGTGCAAGCCATAGGGAGCGATCCAGGGCGCGAGGACGGCGACGAGCGCCACGACTACGAGAATCACGGCCCCGACCACCGCCGCCGGACGGTTGCGAAGCGTCCTGAGCAGGAAGCCCCGCCGGGTCGAGGTGGCCTCGGCTGGCGCCTCGATCAACGGGGCGACGTTGCTCATTTCCCGCTCCGGCGCCGTGCACGCCGGCGCCTCCGCTCCTGGGTGAGCTCCGTCGAGCCTACGCTCATTCGGTGATCCGCGGGTCGAGCTTGAAGTAGAGGAGGTCGGCGATCAGGTTGCAGAGGACGACCGCGATCGTGAGCAGGAGGAACGCGCCCTGGAGCATCGGATAGTCGCGCTGCAGGACGGCCTCGTAGACGGCGCGGCCGATGCCCGGCCACGAGAACACGATCTCGATCAGGATCGCGCCCGCGACGATGTAGCCGAGCGAGAGCGCGACGAGGGTCGTGATCGGCAGCATCGCGTTCCGCAGCGCGTGCTTGCGCACGATCGCCCACGGCTTCAGGCCCTTCGCACGCGCCGTGAGGATGTAGTCCTCGCCCAGCGTCTCGAGCATCGCCGACCGCACGATCAGCGTGTACTCGCCGTACAGGGTCAGGCCGAGCGTCAGCGACGGCAGGACGATGTGCGAGGCGAGATCCTTCAGGTGCTGCCAGAACCCGGGGTTGAGGAGAAACTCGTTCGTCATGCCGCCCGTGGGCAGGACGCCCGAGAAGACGATGATCAACATCAGGCCGAGCCACTGGGTGGGCATCGCATAGAAGCCGAGGGCGCTCGACACCGTGAGCGCCTCGGTCGGCGTCCCGCGTCGCCAGGCAGCGATCACTCCCGTGAGCGTGCCGATCACGATCGAGAACAGCGTCCCGAGCGTGACCATCGGCAGCGTGTTGATGAGTGCGACGCGCAGGTTCGTCGACACGGGCTGCTGGTTCTCGAACGAGATGCCGAGGTTCCCGTGCACGAGCTGCTTCAGGTAGATGAGGTACTGCGCGCCCTTCGACTTGTCGAGCCCGAACTGCACCTCGAGCGCGTGACGCAGCTGCTGGGTCGCGTGCGGGACGCGTGACAGGTTCGAGACGGCGCTCCCCGGCGCGAGGCGGAAGAGCACGAAGTTGATCGTCACCGCCACGAAGACGGTGACGATCGCGAAGGCGACGCGCTTCAGGACGTAGTCGATCCCCCGCACGAGGAACCTCCTACTTCTGGTGCACCTGCGTCAGGCTCTGGATGTTGAGCTCGTTGAACGGCCCTTGCGGCGTGTTCTTGAAGCCGACCCAGTTCTTCGCGGTCGCGCTGACCGAGTCGTCGTTGGCGAGCCAGAGGTACGGCCGCTGCTTGTACAGGAACGCCTGCATCTGCCAGACGATCTTGCGCCGCTGGTTCTGGTTCGGCGTCAGCTGCTGCTTCGCGTACATCTTGTCGTAGCGCTTGTTGCAGAAGCCGGAGTCGCTCCAGCCGCCGTACTGGGCGCACGTGACGACCGAGAGCATGAAGTCGGGGTCGATGAGGGCCGTCCAGTCCCACATCGCGAGGTCGAAGCCCTGGTACGTGTTGTTCGGGCTCGTCATCTTGGCGAAGGCGGCGCTCGAGTCGAGGGCCTGCTGCCGGAGCTGGACGCCGATCTTCGCGAAGTCCGCCTGGATGATCTGGAACGTGCGCGGGATGCTCTGCACGTCCGTCGGCGTGATCACGTTGTAGGACATCTTCTGCCCGTGGGCGACCCGGATCCCGCCGGGCCCTCGCTTGAAGCCCGCCTTGTCGAGCAGCTCGTTCGCGAGCTTGAGATCGAAGCTGACCGGCTTGAGATGCGGGTTGTGCCAGGAGCCGGTCGTCGCGGGGATGATCGAGTCGGCCGGCCGCGCCGCGCCGAGGAAGGTGACGGCGACGATCTTCTTCCGGTCGATGGCGTGGTCGAACGCCGCCTTGACCGTGAGGTTGAGCAGCTCGCGGTGCTTCTTCTTCTTCGGGTTCGAGTTGATGATGAAGTCGGTCTGGTCGAGCCCGGGCACGTCCGAGACGACGAAGCCGGCGTTGCGCAGCGTCTTCATCGACGTCGCCGGCACGGTCTCGATCGCGTCGAGGGCGTGGGACTTCAGCGCCTGCACCATCGCGTCGTCGTTCGAGAACTGCTGCAGCCCGAACTCGTCGATCTTCGGCTTCGGGCCCCAGTAGGAGCTGTTCCGCTGGAAGAGGGCGATCTGGTTCTTCTGGTACCGGACGAGCTTGAACGGGCCCGAGCCCACGACCGGCGCGGGGTTCGCGAACGTCTTCAGGCCGGCGCCCTTGTGGCCGAGGTGCTTCGCCCAGATGTGCTTCGGCAGGATGAAGAACTGCTGGAACTGGCCGAGGACGTTGCCGGGAGCCTGCTTGTAGTGCACGACGAGCGTCGTCGGGTTCGGCGCACTCGCGTGCGTGATGTGCGCGACCAGGCCCGCGACGTTGGCCGTGGCGCCGTTCGCGTACTTGATGGACGTGTTGATCGTCCATGCCGCGTCGGCCGCGGTGAGCGGCACGCCGTCCGTCCACCTGGCGTTCGGCTGCGTCTTGAACGTCCACGTCTTGCCGTGGTTCGACGAGTGCCACGACCGCGCGAAGAACGGCGCGAACTTGAGGTGGCTGTCGTACTGGACGAGGACCGGGTAGATGTACTCGAAGGTGCTGTAGGCGTCCTGGTTGAAGGCGACGAACGGGTTGAGCGAGTCGATGCCCGAGGCCGTGCCGACGCGGAACGTGCCGCCGGTCTTCGCTTGCTTCGTCCCGGACCCGGTCGCGGTCGTCGCGAAGACCAACGCGGCGACGATCAGCGGTACCGCCGCCAACCACCTCTTACTCATCTCGCCCTCCCTCGTCTGCGTTCGCGAACGGCGACTCGTCCACCGTCAACGTGCGTGCGTCCGCATCGAGCGTACAACGGACACCCAGCGGGATGGAAGCCTGGTGCTTGCCGTGCCCAAGCGGGAGCTTGTAGAGCGCCGGGACCCCGAGCGGTTCGAGGTGCTTCTCGAGCACGTCCTCGATCGACTTCGACGCGCGCCAGTCGGAGACCTCGCGCGGCAAGTCGCCGTAGTCGCACTTGTGCATGTCGCCCACGGCGACCCCGGCGAGGTCGTCGAGCTTGCCGGCGTGGCGGAGTTGCGTCAGCTGGCCGTCGACGTAGTACGGCGGGGCGTGCGTGTCCTCGAAGAACAGGATCGTGCCCTGCGTCTCGAGCTCCCACGGAGTCCCGAGCGTCTGCAGCAGCAGCCAGAGGCAGCCGCCCACGAGCGGCGCGGTCGCTCGGCCGGGCGCAACGGTGCGGACGTACGGGTCGTCGGGGTCGCGCGGCACCTCGCCCACCACGTCGCCGCCGAGCACCGCGACCAGGCGCGTCCGCGTGAACTCGCTCGTGTCCTTGTCTCCGACGCCCATCAGGCCGTAGCCGTAGAAGGTGGGGAAGCCGGCGCGCTGCCGGATCGGGACGTGCAGCGAGGTGATGTCCGAGTAGCCGACGAACGGCTTCGGGTTGGCCGCGATGAGGTCGAAGTCGAGGTGCGGGATCAGCTCGCTCGAGCCGAAGCCGCCCTGCAGCGCCTGCACGACGTCCACCTCGGGGTCGGCGAAGAGCGCGTGGAGGTCGTCGGCGCGGCTGCGTGCATCGCCGGCGACGTAGTCGTCGCGCGCGTAGACGCCCGGCGCGAGCTTGACGCGGTAGCCGCGGCTCTGCCACCACTCGACCCCGCGCTCGACCTCCGAGCGCATGTCGTACGAGCTCGCGAACGCGCCGACGCCGATCGTTCCTCCCTCGGGCAGCGGCTTCATGCTGCCGTGTTCTACACCGCCGCGAGACCGGCGACGAACTCCACCACGAGCCCGCCGATCGCCGCGAGGTCGTAGCCGCCCTCCTGGACGACGACGGTGGGCAGGCCCAGCCCGCCGAGGATCCGGCCGGCCTCGCGGTAGCCGGCGGCGGAGACCTCGAGCGGGCTCTCGGGATCGCCGGCCGCCGCGTCGACGCCGAGGGCGACGACGAGCGCGCGGGCGGAGGCGGCGAAGTCGGCAGCCTTGCGCACGGCCGCGAGCCAGCCTTCGTCGCCGGTGCCCGGCTCGAGCGGCAGGTTGAGGTTAGCCTCGTCGTTCTCCGCCGCGAAGCCGAGGAAGTGGGGGAACCAGCCGGCGCCCGGGTCGACGTGCACCGATGCCGTGCGCACGTCGGCCCGGTCGAGGAAGAGCTCCTGCGTCCCGTTGCCGTGGTGGGCGTCGACGTCCACGACCGCGACGGGGCCGCCCGTGCGATCGAGCAGCGCCGCGGCGGCGACGGCGGTGTTGTTGAGGCAGCACGAGCCGCCGTAGAGCGAGCGCGTCGCGTGGTGACCGGGCGGCCGGCAGCACGCGTACGCGAGCGGCTCGCCGCCGGCGACGAGGTCGACCGCGGTCAGGGCGACGTCGACGGCGGCCCGCGCGGCCTCCCAGGTGCCGGGCCCGATCAGCGTCATCGTGTCGTAGGCGAAGAGGCCCGGCCGCGCCCAGACCGCGGCCGGCTCCTCGGGCGCCCGCCCGCCCGTCAGGCCCTCCCGGGCGAAGACGTAGGGGACGACGCGGTCGGAGGGGAGGTCCGCGGCGGCCCACTCATCCCACGCCGTCCTCAGGAACTCGACGAGCGCCGGGTCGTGCACCGTGAGCAGTGCAGAATCGTCGTGTGGGACTGCCGCGAACTCGCGGGCGCCGGCAGCCGCGAGCGCCTCCCGGATCGCGAGTGCCCGCGCGGGCACCTCCGTCGCGGGGGTGCGGGTGCCGACCCAGACCTCGGCCCCCGGCTCGTGCAGGAGGCAGTCGTCGCTCCAGACGAAGCGCATTAGGGTCGCACCATGTCACGCCCCCGCGACGACGGGATCCTCGTCGGCACGCTCGAGCCCGGCCCCCGGAACTCGATCGCCGACGTCGGCGTGACGGTCGGCCATGTCACGGTCGAGCGGACGGGCGTCACCGCGGTCGTCCCGCCCTCCCTCCCGCTGCCCGCGGGGACGGCCGTGCTCAACGGCGCGGGGGAGCTGACCGGCTCGCTCGAGATCAGGGAATGGGGGATCCTCGAGACGCCCGTCTACCTCACGGCGACCCACGCGGTCGGCCGGGTGTACGACGGCGCCGTCTCGGTGGCGATGGCGCGGGATCCCCGCGTCGGCGTCGACGAGGTCGTGATCCCGGTCGTGGGCGAGTGCGACGACAGCTGGCTCTCCGACGCGCGCGTGCGGCACGTAGGGCCGGAGGACGTCGCTCGCGCGGTCGAGAGCGCGACGGCCGATTTCGAGCAGGGAGCGGTCGGCGCCGGCGCCGGCATGAGCTGCTTCGGCTGGAAGGGCGGCATCGGCTCCTCGAGCCGCCGCGCCGGCGAGCACACCGTCGGCGTCCTCCTCCTGACGAACTTCGGCTCGAGCGAGCAGCTCCGCGTCGACGGCGTCCCCGTCGGCCGCCTGTTCGACGAGCGCCCCGACGAGGCGCCGGCTCCGGGAGGAAGCTGCATCGCGGTCGTCGCCACCGACGCGCCGCTCACGCCCGCGCAGCTCGAGCGGCTCGCACGCCGTGCGGGGCTCGGCCTCGCGCGTGCGGGCTCCGTCGCGCACCACGGCAGCGGCGAGATCTTCGTCGCGTTCGCGACGGCGACCGGGCGCTCGTTCGAGGACCGCGAGCTCGACCCGCTCTTCCAGGCGGCCGTCGACGCGACCGAGGAGGCGGTGCTGTGCTCCCTTTGGGCCGCGGTCGACACGACCGGCCGCGAAAGTCGCCTCGTGCGCGCCCTGCCGCGGGAGGCCGTGCTGGAGCTCTACCGCGGGCGCGGCCGGTAGCCGCCGTAGAGCGGCAGGTCGACTCCCGGCCCGAGCCGGTCCATCTCCTCCCAGAGCCGGTTGATGCCGAAGCTGCCGCGCTCGCGGACGCGCTGCACCTGGTCGAGGTCGAGCACGGCCGTCACGACCTCCTCGCCGACGCCCGCCTCGTAGCGCACCGCCCCTTCCGGGTCGATCACGAGGCTGCGGCCGTTCCCGACCGGCGCCGCCGCGTTGACGTTGACGACCGCGACCTGGTTGACCATCGCGTTCGCGCGCGCGATCACCGTCTCGGCGTCGCGATCGGAGGTGCCGGTGAGCGTGACCTGGAAGATCGCCTCGGCGCCCTGCCAGGCGAGCGAGCGGAAGACCTCCGGGAAGGCGCCGTCGTGGCAGATCGCGAGTCCGAAGCGGCCGACGCCGCCGATGTCGAAGCAGACCGTCCGCGTGCCCGGCTGCGTCGACTCGTACGGCTGCCAGGGGAAGCACTTGCGGTAGCTCGCCACGAGCTCGCCGGCGGGCGAGAGGACGACCGCCGTGTTCGCCACCCCGTCGTCCATGCGCTCGTACACGCTGCCCGGGATCAGCCACAGCCCGGTCTCGCGGGCGAGTCCGCCCAGCCGCTCGGTCAGCTCGCCCGGGACGTCGACCGCGACCTCCTGCAGCGGGGCTCCGTCCTCGAGCAGCGGCTGCAGCGCCATGAGATGGAGCTCCGGCGCAACGACCAGCTCCAGCCCGTCGAACGTCGCGCGCAGCGCGCGGACGTTTCGCTCGAGCTGCGCGAGGGTCGCCTCCGGATCGCCCGGCACTCCTGCGGTCTGCAACCCGGCGACGAAGAGCGAGCGACCGGCCATGGCGTGAGATGCTATTCCGGCGATGGCGACGCGGCTGACCTACACGACCGGGACCCGCAGCCCCGAGCTCGACCAGGCCTTCGAGACTGCGCTCGCGGAGGCGCGGGCGGCCGGGGCGGAGCCGCTCGCGCATCTGGTCGGCGGCCGCGCCGCGGCCGTCGGGGAGCCCTTCGCGCGCGAGGACCCCTCGCGGCGGGAGCACGTCGCGAGCCGCGCCCGCGAGGGTCGCGAGATCGTCGCCGAGGCGGTCGAGGCGGCGCGAGCGGTGCAGCGCGGGTGGCGGCGCCTTCCGTACGCCGAGCGGGTCGCGGCTCTCCGCGCGACCGAGCGGCTCGTCAGCGAGCGCAGGCTCGAGCTCGCGGCGGCGATCAGCATGGAGGTCGGCAAGGTGCGGACGGAGTCGATCGCCGAGGTCGAGGAGGCGATCGACCTGATCGAGACGTACTGCCGCCAGGTCGAGGCGGCCGACGGGTTCGAGACCCCGCTCGGGCAGCTCTCGCCCGACGAGCGCAACACCGACGTCCTCCGGCCGTACGGCACCTTCGCCGTCATCGCGCCCTTCAACTTCCCGTTCGCGCTCGGGATGGGGATGACGGCAGCGGCCCTCGCAGCCGGGAACGCCGTGATCCTCAAGCCGCCGGAGGAGGCGCCCCGCTCGGGCGGGGCGGTCGCGAGGCTCCTCGCCGAGGCCGGCCTGCCCGACGGGGTGATCTCGCTCGTGCACGGCGGCCCGGAGACCGGACGCGCGCTCGTCGGCTCGCAGATCGACGGCGTCGCCTTCACGGGCTCCGCCGAGGTCGGGCGGGAGATCGGACGCCGCCTCTCCGAAGGGCCGTTCCCGCGGCCGGTGCTCGCCGAGATGGGCGGCAAGAACGCCGCGATCGTCGGAGCGAGCGCGGATCTCGACGCCGCTGCGGAGGGGATCGCGAAGGCCGCATTCGGCTTCTCGGGCCAGAAATGCAGCGCCTGCTCCCGCGCGATCGTCGTGGACGAGGTGCACGGCGAGCTCGTGGAGCGACTCGCCGAGCTCGCGCGGGCGACGACTGTCGGTGACCCGGCCGACCCGGAGGCGGCCACCGGCCCGGTCGTGAACGCACGGGCGGTCGAGCGGTTCGAGCGATCGGTCGAGGCGGCGCGCCGCGACGGCGCGGTCGCGGCGGGCGGCTGCCGCGGAGACGCGTCCGGCTGGTTCGTCGAGCCGACGGTCGTCGCCGGACTCCCCCTCGGGCATCCTCTCACCCGGGACGAGCTCTTCCTGCCCCTCGTGACGGTCGTGCGCGTGCCCGATTTCGACGCGGCGCTCGTGGAGGCGAACGCCGTCCCCTACGGCCTCACGGCGGGCGTCTTCTCGCGGGACGAGGCGGAGCTCGACCGGTTCCTCGACGAGATCGAGGCAGGGGTCGTGTACGTCAATCGGCGGGCCGGTGCCACGACCGGCGCGTGGCCCGGCGTGCAGTCCTTCTGCGGCTGGAAGTCGAGCGGCCTGACGGGCAAGGGCGGGCTCGGGCCGTACTACGTCCAGCAGTTCGCGCGCGAGCAGAGCCGCACGATCGTCGAGCGGTGACCACGTCGTCGCAAACGGTGTCCGAGCGCATCCGCGCGCTCGAGGGCACCGGGCTGCGCACGTTCTGGGAGCCGGAGCCACTCGTGTGGGCGCGGACGGAGGGCTGCCACGTCTGGGACGCCGACGGCCGCTCGTATCTCGACCTCTACGCCGGCTTCGCCGTGGCGAACGTCGGCTACTGCCATCCGCGCGTGACCGAGGCGATCCGCGCGCAGGCCGGAGTGATGACGCACTGCCCCTCGGCTGCGCCCTCCGAGGTGCGGGCCGAGCTCTACGAGCGGCTCGCGGCGATCGCACCGCCGGGCCTCGACCGCGTCCTGCTCGCGATCACCGGGGCGATGGCCAACGAGACGGCCGTGCAGCTCGCACGGGCGGCGACCGGCCGGCGCAACGTGATCACGTTCGCCGGGACGTATCCCGGACGCACGGTCGGGGCGGTGCGCCTGGCGGGCAGGCACGCCTACCGCCAGCAGCTCGGAATCGCCGCGGACGCGCACTTCGTGCCGTACCCGGACCCGCTCCGCAGCCCGTGGGCCGCCGGCGCCGATCCCGGAGAGGTGGCGCTCGGCCTCGTGGAGCATGCGCTCGGCGACCCGGCCTCCGGCGTCGAGCCGCCGGCCTGCATCCTCGTCGAGCCGATCCAGGGCAACGGCGGGGTCGTCGTGCCCCCGGCCGGGTTCCTCCGCGGCCTGCGCGAGCTCTGCGACAGGACGGGCACGTTGCTCGTCTTCGACGAGATCCAGTGCGGCTTCGGACGCAGCGGGCGCATGTGGGCCTCGGAGCACGAGGAGGTCGTCCCGGACCTGATGACGGTCGGAAAGGGGATCGGCGGCGGCCTCGCGCTCGCCGCGCTCCTGGGCCGCGCCGAGCTGATGACGACGTGGGAGCCCGACGCGGTCAGCTCCACCTTCCTCGCCAACGCGCTCAACGGCGCGGCCGCCTGCGCGGCGATCGACGTCCTGCGCGACGAGGGACTGGTCGAGCGGTCCGCGCGCCTCGGGGAACATGCCCTGGAACGCCTTCGGGCCGGCGTCTCGGGCACGGCCTCCGTCCAGGACGTCCGGGGGCGCGGGCTGTTCCTCGGGGTCGAGCTCGCGGACGCGGCCCTCGCCACGGAGGCACAGCGCGCGTCGCGCGAGCGCGGAGTGCTCGTCGGCCGCGGCGGCCGCCACGGAAACGTCGTGATCCTCGCCCCGCCGCTCGTGATCGAGGAGGACACGCTCGACGAGGGCCTCGACGCGGTCGTCGGCGCCCTCCGGGCTTGAACCCGTCCGCGGCTTCTTCTAAGTTCCGACCAGGCGTCGTCTCGATCACCGGGGGTCTCGGCCTTGGACACATATCACGTCATGCTCTACATCCACCTGCTCTCGCTCTTCGTGGGCATCGGCGCGGGCGCCGTGCTCCTGACCTGCCTCTTCCAGCTGCGCGCCGCTCGAGCGGTCGAGCAGGCGGCGCCGTGGGGGATGGTGGCGGGCAAGGTCGGCAAGCTCTTCCCGGTCGCGGTCGTCGGGCTCTTCGGCACCGGTGCCTACATGACGAGCCACTTCTGGACGTGGGGCACGAGCTGGATCGACGTCGGCATCGCCGCGCTCGTCGTGCTGCTGGCGCAGGGCGGCGGGATCGCCGAGCGGACGGGGCACAAGCTCGGCGCTGCGCTGCGGGCGAACGGGCCCGGGCCGCTCGGCCCCGAGGCGCGGCGGATGACGCTCCATCCGGGCCTCTGGGTGGTCGAGTTCTCGAACCTCGGCATCGTCCTGGGCGTCGTCTGGAACATGACCGAGAAGCCGGGTCTCGGCGGGTCGCTCGCGTCCGTGCTCGTCGGCTACGCGGTCGGCGCCGTGCTTGCGCTCGTCGTCACGCGCTCGGGCCAGGAAGAGCTCGCCACGGCGCCAGACGCCACCGCGTAGCGGCTCAGGCCGAGGCCGAGCGAAGCGTGTCGGCGATCACGCGCGCGTAGACCGAGCACGCGTACGGCCAGGGGTGCGTCCCGTCCGACAGCATCCGGTTCGTCGAGCTCCCGTACCAGTCGGCGAGATGCGCCTGCGGCCAGTCGTGCAGCCAGGTGACGAGCGCGTGGTTCGCCTCGTCCTGCCAGCTCGTGGCGTTGCGGACGTTGACGACGACGACGTCCGGGATCCCGTGCAGCGCGTGGCGGAGGCGCAGGAGGTCGTGGTACCAGAGCGGACCGTTGTTGCCGACCTGGATCACGATCGTCCGTGGCAGATTCTGGTGCCGGCGCAGCCTCTGCAGCTCGCCGATCGTGTCGTCGATCTGCCGCCCGACCGTCGCGTCGACGTGCACGCGGTGCTGGAGGGCGATCTTCAGCTGCCGCGAGCAGCCGAGCATCACCGAGTCGCCGAGCGCCAGGATCCGGCCGGGAGGCAGGGGAGGTAGAGCTTTCTTCTGCTTGTGACGCCGGTCCCGCGAGGATGCGGCCGGCTGCGTCACGGTCTGCGTGTGCGCGGGCTTCCTCTTCGTCGTCGCCCCCGCCTTCGGCGGGCTGACGTAGGTCGAGACGGGGTTGAGGGCGGTCGGCAGGTAGAAGAGGACGGCAAACGCGGCGACCAGGCACATCGCGCCGGCCCCCACCACCTCGAGCCGGATTCGCCGGGAGTGCTGCGCGAGCCACCGCTGCAGGCTCCGCGTCCGGATCGGCTGCTCGATGTAGCGGAACGAGAGCGTGGCGGCGGCGAGGACGATCGCCGCCTGCGCCACGATCACGCCGGGGCCCGTCCACGAGATGTCCACCCCGGGCCGCATGAGCGCGATCACCGGCCAGTGCCAGAGGTAGATCCCATAGCTCCGCTCGCCGACCCAGCGGAGCGGCGCCACCCCGAGCGCCTGGCCGATCCCGGTCCGCGGATGGGCCACGGCCGCGATCAGGACGGCGAAGCAGAAAGCCGCCGCGAGGTCTCCGCCGCGGTAGAGCGTCGGGTCGAAGTCCCGCATCCGCAGGAAGAGGAGAACCGTCCCCACAAGGGCCGCTATCCCCAGCAGCTCGAGCGCCGGGAGCCCGCGCCGCAGCCGCTCGACCGCCGGCCAGACGAGCGCGAGCAGGATCCCCATGAGCAGCAGGAAGGCGCGCGTGTCGGTGCCGTAGTAGACGCGGGAGGGATCCGAGTTCGGCGTGTAGAGCAGCCACATGGCCAGCGCCGAGCCGGCGATGCCCACGAGGACGAGCATCGGCAGCCGCCGGCGTCCGAGCAGCACGAGCCCGGGCACGAGCAGGAGCGGCCAGATCACGTAGAACTGCTCCTCCACCGCGAGCGACCACAGGTGCTGCAGCAGGGAGGGGCGGCCCATGAGGGTGAAGTACGAGTGGTTCGCGATGATCAGGTGCCAGTTCGTGTAGTAGAGGAGCGAGCTGACGGCGTCGCCGCGCGTCCTCCCGAGGTCGGCGCGCTCGAAGATTGCGGCGAGGATGAGGGCCGCGAGCACGACGACGACGAGGGCCGGGAGCAGTCGGCGTACGCGCCGCATCCAGAACCGGCGCAGGTCGATGCGGTTGCCGGCCTCCCACTCGACGAGAAGGAGCGAGGTGATCAGGTAGCCGCTGAGGACGAAGAAGAGGTCGACCCCGAGGAACCCGCCCGGCAGATAGGGGAGACCGTCCGCCCGCGGGCGCGCGTGGTAGAGGAAGACGCCCGCGACCGCAAGGGCGCGCAGGCCGTCGAGGCCGGGTCTGTAGTCGAGGCTCGGCCCTCTTCTCGCGACTGGCTTCGGCATCTCGGCAGCAGCTTAGGGTCCGATTCGGCGGGCCGCCAGGACGGATTCGACGAGCTCCGCGAGGCATTCCGCCGGCTCGCCGAGCGCGCGCCGCGGACCGTAGCGCTCCACGAGCGAGACGGCGTCGATCCCGCTGCCCGGGGCGACGTCTCCGGCCAGCACGAGCGCGCTGACGCCCGCGGCTTCGGCGCGGGCGAGCACGCCGCCGACGACCTTCCCCGTGAGGGACGTCGCGTCCACGAGGCCTTCTCCCGTGACGACGAGGTCCGCCTCTGCGAGACGGTCGTCGAAGCCGAGGCGCTCCGCCACGAGGTCGAAGCCGGGGAGGAGCCGTGCACCGACCGCCGCGAGCCCACCCGCGAGCCCGCCGGCAGCCCCGGCTCCGGGGAGGTCGGGAACGCCGAGCTTCGCGAGCCGCTCGCGCAGGATCGCGACCTGCTCGCGCGTCGCTCCCTTCTGGGGAGCGAAGACCTCCGCCGCCTCGAGCAAGCGGGCCTGGACATCGCAGGCCACGTCGACCGGAACCGGCAAGGGTGCCGGCAGCGCCTCCACCGCGCCGGTGCCGCCGTCGGTGGACGCCACGCCGCCGACGGCGACCAAGAGCCGCGTCGCGCCCTCGGCGATCGCGGCGGCGACGAGCTCGCCGACGCCGCGGCTCGTCGCGCGCAGCGGGTCGTTGCGCTCGGGCCCGCCCGCGAGAGTCAGTCCGCATGCCTGCGCCGCCTCGACGATCGCCGTGCCGTCGTCGTCCAGGCGCCACGCCGCCTCCACGGGCTCCCCGAGAGGTCCCGTCACGACCGTCAGCCGGTTGCCGCCGCCGAGCGCGTCGAGCGTTCCCTCGCCGCCGTCCGCGAGCGGCAGCTCGGCCGCGGTCCAGCCTGCGCAGGAGGCGCCGGCGGCGATCGCCGCAGCCGCCTGACGCGCGGTGAGTGTGCCGCGGAACTTGTCGGGAGCCGCGAGAAGCTGCATCACGCGCGGATTGTCGCTACCGTTCGTCCGGCACCAGCACTAGAGCGAGCACCGGTCGCGCGCGCGTCGCGCCTCCTGTCCGTTCAGAACTTCCGCGGAGGGAGGTGTTTCAGATATGGCAACCGGAACCGTCAAGTGGTTCAACGACGCGAAGGGGTACGGCTTCATCACCCCGGACGAGGGCGGCAAGGACGTGTTCGTCCACTTCAGCGCGATCAGCTCCGAGGGCTTCAAGACGCTCGCCGAGGGCGCGCGCGTCGAGTTCGAGCCGGCGGAGGGGCAGAAGGGCCCCGAGGCCCGCAACGTCGTGCCCGTCGGCTAGACGGCTCGACCGCCGAGGGCGCCTCGTTCGGAGGCGCCCTCGTCGATTCCGCCTACGAGCTCTTCTTCGCCGTGGCGCGGCCGCCCTTGCGGCCTGCGGCCTTCTTCTGGGCCGTCGTCCCGCCCTGGCGCGAGTTGCTCCGTGAGGACGACGAGGAGGAGCCGGACTTCTTGCCGCCGCGGCTCGACGCGCCGGGCGAGTTCGCGATCTTCGCCGCGCGCTCCTTCGACATCCCCTTGTCCTTCAGCTTCTCGTACTGCTTCTCGTTCTTGACGCTTGGGCGCTTGCCGGGCATTGCGTCCTCCTTCCCGGTGGATGCTGGTGCAACGACCGGGCCGGGAATCGCGATTCGCCTGCCGCTAGAGTCCCGGCATGTCGATTCGCGGCAGACCCTGATCCTCCGGGCGTAGCGCCGCGACGCTCGTCGCGGCGCTGCTCGCGATCGAGCTCCTCGACGAGCTCGTCGGCGGCACCCGCGCGGCCGCGTGGCCGTCGATCCGGCACGACCTCGGCCTGAGCTACGCCGAGATCGGCCTCGTCCTCGCCATCCCCGGCTTCGTCGGGAGCGCGCTCGATCCGCTGGTCGGCGCGGCCGGGGACACGGCGGGACGGCGGCTCGTCATGGTCCTGGGAGGGCTCGCCTTCGCGGCCTCCGCGGCTCTGACGGCCGCCGCGGGCGGCTTCTGGCTCCTCCTCGCTGCGCTCGTCCTCGGCAATCCCGCCTCGGGCGCCTTCGTGTCGCTCGCCCAGGCGACGCTGATGGACGCGGACCCGCCGCGGCGCGCCCGGAACATGGCCCGCTGGACGCTCGCGGGCTCGTTCGGCTACGTGGGCGGGCCGCTCCTCCTCGCGTTCGCCGTCTATCTCGGAGCCGGATGGCGGGGCGCGATCGCCGCCCTGGCGGCCGCCGCCCTGCCGCTGGCCCTCGCCGCCTTCCGCTTCCCGAGCCCTCGCCACGGAGAGGCTCCGCGGCTCGGCCGTGCCGTCCGGGAGGCGCTCGCGGCGGTGCGGCGACCGCAGGTGCTGCGTCTCCTGCTCCTGCTCGAGGCCGGCGACCTCCTGCTCGACGTCTTCCACGGCTTCCTCGCGCTCTATCTCGTCGACGGGGCGGGACAGGCCCCCTCGATCGGAGCGCTCGGCGTCGGCGTCTGGACGGGCGCCGGCCTGGTCGGCAACTGGCTCCTCCTGCGCGTGTTGCGGAGGACGGCCGGCGGGCGGGTCCTGCGCGCGACCGCCCTGGTCTCGCTCGGCGTCTATCCCGCGTTCCTGCTCGTTCCGGGCGCCGGGCCGAAGCTCGCGCTCCTCGCCGTGCTCGGCCTCTCGACCGCCTCGTGGTACCCCGTCTCGAGGGCGTGGCTCTACGACGCGCTGCCCGAGCGAAGCGGCGCCGCCGTCGCCGTCGGTGGCCTCGGCGGGATCGCCGGCGCCTGCGTCCCGCTCGTGCTCGGTCTCCTGGCCGGCGCCGCCGGGATCACGGCGACGATGTGGGTGCTGCTGCTGGCGCCGGTGGCGCTGCTGGCGCTAGCCTCCGAGAGATGAACGCGAGCCGGACGACGACAGCGCGCCGCGCGCGGCCGACCGTCGCCCGGCCGCGCGCGGCTTAGTCCGCCTCGGGCACGTCCTCGGCGGACGCGTCTCCCTCGTCGGGATCGGGCGCAGGCGACTCGTCGATTTCCTCGTTCCGATCGTCCTCACGGGGGTGCATATCCTTGGCCGGTTCTTCCATGAAGGTCGTCCTTCCCGACAGCTCGGAGCTCGAACTTCCCGCCGGCGCGTCCGGCCTCGACGCGGCGCGCGCGATCGGGCCGAAGCTCGCCGAGCAGGCCGTCCTCGTGCGTGCGGACGGGCGCGTGCAGGACGTGCGCCTCCCCTTGCACGACGGCGACCCGATCCAGATCCTGACCACGCGCGACAAGCACGACCCCGATGCGCTCGCAGTCCTGCGCCACTCGTCCGCGCATCTCCTCGCCGAGGCGGTGACTCGGCTCTACCCGGGGGTCAAGCTCGCGATCGGGCCGCCGATCGAGAACGGCTTCTACTACGACTTCGACTTTCCGGAGCCGATCCGGGAGGAGGACCTGGAGAGGATCCAGGCCGAGATCGACCGCGAGCTGGCCGAGGGGCGCGAATGGGTGCGGCAGGAGATCTCGCGGGACGAGGCAAGGGAGCTCTTCGCGGACGACCCGTACAAGCTCGAGCTCGTGGACACGGCCGAGGGCGAGATCTCGGTCTACAGGCAGGGAGGCTTCACCGACCTCTGTCGCGGGCCGCACCTGCAGGACTCGAATCCGATCAAGGCGCTGAAGCTGACGGGGCTCGCCGGCGCCTACTGGCGCGGCGACTCCTCGAAGCCGCAGCTCACGCGCATCTACGGCACCGCCTTCTACTCGCGGGAGGATCTCGACGCATACCTCGAGCGCGTAGAGGAGGCGCGCCGCCGCGACCACCGCCATCTCGGCCCGCAGCTCGATCTCTTCCACTTCGACGAGCATTCACCCGGCTCGCCGCTCTGGCACCCGCACGGGATGGTCATCTGGAACGAGCTCGAGCGCATCCGTCGCGTCGAGAACGCGAGGCGCGGCTATCTCGAGGTCCGCACGCCGATCATCTACGACGCCGACACGTTCTGGACCTCGGGGCACTTCCCGAAGTACGAGGACCTGATGTTCAAGGTCGACGTCCGCGGCCAGCAGTTCGCCATGAAGTCGATGAACTGCCCCGGCCACATGCTGCTCTTCGGCAGCCGCGTGCGCTCGTACCGGGAGCTTCCGGTGCGGTACGCCGAGCCCGCGCCACTTCATCGCGACGAGCTTCCGGGCACCCTCCACGGCCTGCTCCGCGTGCGCATCGTCACCCAGGACGACGCGCACATCTTCTGCACCGAGGAGCAGATCCAGGACGAGATCGCCGGCTGCGTCGCCTACGCCCGCCACGTCTACGAGCTGTTCGACATGCACGCGAGCGCCGAGCTGGCCACGCGCCCCGACAACAAGATCGGCAGCGACGAGCAGTGGGACCGCAACGAGGCAGCGCTCGAGAAGGCGCTCGAGCTGAACGACATCCCGTACACGGTTGCCCCGGGGGAGGGCGCGTTCTACGGACCGAAGATCGACCTCTTCATGGACGACGCGCTCGGGCGCAAATGGCAGATGGGCACCATCCAGCTCGACTCGCAGATGCCGTCCCGGTTCGGCCTCACGTACATGGGCCCGGACAACGCGGAGCACGAGCTCTACGTCGTCCATCGCGCGCTCTACGGGTCGTTCGAGCGCTTCATCGGGATCCTGATCGAGCACTACGCGGGCGCCTTCCCCTTCTGGCTCTCGCCCGTGCAGGTGCGCGTGCTGCCGGTCGGCGAGGCGCATCACGAGGCGGCGCAGACCCTTGCGCTTCGCCTGCGAGACGCCGGCTTCCGCGCCGAGGTCGCGGAGCCGACCGAGACGATCGGAAAGCGGATCCGCGCTGCCGAGCTCGAGAAGATCCCGGTCACGGTCGTCTACGGCGACCGCGAGAGCGACGAGAGCCTCGCCGTGCGCGAGCGCGGCGGCGCGCAGTCGACCCTGTCGCTTTCGGCCCTGGTGGACAGGCTTGCTACCCTCTGACCTCTGAAAAGCAGGGGCGGACCGTTCCTCACCTCCCGGGCCACAGGGACCGCGGGGGTTCAACCGAGTCGAAGCGACGACGAGGACCGGGCCGCTGCATGCAGCGGCTTTTCATGTTGCGACAGCGAGACGAGGAGGAGTAAGCCCGCTTGGTGATCAGCCTTTGAGGCCCAGACGCCGGCCGTTCGACCAGACCCGCCCGGCGCCACGCGACACGACGCGCATCAACGATGCGATCCGCGTCGCCCGCGTCCGGCTCATCGACGACGACGGCAGCCAGCTCGGAATCAAGACCACGGACGAGGCGCGCGAGTACGCCTACGGCAAGAACCTCGACCTCGTCGAGGTCGCCGCCCAGGCCGACCCGCCGGTCGCCAAGGTCATGGACTACGGGAAGTACCGGTACGAGCAGGAGCAGAAGGCGAAGCAGGCCCGTAAGCATCAGAGCCAGATCCAGGTGAAGGAGATCAAGCTCCGGCCGAAGATCGGCGTGCACGACTACAACACCAAGAAGGGCCACGTCGAGCGATTCCTCAACCAGCGCGCGAAGGTGAAGGTCACGATCATGTTCCGGGGCCGCGAGCAGACGCATCCGGAGCGGGGCCGCGACCTGCTCCTCCGGCTCGCCGAGGACGTCAAGGAGATCGGGCAGATCGAGTCGCAGCCGCTTCAGGACGGACGCAACATGGTGATGCTGCTGGGCCCGACGAAGAACGCAGGAGTGAAACGAGATGCCGAAGACGAAGACACGGAGCTCCGTGAAGAAGAAGTTCAAGGTGACGGGGAGCGGCAGGATCCTGCGCCGGCCGGCGATGCGGAGCCACAACCTGGAGAAGAAGTCGTCGAAGCGTAAGCGCGGCTTCCGCAAGGACCGCGAGGTGACGGGCGCCGACCGCGGCCGCGTCAAGAAGATGCTGGGGATGGGCTGAGCCGTGCCGAGGGTCAAGCGTTCCGTCCACGCCCAGAAGAAGCGCCGCAAGGTTCTCGAGCAGGCCAAGGGCTACTGGGGCCGCAAGAGCACGCACTACCGGTACGCGAAGGAGCAGGTCGAGCACTCGCTCGTCTACGCCTACCGCGACCGGAAGGTGCGGAAGCGCGAGTTCCGCAAGCTCTGGATCACGAGGATCAACGCCGCGGCCCGCGCGAACGGGCTCTCGTACAACCAGTTCGTGCACGGCCTGGCGAAGGCCGGGATCGAGCTCGACCGGAAGGTGCTCGCCGACCTCGCCGTCAGCGACCCCGCCGCGTTCGGCGCGATCGCGGAGCAGGCGAAGGCCGCGCTGCAGCGCCAGCGGGGCTGATCACCTCCCGCGACAACGAGCGCCTCAAGCTCGTCCGCAAGCTCCACGACCGGCGCTGGCGGGACAAGCTCGGGCTGTTCGCGGTCGAGGGGGAGGACCTCCTCGAGGCGGGGCTCGCCGCCGGGCTCGAGCCCGCGGAGGTGCTCGTGAGCGGCGAGGACGTGGCGCCCGAGCTGCTCGCCGAGGTGTCGACGCTCGGGCACCCGCCGCGGGTCGTCGCCGTCTTCCGTCGGGACGACCTGCCGCGCGGGGCGCGACCGGTGACCCTTGCGTTGTGGCGCGTCGGCGATCCCGGGAACGTCGGCACGTTGCTGCGCGCCGCGGACGCCTTCGGCGCCGGTGTGGCGCTGTCGGACGGCTGCGCCGATCCCACCGGGCCGAAGGCGGTGCGCGCGTCGATGGGCTCGCTCTTCCGCGTGCCGCTGAGCGGGTTCGACGAGCCGCCGGGGAAGCGGGTCGCGCTCCTCCCGACGGGAGGGATGCGGCTCCCGGGGCTGGAGACCGGCGGCGATGTCGTGCTCGTGCTCGGCGCCGAGCGGGACGGCCTGCCCGAGGAGGTGCTCGCGCAGTGTGACGAGCGCGCCTCGATCCCTCAGCCGGGAGGCGGCGATTCGCTCAACGTGGCAATGGCCGGCGCGATCGCGCTCTACGAGCTGGCGCGCCGCGGTCGCTAGACCGGTAAGAGGTACCGCACGCCTTCGTAACGGCGGCGTACGGCTCGGCGACAGGCGGCGTGCCCTTCTGTCGCTGTTTCGGCGCGGTTTCGTGACGGTACGTGTTACCGGCCGTTTGGCTTTGGAAAGCGGCCGGCCCCCTTGCGGGGGCCGGACCAAAGAATTCGCCGAGCCGGTTTCGCTTTCGTCCCCCTCGTCCAACCGGCCTTTCGCCTCGGGATTGCTCCCTCTTCGTCCGACCGCTCGGTCGAGGTTTCGACCTACTCGCGTTCCGTGCTCGGCGCAAGGGGGAACCTACGGGAACGCCTGCGGCGGATCAAGACCGCAGGCCGACGTTTTTGTCGCAATTTGCGCGCTGATCATCGTCGGCGGGAGATCCACACGCTGTCCTCGCCTCCGGCGTAGGGTCGCCGGTCGAACCAGCCGTAGCACGCGAGCACCTCGAATCCCGCCTCGGCGAGGAGGGAGTGCCAGCGCTCGGGCTCGAGCCACCAGAGCGTCATCGTTGACGAGCCCTGCGGCCCGCGCACCGACAGCGTCAGCGTCTGCGCCGTGCGGTCCCAGTCGGCGCGCTCGTCGATGCCCGGCTCCCGCTCGATCCAGCGGCCGTGCGTCTCCTCGATGTCCTCCCGGGACGGCGTGAAGACGTCGAAGACGAGGCGCCCGCCGGGCCGCAGCAGCCCGCGCGCGGCGCGCAGCGCCTCGAGCCGCTCCGCATCGTCGCGCAGGTGGAGGTAGGAGCGGAAGGGGCACGTCACGAGCGGGACGCGCTCGTCCACCGGCGGTCGCCTCAGGTCGCCGAGCCGCAGGTCGAGCCGCTCGGCGACGCCGGCCTCCCGCGCGCGCTCGGCGCAGACCGCGAGCATCCCGGCGGAGGAGTCCACGCCGATCACGTGCGCGCCGGCGAGCGCCGTCGGGATTGCGATCCGCCCCGTTCCGACGGCGAGCTCGACGACCTCGCCGCCGGCGGCGAGCGCCTCGTCGACGTAGAAGGAGACGTCCTCGACGACGCCGGCGCTCCACGGGTCGTAGAGCCTCGCGATGGGGTCGTAGACGCTCAGGGCTTGCGGGCGACGTAGAGGAACTCGAGCGACTCGTCCGTGAACGGCTCGTGCGCGAAGCCACCGTACAGCGCCTCGACCTCGAGCCCCGAGACCTCGAGCAGCCCGTCCCACTCCTCCTTCGTCGCCCACCAGAGGCTGAGCGTGGCGCCGTCGTCGCGCGTGATGTCGATCCGGCTCTCGGCCGGGACGTAGTTCAGCGTGTGCACGACGCCGTTCTGGTCCTGCGTCGTCCCGTCGAGCCGCGCGGCGACTGCATGGCTGAAGACGAAGGCTTTGAAGGCGAACCGGCCGCCCGGCCGCAGCGAGCCCGCCACGCGCTCGAACACCCGCCGCTTCTCGTGCCAGCCGTGGAGGTGGAGGAGCGAGCGGCCCGGGACGTAGATCAGCGCGGCCGGCTCCTCGAGCTCGAATCCGCGCATGTCGCCGAGCCGCAGCTCGATGCGGAGCCCCGCAGAGCGTTCGCGTGCGATCTCGAGCATCGCGGCCGACGAGTCGATCCCGAGGACGGGCTTCCCGGTCGCCCGCGCGACCTCGATCGCCACGCGTCCCGTTCCGACGGCGAGCTCGACGACCGGCCCGTCCGCCTCGCAGGCGAGCGAGACGTAGTGGGCGACGTCCTCGGGCATCCCGCCGGTCCACGCGTCGTACACCGGCGCCCAGGCGTCGTAGTCGCTCATCCGCGGTAGTATCGACCGCGATGTCCGCCTCGCGCGCCTTCGCCTTTACGCAGCCCCGGCTCGCCGCCGGGGCGTCGGCGCGCTAGCAGTCGCCGTCTCCTCAGCTCGAGCCGGGGCCTGAGCCGCCCTCGTTCCCGTGCCAGAGAAAGGAGGAGAAACCGTTGGATAAGGTCGCCGTCGACGTGAAGAATCCGGACGACCTCGAGAGGGAGGCGCTCGCCGACGCCGCCGAGGCGACGTCGCTCGCCGCCCTCGCCGAGGTGCGGATCCGCTACCTGGGCAGGAACAGCGCGCTGAAGCTCGCGCTGCGCAACGTTCGCGATCGCGAGACGGGGATGACGCTCAACGCCGTCCGCGAGACGGTCGAGTCGGCTCTCGCCGCCCGCGAGGAGGAACTCGCGCGCGCCGAGCTCGAGGAGCGCCTCGCCACCGAGCGGGTCGACGTCACGCTCCCCGCCGGGCTGCTCGGCCCGCCGAAGCTGCGCCCCCGCGGCACGCTCCATCCCTCGACCCTCGTCCGCCGCGACGTCGAGGACGTCTTCCTCGGCCTCGGCTATGAGATCGTCGACGGCCGCGAGGTCGAGACCACCCGCTACAACTTCGACGCCCTCGGCTTCCCCGAGTGGCATCCGGCGCGCTCGCCGCGCGACACGCTCTACCTCGACGAGCAGACCGTCCTGCGCACGGAGACGTCGCCCGCGCAGATCCACAAGATGGAATCGCAGCGGCCGCCGATCTACATGGTCTCGATCGGGCGCGTCTACCGCCGCGACGAGGTCACCGCGACCCGGTACCCGATCTTCCACCAATTCGAGGGGCTGGCGATCGACAAGGGCATCACGATGACCGACCTCAAGGGAACGCTCCTCTACGTGATGCGGGAGCTGTACGGCCCCGAGCGCGAGGTGCGCTTCCGTACGCACTACTTCCCCTTCACCGAGCCGTCGATGGAGCCCGACGTCTCGTGCTTCAACTGCGGCGGCGCCGGCTGCTCGATCTGCAGGCACTCGGGCTGGATCGAGATGGGCGGCTCGGGCATGGTCGACCCGTACCTGTACGAGTTCGTCGGCTGGGGGCCGGAGGAGTACACCGGCTTCGCCTTCGGCATGGGCATCGAGCGGACGGCTCAGCTGCGCTACGGCATCGCCGGAATCCGGGCCTTTTGGGAGAACGACCTGCGCTTCCTGCGCCAGTTCCGATGAGAGTCCCCCTCAGCTGGCTGCGCGAATACGTCCGCGTCGACGCGACGACGGCGCAGATCGCCGAGGCGCTCTCGGTCGGCGCGGCCGAGGTCGACGGCGTCGAGCGGGTCGGCGTGCCGGGCGAGCTCGGGCTCTTTCGCGTCGGCCACGTGCTCGAGGCGGAGAAGCATCCCGACGCCGACCGGCTCCAGCTGACGTCGGTCGACGTGGGCGAGGAGCGGCCGTACTCGATCGTCTGCGGCGCCTGGAACTTCGGCGCCGGCGCGAAGGTGGCCGTGGCGCTGCCGGGCGCGACGCTGCCGAACGGGCTCGTGCTCGAGCGGCGCAAGCTGCGCGGCCAGGTCTCCGAGGGGATGATCCTCGCCGAGGACGAGCTCCACCTCGGCGCGGATCACAGCGGGATCATCGTCCTCGACGACGGGCTCGAGGCGGGGACGCCGCTCGCGGACGTCCTGCCGCTCGTCGACGAGGTACTCGACCTCGACCCGACGGGCAACCGTCCCGACCTGTTCGCGGTCTACGGCGTCGCGCGGGAGGTGGCGGCGCTCCTCGGCGGCGAGCTCCTGCCCATGCCGGGAGCGGATCCGGCCCGCGACGGCGACGAGCCCGTCGGCGTCGGAATCGACGACCCGGAGGGCTGCCTGCGCTTCATCGGACGCGTGTTCCGGGACGCGACGGTCGGCGACTCGCCGCCGTGGCTGAAGGCGCGGCTGCGGCACGCGGGCGTCCGCGCGATCTCGAACGTCGTCGACGTCACGAACTACGTGATGCTCGCGCTCGGCAGCCCGCTCCACGCCTACGACCTCGACCTGCTGCGGGGCGGTCTCGTCGCGCGGCGCGCGCGCGACGGCGAGAGGGTGCGCACTCTCGACGGCGTCGAGCGCATGCTCGCCCCCGAGGATCTCGTGATCGCCGACGACAAGCGTCCGGTCGGGCTGGCCGGGATCATGGGCGGCGCGGAGACCGAAGTCTCGTCCTCGACGACGAACGTCCTGCTCGAGGCCGCGAACTTCGAGCCCGTCGGGATCCTGCGCAGCTCCGAGCGGCACTCGCTGCGCACCGAGGGCTCGAACCGCTGGGAGAAGGGCGTCGATCCCTACGTCGCCGGCCCGGCGGCGACCTTCGCGACGGAGCTGATCGTCGAGCTGACCGGCGCGCGCTGGACCGGGGCGGGGGACGTGCAGGGGGAGCTCCCCAAGCCGACCGTGATCCGGCTGCGGCCCGAGCGCGTGAGCGGGCTGATCGGCCTCGAGCTACCGGAGGCCGAGCAGGCCGAGATCCTCGGCCGGCTCGGCTTCGAGCAGCGGCAGAAGGGCTTCCGTGTGCCCACCTGGCGCGCGCGCGACGTGAGACGGGAGGTCGACCTGATCGAGGAGGTCGCGCGCTTCAAGCTCCCCGAGATCCCGTTCACGCTGCCACATCGCCAGGAGATGTTCGGCCGGCTGTCGCGCGCACAGCGCCTGCGCCGGCAGGTCGAGGACGTGCTGGTGGGGGCCGGCTACGCGGAGGTCTACACGCCGACCTTCGTCGCCGAGGGGGACCTGCGGCTTCCCGAGCCGCTTTCCGCGGAGGCGGCGGCGCTGCGCACCGACCTCTACGCCTCGTTGCTCGAGCCTGCCCGCCGCAACGCCGATGCCGGCGAGCGCGACGTCGCCCTGTTCGAGGTCGCGCGCGTCTACCGGGACGCGGGTACCGAGCTTCCGGAGGAGCGGTGGCACGTCGCCGGCATCGCCGACGGCGGCTTCGCCGAGGCGAAGTGGGCCGTCGAGCAGATCTACTCCGCGCTCGGCATCGAGCCGGGCTACGAGCGCGCCGGCGAGCGGTTTCTCCATCCGGGCAAGGCCGCGCGTACGGCCGAGGGGTGGCTCGGCGAGCTCCACCCGGCGCTCCTCGAGGGTGTCTGGGGCGTCTTCGAGCTCGACCTCGACGCGCTGGCCGAGACCACGCCGGGCGTCGTCGCCTTCGAGCCGGTGAGCCCCTATCCCGAGGTGCGCCAGGATCTCGCCTTCGTCGTCGGCGAGGAGGTTCCGGCCGCGGAGATCCTCTCGGCGATCCGCGAGGCGGCCGGCGAGCTGCTGCGCGAGCTCGAGGTCTTCGACGAGTACCGCAACGCGCAGACGATCGGCGAGGGGAAGCGCTCGCTCGCGTTCCGGCTCGCCTTCGGCTCCCTCGAGGGGACGTTGACCGACGAGGACGTGGCGCCGGTGCGCGCCTCGATCGTCGACGCGCTCGCGTCGCGCTTCGACGCCGAGCTCCGCGCCTGAGACGCGGGGCTAGTCCTCCTTGTGGCGGCGCACGAGCTTGACCAGCGTCTTCACGGCGAGGAGGCCCCCCGCGGCCGCGCCGACCGTCATCCCGAGCTTCTTGCCGCGCTCGGCCGTCTCGCCGAGCTCCACGCGCAGCGAGGCGACGGCGTTCGTCAGCTCGCGGCGCTCCTCCGCGATCTCCTGCTTCAGCTCCGACTCAGTGGCCATTGCGCAGCGCCTCCTGGGTGAGCCTCGCCTCCTCGATCGCCTGCTCGGGCACCGGCTTCGAGCGCTTCATGAGCGTGAGGCCCGCGACGCCGAGGATCCCGGCGAGCACGAGCAACCCGCCGAACATGATCAGCAGCGAGGCCCAGACCGGCAGGGCGGTGGCGATGCCCGCCGCCGCCGCCGCGAGGCCGAAGCCGAGAGCGGCCAGGGCGAACAGCGCCGCGGCGACCGCGAGGCCGAGGCCGAGTCCCAGCGCGGCGAGCCGCTTCTTCAGCTCCGAGGTCGCGAGCTGGAGCTCGAGCCGCACGATCGAGCGCGCGTGGTCGGCCACGCGCTTCGTCGCACCGGAAAGTCCTGATCCGTTCACAGCCTCCTCCTTACCGCCATCGTGCGGACCGTAATCGAACCTCGCGTCAAGGCGCCAGGAACCGCTCGCCGGCCGGCGGCTCCTCGTACGGCGCGGCTCGCTCGTACGCCTCGGCGTCGATGGTGAGGTGGACGGTGCCCTCCTCGATCGTGCCGACCTGCTCGGAAGGGACGTAGCGCGGCCGGTCGAGGACGGCTCCGGCGCCGACGGCCAGCCCGTCGAAGATGTCGGCCTCCGGATCGCCGATCACCTGGTCGACCTTGCCGACCTCCTTCCCGTCGCCGGCGACGACGGCCCAGCCGCGCTCGACGACCTTCCAGGCGACGGGGTCGGCCATCAGGCGGGCCGGCGCCCCACGAGGAAGGTCGCGCCCTGCGTGCCGACCGGGTGCACGTCGCTCAGCGCACGCGTGATGCGGACGCGACCGGTGATCCCGGCCTCGTCGAGCCGGGCGAGACAGCGGCCGACCATCCCCGGCGACGCCCCGTAGCCACGGGTGCTCGCGCAGCGAAAACGGAAGCCCGGGCGTCCCGCAGCGGGCGCCGCCGGGTGTGCCGGCGACGCTTCCAGCCCTCGCTGGATCGGGTTTATCGGGGCGCAGAGGACGGCGGCGCGGTCGACGTCGGCGCTCGAGTCGAGCTCGAGCTCGGCGACGACGTCGCTCCAGTCGGACGGCAGCACCGCGAGCGCCGCCTCCCACTCGCCTGCCAGCGTCGGCCGGGCGGCCTGCGGCGCCGCCTCCGCCTCGCTCGTCCCCACGAGGCTCAGCTCGCCCGCGATTCCCTCCGAGTCGATGCGTGTGAGCAGCCGTCGCGCGGCCTCGGGTCCGATCCCGTGGCCGCCGCGCGCGACGTGGAAGCGGACGGCGTCGCCGGAGATGCCGGGACCCGCCGGGCCGAGCAGCGCAGCGGCTCGTTCCCGTGCCGTCTCGGCGCCGATCCGGAGGCTGAGCCGGACGTCGCTCCACCTCGGATCCAGGCCGCTCTCGATGCCGTTCCACTGCTCGACGAGCCGCACGGCGAGAACCGTACACTCGGGCGATGGCCAAGGTGGAGCAGAGGGCGACCCTGCCGAAGAGCGATCTCCACGACGTGCTGCGCGAGATGCTCCTCATCCGCCGCTTCGAGGAGAAGGTCGAGGAGCGCTTCCGCGCCGGCGAGCTCCCGGGCTTCCTCCACGTCGCGATCGGCCAGGAGGCGTGTGCCGTCGGCGTCTGCCGCGCGCTCGAGGACGGCGACGTGATCGCCTCCACGCACCGCGCGCACGGGCACACGCTCGCGAAGGGGACCCATCCGAACGAGCTGATGGCCGAGCTGTACGGCAAGCAGGAGGGCTGCTCGCACGGCTACGGGGGCTCGATGCACCTCTACGACGTCGAGCGCGGGAACATGGGCGCGAACGCCGTCATCGGCGGCGGCCTGCCGCACGTCACCGGCGCCGCGCTCGCGTTCCAGATGCGCGGCGAGCCGCGCGTCGCGGTCGCGTTCTTCGGCGACGGGGCGACGAACATCGGCACGTTCCACGAGGCCCTGAACCTCGCCCAGCTCTGGCAGGTTCCCGCCGTCTTCGTGCTCGAGGACAACAAATGGGCGGAGTCGACGCCCGAGTCCCAGCACTCCCCGATCCGCGACCTCTCCGAGCGCGCGAAGGCGTTCGGCATGAAGGCGATCAAGGCCGACGGGCAGGACGTGGAGGCGGTCTACAAGGCGGCGCGGCAGGCGCTCGACCATGCGCGTTCCGGCAAGGGGCCCGTCTTCCTCCACCTCGACACGGTGCGCTTCGGCGGCCACTACATCGGCGATCCGCAGGTCTACCGCGACCGCGACGAGGCGAACGAGCTCCGTGCCACGCGTGACCCGATCGAGATCCTGCGCGAGCGGGCGGGCGTCGCCGACGAGGAGCTCGCCGAGCTCGACGCCGAGGTGACGGAGATCGTCGAGGCGTCGGTCGAGTTCGCGAAGGCGGGCACCGATCCCGCGCCCGAAGACGCGCTCAAGAACGTCTATGCCTGAGCTCTCGTACCGCGAGGCCGTCCGCGACGCGCTCTCGACGGCGATGCGTCAGGACGAGGACGTCTTCATCATGGGCGAGGACATCGCCGAGATGGGCGGCTCGATGGGCGTCACGCACGGGATGCTCGAGGAGTTCGGCAAGGAGCGCGTGCGCAACACGCCGATCTCGGAGATGGCGCTCGCGGGCGCGGCGATCGGCGCCGCGATGCAGGGCATGCGCCCGGTCGCCGAGATCATGTACGAGGACTTCATGACGCTCGCCGCCGAGCAGGTGGTGAACCAGGCGGCGAAGATCCGCTACATGTCCGGTGGTCAGCTCGCCGTCCCCGTCGTCTTCCGGACGCAGGGCGGGGCGGGGTGGTCCCCGGGCGCCCAGCACGCGCAGCAGCTCGAGGCGTGGTTCGTCCACGTCCCCGGGCTGAAGGTCGTCTTCGCCTCGACGCCGGAGGACGTGCGGGGACTCCTCTGGTCGGCGATCTACGACGACAACCCGGTCGTCTTCTTCGAGCACCGGACCCTCTACCCGATCAAGGGCGAGGTGCCGCAGGAGATCGAGCCGATCCCGCTCGGCCGCGCGCGGGTCCACCGCGAGGGCGAGGACGTGACGGTGATCGCCACCGGCCGCCTCGTCCACGAGAGCCTGAAGGCCGCGGACGAGGCGGAGCGCGACGGCATCTCGGTCGAGGTGGTCGACCCGCGCACCCTCCAGCCGCTCGACGAGGAGACGCTCGTCTCCTCGGTCAAGAAGACGAACCGGGCGGTCGTCGCGCACGAGGCCGTGACGCGGATGGGCTTCGGCGCCGAGGTCGCGTCCGTGCTCCAGTACCAGGCCTTCGACTGGCTCGACGCGCCGATCGAGCGCGTCGGCGCGAAGTTCGCCCCGCTGCCGTTCGCGCCCGTGATGGAGGCGTTCGTCGTGCCGCATGCCGAGGACGTGCTCGCGGCGATCAGACGCACGGTGGGGAAGTAGTGGCGACCGAGGTCATCCTGCCGCGGCTCGGCCAGGGCATGGAGTCCGGCACGATCGTCCGTTGGCTCAAGGCCGAGGGCGAGCCGGTCGAGAAGGGCGAGCCCCTCTTCGAGCTCGACACCGACAAGGTGACGCAGGAGGTCGAGGCCGAGACGGCTGGCGTGCTGCTCAAGATCGCGGTCGCGGAGGGGGAGGTTCCTGTGGGGCAGACGGTTGCGTTCATCGGCGCGGAGGGCGAGGACGTGCCCGACCTTCCGAGCCCGGCCCCCGCGGCGCCGGCGGCGCCGGCGGCTCCGGCACCCGACCCCGCAAGTAACAGTCTGTTACAAGCGGAAGAGGAGCCGACGCCCGCGCCGGAGGCCTCGGGGAACGGGCGGGTCAAGGCCTCGCCGCTCGCGCGCCGGCTCGCGCGGGAGCGCGGAATCGACCTCGCCACGCTGCGTGGCACGGGGCCCGAGGGCCGGATCGTCGCCGAAGACGTGGAACGGGCCGAGGCCGCGCCGGCGGCCGGAGCCCCTGCAAGTAACAGACTGTTACAAGGTCCGGTCCCGGCGGGTGAGATCGAGCGCGTGCCGCTCTCGAACGTCCGCAAGACGATCGCGCGCCGGCTCACCGAGGCGTGGCGGATCCCGGTCTTCCAGCTTCAGGCATCGGCGGACATGACCCGCGTCAACGAGCTCGTCGCGCGGCTCCGCGAGCGCGACCCGGACGTGCGCGTCACGGTCACCGACGTCCTGACCAAGGTCTGCGCGCAAGCGCTCATGCGCCACCGCGAGGTGAACGCCGAGTTCACGGAGGAGGCGATCCTCCTCCACCCGAGCGCGAACGTCGGCCTCGCCGTCGCGGCGCCGCAGGGACTCGTCGTGCCGGTGATCCGCAGCGCGGAGCGGCTCTCGCTCACCGAGATCGCCGGCGTCCGCGCGGAGCTCGTGGGCCGCGCCCGCGAGAACAAGCTGCGGGCCGACGATCTGGAAGGCGGCACCTGCACGATCTCCAACCTCGGCATGTTCGCGGTCGAGCGCTTCACGGCCGTGCTCAACCCGCCGCAGGCCGCCATCGTCGCGGTCGGCGCGACCGAGGATCGCGTCGTCCCGGTCCGCGGCGAGACGGCCGTGCGGCCGATGGTCACGCTCACCGGCACCTTCGACCACCGGGCGGTCGACGGCGCGCCCGCTGCGGCCTTCCTCCAGACGCTCACGGAGAGCCTCGAAGACCCGGGGCTCGCGCTGTAGAACTCGCCCATGGCCCCGACGGTCTGGTACCACGTCCGCGACCTCGACGAGGGCCGGCGCTTCTACCGCGAGCTGCTCGGGTTCGAGGAGCTCTCGGTCGACTTCGAGGCACGCTGGTCGACGCTGCGGCGCGGCGAGATGGAGATCGGGCTCGCGGAGGGCGAGCCGCGCGACGACGGCGTCGCGCACGTCGACGTCTCCGATCTCAAGCACGAGGCCGACCGGCTGCGGGAGGCCGGCGTCGAGGTCGGCATCGTCGTCGAGCTGACCGGCGAGATGCGCCTCCTCGACGTCTACGACCCGGACGGGAACCGGATCCAGCTCGCCCAGGAGCTGTAGCGGCGATGCTCCGCCCGGTCGACCAGCAGGACACGCGCTTCCTCCGGGACATGCTCCGCCACGCCTACCACTGGCGCCTCGGCGATCCCGACCTGCCGGTCTACCGCTACGTCCAGAACTGGGGCCGGCGCGGGGATGCAGGCGTGATCGCGTCCGCCGGTCCGAACGCGTACGGCGCCGCCTGGTACCGGCTCTTCCCCGCCTCGGCGCCCGGCTTCGGCTTCGTGGACGAGGAGACGCCGGAGCTGACGATCGCCGTCGTGCCGGGCAAGCGCGGCCACGGCACCGGCGCCGAGCTGCTCGAGGCGCTGCTCGCGCGCGCCCGCGCCGACGGCTTCTCGCGGGTCAGCCTCAGCGCCGAGCCGGGTCAGACCGGCTTCTACGAGAAGCACGGGTTCCGCGAGCTCCGGCGCGAGGACGGAACCGTGACGATGGTCGCCGACCTCTGAGTACGCTCCCCTCCGAACGAGTGAGGGAGATGAGAGATGGACGTTGACGTCGCCGTCCTCGGAGGCGGCCCCGGCGGCTACACGGCCGCCATCCGCGCCGCGCAGCTCGGCGCGAAGGTCGCCTGCATCGAGCGGGAGCCCGAGCTTGGCGGCACGTGTCTGCGGGTCGGCTGCATCCCGACGAAGGCGTGGGTGCAGACGGCGTTCGCGCTCAAGGAGGCGGAGGAGAGCTTCGCGAAGTTCGGCGTCGCGGTCGGGGAGGCGAGGCTCGACTTCGCGGCCTCGAACGCCTGGAAGGCGGGCGTCGTCAAGCAGATGACCATGGGCGTCGCGAGCCTCTTCAAGGCGAACGGCGTCGAGTGGGTCAAGGGCTCCGGCAGCTTCAAGGACGCGAACACGCTCGCCGTCGAGGGCGGGGAGGACGTGTGCTTTCGCTCGGCGATCGTCGCCACCGGCTCGTATCCGCTCCGCCCGCCGATCGAGGGCCTCGACTCGCCGCGCTGCGTCGACTCGACCGGCCTGCTCGCGCAGGAGCAGGTGCCGGGCCGGCTCGTCGTCCTCGGCGGCGGCATCATCGGCTGCGAGTTCGCCTCCATCTTCCGGCGCTTCGGCTCGGAGGTGACGATCGTCGAAATGCTCGACGCGCTCATCCCGCAGGAGGACGCCGACGCGTCGAAGGAGCTCGCGAAGCAGTTCGAGCGCCGCGGCATCTCGCTCCAGCTCGGCAAGCAGTGCACGAAGGTCTCCGACGACGGCTCGCAGCTCACGATCCACTACGGCGACGGCGAGACGGTGCAGGCCGATCTGATGCTCGTCTCGGTCGGCCGCGGGCCGCTCGTCGAGGGGATCGGCCTCGAGGCGGCGGGCGTCGAGTACGACCGGCGCGCCGGCATCGCGACCGACGAGCACCGCCGCACGAGCATCCCGCACATCTACGCGGTCGGGGACTGCGCCGGCTACTGGCAGCTCGCGCACACGGCGTTCCGGGAGGGCGAGATCGCGGCGGAAAACGCGACCGGCCACGAGGCCGTCTTCGACAGCCGTGCCGTCCCGAGGCCGATCTACACCGACCCCGAGATCGCCGCCGTGGGGCTCACCGAAGCCGAGGCCCGCGAGCAGTACGGGGACGACGTCGCGGTCGGCCAGTTCCCGTGGGTAGCGAACGCGCGTGCCGTGATGCAGGACGAGACGGTCGGCTGGGTGAAGTCGATCCACGAGACGCGGTACGGCGAGCTGCTCGGCCTCGTGATGGTCGGGCCCCACGTGACCGACATGGTCGAGGCCGGCGTCGTCGCGATCGACGCGGAGTCGACGGTGGAGACGGTCGCGGACGGGATCGCGCCGCATCCGACCCTCTCCGAGGCGATCAAGGAAGCGGGACTGATCGGGCTCGGCCGCGCCATCCACATCCCCAACCGCAAGCCGCGAGCGGCCGCGCCGGCATAAACGGGGTCGGAGGAGGACAAGAGGAGCCCTATGACCATCGTGAACAGACGCAACGCCATCGTCGGCTTCCTCACCCTCAAGGTGGGGAAGGTCGTCGCCCGCCGCAAGGCGAAGCAGGTGGGCGGCAAGCTGACGCCCTGGCGAAGATCCGCAGACAAGAAGAAGAGCGACAAGAAGAGCGGCTAGGGTGACGGCCCTCTTCCGCGCCTCGATCGACGGCCTGGTGCCGTACGAGCCGGGCAAGCCGGTCGAGGCGGTGCAGCGGGAGCTCGGACTTGAGCGCGTCGTCAAGCTCGCCTCGAACGAGGGGCCGTTCCCGCCGTTCCCGGCCGCCCTCGAGGCGATGGAGCGCGCCGCGCTCGAGCTCAATCGCTACCCCGACGGCGGTGCCTGGTCGCTGCGGACCGAGCTCGCGGAGCGGCACGGCGTCGCGTTCGAGGAGCTGATCGTCGGCGCGGGCGCCGACGGGATCATCGACCTGCTCGCCCAGGCGACGCTCGATCCCGGCGACGAGGTGGTGTGCGGCTGGCCCTCCTTCCCGAGCTACGTCCTCACCGCCGCGAAGCTCGGGGCCGAGCCACGGCGCGTCCCGCTGCGCGCGCACACCTACGACCTCGACGGGCTCCTCGCGGCGATCGGGCCGCGCACGAAGCTCGTCTACGTCTGCCATCCGAACAACCCGACCGGGACGGCGAACGGCCGGGACGAGCTGCTCGCGTTCCTCGACCGCCTCCCCGAGCACGTGCTGTGCGTGCTCGACCAGGCCTACTTCGAGTACATCGACGACCCGGACTACGTCGACGGGATCGAGCTCTTCCGCAGGGGGCGGCGGATCGCCGTGCTGCGCACCTTCTCCAAGATCTACGGTCTCGCCGGGCTGCGGGTGGGCTGGGCCGTCGCGCCCGCCGATGTCGTCACGGCCACGAGCAAGGTGCGGCGCGCGTTCGACGTCGCCGCGCCGGCGCAGGCCGCGGCGCTCGCGAGCCTCGACGACCCGCAGGAGATCGCGCGGCGGCGCGATCTGAACGCGGCCGGCCGCGACCTGCTCGCCGACGTCCTGCGCGGCCACGGCCTCGAGCCCGTCGGGCCGTCGCGGGGCAATTTCCTCTTCGCGGACGTGGGCGGCGGCAGGGAGCTGTTCGACCGCCTGCAGCGCGAGGGCGTGATCGTCCGCCCGCTCGACGGCTTCGGCGCACCGGAGGCGATCCGCGTCACCGTGGGCACGCCGGAGGAGAACGAGTTCTTCGCTGTCGCGTTGGGACACGTCCTTTCGGGCGTCTCGTAACCGGCTGGCGCAGGTGGTACTTTCGGGCGCAGCCGCGTGAGGGTTTCGTCCGTCCAGCTCGAGCCGCTGAGGTTGCCCGGATTCCGCAACCTCTTCTTCGCGACCCTCGGCTCGAGCTTCGGGACGCTGCTCGCGGCGGTCGCGCTGGCGATCGACGTCATGGACCGGACGAACTCCGGCCTCTGGGTCGCCGCCGTGCTCGTCGTCGAGTTCCTGCCGACGATCGTCGTCGGGCTGCTTCTCGGCCCGCTGCTCGACCGGCTCGAGCGCCGGTCATTGATGATCGCCGCCGACGCTCTGCGGGTCGGCGTGTTCGTGGCTCTGCCGTTCGCGCCCGGCGCCGCCTCCGTCGTCGGGCTCGCGTTCGTCGCCGGGCTCGCGACCGGCTTCTTCCGGCCGGCCGTCTACGCGGGAGTGCCGAACCTCGTCCCCGACGAGGAGCTGCCCGCCGCGAACTCCCTGCTCCAGACGGTCGAGAACGCGAGCTGGGCGGTTGGGCCGCTCGTGGGCGGAGCGCTCACCGCCGTCGCCGGCCCTTCCGCCGCGTACGCGATCAACGCGGCCTCCTTCGTCGTGTCGATGGCGCTCCTGCTGCGGATCCGGCCGCGCCTGCTGCAGAGCGAGCGCGCGCTCTCGCGCGGCCACTGGCGCGATCTCGCGGACGGCTTCCGGGCCGCGCTCGGGTCGCCCTCGATGCGCGCGGTGCTGGTCGCCTGGGGCATCGGCTCGGTTGCGGCGGGGGCCACGTCCGTCAGCGAGCCGTTCCTCGCCAAGCACACGTTCTCGGCCGGGGACTTCGGCTACGGATTGCTCTACGGGGCGATCGGCGCCGGCCTCGTGCTGGGCGCCTGGGTGAGCGCGCCGGCGTTGGGCCGCCACGGCGTCTCCCGCGTCTACGGCGCCAGCCTCGCGCTGATGGCCGTCGGGTACGCGACGACCGGCGCGAGCCCGAACGTCTGGGTGGGCGCGGTCTGCTGCGTCGTCTCCGGCATCGGGAACGGCGGGGCTATCGCCTGCAACGCCTTGCTCGTCCAGCGCGGCACCTTCGACCTGCTCCGCGGCCGGGCGCTCACGTTCGTCATGAGCATCACCTACGTGCTCGTCGGCGTCGGCGACGGTCTGGGCGGGCTCTTCTTGCATCGGGCCGGGCCGCGCTGGATCTGGGCCGGCTCCGGCGGCGCCATGCTCCTCGCCGCGGTCGCCGGCGCGCTCCTCGCCCGCAATCTGGGGCACGAGGCCCCCGCCGAGGAAGAGGTCCGGGCCGAGCCCGCGCAGGTCGTCGCCGCCAACTAGCATCCTCGCGGTGGCCGGGCGCCGCGACTGGACTCGGGAGGAGCTCGCGGCCGGCGTCCGTGACGGCGACCGGCGCGCGCTCGCCCGCGCGATCTCGCTCGTCGAGGACGGAGACCCGCTCGCGTACGGCGTCGTCGCCGACCTCTACCCGCAGACCGGCTCCGCCTACTCCGTCGGCGTCACGGGGCCGCCGGGAGTGGGGAAGTCGAGCCTCGTCTCGGCGCTGATCCGGCACATCCGCGCCGGGGCCCGGCGGGTAGACCGCGGCGCCTCCGGCGCTGGGGCTGGAAGCGTCGGCGGCCAAGCCGCCGGCGCCGGTGGGCGACTGACCGTCGGGGTGGTGTCGGTCGACCCGTCGAGCCCGTTCTCGCACGGGGCGCTCCTCGGTGACCGGATCCGCCTCAGCGACCACTTCCTCGATCCCGACGTCTTCATTCGCTCGATGGGGACGCGCGGCCACCTCGGCGGCCTCGCCGAGGCGGCGCTGCAGGCGCTGCTCGTGCTCGACGCGGCCGGCAAGGACGTCGTCTTCCTCGAGACCGTCGGCGCGGGGCAGAGCGAGGTGGAGGTGATCGGGATCGCCGACACCGTGCTCCTCGTCCTCATGCCCGGCTCGGGCGACGCCGTGCAGGCGTTGAAGGCCGGAATCATGGAGATCCCGGACGTGATCGCGATCAACAAGATGGACAACCCGGCGGCGAAGACCATGCTCAACGAGGTGCGGTCGATCCTCGCGCTCGATCGCAGCAGAGAGTGGAACCCGCCGATCGTGCTGACCGAGGCGGTGCGCGGCGAGCACGTGCCCGAGCTCTGGGAGAAGGTCGAGCAGCACCGCGCCTTCCTCGAGCAGAGCGGGCAGCTCGATGCGCGCCGCCGGGCCAACCTCGCCCGCGAGGTCTTCGCCGTCGCGTCGAGCCGGGCGAGCCGGCATCTCGAGCAGGCCGTCGCCGGCGACGCCGAGCTGCGCCGGCTGCTCGGCGAGGTGCAGGCCCGGGAGCTCGACCCGCTGACGGCGGTGCGGGAGATACTGGAGAAGGTGTTCCGGATCGACGATGGCGACGCAGGTAACCGCACCCGGGCTGACTGAGATCGAGGCCGCGCGCGAGCGGCTCCAGGGAGTCGCGCGGGTCACGCCGGTCTTCCCCTCGGAGACGCTGTCCCGGCTAGCCGGCCGGCCGGTGCGGCTCAAGGCAGAGAACCTGCAGCGGACGGGCTCGTTCAAGATCCGCGGCGCCTACGTCAAGCTCGCGAGCCTCGACCCCGAGCAGCGTGCGGCCGGCGTGGTCGCGGCGAGCGCGGGCAACCACGGCCAGGCCGTGGCCTGGGCCGCCCGTGAGCTCGGCGCGCCGGCACGCATCTTCATGCCGCAGGACTCGCCGATGGCCAAGGTCGACGCCACGCGGAACTACGGCGCCGCGGTGGAGCTCACGGGGGCCGCGTTCGAGGAGACGCTCGCCACCGCGCGCGCCTACGTCGCGGACACGGGCGCCACCTTCGTCCATCCGTACGAGGACACGCTCGTGATGTCGGGCCAGGGGACGATCGGGCTCGAGCTCGCGGAGCAGGTGGACGAGCTGGAGACGGTCGTGATCCCGATCGGCGGCGGCGGGCTCGCGTCGGGAATCTCGCTGGCGCTGCGCGCGGTGCGGCCGGGGCTGCGGATCGTTGGCGTGCAGGCAGCGGGGACACGGCCGGGCGGCTCCGGCTACACGATCGCCGACGGGATCGCAGTCAAGGAGCCGGGCGAGCTGACGATGGGGATCCTCGCCGAGACGCTCGACGACATCGTGTTCGTCGAGGACGAGCAGATCGCAGAGGCGATCGTGCTGCTCGTCGAGCGGACGAAGCTCGTGGCCGAGGGTGCCGGGGCGGTCGGCGTCGCCGCGATCCTCGGCGGCCTCGCCGGCGGCTCGGGGCCCGCGCTCGCGCTCCTCTCCGGCGGCAACATCGACGCCTCGCTCATGGTCCAGGTGATGCGGCGCGGGCTCGCGCTGCACGGCCGCTACCTCGTCCTCCGCACCCGCGTCCCGGACCGGCCCGGCGAGCTGGCCAGGCTGCTGGGACTGCTGGCCGGGGAGCGCGTGAACGTCGTCGAGGTCGAGCACCAGCGGGAGGCCGCCGGCGTGCCCGTCGGCTACACGGGCGTCGAGCTCACGCTGCTGACCCGCGACACGGCGCACTGCGACGAGCTCGTCGCCAAGCTCGGCACCTGGGGTTATCCGGCCGAGAGCCTCGACTAGCCGTGCCGCCGGCCGCCGCAGCGCCGGAACGACGTCGTCTCGCCGCCGCGGGCCTGCCAGGCTGCGACCCCGCCATCGAGCACGGGACGAGCGTCCACGCCCGCCGCCTGCAGCACGCTCGCGGCGACCGCGGCCCGCGGGCCCGACTCGCAGATCGTCACGACCGGGCGGCCGTCGAGCAGCCCTGCCTCCGCGGCTCCGCGTGCGGTGCGGTAGGGGAGGTGCCGCGACCCGGGGATGTGTCCCTCGTCGCGCTCGTCGGCCTCTCGCACGTCGAGCAGCTCCACCGCGTCGTCCGCCAGCATCCGCTCGAGCTCCTCCAGCGAGACGGGCTCGAGCCTCTCGTCGCCGCCGCCCTCCTGCCAGCCCGCGAGCCCGAAGAGCCCGACCGCGTGCAGCGCCCGCGCGGCGCGCACGGCCTCGGCCTCGTCGGTCGCGTGGACGACGACGGCCCGCTCGGGAAGGACGAACGCAGCCTTCGTCGCGAAGCTCGAGCCCGCGATGGGGATGCCGACCGCGCCCGGGTGGTGGCCGGCGGCGAAGTCCTCGGTCGGGCGCACGTCGAGGACGATCGCCTCCTTCGGGGGCGCGTCGACCCGCTCGAGCGGCGGCTGCGCACCGACGAGCTCGCCGCGGTTGAGCTCGACGATCCGCTCCATGTTCGGCGGCCGCGGTGGCTGCGGGCCGAGCGCGGCGCCGAGGAAGTCGGCGAGCTCTCCCTGCAGCGCGGGGTTGAAGCGGCGCTCGTAGCCGATCGTGGTCGACGGCTTCGATCCCATCGCCGCCCCGCACAGCGAGCCCGCGACGTGGCCGGGGAAGACCTCGACCCCGTCGCCCAGCTCGAGGAGGCGGCGGAGGCTGTGGAAGAGGCCCTCGGCCCCCTCCTTGGCGTCGACGGCGAGATCCGGGCGCCCCGCGTCGCCGACGAAGAGCGAGTCGCCGGTCAGTACGAGCCACGGCTCGTCGCCGCGGGAGCGGTCGGTCACCGAGAAGCAACAGTGCTCGGGCCGGTGGCCCGGCGTGTGGATCGCGCGGAGGACGACGTCGCCGACCTCGATCTCCGTCCCGTCCTCGAGCGGCTCGTGCGGGAAGGTGGCCCCGGCGGCTCCGTGGATGCGGATCGGGACGCCGTGCTCGAGCGCGAGCCGCCCGTGGCCCGAGACGTGATCGGCGTGCGTGTGCGTCTCGAGGACGGCCGAGATCCGGATGCCGTTCTCCTCCGCCGCGGCCAGCAGCGGCTCGACGTGGTACGGCGGGTCGACGACGACGGCGACACCGGCGCGCTCGTCGCCGACGAGGTACGAGGCGCAGCCCAGGTCGTCGTCCAGCAACTGCTCGAACAGCACGGCGCGAAGCTACCACCGGCTTCCGCTATGCATCCGAAAGCGGCTCCCGGCGGGCCGCGGGGACCTCGTCCCGCGCGTGCTCCTCGTCGAGCAGGCGCACGACGAACCAGCCGATCGCAAGCAGGAAGACGAGTGTCTGCTCGCCGTTCATGAGGATCCCGCCGAGGTTCTGGTCGCGGGCCGGCGACAGCCCCCACAGCCGGGGCGCGTGCTCGTAGAAGGCGTAGAACGGACGGCTCGAGAAGATGTACGCGAGGCCGAGGAACGAGGAGCCGACGAAGGCGACGGCGAGATAGCCCAGGCCCGCCGGCACCGTGAGGCGGCCGTCCACGATCGGCCACCAGAAGAGCAGGCCGGCCCCGATGAGGATCCCGTGCTCCACGTTCAGGCCCCAGCCGGTCCGGAGCGCCCAGTCGTAGAAGGGCGCGAGATGGGTCAGGTACCAGGCGCCGAGCCAGAGCGGGAGGATCCAGCGCGCGCGGAGCCGGTCGAGGCCGCGGCGGCCGATCTCCCTCCGCATCCGGGGGGTCAGGCCGAGCAGGACGAGCAGCGGCGCGACGTCCGCGATCAGGGCGTTCTGGAGCAGGTGCATGAGCAGGAGGTAGCGCGACGCGATCGTCTCGAGCGGGGAGTTGAGCGAGGCGGCGATCAGGAAGAGCCCGGAGCCGAAGGCGACGCCGCGCCACGCCGGCGGCCGGTCGCTGCGCGCTGCGCGCCAGTAGAGCGCGGCGGCCGCGACCGCGAGCGCGAGGAAGAACGGCTCGAAACTGAACGCGGTCGCGTTCACGCGGCGGCCGCGAGCCGGGCCGCGCGTGCTCCCTTCCAGCGGGGCCGCAGGAGCAGCGCGACGCATGTCCCGAGGGTGGCGAGCTGCTCGACCATCATCACGATCCCGGCCAGCTGCTGGTCGGTGAGCGCCGAGATCCCGTATGCGCCCTGGTAGGCGGGATAGACCGGCGTGAACGAGAAGACGAGCACATCGGTGAGGATCTGGCCGGCGGCGAACATAGCGGCGGCGAGAGCGACCCGCCCGCCGACGCTCAGGCGGCGGTGGGAGCCCGGGTCGACGAGCAGCGTCCAGACGAGGATCCCGGTGAGCATCCAGCAGACGTGCTCGAAGTCGTGGAGCGCCTGATGTCGGAGCGCGGCGTCGTAGAGGTACGGGACGTGCCAGATCGCGAGGTTCGCGGCCCAGAGCGAGAACGCGACGCGCGGGCGCAGCAGCGTCCCGAGGGCCGCGCGCACCCGGGCGCTGCGCGCGAGCGGCGCGAGGACCGGCGCCGGCAGGAAGAAGACGAGCAGGGGCCCGCGAAGGGCCGTGACCATGAGGGCAGGGCCGAGGTCGCCGATCAGCACGTGCTGGCCCATGTGGGCGGCGAGGAGCCGGTCGTCGGCGATCCGGTCGAGCCGGCCGACGAGGGCGAACAGCGTCACCGTAAGCCCGGCGGCGAAGAGCGCGACGCGATCCCAGCCCGCGAGGTCGGGCCGTCCGCGCCGACGCAGCCGCACGACCGCCTGACCGAAGAGCAACGCCGCGATGCCGGAGAAGACGATCGGGAGCACCCTCGGATTGTGCCGTCACCCTTACGCCGCGGTGGCAGCCACCCTCACGAACCTGTGACGGCGCAGCTCGCGGAGCGGCATCGCGCCGTCACGTTTCCGTCACGGTGTCAGACACCGTCACGGGGTTGTGACAGCGGGCTCAGAATCCGAGGTGGCGCGCGATGACCATCCGCTGCACCTCGTTCGTGCCCTCGCCGATCTCGAGGATCTTCTGGTCGCGGTAGAGGCGCGCGATGGCGAACTCCTCCATGAACCCGTAGCCCCCGTGGATCTGGAGGGCCGCGTTCACGGCGCGGTTCGAGAGGAGGCCGGTGAAGAGCTTCGCCTGCGCGGCCGCGAGCGCGAACGGCTTGCCCGCGTCCTTGAGCCAGGCGGCGCGGTAGACGAGTTGGCGCCCTGCCTCGATCTCCGTCGCCATGTCCGCGAGCTGGAACTGGATCGCCTGGAAGCTCGCGATCGGCCGGCCGAACTGGCGCCGCTCCCTCGCGTACGCGGAGGCGAGGTCGTACGCGCCCTGCGCGAGGCCGACGCCCATCGCGGCGACCGAGATCCGGCCGCCGTCGAGGATCTCCATGAACTGCCGGAAGCCGCGGCCACGCTCGCCGAGCAGGTTCCCCTCGGGCACGGCGCACGACCGGAACGAGAGCTCGCGCGTGTCGGAGGCGTGCCAGCCCAGCTTGTGCATCGGCGGCGAGATCTCGTAGCCCGGCGTGCCGTTCGGGACGATCAGGTTCGAGATCTCGTCCTCTCCGGTGCGCGCGGTGATCGTGACGCAGGCGCTGATGTCGGTGCCCGCGTTCGTGATGAAGATCTTCGAGCCGTCGATCACCCACTCGCCGTCCCGCAGCTCGGCCTTCGTCCGCGTCGCCCCCGCGTCCGAGCCCGCGTCCGGCTCGGTCAGCCCGAACGCCGCGAGGCCCCGGCCCGACGCGAGCCGAGGCAGCCACTCCCGCTTCTGCTCCTCGCCGCCGAAGAGGAGGATCGGCATCGTGCCGAGCGAGGTGTGCGCCGCGACGGTGATGGCGACGGACGAGTCGGTGCGCGTCAGCTCCTCGACCGCGATCGCATAGGAGACCGTGTCCCCGCCGGCGCCGCCGTACTCCTCCGGGATCGGCAGCCCCATCAGCCCGAGCTCGCCCAGCTGCGCGACGAGGTCGTACGGGAAGCGGGCCTCGCGGTCGAGCTCCTCGGCGACGGGCGCGACCTTCGTCTCCGCGAACTCCCGGACGGTGCGGCGGATCAGCTCCTGCTCGTCGCTGAGCTCGAAGTTCAAGCGACGAGCCTGCCGAGCTCGGCGATGAGCCGGACTCCCCAGCCGGTGCCCCCGGGGACACGCAGGTAGTCGCCGCGGCTGCGCTCGAGGAACGCCGGGCCGGCCATGTCGACGTGGCACCACGGCCCCTCGCCGGCGAACTCGTGCAGGAACTCGGCGGCGAGCGCTGGCGACGCCTGCCGCAGCGTCGATCCGTTCTTCATGTCCGCGAAGGCCGAGTCGATGTAGCGCCGGTAGCGGGGATGGAGCGGGAACGGCCAGACGAGGTCGCCGCTGCGGCGCCCGGCTTCCACGACCTTGTCTCCCCAGTCCTCGTCGTTGGCGAAGGCGCCGGCGTACAGGTCCCCGAGCGCGAGCTCCATCGCGCCGGTGAGCGTGGCGAGGTCGAGCACGTGGGTGGCTCCCTCGCGGCGCACGTACCAGAGCGCGTCCGCGAGCACGAGGCGGCCTTCGGCGTCGGTGTTGATGACCTCGATCGTCTTGCCGTTCGCCGCGCGCAGGATGTCCCCGGGCCGGAACGCGTCGCCGCCCGGCAGGTTCTCGGCCGCGGCGAGGGCGGCGATCGCGCGCACCGGCGTGCCGAGCGCGGCGAGGGCTCCGATCCCGTGCAGCGTTCCGGCGCCGCCCGACATGTCGCCCTTCATGTCCTGCATCCCGCCGGACGGCTTGATCGAGATCCCGCCCGCGTCGAACGTGATCGACTTGCCGACCAGCCCGAGCACGACGTCCTCGCGCGCGCCGGGCGGGTCGTAACGCAGGACGATCAGGCGCGGCTCGTTGCGGCTGCCGCGGCCGACCGCGGTCAAGGCGCCCATGCCCAGGTCGTCGAGCTCGCGCGTCGCGAGCACCTCACACGTCAGGTGCTCGTGCTCGCCCGCCAGCTCCTTCGCCTTCTCCCCGAGCGTGTGGGGAGTGAGCTCGTTCGGCGGCATGTTCGAGAGGTCGCGCGCCCGGTTCGCGTGCTCGGCGACGATCGCGGCGCGCTCCACGGCCTCGCGCAGCTCCGGGGTCTCCTCGTGGCCGACGACGATGCGCTCGGGCGGGCGGACGTCGTTCTTCGCCTTCCAGCGGCCGGGCGAGTACGCGCCGAGGATCGTGCCCTCGACGAGCGCCGCCGCCTGCTCGGGCAGCGGGAGGGGCAGAGACTCGTCGAGGAGCCAGAGGAGCGTCCCGCCGACGCGCGACAGCGCCTGGGCCGCAGCCGCTCCCGCCGTCCGGAGGGAGTCTGCGTCGACGTCGTCGCGCTTCCCGATCCCCGCCGCCACGAGGCGCGGCGCCTCGAGCTCGCCGTTCAGGTGGAGGAGGACGGCCTCGCCGCGCTCGCCCCGCAGCTCGCCGCTCTCGCCGAGCTTCGCGAGCCGGCCCCCGAGCTTGTCGTCGACGATCCTGGCGCCGTCGCCCCCGACGGGCTGGGCGACCGGGAGGGCCAGCGCGTCCGCGCCGGCCTGTCCCGGCAGCGCGATCTCGACCGTCGTCATCGGAGCGCGATGGTATCGCTGCGCCGCGCCCGGCGGTGCATAGACTCGCCCCGGAATCCCCGAGAAGGAGCGATAGATGGCAGGCACCGTGCAGGAGTTCTTCGAGACGCTTGCGGCCCGTGCCGACACCTCGAAGACGGCCGGGATGAGCAACTCGTACGCCTTCGACATCGAGGGCGCCGGCCGGTGGACCGTGAAGGTCGCCGACGGCAGCGTCAGCGTCCACGACGGGCTCGAGGACGGCGCGGACTGCACGATCAGCGCCTCGCAGGAGATCTTCGAGAAGATCGTCGCCGGGGAGCAGAACCCGACGAGTGCCTACATGACCGGCAAGCTGAAGCTGAAGGGCGACATGGGCGCCGCGATGAAGCTCCAGAAGCTCTTCCCGAGCTAGCTGTGACGACCACACACGTGTGAGACGGGTCTGATCCGTCCGGGCCTCCCGCGAGCTTGCGGTTGTCGACCCAAGCTCGAGAAGGAGGCCCGTGGTGGTGGAGGTTATGGAGCGGCCGCGACGGAAGCGGTTG
>DASRBX010000025.1:0-133071 GCA_035653395.1 Gaiellaceae bacterium
CAGGCCGTCGGCGAGGTCGCGCTGCCGCAGGTCCTGCCGGTGCTGCCGCTGAAGGAGACCGTCGTCTTCCCCGAGTCGATGGCCCCGCTCGCGATCGGCCAGGAGCGCTCGATCAAGCTGATCGACGACGTCGTCGGCGGCGACCGCCTGCTCGCACTCGTCACCGTCCGCGACGAGGACGCCGACACCCCCGGCTGGGACGACCTCTACGGCGTCGGCACCGCGGCCGTCGTGCACAAGATGATCCGCGTCCCCGACGGGACGCTCCGCATCCTCGTCCAGGGGATCCGCCGCATCCGGGTGGAGCGGCGCGTGCTCGACGAGCCGTACCTCGTCGGCGAGTTCGTCGAGCTGCCGGACCGGCTCGTGGAGACGAAGGAGATCGAGGCGCTGCGACGCAACGTCCAGAGCCTGTTCGGACGGATCATCGGGCTCGTCCCGTACCTGCCCGAGGAGCTGCAGATCGCGGCGGCGAACGTCGACGACCCGAGCGCGCTCTGCCACCTCGTCGCCTCGACGCTGCGCCTCAAGACGGAGGAGAAGCAGCGGCTGCTCGAGCTCGTCGACGTCGAGGAGCGACTGCGCGACGTCTCCCTCGTCCTCAACCGCGAGCTGGAGGTGTTCGAGCTCGGGACGAAGATCCAGTCGCAGGTGCAGTCGGAGCTCGAGAAGGGTCAGCGCGAGTTCTTCCTCCGCCAGCAGCTGAAGGCGATCCAGGAGGAGCTCGGCGAGGGTGACCCCGAGCAGGCCGAGGCGAACGAGCTGCGCGAGCGGCTCGACGCGCTCGAGCTACCGGACGGCGTGCGGAAGGCCGCCGACCGCGAGCTCGCGCGGCTCGAGCGGCTGCCCGCCGCCGCCGCCGAGTACGGCGTGATCCGGACGTACCTCGACTGGCTCGCGACGCTCCCCTGGGGCGTGACGACGCCCGACGACCTCGACCTCGACCGCGCCCGGCAGATCCTCGACGAGGACCACTACGACCTCGAGAAGGTCAAGGAGCGGATCGTCGAGCATCTCGCCGTCTCGAAGCTGAAGCAGGACCCCGCAGGCCAGATCCTCTGCTTCGTCGGCCCGCCCGGAGTCGGCAAGACCTCCTTGGGGCAGTCGATCGCGCGCACGCTCGGGAGGAGGTTCGCCCGGCTCTCGGTGGGCGGCGTCCGCGACGAGGCGGAGATCCGCGGGCACCGCCGGACGTACATCGGGGCCATGCCCGGCTCGATCATCCGAGCCCTGCGCGACGCCGAGTCGATGAACCCGGTACTGCTGATCGACGAGATCGACAAGATGGGCTCCGACGTGCGCGGCGACCCCGCGAGCGCGATGCTCGAGGTGCTGGACCCGGCGCAGAACTGCACCTTCCGCGACCACTACCTCGACCTCCCGTTCGACCTCTCGAAGACGCTCTTCATCTGCACGGCGAACACCGTGGACACGATCCCGCCGGCGCTGCTCGACCGCATGGACGTGATTCAGCTCTCCGGCTACACGGAGGAGGAGAAGCTCGGCATCGCCCAGCGCTACCTCGTGCCGCGCCAGATCACGGAGCACGGCCTCGATCCCGGCCGGATCGAGATCGGCGAGCCGGTGCTGCGGCTGCTCGCTCGCGGGTACACCCGCGAGGCGGGCGTGCGCGGGCTCGAGCGGCGGATCGGCGACCTCTGCCGCAAGGCGGCGGTGCGGGTCGCGCGCGGGAGCGACGAACGAATTGAGGTCACGGAGGAGCTCGCGCGCGACTGGCTCGGGCCGCGCCGCTTCTCGGGCGAGACGCGCAGACGGACCGCGGATCCCGGCGTCGCCACCGGGCTCGCGTACACGCCCGTCGGCGGCGACGTCCTCTACGTCGAGGCGCAGGCGTACCCGGGGCGCGGGAAGCTGACCGTGACGGGCCAGCTCGGCGAGGTGATGCAGGAGTCGGCGCAGGCGGCGCTGTCGTGGGTGCGCTCCCACACCGAGAACCTGGATCTCGAGGAGCGCTGGTTCTCCCGGCACGACGTCCACCTGCACGTGCCGGCCGGCGCGATCCCGAAGGACGGGCCCTCGGCCGGGATCGCGATGGCGACGGCGATCGCCTCGCTCGTGCGCGAGACACCGGTGGCCGACGACGTCGCGATGACCGGCGAGATCACGCTGACCGGCCAGGTGCTGCCGATCGGAGGCGTCCGCGACAAGGTGCTCGCAGCACAGCGCGCCGGCCTCGGCCGCGTCATCCTGCCGCGGGAGAACGAGCCCGACCTCGAGGAGCTGCCGCCGGAGACGCGCGACGCCCTGGGCTTCGTCCTCGTGGACTCGATCGACGAGGTGTTCGACGCCGCGTTCAACTCGAACGGCGCGCGGGCAAACGGGCACGTGCAACCGTCAGCTGCGAGAAGATAGAGGCGGTTCCCACCCACGACCGGAAAGGATCGGCCGCATGAACAACACGAAGGACAAGGTCTCCGAGGCTGCCGCAAGCGCCCGGCCCTACGTCGAGCGTGCCCTCCGGGACAAGGAGCTGCGCGACAACGTCCGCAACGCGTACACGTCGGCACGCGCCGTCTACGACGAGCTCGCCTCGCGCCGCAAGGTCTCGGACGCCGCCACGCGTCTCGCCTACGACAAGGAGCTCCAGGACGAGCTGCGCACCGCGATCGACGAGCTGCGGAGCGCCGCCGGCCGCGTCAAGGACGTGAGACGGGGAGCGCCGGAAGCCGGAAAGGCCGCCTGGAACGGGCTCCTCCTGATCGCCGGCATCGTGCTCGGCATCCTCCTCAACCCGCTCACCGGCCCGGCCGTACGCCGGTTCCTCGCCCGCAAGCTGTTCGGCGGCGGGAACGGGTTCGTCTACCAGGGGAACGGCAGCAAGACGTCGTCCTCGTAGCCCGACGCCGGCGCCCGGCGGGCTAGCCGCTGCGACCGAGGTGCTCCCGCGCGAAGGCGCGGAAGCGGTCGCGCGCGCCCTCGTCCGGCGCGATCGGCTCGTCGTCGGCGTACTGCGGGTCCGCGGCGATCTCCTCGGCCACCGCCCGCACCTCGCGCTCGATCGCCGCGCGGTGGGCGGGATCGCGGAGCAACGCCTCGACCCAGCTCTCGGAGCCGTCCCAGTCGGGCACGTCGTGATCGAAGAGCAGACGGCCGAGCAGGATCCCCGTGCGGATGTAGGCGAACGTCCTGAAGGCGAGGATCCGGTGCGGCGTCTCGACGAGCGCCGCCAGGGTCGGGTCGTCCCGCACGATCCGGTCGACGATCCCGCCGATCGGCTCGTCCACGAGCGGGATCCAGAGCTCGTCGAGTTCGGGCACCTCGGGATTATGCCCCGCGGAGAAGTACGGTAGGTGCGCCGTGGCCGATCCGGACGACCTCCTCGCAGAGCTGGCCGCGGAGCCGGGCGAGGCGGGCCTCTTCCTCGACTTCGACGGGGTGCTGGCGCCGATCGTGGAGCGGCCCGAAGACGCGGTCCCGCCGCCCGAGACGCGGGCGGAGCTGGAGCGGCTGGTCGGACGCTACGCGCTCGTCGCGGTCGTGAGCGGCCGGGCGAGCGAGGACGTGCGGGCGCGCGTCGGCGTGGACCGCGTGGTGTGCGTCGGCTCGCACGGGCTCGAGCTCGAGCCGCAGGCCGACCGCTGGCGCCGCGTCCTCGCGGCCTTCGCCGCGGACGCGCCGTGGTCGCCGGCCGAGATCGAGCTGAAGGGACTAGCGGTGGCCTTCCACTTCCGCAACCGGGAGGACGAGCGCGAAGCGGTGGGCGAGCTCGACCGGATCGCGGAGTCGGCCCGCGAGGAAGGGCTCGTCGCGCGGTACGGGCGCAAGATCCTCGAGGTGCTGCCGCCGGTCGGCTCGCACAAGGGCACCGCCGTACGGCGGCTGCTGGAGGAGCACCGACTGAAGCGGGCGCTCGCGGCGGGTGACGACACGACCGACATCGACTCCTTCGCCGCCCTCGATGGGCTCGGCACCGCCGTGCGGGTCGCGGTCACCTCGGCCGAGGCGCCGCGCGCGTTGCTGGACGCGGCCGACCTCGTGGTCGGCTCGACCGCCGAGTTCCTCGCCCTCCTCCGCCGGCTCTAGCCGCGGGCTCCGGAGGCCAGGGGCTCGACTCAGGCCTTGCGCACGCGCACCGCGGTGCCGTAGGCGCAGATCTCGGTCCAGCCGGTGCCGAGCTCGGATGTGTCGAAGCGCATCGCGATGATCGCGTTCGCGCCCTTCGTCTCCGCCTCCTCGATCATCCGCTCCATCACCTGCTGCCGGCTGTCGGTGAGCGCCTTCGTCATCCCTTTCAGCTCGCCCCCGACGATCGACTTCAGGCCCGCTCCGATCTGCGAGCCGATGTTGCGCGAGCGAACCGTGAGCCCCATCACCTCGCCGAACACCTCGTCGACCTCGTACCCTGGGATGTCGTTCATCGTCGTCACGATCATCGTTCTGCCTCCCTGTTGAGCACGTCCCAGGCCCGCCGCACGTCGGCCTCCGTCGTCCGCGCGTTGCCGATCGCGAGGCGGAGGACGTATCGCCCGTCGAGCTTCGTGTGCGTGATGAAGATCTCACCCGTCGCGTTCACGCGCTCGAGGAGCCGCTCGTTGTCGGCGTCCGTCCCCTCGCGCCGGAAGACGACGAGCGAGAAGCGCCGCGGCGCGACGAGCTCCCAGCCGTCGCTCTCCTCCACCAACCCCGCGAACAGCTCCGCGAGCCGGATGTGCTCGCGCAGGATCGCCCGCAGGCCCTCCGCGCCGTAGCAGCGCAGCACCGCCCAGAGCTTGAGCGAGCGGAAGCGGCGGCCGAGCGGCGGCCCGAAGTCCGCGAGCGAGAACGCCTCGTCGTCGGTGCGCAGGTACTCCGGCGTCAGCGTGAAGGCCTCGCGCCATTCGTCCGGCCGCGCCGTCCAGACGAGCGAGCAGTCGGTGGGCACGAGCAGCCATTTGTGCGGATTGACGACGAGGCTGTCGGCGAGCCCGACGCCCTCCTGCGACCAGCGCTCCTCCTCGAGGATCCAGGCGGAGCCGGCGTACGCGGCGTCGACATGGAGCCAAGCGCCCGCCGCATGCGCCCGCTCGGCGAGCTCGCTCACCGGATCCACCGAGGCGAACGACGTCGTGCCGACCGTCGCGACGACCGCGGCGACGTCCTCGAGGTGGAAGCCGTCGACGCGCATCCGCAGCTCGCCGTCGACCGGCACCTTGCGGAGCTCCATCCCGAGCATGCGCGCGTCCTTCTCCACCGAGGAGTGCGCGTGCTCGGAGCAGACGACGACGTTGCGTCCGGTGACGTGCCGCGCCGCGATGAGCGCGGCGAGCGTCGAGGTGGAGGCGGTGTCCTCGATGTGGCCGTGCCAGCCCTCGGGGAGGCCGAGCAGCCGGCGCACCCAGTCCACGACGCGCAGCTCGAGCTCGGTCGAGGCGGGCGACGCGCGCCAGACGATCGCGACCTGGTTCAGCGCCGCGGCGAGCAGCTCCCCGAGGATCGCCGGCTCCGACGAGGTGACGGCGAAGTACGAGAAGAAGCGCGGGCTCTGCCAGTTCGTCAGCGCCGGCAGGAGGAGCTCGTCGAGGTCGCGCAGCACCTCCGCGAAGCTCTCGGGCTGCTCGGGCGCCGCCTCCGGCAGCCGGGCCGTGAGCTCGCCCGGCTTCACCTGGGTGAGCACGGGAAGCTCGCCGACCCGCTCGAGGTAGCGCGCCGCCCACTCGAGCGCGGCCGCGCCGTCCTCCCGGAGGTCGGTCACCTTTTCTTCCGCAGCTTGTCGAGCTGCTTCCACGTGCGCGTGTTGGCGACGTCGGCCTTCGTCAGCCAGCCGCGACGGGCCTGCGCGACCGCGAGCTCGACGTACGCCTGCGAGCGGGCCTCGTGCGCGTCGGAGGAGACGATGAGCCGCAGCCCCGCCTTTTTCGCGGCGCGGGCGTGCACGTCGCGCAGGTCGAGCCGGTCCGGCTGGCCGTTGATCTCGAGGAAGGTGCCGGTCTCGAGGGCGCCCGCGATCACGCGCTCGACGTCCACGTCCCGCGGCGGCCGCTTCCCGATGCGCCTCCCCGTGAGGTGGCCGATCGCGTCGACGTACGGGTTCTGCATCGCCTCGAGCACGCGCTCGGTCGGGCGCGCGTCGGGCGCCTGGTGCACCGAGGCGACGACCCAGTCGAGCAGTGCGAGATCTTCGTCGGCCACGTCCACCTCGCCGCTCGCGCGGATGTTCGCCTCGATGCCGGCGAGGATCCGGAGCTTCGGGAACCGCCCGCGCAGCCGCTCGATCTCCTGGAGCTGCGACTGCAAGCGCTCGCCGCGCAGGTAGTGCGAGTGATCGGTGACGGCGTAGTACTCGTAGCCGCGGGCCGCCGCGCCTTCGAGCATCTCCTCGAGCGTGCTCTTGCCGTCGGCCGACCAGTGGGAATGCGTGTGCAGGTCGCCGCGGACGTCACGCACCTCGACGAGCTGCGGCAGCTCGCCGCGCCGCGCCGCCTCGAGCTCGCCCGCGTTCTCGCGCAGCTCGGGCGGGATCGGCTGGTAGCCGAGGACCTCGTAGACGGCGTCCTCGTCGGCGCTGCGGAACACGTCGCCCGTCTCGACGTTCGTGACGCCGTACTCCGAGATCGAGAGGCCGCGCCGCACGGCGTCCTCGCGCATGGCGACGTTGTGGTCCTTCGAGCCCGTGAAGTGCTGGAGGAGGTTGCCGAAGGATTCCGGCGGCACGACGCGCAGGTCGAAGCGGAGCCCGTCGCGCGAGACGACCGTCGCCTTCGTGTCTCCCTGCGCCGCGACGTCGACCACCCAGCTCAGGCTCGCGAAGTGCCGGGTCAGCTCGGCCGGATCGGTCGCGCTCGCGATGATGTCGAGGTCGCGGAACGTCTCCTTGCGCCGCCGCACCGAGCCCGCCTCCGAGACCGCGGTGGCCGCGGGCAGCTCCCGCAGGGCCGCGACGACCGCCTGCACCGCCGGCAGTCCGGCGCCGAGGAGGTAGCGGCCGGTCTCCGGGCTCTCGGCCTGGTAGGCGAGCGCGGCGAGGATCTTCTCCTCGCTCTTCGGCCCGAGGCCCGCGAGCGTGCGCAGCCTCTCTCCCTCGGCGGCCGCCTTCAGCTCGTCGAGCGTCTCGACCCCGAGCTCGCGCCAGATGCGGGCCGCCGTCTTGGGGCCGAGCCCGGGCAGCTTCATGAAGAGGACGACCTCGGGCGGGACTCCCGCCTTCTTCTTCGTCAGCGTCTTGATCTCGCCGAGCTCGACGATCTCGACGATCTTCTCCTCGATCGTCTTGCCGATGCCCTGCAGCTCCTTGGCGCGGCCGTCGAGCGCGAGCTGGGCGACGGAGCCCGCCGTCTCCCGCACCCGCGCGGCGGCGCGGCGGTAGGCGACGACCCGAAAGGTGTCCTTGCCCTCGAGCTCGAGCAGGTCCCCGAGGAGATCGATCTGGTCGGCGATCTCGGAGTTGCGCGGCAGCTCGGGCACCGCGGCCGATGATAGGCCGCGCTCAGATTGCGCTCATGATCGACGCGTACCGTGCCGGTCGTGCGCCGGGCGCTGCTGAGCATCGCCGTGGCTCTCGCGGGTGCCGCAGGAGTGACCGCCTCGGGCTGGGCGGTCCAGGCCGGTGCCTTGCCTCCTCCCACACCGGCCACCCGCATCGCGGCGGACGCGAGCGTCTGGCTCCACGAGCACCCGCTCCTCGTCGACGTCTTCCACCGCGACGACCGGCGGACGAACGGCGCCTGCCTCCGCGGCTGGTTCGCACGCCGCCACCGGTCGAAGGCGCGTGGGTCCTTGCTCGTCCTCGGCTCGCGCCGGACCGTCCTCTTCCCCGCGCAGAGGCGCGTCTGGATCGCGGCGGCGCTGCGGCGCGAAGATCGCAGCCGCATCCTCGCCCTCGTCGGATGCAGCGGCGAGCTCGCGCAGGCGTTCGCGACAGCCGCGCAGCGGGGCGGCCGCCTGACCGCCGAGCGGAGCTTCGCCGCTAATCAGCCGGCCGTGGCACTCGAGCTGCGGAATGGGAAGGCGGAGCGACTGACGCTCTATGTCTCGCCCCGCTCCTACCAGCCGCTCGTCGCCTTCGTCGACCTGCACGGGGTGGAGGCGACGGCTCGTGTCTTCCCTGCGCGGAGGACACCGGCGGAGCTGAGCCGGTTCCATCTCCTCCCCGAGGAGCGGGACCGACGGTGAGCGTGCGCTCGGCGACGATCACGGCGCGCCGGGGCCTCGTGCTCGCGCCCCCGCCGCGCTGGCTCCTCGGCTGGTGGGCCGCCGGCCGAGTGGTCGCGATCGCGACCGCGCTCGCCCTCAAGCCGACCGTCTGGACGCTCGACCGCTGGGACGGCCGCTGGTATCGAATGGTCGCGCGCAGCGGCTACCTGCTCGTTCCGGGCCGGCAGAGCGATCCCGCGTTCTTCCCGCTCTATCCGATCCTGCTGCGGGGAGCTCACGCGGCGGGCGTCGGCTGGGGGCTCGCCGGCCCGTTGCTCTCGAATGCCGCGCTTCTGGCCGGCCTCGGAGTGTTCTACGCGCTTTCGCGAGAGATCTTCAGCGAGGTCCTCGCGCGGCGCGCGACCACCTATCTCGCGATCTTCCCGCTCGGGTACGTCTTCTCGATGGCGTATCCCGAGAGCGTCGTGCTCGTCCTGCTGACGGCCGCGCCGCTCGCGGCGCTGCGGCGGCGCTGGTGGCTCGCGGCCTTCTGCGCAGGAGCCGCAGCGCTCGCGCGCCCCGAGGGGCTGTTCCTGCTGCTTCCCCTGGCGGGAATCGCGTGGCAGCAGCGGTCGAGCCTGACGCCGGCGCGGCTGGGCTCGGCCCTCGCCGCCGTCCTCGCTCCCGCGGCCGCCCTCGTCTCCTTCTCGCTCTATCTCGACAGCGTGCTCCACGATCCGCTCGCCTGGAGCCAGGCCGAGCGTGCCTGGGGACGGCAGTTCCGGCTCACCGGCGCGTTCCAGGCCTTCGTCCACCTGCCGTCGGCCGTCGGAAACCACCCCTGGCTCGTGCGCGACGTCATCTGCCTGTTCGTCTACCTCGCGCTCCTGTACGCCGCCTGGCGGGTCGGGACGCCGCGAGCCTGGCTCGCCGCCGGCGCGGCGGTCGTCATCCTGCCGCTCTTCACCGGGGCGTTCGACTCGATCGGCCGTTTCGGCCTGCTCGCGCCACCGCTCTTCTGGGGCCTCGCCGGCCTGACGAAGCAGCCGCGGACGGAGCGGCTCGTGCGCGTCGTCCTGCTCGCCCTGCTCGTGGTCGCCACGGTGTCCCTCGAATACGTGTTCCCATAGGGCGGCCGATGCCCCGTCCCGTCGTCTGCCTCCCGACCTACAACGAGCGGGAAAACCTCGAGCGCATGGTCCGCGCGCTCGGGCCTCAGGGCGTGGAGGTGCTCGTGATCGACGACAACTCGCCCGACGGCACGGGTCAGATCGCCGACCGGCTCGCGGCCGAGCTCGACTACGTCTCGGTGCTGCACCGCGAGCGGAAGGAGGGGCTCGGACGCGCCTACGTCGACGGCTTCCGGCACGTGTTGCGCGGCGACGCCGAGCTCGTGCTCGAGATGGACTGCGACTTCTCGCACGACCCGGCGGACGTGCCGCGCCTCATTGCGGCCTGCGAGGGCGGCGCCGACCTCGCGCTCGGCTCCCGCTACGTCCCCGGCGGCGGCACCGCGAACTGGGGGCTCGTGCGGCGGCTGATCTCCCGCTGCGCCTCGATCTACACGCGGGTCCTCCTCATGCCGATCCACGACGCGACCGGGGGGTTCAAGTGCTTCCGCCGGCGCGTGCTCGAGTCGATCGAGCTCGAGACGGTCGATGCGGCCGGCTACGTCTTCCAGATCGAGACGACGTACCGCGCCCTGCGCAAGGGGTTCCGCGTCGTCGAGGTGCCCATCCGCTTCGTCGACCGGACGGCGGGCAGCTCGAAGATGAGCCGCGCCATCGTGCTCGAGGCGATCTGGAAGGTGCCGCTCCTGCGGCTGCAGGCGCTTACCCGACGCCTCTAGCAGCCGTCGCGAGCGACGCGTACATCTGCACGAGCGCAGCCTGCTCGAAGAGCTGGCGGGGCGGCCTCGACCACAGCCGATCGGCGTACCGCCGTGCCGCGGCGACGTAGTCCCGGCGCCCGCCGGCCTGCGCGAGCTCGAGGAGGCGCCGGAAGAAGATGGCCGCGAACGCTGCCGGCTCCCGGGACCAGCGGCTGCGGAAGGACGCGAGGGTCGCGTCCGCGATCGCCTCGGCGCGGGCGAGGCTCGCACGATCGCCGGTCGCCGCGTACAGCAGCCGGTACGCCGCCAGCATGCTGCCCTGGTTGTAGCTCCACTCGGTCCGGTCGACGCTCCCGTCGCCGCTCACGTGGTCCCCGTAGCGGCCGTCCGGCTCGTGCAGGCACCGTTCGACCCAGGCGACCATCCGTTGCGCCCAGTGGAGGTACGCGCGGTGCCGGGTGAGCAGGTAGAGCCGCAACCCGACGACCGCGCCGTTCGCGGTGGAGACGGTGTTGCGGTCGTCGTTGCCGCGCGCGTCCGTCCATTGCACGCCGCCCGGGCACGTGCGCTGCCGCCGGCCGCCCCAGGCGCGCGTGACGGCGGAGAAGATCTGCTCCGCCTTCCGCCGCGCGGAGGGACTGCCGCGGACGGCATCCCAGTCGAGCAGGTCCTGGGCGATCCATTCGTTGTCGTCGTAGTAGACGTCACCGCCGGGAGCCGCGTGGTAGACGCCGTGGGCGCGGAAGCGGCTGTCCAGCTTCCGGATCCGCGACTGCACGGCGCGGGCGGCGTGGGAACGGGCGTCGCCGAGGCGCGCCACCTCGATCGTCGCGGCGAGCGCCTGCGAGAAGGGCCACGCGTGGGAGCCGACGCGGCCGTGAGGCGTCTGCCGGTAGTCGCCGCTCCTGCGGTCGAGGTAGATCCGCTCGAGGGAGCGGTAGGCGAGGCGCGCACGCCTCGTGTCCGGGTCCGCGTGACCGTACGTCGCCGCGACCGACGCGAGCACCGCACACACCGCCGCTATGAGGCGAGCAGAGACCCTCAGCACCGCGGGCCAGGGTAGCGGGATACGCTGGGCTGAGATGACCGAGCTCGACGAGGCGACGTTCGACGAGGCGATCTCGGGCGGGCCGCTGCTCGTCGACTTCTGGGCGCCGTGGTGTCGCCCGTGCAAGGCGCTTGAGCCGGTCCTCGAGGAGCTCCCGGTCGAGGTCGCGCGCGTCAACGTGGACGAGGAGCCGGGAATCGCCTCCCGCTACGACGTGCTCTCGATCCCGACGGTGATCCTGTTCGCCGCCGGAAAAGCGTGCGGATCGGTCGTCGGAGTGCGACCGCGTGAGCACTTCGAGCGCTGGCTAGCGGAAGTGCTCCCAGCCGGCGAGTGAGCACGGCTCGCCGCCCAGCGTGAGCGAGACCCCCTCGCCCTCCTCGACGCGCCCGATCGCCGGGAAGCCGAGCGGGTCCGGCGTCGTCGCGAGCAGCTCGTAGTCCTCGCCGAAGCCGAGGTCGGCGAGCTCGGCTCCCTCCGCGAGCGGAACGCGCTCGAGCTCGATCGCGAGGCGGACGCCGGAGCGGCGCGCGACGTGGCCGGCATCGATGCCGAGACCGTCGGAGAGGTCGAGCATCGCGTTCGCCACCTCGGCGAGCCGCCTTCCCTCCTCCACGCGGTCGGGCACGGGGGGCAGGCGACCCTCGCGGAAGGCGGCGCCGGCAGCGCCGAGGGGCCCCGTGACGACGACGACGTCCCCGGGCCTCGCGCCGGCACGACCGGGGACGCGGTCCGCGCGGCCGAGCGCGGTCACGGAGAGGAGGACGCAATCGGCACGGGTCGTGTCGCCGCCGCGCACCGGCACGCCGCGCTCGTTGAGGCCCTCGTACAGCTCGAGCACGTCGTCCAGCTCGGTCCCGGCCGGCAGGCCGAGCGAGACGAGCAGGCCGAGCGGATCCGCCCCGGAGGCGGCGAGGTCGCTGATGTTCACGGCGGCTGCCCGCGCCCCGAGCTCGCGCCAGCCGAGGAGATCGAAGCGGAAATGGACTCCTTCGACCAGCGCGTCCTGCGTGACCACGAGCCCTCCGACGACCGCGGCGTCGTGGTCGACGGCGGTGGCAAGGCCGCGCCGCTCGAGCTCGGCGAGCAGGCCGAGCTCCCCGACCTCCGCGAGCGTCGTCACGACTCGGTGATGCGCGCGCGTGCGTCCAGCGAGCCGGGGTCGAGCGCCGCCAGCGCGTCGTAGAGCCGAGCGTGGAACGTGCCGGGGCCGTCCGCTCCCGCGGCGGCGTCCTCGGCCGCGACCCCCAGCGCCGCGAGCGCCTCGGCCGCCGCCTCGAGGGGCGCGTCCGGCTTTGCCGCGAGGAAGCACCCCGTCAGCGCGGACGAGATGCAGCCGGTGCCCGTCACGGCGGCGAGCAGCGGATGGCCGTTCGCCACCGCGAGGACACGCTCGCCGTCCGAGACGTGGTCGACGGGCCCGGTGACCGAGGCCACGAGGCCCAGCTGCCGCGCCGCCTGACGCGCCAGCTCGCCCGGCCCGGCGCCGGCGGCGATCGACTCCACGCCGCGCACCTCCGCCTCGGCGCCGACGAGCGTCGCCACCTCGCCCGGGTTGCCGCGCAGCACCGTCACACCGACCTCGTCGAGGATCCGGCGCGCGGTCTCGGTACGGTAGGCGGTCGCGCCGGCGCCGACCGGATCGAGCACGACCGGGATCCCGCGCGCACTCGCCCCGCCGCCGGCGAGCAGCATCGCGTCGATCCAGTGTTCCGAGAGCGTGCCGATGTTGAGCACGAGCGCGGACGCGAGGCCGACCATCTCCTCGACCTCCTCCCGCGCGTGCGCCATCACGGGCAGCGCGCCGAGCGCGAGGGTCGCGTTCGCCGTCTCGTTCATTACGACGTAGTTCGTGATCTGGTGAACGAGCGGCTTGCGCTCGCGCAGCTCGCGCAGCGTCGTTCCCGGGGAGATGCTCATCGGGCCGCGATTCCCAGGACGTCCACCGGCCCATCTCCGGCACCGATCCGGGCGAGCCCCTGGGCGACGGCGCGCGAGGCGGCCGCGGCGGCTCCTCGAGCCGCCTCGACCAGCGGAACCCCTCGCGCGAGCAAGGCCGCGAGAGTCGCGGAGTGCGTGCAGCCGGCGCCGTGCGTCGCCGCCACCTCGCGGCGCTCGAAGCGGATCTCGTGGTGCTCCCGGCCGTCGAAGAGATGGTCCACCGGCTCCTCCGTGTGCCCTCCCGTGACGACCGCGGCGGGCGCCCCGAGCTCGACGAGCGCCTCGGCGAGCTGCCGCGGTGCCAGGTCGTCACGTGCGGTGAGAGCACATGCCTCGAGCACGTTCGGCGTCACGACCGTGGCGAGCGGAAAGAGGCGGCCGACGAGCACCTCCACGGCGTCGTCCTCGAGCAGCCGCGCACCCGAGCTCGCGACCATGACCGGATCCACGACGAGCGGCAGCGGATGCTCCGCGACCCAGTCGGCGACGGCGTCGATCGTCGCCCGCGAGAACAGCATCCCCGTCTTGGCGGCGTCGATTCCGATGTCGCCGGCGACCGCGTCGAGCTGCGCGCGGACGAACCATGCCGGCACCTCGTGGACGGCGGTCACCTCGCGCGTGTTCTGCGCCGTGAGGGCGACGACCGCCGACGTGCCGTGCACGCCCGCCGCCGCGAAGGCCTTGAGGTCGGCCTGGATCCCGGCCCCGCCGCCGGAGTCGGAGCCCGCGATCGTGATGCAACGTGGAACCAACGCACTCCCTTCGCCGGCATGACCCGGGTCAGGTTCGACGGGTGTGATCTCAGCCTCTCCGCGAGGCACCCCGGTCGGGAAACCCTATCGCGGGCGGTCGGGCTAGCGACGCAGCCGCAGCCGACGTGCCACCTCGGCGAGGTTGACGTCGAAGCCCCAGCCGAACGACTTCGGGGTGAATACCCTCCGGTCGTCCCGGTTCCACCAGCGCGACTTGACGCGTGCAACGGTCGGCCGGCGCCAGTCGTACGGGACGCCGAGGAACTTGCCCGTGCGCTTCTCGCTCATAGGGTCGAGCGTACCGTGCGCCGCGCCCGAATCGTCCTCGCGGACGAGCGCGGAGGCGCTTCAATGTCGGAATGAGCGGCACGGCACGCTGCGACGGGATCGCCGACTGGTACGACACCGAGTTCCAGCCGGCGCCGCTCGAGAGCGAGACGTGGGACGTGCTGCTGCGGCTGCTGGGCGACGGCGGAGGCTCGCTCGTCGACGTCGGCTGCGGCACCGGCGCGTACGCAGCCGGCCTCGCCGAGCGCGGCTGGGAGGTGACCGGCGTCGACGTCTCCGACGACATGCTGCGCCGGGCGACGGCGAAAGGCGTGCACGCGGTGCATGCGGACGCGTCGGCGCTGCCGTTCGCGGAGGCCTCGTTCGACGCCGCGATCTCGGTCTTCACCAGCACGGACGTCGACGACCTGCCTGCAGTCGTCCGGGAGATCGTGCGCGTGCTGCGCCCGGGTGCGCCGCTCGTCTACCTGTCCGTCCACCCCTGCTTCGTCGGCCCGCACTCGCTCTACGACTCCGAGACCGGAGTCCCCGAGCTGCACGCCGGCTGGTACCGCCATGTCGGCCGCTACACCGAGGCCCCCGGGGTCTGGCGCGAGTCGGGTGTCCGGATCAGGGTCGGCGCGACCCACCTGCCGCTCGGGCTGTTCCTGCAGACGTTCCTCGACGCCGGTCTCCGCCTCGAGCAGGTGGAGGAGCCGTCGGAGCGCGAGTACCCGTTCGGCCTCGGGCTGCGCTGGCGCCGGTGACGAGCGTCGCCGTCTGGGACGACCTCCTCGCAGGCGACGAGCTCGCGCACCTGGCGACCGAGCCGGCGCGCGATGCCCGGACTACCCCGCTGCCCGAGTCGCTCCGGCCGGCTGTGCGGGACGCGCTCGCGCGACGCGGCATCCACGAGCTCTACGCACACCAGGCCGAGGCCTACGACGCCTCGCGCGCAGGCGGCCATCTCGTCGTCACGACCGGAACCGCGTCGGGGAAGACGCTCGCGTTCAACCTGCCGGTGCTCGATACCCTCGCCGCCGACCGCCACGCTCGCGCGCTCTACCTCTACCCGACGAAGGCGCTCGCGCAGGACCAGGCGCGCTCGCTCGGCGAGCTCGGCGTACCGGGCGTCCGCGCGGCGATCTACGACGGCGACACCCCGACCGAGCGGCGCCGCCAGATCCGCGGCTGGGCGAACCTCGTGCTCACGAACCCGGACATGCTCCACGTCGGCGTCCTGCCGCGGCACGACCTCTGGGGCGACTTCCTGCACAACCTCCGCTTCGTCGTGGTCGACGAGGCCCACGTGTATCGCGGCGTCTTCGGCTCCCACGTCTCGAACGTGCTGCGCCGTCTGCGGCGGCTCGCGCGCATCTACGGCGCGGAGCCGCAGTTCCTGCTCGCCTCGGCGACGATCGCGAACGCCGCAGAGCTCGCACGCGCGCTGACGGGCCAGGACGCCACGGTCGTGGAGGACGACGCGGCGCCGCGCGCCGAGCGCACGGTCGCGCTCTGGAACCCGCCGCTGCTCGACGCCGAGCTCGGCCTGCGGGCGAGCGCGCTCGGGGAGGCCTCGCGGCTCCTGGCGGGGCTCGTCGGCCGCGGACTGAGGACGATCTGCTTCGCCAAGAGCCGCAAGTCGGCGGAGCTGATCCACCGGTTCGCGAGCGACCGGCTCGACGCCGCGACGGCCGCACGGCTCGCGCCCTACCGCGCCGGCTACACGCCGCAGCAGCGGCGGGAGATCGAGCGCCGTCTCGTGGACGGCGATCTGCTCGGCGTCACGTCCACCGACGCGCTCGAGCTCGGGATCGACATCGGCGACCTCGACTGCGCGATCTCGGTCGGCTTCCCCGGCACGGTCGCGAGCCTGCGCCAGCAGTGGGGTCGCGCCGGCCGCCGCGGGCACGGTCTCGCCGTCCTCGTCGCCTCCGAGGACGCGCTCGACCAGTACTTCATGCGGGAGCCGGCAGCGTTGCTCGAACGTCGCGTCGAGGCGGCGATCCTCGACCACGCGAACCCGCGCGTCCTCGACGGGCACGTCGCCGCAGCCGCCTTCGAGGCGCCGGTGGACGAGGGCGACGCGGCGACCCTCGGGCCGGCGGCGCTCGAGCGGGCGCCGCACGTCCCCGAGCTGCGGCACACGGCGCGCGGCTGGGTCTGGGCGGGCAAGGACGCGCCCGCCGGCCGTGTCCCGCTGCGCTCGACCTCGCCCGACGCCTTCCTCGTCGTCGACGCCTCGAGCGGCGACGTGCTCGGGCTGGCCGAGCGGGAGCGCGCCTACTCCACCGTCCACGAGGGCGCCGTCTACCTCCATCTCGGCCGCCAGTACCTCGTGCGCGAGCTCGACCTCCACGCGCGGCGCGCGCTCGTCGAGCCGTTCGACGGCGACTGGTACACGCAGGCGAAGAGGGAGACGGAGACGTCGATCGCGGAGCCGCTGCGCGTCGAGCGCCGGCTCGGGCTCGAGCTCTCCTTCGGCCGCGTCTCGGTGACGGAGCAGGTGGTCGCGTACCAGAAGAAGGCCGTCGCGGACGGCGCGACGCTCGACACCGCTCCGCTCGAGCTGCCGCCGACGACGTTCGACACCGAGGCGGTCTGGTTCGTGCCGCGGCCGCACCAGCTCGAGGGCCTCGAGGCGATGCCGCTGCTCCTCTCCTCCCTGCACGCGGCCGAGCATTCCCTGATCGGGCTCCTGCCGCTGTGGGCGATGTGCGACCGCTGGGACATCGGAGGGCTCTCGACGAACCTCCACCTCGACACCGGCGCGCCGACCGTCTTCGTCTACGACGGTCACGCCGGCGGCGTCGGCATCGCGGCGCGCGGCTTCGACCGGTTCGAGGGCTGGGTCGCCGACACGGCGGAGCTGCTGGCCGGCTGCCCGTGCGAACGCGGCTGTCCTTCCTGCGTCCAGAGTCCGAAATGCGGCAACCTGAACGAGTTCCTCGACAAGGCCGGCGCGCTGACCCTGCTGACGCGGATGTCGAATTCCGGCTGACCCGTCCGTCGTAGAGACGTCAACGCTTCCGGAAGGAGGAAACCACGCAGTACCTGCTCCTGATCCACGACGACGAGACGCACTGGGGCGACATGCCCGAGGACGAGCGCAACGCGATCTACGGCGAGTACATGCGCTACACGGAGGAGCTGCAGAGCCGGGGGCTGCTCGTCGGCGCGAACCAGCTCCAGCCGTCGTCGACCGCGACCGTCGTCCACGTCGAGGACGGCAAGACGCTGACGACCGACGGGCCCTTCGCCGAGACGAAGGAGGTGCTCGGCGGCTACTACCTCATCGACGTCGACACGCTCGACGAGGCGCTCGAGTGGGCGGCGAAGATCCCGTCCGCCAGGTACGGGCACGTCGAGGTGCGCCCAGTCGTGATGCGCGAGGCGGAGGTCGCGTCGTAGAGGAGCTCGCCCGCGCCTACCGCGACGAGCGTGCCCGCTCGATCGCGATCCTCGGCCGCGTCCTCGGCGACCTCGACCTCGCCGAGGACGCGGTGCAGGACGCCTTCGTCCGGGCGGCGGAGCGCTGGCCCCGCGACGGGGCGCCCCGCAACCCGGGCGCGTGGATCGTCACGACAGCGCGGAACGCCGCGATCGACCGGATTCGCCGCGAGCGGACACTCGCCCGGAAGACGGAGCTGCTGGCCCGGGCCGAGCGGCTCCCCGACGACGAGGAAGCCGTGATCCCCGACGAGCGGCTCGAGCTGTTCTTCGCCTGCTGCCACCCCGCGCTCGCGCCGGAGGCTCAGGTCGCCCTGACCCTCAGCCTCGTCGGCGGCCTCGAGACGCGGGAGATCGCCCGCGCCTTCCTCGTGCCCGAGGCGACCCTCGCGCAGCGGCTCGTGCGTGCGAAGCGGAAGATCCGCGACGCCGGCATCCCGCTGCGGGTGCCGCCGGAGCACCTCCTGCCGGAGCGGCTCCGCCTCGTGCTCGCGGCGATCTACCTCGTCTTCAACGCCGGCTACGGTCCGCCGGTCCGGCGGGAGCTCTGCGGCGAGGCGATCCGCCTCGCGGCCGTGCTCGCCACCCTCATGCCCGACGAGCCCGAGGCGCACGGGCTCCACGCGCTCCTGCTGTTGCAGGATGCCCGCCGCGACGCCCGGGTCTCGCCGTCCGGCGAGCTCGTCGTCCTCGACGAGCAGGATCGAAGCCTCTGGGACGCGGACGAGATCGCGCAGGGCCGCGAGGCGCTCGAGCGGGCGCTCCGCCTTCGGCGCGCCGGGCCGTATCAGCTGCAGGCGGCGATCGCCTCCCTGCACTATGAGGAGCCGACCGACTGGCACGAGATCGCGCTTCTCTACGGACGCCTGACGGAGCTGAGCCCTTCACCGGTCGTCGAGCTGAATCGCGCCGTGGCGGTCGCGCTGGCGGAGGGGCCGGAAGCGGGTCTCGCCCTGCTCGACGAGATCGACGGCCTCGACGGCTACTACCTCTACCACTCCACCCGAGCCGACCTGCTCAGCCGGCTCGGGCAGCCGGCCGCACGGGAGTACGAACGCGCGCTCGACCTCGCTCCGAGCGAAGTCGAGCGCAAGTTCCTACGCGGCCGCCAACACCTGCTTGCGCCGGAGCCGTAGCAGCGAGACGGCCTGGGAGGTCGGTCGGAACGGGTCGTACACCGTCGTCCCGTCCTCGACCGAGACGGCAGCGACCGGCACTCCGTCGACGTCCGCCACGATCCACTCGCCACCGTGCAGCGGCCGCTCGCTCAGGGCAGCGAGACGCTCGAGCTCCTCGCGGCAGGCGCTGAGCCTGAGCTGGATCGCGGTCCTCACCGGCTGCGCGGGACTGGGGATCGCACTTGCCCGGCGGCGCTGGACGGCCTCGCGCTGAAGGTCGGCGATCCTGGCCATTGCCACCTGGCGCATGAGCTCGGGGTGCATCACAGCTTCTCCTTTCGACGTGCTACCCTAACCACTGTCCGGAGATTACCAGTTACATAACCCCCAATGCAAGGACAGTGGTTACGACTTTACACACGCAGCTCGATCTCGTCCGCGATTTCGTCAACACGCTCGACGTCGAGACCGGGATCGACCGGATCGCGTCGCCGGAGGAGCTCGCGATGTGGTTCTCGGAGCAGGGTCTCGTCGACGATCTCGCCGAGCCGACCGAGGAGGAGCAAGCAAGCGCGCTCGAGGTTCGGGAAGCCATCCGCGAGCTGCTCCTTGCCAACAACGGCGTCGAGGCGGACACCGACGCAGTCTCGAAGACGCTGGAGGCGGCGGGGCGGCGGGCCCACCTCGGCGTGCGGTTCGAGAACGGCCGCCCGGTCCTCGCTCCCGAGGGCGACGACGCGCACGCGGCGATCGGGAAGATCGTCGCCACGGTCGCCGAGCTCGCGCCGACCGACGAGTGGAAGCGCCTCAAGACCTGCCGCGACGAGACCTGCCGCGTCGTCTTCTACGACCAGTCGCGCAACCGCTCGCGCGCCTGGTGCTCGATGGAGGTCTGCGGCAACCGCGAGAAGGCCCGCAGCTTCCGCAAGCGCCACGCGGCGAGCGCGCGCTAGGCGGAACGCGCGAGGTCGTCCGGGCCGGCGGCCGGCAGCGGCACCTTGCTCCCGCCTCCGGGCGGCGGGGAGGGCGGCGGCGCGCTCCTCAGGAAGCGATAGACGAAGAGTGCGAACGCCGTCGCGCCGCACGTAGCCGGGATGAAGAAGACGAGGTTCAGGAGCAGCACGTGCGTCATCCCCCGACTGTATGCCGTGCTGCCGCCAACGCAAACTCGACCGCTTCCTCGGGTGTCCCCGCGCGCTGCGTGCCCTCCACCGGCCAGCCCGGCTCGAGCACGACGACCGGGCGCCGGAGCGTGAGCGCGAAGCCGATCTCGGCGAGCGTGCCGTAGCGCCCGCCGACCGCGATCACGGCGTCGCCGGACGCGACGACGGCCAGGTTGCGGCCGTGTCCGATGCCGGTGACGACCACGTGGTCGAGCCACTCGTTCGCGTCCGCCCTCGTCTCGCCCGGGAGGATCCCGATGGTCGTCCCGCCGGCGCTTCGCGCGCCGCGGGCGGCCGCGGCCATCACCTCGCCGAGCCCGCCCGTGACGACCGTGGCACCTCGCTCGGCGAGGAGGCGTCCGACCGTCTCGGCGTTTGCCTCGTGCTCGGGCCCGCTGCCGACAACGGAGACCTGGATGGCCATCTGCGCGATGCTAGGACACATGCCGGGAACGAGACAGGCGCGCGGTGGGGTGCTCGTGGTCGGCGGCGGCTTCGCCGGCGCCTACGTCGCGCGCGAGCTCGGCTCGCGGGGCTCGACCATCGTGAGCAAGGACAACTTCATGCTCTACACGCCGCTCCTGCCGGAGGCCGCGTCCGGCACGCTCGAGCCGCGCCACTGCGTCGTGCCCCTGCGCGTCATGTGCCGGAACGCGGAGCTGATCCTCGGCGGGGTGACGGGCCTCGACCTCGAGGCGCGGACCGCGGCCGTCGAGACGGGAGAGGGCCCGCAGACCGTGCAGTGGCGCGAGCTCGTGCTGGCCCTCGGCGCGGTGCCGCGGACGCTGCCGGTCCCCGGCCTCGCCGAGCACGGTCTCTCCTTCAAGACGCTCGCCGACGCGATCCACCTCCGCAACCACGTCCTCCACCAGCTCGAGACGGCCGATGCCGCTCTCGACGAGGAGGAGCGGGCGCGGCGGCTCACGTTCGTCTTCGTCGGCGCGGGCTACGCGGGCGTCGAGGCGCTGGCGGAGCTGTCCGACCTCGCCGAGGACGCGCTCCGCTACTACCCGCGCCTGCGCTCGACGCGGCGGCGCTGGGTGCTCGTCGACGCCGCGTCGCGGATCCTGCCCGAGATCCCGCCGAAGCTCGGCGACTACGCGGCCGCCGAGCTGCGCTCGCGGAACGTGGAGATCCACGTCGACACGACGCTCGAGTCGGTCTCCGCCGAGGAGGCCGTGCTCGGAGACGGGGTCCGGATCCCGACGAACACGCTCGTCTGGACGGCGGGCGTCACGCCGAACCCGGTGCTCCGGGAATGGTCCCTGCCGCTCGACGAGAAGGGCCGCGTCGAGGTGGACGAGCTGCTGCGCGTGCGCGGGCACGAGCACGTGTGGGCGCTCGGCGACTGCGCGCGCGTTCCGAACATCCGCAGCGACACGCCCGACCCGCCGACCTGCCAGCACGCGCTGCGCCAGGCACGCCGCCTCGCGCGCAACCTGGCCGGCCCGCCTGAGCCGTACGGCTACCGGATGCTCGGCCAGGTCGCCACGCTCGGCAGGCACAAGGGGATCGCGGAGGTTCTCGGCCTGCGGCTGCGCGGCTTGCTCGGCTGGTGGGTGACGCGCTCGTACCACCTGTACCAGCTGCCGCTCGCGCAGCGGAAGCTGCGGGTCGTCGTCGACTGGACGGTCTCGCTCTTCTTCCGCCGCGACATCGCCGAGCTCGGCCAGCTCGGGCACCCGGAGAAGCTCGGCTGATGGACATCGCGCCGCTCTTCGGGCTGCGGCTGCAGACGCCGCGGCTCGAGCTGCGCCTGCCGACGACCGAGGAGCTCGGGGCGCTGCGCCGGGTGGCGCTGGCCGGCATCCACCCGCCCGAGTTCATGCCGTTCACGGTCGCGTGGACGGACGATCCCGAGCTCGGCGGGTTCCACGCCTACCACGAGATGCGCCGCCGCGAGTGGCGCCCCGACGAGTGGCACCTCGAGCTCGGCGTCTTCGTCGAGGGAGAGCCGGCCGGCGTCCAGGCGGTGGAGAGCAAGGACTTCGCGGAGACGCGCACCGTGGGCACGGGGTCGTGGCTGGGCCGGCGCTTCCAAGGGCGCGGCGTGGGCACGGAGATGCGCACTGCGGTGCTCGAGCTCGCCTTCCGGGGGCTGGGCGCGGAGGTCGCACGCTCGGGTGCCGTCGACGGGAACGTCGCCTCGCTCCGAGTCTCGGAGAAGCTCGGCTACCGGGAGATCGGACGCGGCACCGTCGCGCCGAGCGGCATCGAGGTCGAGCATACGGACGTCGCGCTACGGCGAGAGGACTGGAGGCCGCCGGTCGGCGTCGAGATCGAGGGTCTCGAGCCGTGCCTGCCGCTCTTCGGCCTTCCGGCGGACTAGCGGCAGGGTGAGCCGGCGCCCGCAGAACCACCACGTGGCCGCCGTCGGCGCGGCCTCGCGCAGCCGGCGATCCAGCTCCTGGTCTCTCAGCGCGACCGAGACACGCTCGGCGTGGTCGACCGCTCAGGTGCGCGTGGTGACCTGCGAGGAAAGCACGCCGTAAGCGTACGCCGGACGCCCGAAGCTAGGCGAGCGGCGGCGACTCGACGACAGCCACGGCCTCGCCGCGGACGAGCACCGCCCTGTCGTCGGCGAGCCGGACGAACGGGATGGACGGATGAGCGGCCTCGATCTCGTCGTGGCGCTCCCGGAACTCCGGCTCCTGGTCGTGCGGCAGCACGATGAAGGGCACCAGCCCGAGCGCCGCGCTCGAGGCGAGCTCCGGAACCTCTCGCCGGTTGTCGAGGTTCGCCGCGGGGCCGAGATCCGGCCCGGCGAGCAGCGCGCCGGCGCTCGTGCCGACGTAGAGAAGCTCGCCCGAATCGACCAGCGGCGGAACGAGATCTGCGAAGCCGCTGCGCCGCACGTGCCAGAGGAGCAGGTACGAGTTGCCGCCGCTCAGGAATACGCCGTCGACGCCGAGCAGGGCCTTTTCGACCTCCTCGGCTCCGACCCGAGCGAGGTCGAGCGTCGTGGTCTCGCAGCCGAGCACCTCGAGCTGCCGCCGGTCCGCCTTCACCCAGGGCCTCGCCTCGGCCGCCGGCCCCGCCGCGGTCGGCACGAAGGCGAGTCGCAGCCCCGCCGCGTCGCCGTCCACGAGCGCCGGCAAGGCGCCGATCCCGTGGGAGGCGAGCAGGAGCCGCTTCACGGGACGAGCTCGAGGCGCGGATTGTCGCGCAGGCGCCGCCCGAACTTCCCCGACGGCCTGCCGTCGGTGAGCACGACGTCGGCCGTGAAGTCGTTCGCGCCACGGATGAGGGACGAGCCAACGCCGTACGCATCCACCGGCACCTCCCGCTCCTCGAAGGCGCGGATCTTCTCCGCCGTGAAGCCTCCCGAGGCGACGATCCGGACACGGCCGAAGCCGGCCGCGTCGAGCGCGTCGCGCACCTTCCGGACGAGCCGCTCGTTCACTCCCGTCGGCTTGAAGTCCCCCATCTCCTCCCACAGCGAGCGGTCGACGAGCGTCTCGGAGGTGTCGAGCCGGACGCCCCAGAGCCGCTCGCCCAGGGCCTCGGCGACGGCGAGCGCCGTGCGCACCGAGTCGTTCTCGAAGTCGACGAGGACGGTCACGGCCATGTCCGGCGGCGCCCAGTCCGCGAACGCGCGCGCCGCGAGGACCGTGTCGCCGCCGTACGCCGCGATGAGCGCGTGGGGCAAGGTGCCGATGCCGCGGCCGCCCCACCACGACGCCTGCTCGTCGCTCGTGACCCCGATCTCGCAGCCCGTGACCCGGCCCGCGACGTAGGCCGCGTAGCCGTCGCCGGCCTGCACGCGATGGTGGTCGAAGCGCGCGGGCATGAAGATGATCTGCTTGCCGTTCGCCGCCTCGAGCACGCGCACGACGTTCGTCGTGAGCAGCGTGCGTCGCGCGAGCGTCCCGAGGTAGACGGTCTCGAGGTGCGCGAACGTCGTGTAGTCGCCCTCGACCGTCAGCACCGTCTCCCAGGGCTCGATCCGGTCGCCGTCGTGGAGCGCCCTGATCGTCAGCCCGTCGGGCTCGTGCGAGCAGAGCCGGAGGATCGCGATCGCCTCGTCCATCCCGCCGATCCAGGCGTCGTGCTTCTGGAAGACCTGGACGACGACGCGCGGGTGGCGGCCGTCGGCGAGGAGCGTCGCGCGCGCATGGTTGAAGTACGCGTCGGTGTACCACCCGGCGCGCATCTTCTCGACGGGGAGGTCGAAGACCTCCGGAGCGAGCCGCTGCCTACTTCTCGGCGGCATGCTCGAGCTCGAGGCATGCGGCGAGCGCCGCCTCGGCCACCTCGAGCTGCTCGGCGCTCGGCTCCGCGGTCGAGAAGCGGTGCTGGAGCTCGTGGCCCGGCTTCGCGAGCGCCTGCGCCAGCGGATGCGACGGGTTCCGCATCATCCAGCCGAAGAGCTCGGTCGCCGCCGCGACGGCCCCGATCTGCGCCGCCGCCTGCGCGTGCTTCCGCAGCCGCTCGGGCGCGAGCCCCGCGAGCGCGTTGCCGACAGCGGAGGTGGCGACGAGCGGCCCGACGAGATGCCCGCCGCAGCGCTCGTGCTCACGGGTGGCGCGCTTCCCGTGCTCGTAGCTGCCGATCGAGATGTGCTCCGCGCCGTGATAGGCCGCGAGCTCCCCCGAGCGAAGGGCGAGCACCGCCGGCGCGACCGAGGCGATCGCGGCCAGGAGCTCCCGGGCGATCGGCCGCAGGCCCGATTCGCGCAGTCCCTTGACGAACACCGCGGCCCCGAGCATCGAGGCGAGCGTGCGGGGGCTCTCCATCGGCAGGCGCGCCGCCGGGAGCTTCGCCTTCAGCTGCGGCAGCAGCGCGAGCGCCTCGGCGAGCCGGGCCGGCCCGCGCAGCAGCGGGTTCTCGATCCGCGAGGCCTGGAACCGCTTACGCGCGGAGGCGACCTCGATTCGTCCGCGCTCGTTGCGGATCGCGCACGCCCACGCATGCGGCCCGTGCACGAGCACGCCGTTCGGCAGGGCCATGCCGCCGAGCCGGATCTTCTCCTCGGCTGGAAGCATCGTCGGCAAAGCCGCCGATGCCCAGCGAAAGCTCTTGGGGGCCATCGCCCGAAGGGTAGTGGCTCTATCCCAGCACGGCGTGTGCCGCGTGCCGCAGCCAGCGGACGCCGAGCTCGAGATCCGTGACCGGCACGCGCTCGTCGGCCGAGTGGATGATCGAGTTCGAGACCTCGATCGGCATCTCGCGGGCGGGAAAGAAGCCGTAGGCGACGGTGCCGAACGCCTCCCGGAGCCAGTGGCTGTCGGTGAAGCCGACGCAGGAGAGCGGCGCCGCGAGCGCGTGCGGCTCCTCCGCCGCGACGAACGACTCGATGGCACGCCAGAGCGGCGTGTCGAGCTCGGAGCGCGTGCCTCCCTGAGGCTCCTCGATCCACGTCAGGTCGTACGCGACGTCCGCGCCGAGGACGGCCCGGATCAGCGGCTCGACGTGCTCGGGGTCCTGCCCGGGCAGCAAGCGGCAGTCGATCTCGAGCTCGCACACCGCCGGGATGACGTTCCGCTTGTGCGAGGCGGAGATCATCGTCGGGGAGAAGGTCGGCACGAGCAGGGCCTCGACGAGGTGCGCGGCCGCCGGCGACAGCTCGCGTGTTCGCGCGGCGGCCTCGGCGGCGGGCGGCGCTTCGCCGAGGAGCACCTCCAGAAACGCCGCGAGCTCCGGGCCGAGCTGGGGTTCCGGCCGGTACGCGGCGAGCCGCTCGACGAGGCGGACCGCGTTCACGAGCGCGTTGTCGGCGATGCCGGGCATCGAGGCGTGACCGGAGCGGCCGCGCACCCGCAGGCGGAACGGCGCCGTCTTCTTCTCCGCGGCGGTCGCCTGGTAGACGACGCGCCCGTCGGCGAGCTCGAGGCGTTCGCCTCCGCCCTCGTTGACCGCGAAGTCGCAGCGGACGGCCTCCGGATGCTCCTCGCAGAGCCAGCGGAGCCCGAAGCCGTCGCCCACCTCCTCGTCGGCCACGGCAGCGAAGATCAGGTCGCCGGCGGGACGGAACCCCTCGCGGGCGAGCGACGCGATCGCGACGGCGCTCGCCGCGACCTGCCCTTTCATGTCGAGCGCGCCGCGTCCCCAGACCTCACCGTCCCGCAGCTCGCCCGAGAACGGCGGCACCGACCACTCCGCCGGATCCGCGAGCACGACGTCGGTGTGCGAGAGGAGGAGCAGGGACGGCCCGCCGCCACCGGGGATCCGGGCGACGAGGTTCGCACGCTCCGGCACCTTCGCGAAGAGCTCGCAGGCGACGCCGTCGGCCTCGAGGTAGTCGCGCAGCAGCTCCGCCGCGGCCGTCTCGTTGCCGGGCGGGTTCGTCGTGTCCACCCGGATCAGGCGCTGCAGGAGGTCGGTGACCTCCTCCCGAAGCGTGGCCGTGCTCACCGGCGCGTCCCCAGGATGAGGAGGTACTCCCGCTCGAGGACGCCGGCGGCGAGAAACTCGCGGTAGACGCCCTGAGCACGGGCCCGCGCCTCGTCGTCCTGCTCCGCCAGCCAGGCGCGAAGCGGCGGCATCGAGGCGGAGAGCAGGCTCCAGAGCGCCTCGCCCGACTCCGCCTCGACTCGGTACTCGCCGGTTTGGAGCTCCAGCTCGAAGGCGTCGCCGAGCAACCGGCGGACGTGCTCCTCCTCGGACCATTCGCGCGCGTCCGCCTCGTGCGGGAAGGTGCGCCCGGCCTTCGCGTGCACCTCCGACCAGGCGTCCTTCGGCCACGCGGTCATCGCCAGGCGCCCGCCCGGGCGGCAGACCCGCGCAAGCTCCCGCGCCGTGCGCGCCTGGTCGAAGGCGAAGATCGCGCCGAAGCCCGAAGCGACGGCGTCGAACTCCGCGTCGGCGTACGGGAGCTCCTGGCAGTCGCCCTCGTCGAACCGGATCTCGAGCCCCTCGGCGCCGGCCGCGCGCCGCGCCTTTGCAAGCTGGTCGGCGGAGATGTCGATGCCGACGACCTGGGCGCCTGCCCGAGCGGCCCGCAACGCGACGCCGCCCGTGCCGCAGGCGACGTCGAGAACGCGCGTTCCCGGCTCCAGGCCGAGCTCGTGGACGATCCGGTCGTGGATCGGCGCGAACGTCTCCGCAAGGCGCTCGTAGCTCGCGCCGCTCCAAGTGTCGGCGACGGATCCGGACATTTTCCCCCTGCTACGGCGCCGGCCGAGCCGGCGCCTTCGCTCCTGGGCGTGCTCCGTCGAGCCTACGCACACTTTCCCGCTGCGACGCCGGCCGAGCCGGCGCCTTCGCTCCTGGGCGTGCTCCGTCGAGCCTACGCACACTTTCCCGCTGCGGCGCCGGCCGAGCCGGCGCCTTCGCTCCTGGGCGTGCTCCGTCGAGCCTACGCACGCTGCGGAGCATACTGGGGCGATGGGCGACCTCTTCTCCGACGCGGCCGACGCGCGGGCCGGCGACGTCGCGCCGCTCGCCCAGCGGCTGCGCCCGGCGAGTCTCGGCGAGTTCGTCGGCCAGCGGCACGTCCTCGGCGAGGGGTCGGCGTTACGGCGTGCGATCGAGGAGGACCGCGTGCACTCGTCGATTCTCTACGGGCCTCCCGGCAGCGGGAAGACGACGCTCGCCCGCATCGTCGCCGCCTCGACCGGCGCCGCGTTCGAGGAGCTCTCCGCCGTGTCGGCGACGGTGAAGGACGTGCGCGAGGGGCTCGCGCGGGCGCGGGAGCGGCTCGGCACCTCCGGCCGGCGCACGATCCTCTTCCTCGACGAGATCCACCGCTTCAACAAAGCGCAGCAGGACGCGCTCCTGCCCGGCGTCGAGTCGGGGCTCGTGACGCTGATCGGCGCCACGACCGAGAACCCGTACTACGAGGTCAACTCCGCCCTCATCTCCCGCACCCAGGTGTACGAGCTCGAGCCGCTCGGAGAGGAGGAGCTGGCCGAGATCGTCCGCCGCGGCGCCGTGGAGCTGGGCATCCCGCTCGAGGACGAGCTCGTAGAGCTCGTCGCCCGGCGGTCAGGTGGCGACGCCCGCTCGGCGCTCAACATCCTCGAGCTCGCCGCGGAGACCGCGAAGGCGGCGGGCTCGGCCGTGACGGAGGCGCACGTCGAGGACGCGGCCCGCAAGCCGCCGCTCGTCTACGACAAGGCCGGCGAGGCGCACTACGACTACACGTCGGCCTTCATCAAGTCGATGCGCGGCTCGGACCCCGACGCGGCCGTGTACTACCTCGCCGCGATGCTCGAGGGAGGCGAGGACCCGCGCTTCGTCGCGCGGCGCATGATCGTGCTCGCCTCCGAGGACATCGGCAACGCCGACCCGCGCGCGCTGCTCGTCGCGGTCGCGGCGGCGCAGGCCGTGGAGCACGTCGGCCTGCCCGAGGCGCGCCTCAACCTGGCCCAGGCGGCGGTCTACCTAGCGCGCGCGCCCAAGTCGAACGCGAGCTACCTTGCGCTGAACCGTGCGACCGCGGACGTGAAGGAGCGTGGGGCAACCCGGCCGCCGAAGGCGCTGCGCGACGGGTCCTGGTACGGGCGCCGCCTCGGGCACGGCGAGGGCTACGTCTATCCGCACGACGATCCCGCGGGGTTCGAGACGAGCTACCTGCCCGAGGAGCTCGAGGGCCGTCGCTACTACGAGCCGTCCGGCGCCGGCGAGGAGAGCTCGGACGAGAACGCCTCGTAGGCGTCGCGGCCGAAGACCGCGAAGATCACGCGCTCGAGCGAGCGCGGCTCGAAGCTCCGCGCTTCGGCGACCATGATCCGCGCGCACTCGGCGAGCGGGAAGCCGCCTACTCCCGTCCCGAAGGCGGGCAGCGCGAGCGACGGCAGCCGAGCTCGTCGGCGAGCGCAAGGCAGGAGCGCGTGGTGCGGCGGACGAGGTCGCCGTTCGTGCGCAGGTCCTGCCCCATCACGGCGCCGTGGACCACCCAGCGCGCGGGCAGTCGGCCTGCGGCGGTCGCGACCGCGCCGCCGAGTGGGATCGGTGCGAGCGCCGTCGCCTCACGCTCGATCTCGTCGCCGCCCGCCCGCTTGAGCGCTCCCGCGACTCCTGCGCCCATCCAGAGCCGGTCGTTCGCGGCGTTCGCCACGGCATCGGCGTCGACCAGCGCGATTTCGCCCTCGCGGGCCTCGAGCTCCATCCTCAGAGGATGCGCGCGCCGAGCGCCGAGGCCACGAGCTCGACCGCGAGCTGCCCGGTGGCGTTCTCGCGGTCGAGGATCGGATTGACCTCGACGACGTCCATCGAGTCGAGGAGCCCCGACTCCGCCACCGTCTCCATCGCGAGGTGCGCCTCGCGGTACGAGAGCCCGCCGCGCACCGGCGTTCCGACACCGGGCGCGTAGTCGGGGTCGACGGCGTCCATGTCGAGCGAGACGTGGAGGAACGCGCCGCCCGACGCGTGCGCGAGGGCCTCCCGCATGCACGGCTCGACCCCGATCCGGTCGACCTCGCTCATCGTGAAGACCTTCGCGTCGATCCTTGCCAGCAGCTCCCGTTCGCCCTCGTCGAGCGAGCGGACGCCCACGAGCGCGAGCTTGTCCGGGTCGACCGCCGGCAGCGGCCAGCCGTCGCGCCGGAAGGGCTCGCCGGCGAGGCCGAGAGCCGCCGCGAGCACCATGCCGTGGACGTTGCCGCTCGGCGACGTCTCGGGCGAGTTGACGTCGCCGTGGGCGTCCACCCACACCACGCCGCCTCCCGGCCCCCGCACCTTGGCCATGCCCACGAGCGAGCCGAGCGCGACGGAGTGGTCGCCGCCGAGGACGAGGGGGAGCGCTCCGCGCCCGGCCGCTTCCGCGACGAGCCCCGACAGGCGCTCGCAGAGATCGAGGATCTGGTCGAGGTAGCGCGCGCGCTCGTCGCCCATCGCCGCCGTCTCCACGACGGGCGAGAGCACGTTGCCGGCATCCGAGACCCGCACGCCGAGCTTCTCCGTCAGCTGCTGCTCGAGACCCGCGTAGCGGATCGCCGAGGGCCCCATGTCGACGCCGCGCCGCCCGGCGCCGAGGTCGAGCGTCGCGCCGATCACGGCGATCTCGCGGGCCGCCTCCTCCACGCTCACGGCGCGGAGGCTAACGGGAAGGAGGTGGCGAGGGCCGGACTCGAACCGGCGACACCCCGGTTTTCAGCCGAGTGCTCTACCAGCTGAGCTACCTCGCCCCGGCGGACGGTCAGTGTAGCCGGGCGTCCCCGCGCGAGCCGCAACGCAATTCGGTCTCCGCGTCGCGTTTCGCGCGATTTCGTCGCAAAGAGCGGCCTTTCGCCCGCCCGGGGGTCTTGATCCGCCCGGGGCGCCTTTCTAGCTTCCCGTCACGGTCTGTCACGCGTCCAAGGGGAGGACACAACCACCATGAGCACGATCGCCGCGACGCTCCGGGGAGAAGGCTGGCTGGAGCGCTACTTCGGCTTCGCCGCGCGAGGGACGACCTTCGCGCGGGACACGATGGCCGGCGTCACGACGTTCGTCGTGATGTCGTACATCATCTTCGTCAACCCGATCATTCTGACCGGGGTCACGCATCCGCCGCTCGGCTCGCCGCTCGCGTTCGGCGCCGTACTGACGAGCACCTGTCTCGTCGCGGGAGTGATGTCGATCCTGATGGGGCTGACGACGAACTACGCCTACGCGATCGCGCCCGGCATGGGCCTCAACGCGGTCGTGGCCTACGGCCTCGTGGCGAGCGGCAAGGCGAGCTTCCCCGAGGCGATGGGCCTCGTCGTGCTCGAAGGCGTCGCCATGGTCCTGCTCGCGGTGACCGGGTTGCGGGAGCTGATCTTCAAGGCGATCCCGCTCGAGCTGAAGAAAGCGATCGCGATCGGCATCGGCCTCTTCATCGCCTTCATCGGACTCTACAACTCCGGGATCATCCAGTCGCTGCCGGCGAGCGCCGGCCAGCCGGTGACACTCGGAAGCTTCACGACCTGGCCGATCTTCGTCACGATCTTCGGCCTCGTCTTCACGTTCGCGCTGCGTGCGATCCGTTTCCGCGGCGACCTGATCGTCGGGATCATCGGCACGACCATCGTCGCGACGATCATCAACTCGTCCGTCGCGCACCACCGCGCGTTCGGCACGTCGACGGCGACGTGGCCCGGCTGGCACCACCTCTACGCGCGGCCCGACTTCTCGCTGCTCGGGAACATCAGCTTCCACTCGTTCTCGAACACGCAGCTCGGCGTCATCGCCTCGCTCGTCTGGGTCTTCTCGCTCTTCCTGAGCGACTTCTTCGACTTCTCCGGGACGGCGATCGGCGTCGGCAAGCAGGCCGGGTACGTCGACGAGAACGGCAACATCCCGAACTTCAAGCGGGCGCTCGTCGTGGACGGCGCCGCGGCGATGGCCGGCGGCTTCGCTTCGTCCTCGTCGGCGACGACCTTCATCGAGTCGGGCTCGGGCGTCGCCGCCGGAGGCCGCACCGGGTGGGTCGCGGTCGTGGCGGGGCTCCTCTTCTTCCCCTTCATGTTCATCTCGCCGCTGATCGGGATGGTCCCGGCGCAGGCGACCGCGGCCGCGCTCGTCGTCGTCGGCTGGCTGATGATCTCGACCCTGACCGAGATGGAGGGCGAGGCCGAGGGCAGGACCGCGTCGAGGCTCGCCGGGATCGACTTCCACGATCTCGCGATCGGGCTCTCGGCGGCGCTCGCGATCATGGTGATGCCGTTCACGTACTCGATCACGAACGGCATCGGCTTCGGCTTCATCACCTACACCGTGATCTGCGCCGCGCGGCGCGAGTGGAAGCGGATCCACCCGTTCATGTGGGTCGTGACCGCAGCGTTCGTCCTCTACTTCCTCGTGCCGCTCCTCCAGCAGCACGTCGGCTGGTTCGGCGGGCACATCTAGAAAGTGCAGTTCGAACAGAGGCCCCCGTGACGCTCACGCGTTCCCGGGGGCCTCGGGTCGTTCGGACCGGTGCGACCGTGTCGCGGACGACCGTTGCCGGGAGCCTACTGCCTCTTCGCGCGCAGCGCCGTCGCCGGCTCGGCCGAAAACTCCGCAAATTCCGTGAAGCCGCGGCGCTCGAGCACGCTCCGCAGCCGTTCCGGCGCGACATAGATCGGCGTCTCCGGGCCCCTCGAGAACGAGACGACGAGCGTGCCGCGCGGCGCGACGACCCGCGCGAGCTCGTCGGGGAACGGGATCATGTTGGAGAGGACGGCGAGCTCGAACTCGCCGTCCGCGCAGGAGAGCGCGGACGCGTCGCCGACCTCGAAGCGGACGCGGCCGGCGAGCTCGGGCGGAACCTTCCGGCGCGCCTCCTCGATCATCCGCGGGCTGAGGTCGATACCGACCACCTCGGCCTGCGGGTAGCGCTCTGCGAGCGCCAGCGCCACGATGCCGGTCCCCGTGCCGAGATCGAGCGCCCGCGCGGGCGCCGGCACGTCCGCGAGGGCGAGGTCGAGCGCCCAGAGGTGATGCGGGCCGATCCGGGTCTCCCACGTCGGCGCGAGCCGGTCGAACCTCGTGCGGAGCGGCCGGCGGAAGAGCCGCCAGAGCCGGGGCCGACGCACGACCGCGTCCGTGACGAGGCGCGCGAACCGCTGGGCGTCGATCACCGCGCCGCGAGGTCGAGCACGATCTCGCCCCCCTCCTCCACGCGCAGGAGCTGAGCCGCGCTGCCGCTCGAGACGGCGAGGGCGAGGCTGCCGTAGCTGTCCTCGTAGAGGATGAGGGACCCGCGCGGTGCGTCCGCGAACGTGCGTGCGAACACCGCGTAGAAGCGGTTGCCGCGGCACGCGAGCTCGACGCGCATGCCGGGGGTCAGCTCCTGGCGCTCGAGGTGCTCTCGACCGAGGTTGAGCGCGACGTTGCCGAACCGGTCGACGGCGAGCGCAACCGCGCGGATCCGGTTCTGGCCCACCTCGGGGCGCGGCACGTCGACCCGCACGAGCTCGTCCGGATCGAGCGGCGGTCCCAGCTCCTCGAGCGCGACCCCCGCGGCGAGGTGCGCCGCCGCCGGCGAGAACAGGTCGCGGCCGTGGAAGGTGCGCGAGACGGGCTGCAGCGAGTACTCGGGGTTCGCGAGCTCGTGCGCCGCCACGACGCCGCCGAAGCGGTCGGCGGCGGGCAGCAGGAGGCCGTTGTCGGGGCCGACGTACTGGCGGCCTTGCTCGTCGCGGACGGCGAGGGCACGGCGGCCGCTGCCGACGCCGGGGTCGACGACGGCCAGGTGGATCCCGGCCGGCATGTAGGGGAGCGAGTTGGCGAGGACGAGCGCGCCCTGGAGCACGTGTCCCGGCCGGATCCCGTGCGTCACGTCGATGACCCGGGCCTCCGGGGCGATCGTCGCGATCACGCCGTGGCAGGTGCCGACAAAGTCGTCCTGCAGCCCGAAGTCGCTCAGGAAGGTGATGACCACGAGACGGAACGTAATGCCTCGACGAGGCCGTCGAGATCGTGAGCGGCTGCGACGGCGGCGACCTCGAGCCCGGCGGCGCGGGCCTCGGCCGCCGTCTGGGGGCCGATGGCGACGACGCGCGGACGCGCGCCGGTGGCGGCGAGCGCGCGGGCGGCCGAGCCGGACATGAGAAGCGCGAGGTCCACGTCCGGCACGGTGGGACGCAGCTCGATCGTCCGGTAGAGCGGCAGGAAGTCGGCGTCGAGGACGTCCCGCCGCGCCCCTTCCGCGGCTGCGAGCAGAAGGGTTCCCTCCGGCAGTGCGTCGCGGAGGCCCTCCTGCGTGTGGCGTTCGGCGACGAGGTCGACGCGGAGGCCGTGCGAGCGCAGCGCGTCGACCGTCGCGGGCCCGATCGCCGCGATTCGGTTCGCCGTCACGCCGCGGCGCGCGAGCTCGTGCGCCCCGTTCGGGCTCGTGACGACGAGCCACTCGTACGCGGTGGCGTCGACCGGCTCGTCGCCGAGGGGCTCGACCCGGATCAGCTCGCTGAGGACCGCGTCGTGCCCGAGCGACTCGACGCGCCCGACGAGCTCCTCACGGGTGACGAGTACTCGCATCCGCCAGCTCCGCACCGAGCGCCGCGGGGTCTTCGCCCGTGCGTCTCTCGAGCCACGATCCGTCCTCCGCCGCGACGAGACCCGTCAGCACCGTCCCGTCGTGGTGCGCCGCGACCGGAGCCAGACAGCCCCCGCCGACCGCCGCCACGACGGCGCGCTCCGCCTCGACGCGCTCCCGCGTCTGGCGGTCGTCCGCGGCCGCGACGAGATGCTCCTCGCCCTCGCGCACCTGAAGCGCGAGCGCCCCCTGCCCTGCTTCCGGCAGCATCGTCTCGGGATCGAAGCGCAGGCCGATCTCGTGGGCCAGTCCGAGCCGGTCGAGCCCGCAGGCCGCGAGCACGATCGCGTCGAGACCGCGCTCGCCCCGTTTCCGCAGCCGCGTGTCCACGTTGCCCCGAAGCGGCTCGATCGAGAGCGTCGGCTCGAGCGCGAGCAGCTGCGCCTTCCGGCGCACCGACGCCGTGCCGACCCGCATCCCGGGCCGCAGCTCCGTCGCGCCGCAGAGCGCGTCCCGCGGATCCTCCCGACGCAGGTAGGCGCCGATCGCGAGACCACCTGGATCGACCGCGGTCAGGTCTTTCGCCGAGTGGACGGCCACGTCGATCCGCCGCTCGAGCAGCGCCTCCTCGAGCTCCTTGACGAAGACGCCGCGCGAGCCGATCTCGCCGAACGGGCGGGAGCGGTCGCGGTCGCCGGCGGTCGTGATCGGCACGAGCGCGAGCTCGACGCCGGGCGCCCGCAGCGACGAGAGGGCGCGCTCGGCCTGGGTGAGCGCGAGCCTACTGCCGCGGCTGCCGACGCGGACAAGCACAGGCCGGTCGCCTCCGCACGGACGGCGCGCAACCGACGCCGCGCGGCCGGACCCGGATGAACGCCGTCGGCACCTGCAGGGGCAGGGGACGGCCGGTGAGCTGCCCGAGCTTCAGCGCTCGTCCTCGCCGAGACCGAAGAGGTGCCGCACCGCCTCAGCATAGAGGACCCCATCGGCTGCCGCGGCCGCCTCCTTCATCCGCACCGTCGGCAGGTGGAGCAGCTTGTTCACGATCTGCGCGGTGACGGCCTCGACGGCGCGGCGCTGGCTCTCGTCGAGCCGCCCGAGCAGCGATTCCGCCTTCTGCAGCTCCGCCTCGCGGATCTCCTCGGCCCGGGCGCGCAGCGAGGCGATGGCGGGCACGACGTCGAGCGAGGCGTGCCATTCGTGGAACTTCTCCGCCTCCGCCGCCACGATCGCCTCCGCCCGCTCGGCCTCGCGCCGGCGCAGGGAGAGCGTCTCGACCACGATCTGCTCGAGGTCGTCGATGTCGTAGAGGTAGCAGCCGTCGAGCTCGGCGATCGCCGGATCGAGGTCGCGCGGCACGGCGAGATCGACGAGCAGGAGCCGCCGCCCGCGCCGCTCCCGCAGGGCTTCCCCGACGGTCTGCGCCTCGAGCACGAGGCCGTGCGCGCCCGTGGACGCGATCACGACGTCGACGGAGGCCAGCAGCTCGTGGATCTGCCCGCGCTCGGTCTTGCTGTCGGCGACGAGCGCGATCTCGGCGCCCCGGCTCCGCAGGTTGCGGGCGGCCTGCTCGCTCACCTTGCCCGCGCCGAGCAGAAGGATCGAGCGGCCCTCGAGGCTCCCGAACACCTGCTCGGCGAGCGCGGCCGCCGCCGCGGACACCGAGGCGGGGCTTTCGCCGATCGCGGTCTGCGCGCGCACCTTGCGACCTGCATGGAGCGCCTGCCGGAAGACGCGGTCGAGCAGCGGCCCCGTCGTCCCCAGCTCGTGCGCGAGGCGCACCTGGCCCAGGATCTCGCCCTCGCCGGGGACGAGCGAGTCGAGCCCGGCCGCCACGCGGAAGAGATGGTGGGCGGCCGCCCGGTCGTGCAGCCGGTACAGCGCGGGCTCGACCTCGGGCCCGAGGGAGGCGAGCGCCTCGACGGCGTCCCGCTCCGCCCGCTCGGGGTCGTCGGCGGCGACGTAGAGCTCGGTGCGGTTGCAGGTCGAGAGGCAGACCGTCTCCCGTCCGTCCTCTGCGAGCCGGGCCGCGAGCGCGTGCGCCTGCTCGCGGCCGAGCGCGACCTGCTCGCGCAGCTCGACGGGCGCGTGGTGGTGGGAGGTGCCGACGAGGACGAGGCGCATCACGCGAAGTGGGTGGCGGGGAGGGCGAGCCGGGCGACGACCACGAGGACGAAGCCGGCTAGCGCGAGGTAGGCGGCGCGGCGTCCCGTCCAGCCGCCGAGGAGGCGCAGGGCGAGGTAGGCACACCAGACGACCCAGGTGGCGGCGGTCGCGGCGATCAGCGCATCCAGGCGGTCCCCCCGGGCGAGCAGGCGGACGACGCCGACCACGGCGCCGAGCGTGAGCAGCGGCACCGACCAGGCGACCGTCCTCAGCGCCAGCGAGTCGAGCGTCGCGAGCGCGGGCACCTGCCGCCGGAGGATCGTCGCCGGCCGCGTCCGCAGCCGGCGCTCCTGCCACAGGTAGAGGCCGGAGATCGCGGCGGCGAGCGTGAAGCCGGCGAAGGCGGCGAGCACGAGCCCGACGTGGACGACGAGGAACAGGTTCGAGTAGTGGCTCGCGCCGCCGATCCCCGTTCCGCCGCCGGCCCGGGCGACGACGAGGAGCGCCACCGCGAGCGGCATCACCACGAGGCCGAGCAGCCGATAGCGGCGGCGGCAGCCCCAGATGAGGTACGCGGAGACGACGAGCCAGACGAAGAGGTCGAGCGACGACGCCCACGTCCCCCACGGGAAGCCGTCGTCGCGCACGGCCTGCACGGCGAGCAGCGCGGTCTGCGCGAGCCAGCCGAGCCTGACGCCCCACGTCGCGGCGCGGCCCGCACGCCCGGGCCGCCGCACGTCGCCGAAGTAGCCGACCGCCGCCTCCCCGTACAGCAGGAGGGCGGGCCAGAAGAGCAGCTCAGCCAATGCGCGCCGGCTCCCGCGGCGCCTCTTCCGCCTCGTCCTGGGGCAGGCGACCGGCGATCTCGTCGACGTCCCGCTCGAGCCGCTGCAGCTTGAGCGCCATGATCACGACGTAGGCGAGGACGACCGCGAAGACCACGCAGTACGCGGCGGTGACGTATTTCTCCGACGTGGTCAGGCGAGCACCTCCCTCAGGCGACGCAGCCGCACGTCGAGGCGCTTGCCGCTCAGCTCGACCCTGTAGAGCGTGTAGGCGAGAACGAGCATCGCGGACTGCGCGATGCAGTACGTGACGAGGATCCAGCCGCCGAAGTTCGGCCCGTGCAGCGTGAAGACGACGGGGTGGATGATGTCCTTCGCGAGCCTGATCGCCGCGAAGCTGACCGGCACGAGCACGACCCCGAACAGGGCGTAGACGGCGCTGAGGTTCGCGCGCTGCGGCCCCGGGTCGATCGAGAACCGGAGCATGAAGTACGCGCAGTAGAAGAGGAAGAGGACGAGGAAGAGGACGAGCTGGTCCGAGCTCCAGAGCCACCAGTGCCCCCACGAGATCTTGGCCCAGATCGAGCCGGTGAGCAGCACGAGCGTCCCGAAGATCAGTCCCTGGTGGACGCAGACGTAGCTCTCGAGGTCGGCGCCCGGATCGCGCTTCCACAGGTGCTTGAACGCCTTCCACGCGGCGCCGGCGAAGCAGGCGTAGGCCGTAATCGCGATCGAGACGTGGAAGTAGAAGATCCGCTGCGAGAACCCCTGGTTCGCGTCGGTCGGCGCGACGAAGAAGATGAATGCGAGCGCCGTCGTGACGAGCACGAGCGAGCTGCCGGCGAGCACCGGCAGGGAGATGCGAGCGCGACCCACGCCCGGCATTGTCGCAGCAGTCGCGCTCACTCGGCCACGACGTATTCGAACGTCGCCCAGCACACCACCACGAACAGGAGGTCGTAGAGCGCGAGGAAGCCCAGGTACTTCCCGGGCGAGGCGGCGACGCTCGCTCCGACCGCGCCCACGACGATCGGGATCGCGAGCGGCAGGAACAGGAGCGGTAGCAGCAGGTCGCGCGCGCGCGTCGCCACCGCCATCGCGCCGAGGAACGTCCCCACCGCGCAGATGCCGAGGTCGGCGAGGACGACGGCGAGCACCGTCGCGCCTTCGATCCGGTGGAAGAAGAGCCCGTAGAGCGGCAGCGCGACGACCTCCGCCGCCGCCAGGAAGGCGAGCGTGGCGAGCGACTTGGCCAGCCAGATCGCGCTGCGGTCGCACGGCGCGAGGACGAGCCCGTCGAGCGTCCGCTGCTCGCGCTCGGGCACGAACGCGCGACCGAGGCCGAGGAGCGCGGTGAAGAGGATCGCCACCCACAGCAGCCCCGTCGTCTCGAGCCGCGACGGCTCTCCCGGCAGTGCGAAGTGGAAGACGACGAACACCGCCGCGACGAAGAGGAGCATCGCCGGCAGCGTGTCGCGCGCCCGCAGCTCGAGCAGGAGATCCTTGCGGGCGAGGGCTCCGACGTCGCGGACGTAGCTCATGTCGCGAGGGCGAGCGCGGCGCTCGCGAGGGGCGCGACCCGCGCCGGGTCGTGCGTGGCCAGGAGGAAGGTCCGCTCACCGCGCAGCTCGGCGAGCTGTGCGTCGAGGAGCTCCGCGCCCGCCTCGTCGAGAGCGTTGTACGGCTCGTCGAGCACGAGCAGGTCGGGCTCGTGCAGCAGGACGCGGCACAGCGCGAGCCGCTGCGTCATGCCGCGGGAGTACGAGGCGACACGCTGGTGCCGGACGTCCCACAGCCCGAAGCGCTCGAGCAGCATCCCGATCCGCTCACGCCGCTCGGGCAGCCGGTAGAGCCGACCGTAGAGCTCGAGGTTCTCGAGCGCCGTCAGCTCCCGGTAGACGAGCGGGTCGTGTCCGAGGTAGCCGACCTGGGCCCGCGCCGCCTCGCGCTCGATCGTCCCCTCGCTCGGCTGCGCAAGCCCGGCGCAGATGCGCAGCAGCGTCGTCTTGCCCGACCCGTTCGGCCCCGTGACGACGAGGAAGCCGCCGCGCGGAAGGGCGAGGTCGATCCCGCGCAACACGCGCCTCTCACCGTAGCGCTTGCCGAGCCGGCGGGTCGTCAGCACGCAACCACAATAAGCCCTCCCCGGCGATTTACGGCTGTTTTACGCCTCCCTTGCCTGGACCGTGCACGCGTCGTGCCTTATTCCGGTTGCGGCCAACACGTCATACCGCGACCAGGAGGAGACCATGTCAAGGAAACGACTCGCGCTGCTGGGGCTGATCATGGCCACTGCTCTCGCAGCCGCCGGCGCCGCCGCGGCGCACCGGGGCGCTCCGTCGGTGCAGTCCGTGAGCGCACAATTCAACGCCACGACCGTCTCGCAGCGCTACCTGACGACGTGCTCCGTCAACGGCGGCGACACGTTCCAGGCGACGAAGGCGATGTACACGGGAACGGCGACGAGCTCCGACCCCCGGCTCAGCGGCGCGCTGACGATCCGCGCCTGGAGCCTCGTCGACACCACGAACGGCGTCGGCCACCTGTTCGGCACCTTCCGCATCGTCGGCGCCGGACGCGACCGCGCCCACGGGACGCTCAACGCGGCGATCGCGGGCGGCAAGGCATCCGGGCTGGCGAGGGGCTTCGTGCACGGGCGCTGGGGCCATCTCGTCGCCTCGCTCGGCGCCACCTTCGATCCCACCGCGGGCTTCTCCTCGGGCTCGATCGGCACGGGGACGGCGGGCGCCGGGTTCCTTCGCTCCGGCCGCTGGTGCCATCCGCCGCACTGGCCCGGCAGCCAGGGGAGCTGACTCGCAGGTCTGTCCGGGGCGTCGTGAGCGCGGCGCCCCGGAGCAGCCTCACGTCGCGGCGTCGACGGCGACGAAGACCGCGAACGCGACGCTGATCACGCCGTTCATCGTGAAGAAGGCCGTGTCGAGCCGTCGCAGGTCGCCGGGCCGGACGAGCGAGTGCTCGTATCCGAGCAGGAGCGCGACGGCGCCGACGCCGAGCCAGTAGAGCGCCCCGACCGGCAGGCCGAGGCCGGCGGCGACGAGGCAGGCGACCGTCGCCGCGTGCGCGACCCGGGCGCCGAGGAACGCGCCGCGCACGCCGAACCGCGTCACGACGGAGTGGAGCCCCTCCCGCCGGTCGACCTCCTCGTCGAAGAGCGCGTAGAAGAGGTCGAAGCCGGCCACCCAGAGGGCGACGGCCGCGCCGAGCGTCCATGCCTGCCACGGGAGCTTCCCGGTGATCGCGACCCAGGCGCCGACGGGCGCGAGCCCGTCGACGGCGCCGAGCCAGACGTGGCACAGCCACGTGAAGCGCTTCAGGTACGGGTAGACGACGAAACCGACGACGGGGATCGGCCAGAGCCAGCGCACGAGCGGGTCCAGCTGCCAGACCGCGGCGAGGAAGAGCGCGAGCGAAGCGGCGCAGAAGACGACGACCTGGGCGACGGAGAGCTGGCCGCTCGGCAGCTCGCGGCCCGCCGTGCGCGGGTTGCGGGCGTCGATGCGCGCGTCGACGAGCCGGTTGAGCGCCATCGCCAGCGACCGGGCGCCGACCATCGCCAGCGTGATCCAGAGCAGGTCGTGCCCGCTCGGCGTGCGGTGCACGGCGAGGAACGCGCCGACGTAGGCGAACGGCAGCGCGAAGACCGTGTGCTCGATCTTGACGAGCCGCGCGAACCGCGCGGGCAGCGGCGCCGGAGCGGAGCCGGCCGTCATGTCTGCTCGTGCGCCGTCGGAGCGTCGGCGAGCAGCTCGAGGGCATGCTCGAGCGCCGGGTGCAGGACGGCGAAGCCGTCGCGACAGCCGCCCGTCGAGCCCGGGAGGTTGACGACGAGGGTCGAGCCGACGACCCCGGCCGTCCCCCTCGAGAGGAGCCCATGCGGCGTCTTCGCGATCGAGTCCGCGCGCAGGGCCTGGGCGATGCCCGGCGCCTCCCGCTCCAGCACGTCGCGCGTCGCCTCCGGCGTCACGTCCCGCGGCGCCAGCCCCGTGCCGCCGGTCGTGAGGACGACTCGCGCGGAGGCGGCGAGCTCCCGGATCGCGCCCGCGATCACGTCTCGCTCGTCGGCCACGACCCGCCGCTCGACCTCGTATCCGTCGCCGGCCAACAGCTCCTCGAGGGCGTCGCCGCTCCGGTCCTCGCGCGTCCCCGCCGCCACGCCGTCGGACACGGTGAGAACCGCCGCCTTCAGACGCGCTCCTTCGTCTTCTCGACGAGCGCGACGTCGGCGATCCGCATCTGCCTGTCGACGGCCTTGGCCATGTCGTAGACGGTGAGCGCCGCGACCGAGGCGGCCGTCAGCGCCTCCATCTCCACCCCTGTCCGGTCCGTCGTCTCGGCGGACGCGACGATCTCGACCCCTTCCCCGCCCACCTCGATCCTCACCTCGACGTGCGTGAGCGGCAGCGGGTGGCAGAGCGGGATGAGCTCGCTCGTCCGCTTCGCGGCCATGATCCCCGCCAGCTGCGCGGTCGCGAGCGCGTCGCCCTTCGGCAGCTCGCGCAGGATCCGCGCCGTCTCCGCGGCCATCCGCACCGTCGCCCTGGCCACCGCCCGGCGGCGCATCGGCTCCTTGCCGCCGACGTCGACCATGCGGACGGCGCCCGACTCGTCGACATGCGAGAGGTCGCCCATCAACCGGATCGTACGGCGTCGAGGTCGGCGAGCTGGCTTTCCATCCACGCGTGGAGGTCGTGGGCACGCACGTGGTCGCGGATCGCGCCGGCCCTCCGGCGGCGCTCGGCGCGGTCGAGTGTGAGCGCCTCGTAGAGCGCGTCGGCCTGCCCGGAGACGTCGAGCGGGTTCACCGAGAGCGCCCAGTTTCCGAGTTCCTCGTGCACGCCGGCGTTCTCCGAGAGGACGAGCGCGCCGTCGTGCTCGTTGACGAGAAACGCCTCCTTCGTCACGAGGTTGAGCCCGTCGAAGACGGGGTTCACGAGCAGGACGTCGAACTGCTTGTAGCCCGCCACCGAGCGGTGGAAGTCGTCGGCGACGTCGAGCTCGACCGGCCGCCAGCCGTCCCGGCCGAAGCGCTCGTTCACCTCCCGCGCAGCCCGCTCGACCGCCGCTGCGTACTCCGCATACTCGGGGATGTCCTGCCGCGAGGGGGCGAGCAGCGCGAACATCCCGATGCGTCCGTGCAGCTCCGGATGGCGCTCGAGGAGCAAGGCGAAGGCGTGGAAGCCGCGCACGATGTTCTTCGAGGGGTCGATACGGTCGACGCGGAGAACGAGCTGCTCCGGGCGCCGGCGGACGAGCGCCGCCTCGCGCTCGAGCACCGCCGGATCCTCGCGCAGGCGCTCGAACTCGGCCGGGTCGACGCTGATCGGCCGCGCGACGACGCGGGTGACGCGGCCCCGATGCTCGACGGTTCCCGCCTCGCGGTCGACCCGCGCCCCGAGCAGACGCTCGGCGCAGAGCAGGAACGCCCGCCGCCAGCGCTCGATGTGGAAGCCGACGACGTCGTTCGCGAGCAGCCCCTCGTGCACGGCCACCCGCAGCTCCGGCGGCAAGGCGTGCCAGTAGTCCGGCTCCGGCCAGGGGATGTGGAGGAAGTGCGAGGTCAGGACGTCCGGCCGGGCCTCCCGCACGAGGCGCGGCGCGAGGTAGAGGTGGTAGTCGTGGAACAGCACCGCCGCCTCCGGCTCGCGCTCGAGCTCGTCGAGCGCCGCGGCGGCGAGCGCCTCGTTCACTGGCACATACCCGTCGCTCCAAGCCTCGTGCAGCTCCGGTCCGAAGTCGGGAGCGGCGCCGAGTCCCCAGAGGTAGTGCTGCAGGAACCAGAGGGTCGGGTTGGCCAGGACGTTGTAGAAGCGCCGGTACGTCTCGGGGTCGTGCGCGACGAGGCGCAGCCGGTATGCGGCGCCTTCCGTTGTCTCCTCGGAAAACGAGCCCATCCGCTCCGCCGCAACAGCCCTGTCCTCCTGGGTCATGGCACTCGCGACCCAGGTGACGTCGTGGCGAGCCGGCAGCCCGCCGAGGGCGGTCACGACCCCGCCGCCGCCACGCCGGGCCGTCCGGTGGCCATCCTCGTCGCGCACGTAGGAGACCGGCGCGCGGTTGAAGACGACGAGGAGCTTACGCCGGGTCGTTGTCGATTCCGACAACGGTCAGGCTTGCTGCCGGACCCGCTTCACGAAGCGAAGCCGCGATCCACGTGCACCCGGCCGGGAGTGCAGCTCGAACTCGTCCGCGATGGTGCGGATGATCGCGATGCCGAGACCGCCTTCCGTGAGCTCCTCGCCCTCGAGCGACGGCGGCTGCTCCGGGTCGAAGCCCTTGCCGTCGTCCACGACCTCGACGGCGAGCGTGTCGCCGCTGAGCTCGTAGGAGATCGAGACGAAGCCGGAGCCGTCCGCGTACGCATGCCGCACGGAGTTGGAGACCGCCTCGGTCAGCGCGAGCTTGAGATCCGCGAGCAGCTCCTCGGAGAGCGCGATGATGTCGGCGAGCCCGCTCAGGGCCAGGCGGGCCAGCGCGACGTACTCGGCCCGCGCCGGCACCCGAAGCCGCACGGTCCGTGTTCCTTCGAGCTCTGCGCCGGCCGATGACATGAGTACCGACTCGTCCATTTCCACCTTCGCCTGGTTACCGTAGGTTCGCCGTCTAAACCCGCCGATTTCTACCAGTACCGCCTGCCGGATCAATCGCTCCGCCGGCCGATGTTTAACCGTCACTCGGGCGTTCCCTCCGGGCGCGGAGTCGTAACCCGGCTCGTTTCCACGGGAAAACGACCCGGCCCGACGCGCTCCTAGACTGGGCGGCGTGACGGCCGCTTCGCCAGCACACGAGCGACGACGGTCGCGGCCGGGGTCGGTCGAGCGTCCGGTCAACGCTCGCCTCTACCGCGGCACCTGGCTGCTCGTCGGGCTGCCGCTGCTACTGCTCGCGTTCAGCGTCCTCCGGCCTCCCGCGCTGCAGGCGCCGAACCTGCCGGCGGCGTTCGACGCGCGCACCGCCGCCGCGATCGCCTTGGACCTCGCGTCCGGTTATCCCGACCGCAGGCCGGGCACCCCGGGCGCGCGAGCAGCCGCCTCCTGGTTCCGCGGACAGCTCGCACCGTACGGATTCCGCGTCCACGCCGACCGCTTCACCGCGGCGATCCGCGGCCGCCCCACGACGCTCGTCAACCTCGTGGCGGAGAAGCGCGGCATCGGAACGTCGCCTGCCGAGATCGTGGTCATGGCGCATCGGGACGACAGCGGCGTGGGCAACGGGCTGAACGACAACGCCTCGGGCACCGCGGCGCTGATCGAGCTGGCGCGCTCCTACTCCCCGCACGCGACCGCCGCCGCCCAGCGGATCTCGCTTCCGTACACGCTCGTCTTCCTCTCGACGGACGGGGCGGACGAAGGCCTTCGCGGCGCGGCCCGCTTCGCGGCCCAGGCGCAGGGGCACGGGAACGTCCTCGCCGTCCTCAACCTCGATGCGATCGGCGGCCGCGGCAGCCCCCGACTCGTGTTCGCCGGCGACAGCCCGCGCTCGCCGGCTCCCGGGCTCGTCGAGACGGTGCGGGCCGCGATCGCGCAGGAGAGCGGCCACCAGCCCGCGCGGCCGAGCGCGCTCGAGCAGCTCGTCGGGCTGGCCTTCCCCTTCAGCCCGTACGAGCAGGCGCCGTTCGTGAGCCGGGGGATCCCCGCGGTGACGGTGACGACGGCGCGCTCCCGGCCACCCACGGCGGAGCCCCGCGGGGCGAGGCGGCTCGACGTCGCGCATCTCGGCGTGATCGGGCACGCCGCGCAGGACACGGTGGACGCGCTGGAGCAGGGAGTGTCGCTTGCGCAGGGCCCGACGAGCTACGTCTTCCTGGGGCAGCGGCTCGTGCGCGGCTGGGCCATCGAGATCGTCCTCGTCTTCATGCTGCTGCCCTTCCTCGCGGCGGCGGTCGACCTCTTCGCCCGCTGCCGGCGGCGAAGGATCCGGATCGCGCCGGCCCTGCGCAGCTATCGCAGCCGGCTCGGCTTCTGGGCCTGGGTCGGAGCGGTCTTCCTCATCTTCGGCGCGCTCGGCTTCTGGGGAAGCCGCGACGGACGGGCGCCCTCGCTCAGCGCGGTGGCCTGGCCCGGCTCGGCGCTGCTCGCGCTCGTCTTTCTGGCCGGGGCGGGCTGGCTCGTCGCGCGCGTCCGCCTCGTGCCGCGCAGGCCGGCCCGGCCGGAGGAGCGGCTCGCCGGCCACAGCGGCGCGCTGCTCGCCCTCGGCGTCGTCGGGTTGCTGGTCGCCGCGACGAATCCGTTCGCGCTCGTCTTCGTCCTCCCCTCGCTGCACGCCTGGCTCTGGCTGCCGCACGTGCAGACCCGCCACCCAGGGTGGCGCGCGGCGGTCTTCGCGGCGGGGTTTCTCGGGCCCGGCTACCTCGTCTGGACGTTCGCCACGCATTACGGGTTGGGCTGGGATGCGCCCTGGTACCTCGCCAAGCTCTTCGCCGTCGGCTACGCACCTCTGCCGCTGTTCGTGATCGGGCTCGGCTGGCTCGCGGCCGCAGGTCAGCTCGCCGCGCTCGCTTCCGGCCGCTATGCGCCCTACCCACCCCCGCAGGAGCGACCGCGCAGAGGGCCAATCCGCGAGCTGATCCGCAGCCTCGTGGTCGCGCCCCGGCCCCGTCCCGGGATGGCCCGACCGCGCCGCACGCTCCACGAATAGCGGGGCTCAGAAGCGGTCTAGGCGCAGCCAGCGCACGGTCGACCCGGCGGGGAGCTCGCCGTTTCCACGTGGAACGTGGACGAGCGCGTCCGCGGCGCCGGCGCGGACGATCATGTGCGACTCCTGGCCGACGACGGGCTCGAGCACGAGCACGTCGTGGTTCAGGCGAGAACGCGCGCGCACGAACTCGTCCCGGTCCTCGCTCCGCCGCAACGGCGCGGCGAGACGGCCCGGCTCGTACCGCGGCAGCGGGTCGGACAGGCCCTGGAGCGCGCGCAGCGCGGGCTTGACGAAGAGCTCGCAGCCGACGAGCGAGGAGACCGGGTTTCCCGGCAGGCCGAAGACGAGCGTGTTCCCGCGGACGCCGAACGACACCGGCTTCCCCGGCTTGACCGCCACGCGCCAGAAGACCTCCTCGACGCCGAGCTCCGCCTCGACCGTGCGAACGAGGTCGTGCTCGCCGACCGAGACGCCGCCCGAGGTGACGAGGACGTCGGCTGCGAGCCCTCGCTCGATCGCCTCGCGCAATGCGGGCTCGTCGTCGGCGACGGGCGGCCCGGACGAGACCTCCGCGCCGGCCGCAAGCGCTGCCGAGAGCATGAGGCTGTTCGTCTCGTAGATCTGGCCGGGGCGCAGGGCCTCGCCCGGAGCAGCGAGCTCGCTGCCGGTGGCCAGCACGACGACGCGCGGGCGGCGCCGGCACGAGAGCTCGGCGGCCCCCGACGCCGCCGCCGCGGCCAGTCGCACCGGTGTGAGCCACGCCCCGGCCGGCGCCACGAGGTCGCCTGCGGCGACGTCGCCGCCGCGAGGCCGGATGTGGGCTCCGGGCTCGAGTGACCGCCAGATGTCCACTGTGTTGTCGCTTTGGACAACAGCCTCGACCGGCGCGACGGCATCCGCGCCATCCGGCACGACGGCCCCGGTCGAGATCGCGACGGCGCAGCCGGGCTCGACCGCCGCCACATGCGGGGACCCGGCGGCCGATTCGCCGGCGATCCGCAGCCTCCCCGGCAGATCGGACGAGCGCACCGCGAAGCCATCCATCGCCGAGCTCGGGAAGGGCGGCAGGTCGACGCGCGCCCGTACCTCCTGCGCCGTGACGCGGCCGGCGGCCTCGGCGACGGCCACGGGCTCGGCCGCGAGCGGCCGGACGCGGGCGAGCACCTGCTGCTGGGCCTCCTCGAGGGTGACTAGCGAAGCCACGGTGGGTGCATACCGTAGTAGTCGTGAGGCAAGGAGACGAAGTCGCCGGCCGCTACCGGCTCGACGAGCTGCAGGGGCGCGGACCGATGTCGGAGGTCTGGCGCGCGCACGACCATACGCTCGACCGGACGGTCGCGCTGAAGATCCTCTCGCCGACCGCCGATCTCGGGCGGTTCCGGCGCGAGGCGCAGGCGCTCGCGGCGCTGGCGCACGAGAACGTCATGCGCGTCTACGACTACGGCGAGGACGAGGCCGGCCCCTTCATGGCCCTCGAATGGCTGCCCGGCGGCACGCTGGAAGACCGGCTGGCCCACGGGCCGCTCCCACCGGACGACACGCATCGCGTCGCCACCGAGATCGCCGCGGGACTCGCCCATCTCCACGACCGCGACCTCGTGCACCGCGACCTCAAGCCGGCCAACGTCCTGTTCGACGAGGAGGGACGCGCGAAGCTCGGCGACTTCGGCCTGGCGCGCAGCACGGCCGGCGCCGGGACGCTGACAGAGGCGGGCACGGTGCTGGGGACGGCCGCGTACATCTCGCCGGAGCAGGCGGCGGGAGAGCCGGCGGGAGCCGCGAGCGACGTCTATTCGTTCGGGGTCATCCTCTTCCGGATGCTGACGGGCGCGCTGCCGTTCACGGCCGACAACGCGCTCGCCCTCGTGAACATGCACAGGCACACGCCCCCGCCGCCGGTCGAGGCGCTGCAACCGGACGCGCCGCCCTCGCTCGCCGCGCTGACCGCGGCGGCGCTCCGCAAGGATCCCGCGCAGCGACCCGCCGACGGTGGCGCGCTGCTGAGCGCTCTCGGGACGGCGGGCGCCTACGAGCTCCCCGTGGACACCGAGGCGACGCAGGTCCTGGCGCCTCCGGCGCGCCCTCCCGCGAGGGGCTCGCGCAGGTGGGGTGCAGCGGCGGCGGCCGCGCTGGTACTCCTCGCGGCGGCCGGCGGAGTGCTCGCCTGGGCGATCACGCGGACGGGCACGCCGCCTGCGTCGGGCGGCGACCGCCACACGACACGGTCGGCCGTCAAGCCGCATACCGGCCGGACTGCGACGACGCATGCGGCCACCACCGCGCCGACGACATCGCACCGACACACGACGACACAACCGACCACCACCGCCGCGCGTACGACGAGGCCCGCGACCACGAGCACGCCGAGGACGACCACGACCGCTCCGCCCACCACCACCACGACGCCGACCACGGCTCCGACGACGACGGTGGTGACCACGACCACCCTGCCGACCACCGCATCGGTCACGACGGCGACGACCGCCGCGCCGGGGACGGCGGCCGGCGCTACGGAGCGGCGGTGACCGTGACGGTCGTCACGACCAGACGCCCAGTGCGCGGAGGCGCCGCTGGGCGCGCAACCGCAGCTCCTGCTCGAGGCGCTCGGCCGCGAGCTCGTCCGACGCCGCGGCGCGGACCGTGACGGTCGCGGGATCCGCGAGGGCGCTCACGTAGACGGACGCGTCCCGCTCCTCCGCGACGTCTTCCCGCAGGGCGTCGAGCGCAGCGTCGAGGTCGGCGGCGAGCGGCACCGGCACCGAGACCTCGGCGAACGTCTCGGCGCTCCGGATCGAGGCGTTGACGATCGTGTCGGACGCGAGCTTCTCGTTCGGCACGACGATCCGGCGGCGGTCGAGCGCGCGGATGAACGTGTACGTGAGGCCGATCTCCTCGACCACGCCCGAGCTCCCGCCGTACTCGACGCGGTCGCCGATGCGCACCGGCTGTGCGAGCGCGATCAGGATTCCGGCGACGAAGTTGCCGAGCGTGCGCTGCGCGGCGAAACCGAGCACGATGCCGAGCAGGGCCGAGGACGCGAGCAGGCCGCCGGCGACGGCGCGTACCTCCGGGATCGCGAGCAGAGCCGAGAAGAGGCCCACCGTGAGGATGACGACGGTCACCGTGCGGCGAAAGACGCGGTAGCGCGTCACGGCCTCGGGTGCGAGCGGGCGGCGCTGCAGCCACCAGTCGATCGCGCGTGCGAATAGGGACACGACGAGGAAGATCGCCGCCGCGATGACGATGTGCTTCCAAAACGGGCTCATCCCCCGCCCCGAGTTCGTTGCGGAGGCGCGGAATCCTCAGTCGAACGGCAGCGGCCGGCGGCCCGCGAAACCGTCTTCCTCGCGGTGCCACCACGCGATCTCGTCCTCGCCGAGCTGCCAGCAGAGGAGCACCGTCTCGCCGTGATGGAGCGCCGGGAAGTCGACGAGCCCCGTGTCGAGATCCTTGACCTGGGCGCCGTGACTCCCGATCTCGTCGACGAGCCGTGCGAGCCGCCGCGCCACGCCGTCCACCTCGGCGGTGGCCGAGGCGAGCTCGGCGGGCGGGATGCCTCCGCCGTTGCCACGGATCTTGTGCTCGAGCTCCTCCTGCCGCTCGAGCGCGGCCGCGTGCTCCCGCCGGGTGGCGACGAGCTCCTCGACGAGCGGCCGGACGTGCTCGAGCTCGGCGTTCGCCTCCTCGGGCGTGAAGTGGCGCATCACCGGAACCCTATGCTGCGCGCTCGTGGAGGCCGACGCCGCCCAATCCCGTCCCCGCACGAGCCGTACCCGCCTCGCCTTCTGGATCCTCTTCGTCGGCCTGATCGCCGCGCTCAACTACGCGGCGCGCTTCTCCGGCAACAGCAAGGGCCCGGGCGGAGGCGTGGCGCACCAGGAGGTCTACTCGTATGCCACGTTCGCCGGCGGAACGGTCGTCTACGCCGTCTGGCTCGGGATCGTGCTCCTGATCGTCGTCGACCGATTCGACCTGCTCGCGCTGCGGCCGCCGCGCGGCTGGCGCTTGGCGCTCGGGCTCGCCGCCTCCGTCATCGGCGCGATCTTCGTCTGGGAGTTCGTCGTCTCCCTGCTGCCGCTGCCGCAGAGCCCGGGCAAGGAGCAGGGCATCACGAACGTCCGCTGGGAGCCGGCGCATGCCGGGGCGTTCGCGGCCAACTTCGTCCTCTTCGCCGTGATCGCGCCGTTCGTCGAGGAGCTGACCTTCCGGGGCGCCGGCCAGTCGCTTCTCCGCTTCCTCGGCCGCGGGCCCTCGATCGTCCTCGTGGGCCTCGCCTTCGGGCTCGCGCACGGTCTTGTCGAGGCCCTGCTCGTTCTCGTTCCCTTCGGCATCGCGCTCGCCTGGCTGCGCGACCGCACCGGCAGCGTCCTGCCGGGAATGCTCGTGCACGCCCTGTTCAACGGGGCGGCGCTCGCCCTGATCGTCGCCGGCTAGTAGCTAGTCGTCCTCGTCGCCGTTCTCGACGACGAACTGGTCCGGCGTCACGTCCTCGAGGAAGTTGCGGAACTTCAGCACCTCGGCCTCGAGCTGCTCCTCGTCGACCTCCTCGCCCTCGAACTCGATCGCCGACTCGGCGATCACGTCGTCGGCCGCAAAGATCGGAGCCTCGGCGCGGATGGCGAGCGCGATCGCGTCTGAGGGGCGGGAGTCGACCTCGATCTCCTGGCCGTCCTGGATCACCGTGATCTGGGCGTAGAACGTGTTCTCGCGCAGCTCCGTGACCGTGATCCGGCTGATCGAGACGCCGAGCTGCTCGAGGATGTCGTTGACGAGGTCGTGCGTCATCGGCCGCACCGAGGTCTGGCTCTGCAGCTTCATCAGGATCGCGGCCGCCTCGGGATGGCCGATCCAGATCGGCAGGAACTTGTTGCCGTCCGCGGTCTTCAGGAGGACGATCGGCTGCTTGCCGACCAGATCGAAACTGACGCCGTAGATGAGCATCTCCTGCATCCGTCGGGCGACCTCGTCTCGAATATAGCTCAGCCCGGTCGGCCGGAAACCGCCGTATCCCGCCCGCGGCAGGCGGCGTTGGGTACTCGTGCACCCTCTGTGGCTCGAGGACCTGGAATCGCTCGAGGCGATCTCCCAGAACGAGGAGACCCGCCGGATCTTCCTCCGCATGGCGGCTCTCTCCCAGGCGGGCCGCACGCCGAGCTTCGTCATGGAGATCGCGCGCGACCGTGATCTCGACGCGGCGACGAAGACCCGGCTCGTCGAGCTCGCGGAGGACGAGTCGTTCCTGCTGGCGGTCGAGGACTATCTCGTCCGCACCCACCGCCTGCACTGAAGACTCCGCCAGCCGCTGACTGTGTAAGCCGCATATGGCCGCCGCCGACATGTGCGGCGGCGGCAGGTTGCCGCTTGCGACCAGGATGGCGCGAGCCGGCTCCGGCCGGCTCGCTTGCCGAGCGAGCGGAAAGCGAAGCGGGCGAAGCATGGGCGATCCTGGATTCGAACCAGGGACCTCCGCCTTATCAGAGCGGCGCTCTAACCAGCTGAGCTAATCGCCCGCGCGGGGCGGCATTGTAGCCAGAGCGTTCTCGAGCGACTCGGCGAGCTCCGCGAGGTCGTGCTCGTCGCCGAAGGGCAGCTCGACGCGTCCGGGGAGAACGCGTGCGTGGCGGCCCAGGAGCTGCTCGACCGCCTGGCGCACGCGGTCGGCGAGCGCGGGGTCGACCGGAGCCGAGCGCGTGCGGGGCCGCTGTCGCGCCCCGGCCCACTTCGCCCGCTGCTCCGCCGCGCGCACCGAGAGGCCCCGCCGCACGATCTCCCGCGCGAGGCGGCGCCGGCCCTCCTGGTCGGGGACGGCGAGGACCGCTCTGGCGTGACCCTCGGTCAGCTGGCCACGCTCGACCATGCCGAGCACGTCGTCCGGCAGCTCGAGCAGGCGGATCCGGTTCGAGACCGACGGCTTCGAGCGGCCGACTCGCTCGGCCACCTCGCCGAGCGAGAGCGAGAACTCGTCGATCAGGACGGCGTAGGCGCGCGCCTCCTCGATCGCGGTCAGCTGCTCGCGCGCGACGTTCTCGACGAGGCCGAGCAGGAGCGTGTCGCGGTCGTCGGCGGTGCGCACGACCGCGGGCACGGTCTCGCGGCCGGCCTCCCGCGCCGCGCGCCAGCGGCGCTCGCCGGCGACGATCTCGTAACCGCCGACTCCCCGTGGCCGCACGAGCAGCGGCTGGATGACGCCCTGCCGCCGCACCGACTCCGCCAACCCCGAGGCCGCCTCGGGTTCGAAGCGCCGGCGCGGCTGGCGCGGGTTGGGGTGGATCGCGTCGACGGGGATCTCGAGCAGCTCGTTCGGGACCGGCTGGCCGCCGATTAGCACCTCGAGGCCGCGGCCGAGGCCGCGACGTTGGGGAGAAGAGTCAGGCGCGCTCGACAAGCTCCATCGCCACCTTCCAGTAGGCGTCGGCTCCGGCGGAGCGAGGGTCGTAGGCGATCGCGGGCAGGCCGTGGCTGGGGGCCTCGGCGAGGCGTATCGAGCGCGGGACGGACGTGCGGAAGACGAGCGGCCCGAAGTGGCGGCGCACCTCCTCCTCGACCTCCCGCGCGAGGCGCGTCCGGCCGTCGACCATCGTGAGAAGCAGGCCGCCGATCCCGAGGCCCGGGTTGAGGCGCCGCCGGATCAGCTCGACCGAGTGGAGCAGCTGTGTCAGGCCCTCGAGCGCGTAGTACTCCGCCTGCACCGGGACGAGCACCCGGTCGGCCGCGGCGAGCGCGTTCACGGTGAGCGGCCCGAGGGACGGCGGGCAGTCGAGGAAGACGAAGCCGTACCGGTCGCTCCCCGACGCGAGCGCCTGGGCCAGGTACCGCTCGCCGTCGGCGCGGCCGGAGAGCTCCACGACGGCGCCGGCGAGATCGGGCTTGGCCGGCACGAGGTCGAGATTCGCGAAGGCTGTCGGATGCACGAGCTCCGCCAGGGGGGCACCGTCGAGGAGGTCGTAGCTCGAGCTGCCGTTGGCGCGCATGCCGAGGCCCGACGTCGCGTTCGCCTGCGGGTCGAGGTCGATCACGAGCGCGCGCTCGCCGGCCTCCGCGAGGCACGCGGCGAGGTTGACGGCCGTCGTCGTCTTGCCGACGCCGCCCTTCTGGTTCGCCAGGGCGTAGATGCGGCTCATCCGCAGTCATTGTCGCTAGGCCAGCGGACGCTTCTTCGCGACGCCGGCCCGGCGGGGGAACCCGGGCGGCGTCGGCGCGGTCTTCGGCAGGAGCGCGAGGCCGTCGCGTACCTCCGGCCGGCCGCCGCCGAGCCGCGCGGATGCGGCTGCGAGCCGTTCTACGTCGGCCTGCTCGCCGAGCCAGAGGATCGCGGCGCCGCCGACCCGCACGAGCGGCAGGCAGAGCTCGGCGGCCACGGGCGGCTGCGCCAGCGCCTTGGCGAGCGCCACGCCGAAGCGCTCGGGCGGCTGCTCCTCCGCCCGGCCCCAGACCACCTCCGCGTTCGGCGGGGCCCACCGCCGGAGGAAGTCGCACTTCCGCCGCTCCGCGTCGAGGAGCGTCACCTCGCGCTCCGGCAGCGCCGCCGCGAGCGGGATGCCCGGCGAGCCGCCGCCCGATCCGACGTCGATCAGGGGCCCCTCGTGCCGCTCGAGCAGTGGCAGCGCACGCAACGCGTCGTCGAGCAGCCTCTCCCGGGCGCGCCCGGGGTCCTCGATCGACGTCAGCCCCGGCGCCGCGAGAACGGCCGCGAGCCAGTCAGTCAGGTACGACGACGACGTGGCGATTCGGCTCCGTGCCCTCGGACGTCGTCGCCACGCCCGCGACGTCCTTGAGGCGGAGATGGACGACCTTGCGCTCGACCGCCGTCATCGGCTCGAGCTCCTCCCGCTCGCCGGAGTCCCGCACCCGGTCGGCGACACGCAACGCAAGCGCCTCGAGGGTCGCCCTCCGGCGCGCCCGGTAGCCCGCCGCGTCGACGACAACTTCCTTCCGCTCCTCCCGGTGCGCCCGCCACGCGATCGCGTTGAGGAGGTACTGGATCGCGTCGATCGTCTGCCCGTGCCGGCCGATGAGAAGCCCGACGTCCGGGCCGGAGCACGTGACGACGATCGCGTCCACCTGCTCGTGCACGACGACCTCGGCATCCACGCCGAGCGCCTCCACGATCTGTGCGACGAGCGCCCGGGCCTCGGCGGCCTGCCCCGTCTCCGCCGTCAGAGCGGCCGTCGCCGCTTCCGCGGCCTCGGCCGGCAGGTGCGCGACGACACGTGCCGGCTCGTAGCCCACGCCGAGGATGCCGCGCTCTCCCTCGGCCACGACCTCGAACTGCACCGCCGACTTGTCGAGCCCGGGGTGACGCCGCTCGAGCTCCCGCAGCGCCGCCCACTTCGCCTCGCCGACCGTCTCTCCCGTCGCCTCGGCGGTGAGATGCGCCGTCTCGCTCATCTCCGGCTCGTGCGCTTCTTCTTGCGCCGCACCTGGCGCGGCCGCTGCGAGGCCGAGGGAGCCGGCTTCGGCGGCGGCGTGTCCGTGCGGGCGCCGTTGCCGCTCGTGCCGTCGTCCTTCGGCGGCGTCCGCGAGGTGCGCCGCTGGACGGTGGGCGCGGGCGTCTTCGCCACGAGCTGGCGGGTGATCAGCCCCTGTCCGACCGTCCACAAGTTCGTCGTCACCCAGTAGAGGACGAGCCCGGTGGGGAAGCGCGCGATGATGAAGACGAAGAAGAGCGGCATGACCATGAAGAGCACCCGCTGCGTCTTGTCCGTCGTCGTCATCATGAAATAGGACGACGCCATCTGGCTCGCGACGTAGACGAGGAGCAGCACGTAGCCGCCCCAGTGCGACGTCGTGTGGTCGGCGATCGAGGGGATGAAGTGGAGGAACGTGAGGTCGCCGTGGAAGGTGGCGTGCCGCAGCGTGTAGTAGAGCGCGATGAAGACCGGCAGCTGCAGCAGCATCGGCAGACACGAGGCGGCCGGGTTGATGTGGTTCTCCCGATAGAACTTCATCAGCTCCTCGTTCTGCTTCTGCCGGTCGTGCTTGTACTTCTTCTGGATCTCCTTCATCTGCGGCGCGTGCTTCTGCAGCGCCTGCATGGAGTGGATCTGGCGGATCGTCAGCGGCACGAGGATCATCCGCACGACGACCGTGGTCGCGACGATCGCCCAGGCCCACGGCAGCCCCAGGTTCGTGTGGAAGAAGTTGAGAACGTGACGCATCACGGTCTCGAGCTGGCTGATGATCGGGATCGTGTAGAGCGTCATCGCACCGGGTCGAAGCCGCCGTGGCTCCAGGGGTTGCAGCGAAGCAGCCGCCAGCCGGCAAGGGCGCTGCCGCGCACGAGGCCGTGGCGGCGCACGGCCTGGATCGCGTACTCCGAGCAGGACGGGTGGTACTTGCAGGTGGTCGGGAAGAGCGCTCCCAGCGTCAGCCGGTAGAGCCAGACAAGGCCGACTCCGAGCAGCGCGGGGACCCGGGCGACGGCGCTCATGCGGCGACCGCCCCGGCCTGGTCGAGGAGCTCGTCGACGCGCTCGCCGAGCCACGCGAAGCCGTTCGCCTCGGCCGCCTCGACGAGCCCCGGACGGACGACCAGCACGTAGTCGTGCCCGGGCGGCACCCGCTCGAGCCGCGCGCGCCAGACCTCGCGCAGGCGCCGCTTGATCCGGTTCCGCTCGACCGCCCCGCCGACGGCGCGCGGCACGGCGAAGCCGATGCGGGGCTCGGCCGGCTCCTCCTGGGGGAGCCAATGGAGAACGAGGAAGCGGGACGAGACCGAGCGGCCGCGGCGATGCACCGCGTCGAAGTCCCGGGAGCGGGACAGGCGGTTGGCGCGCTTCACGGATGCAGCTTAGTGTCGGTTGGGCTACGCCGAGAGGCGGGCCCGGCCCTTGGCGCGGCGGCGCTTCAGGATCGCCCGACCGGCCTTCGTGGCCATGCGAGCCCGGAACCCGTGCTTGCGCTTGCGACGACGGACGTTGGGCTGGTAGGTGCGCTTCACGACTGCGAAAAGGCTCGTCTTTGCCAGAAAAATCCCCGCGGGGAGCGGGGCGCGGGGGTCAGTATAGACGAGCGTCGTCCACGGCTTTGTCCACAGCCGCCGACCGCCGAGCGGAGCGGCTGGGCCGAGTTGCCCCCACGTCTGTCCACACCTGTGGAGGGATTGCGGCGACAAGGAAAGTGCCTGCAAATCGCGCGATTTTGCCCCCGCGAGGGCCGCTGTTATGCTGGCCGTCGGGCCGGAGACCGGGAGGACCAACGCGTCGGTGGAGCACCAGGTAGAGCTGTCTGCAGAGCACCTCTGGGAGGAGATCTCGGGGCGGCTGAAGGAGGCGCTGAGCGACGGCACCTACAGCAAGTGGTTCGGCGAGGTCCGAGGCCGGGAGCTCGACGACGACACGCTCGTCCTCGCGGTTCCCGACGAGTTCACGCGTGACTGGATCGAGGGGAACTTCCTCGGCCTGATCGGCGCCGCCGTGCGCGACATCCTCGGCGACGAGCGCGCGCTGGAGCTCGAGATCGTCGACAAGCCCGGCGGATCGACGGAGGATCGCGCAAGGCCGGGGGGCGTCGTTCCCATGGTCCAGCGCGTGTCGGGCAGGCCCGAGAGCGGCGGCTTCAACGTGAAGTACACGTTCGACTCCTTCGTGATCGGCTCCTCGAACCGCTTCGCCCACGCAGCCGCGCTCGCCGTCGCGGAGGCGCCCGCCCAGGCGTACAACCCGCTCTTCATCTACGGCAGCACGGGTCTCGGCAAGACGCACCTCCTGCAAGCGGTGGCGCAGTACGTCGCCGAGCATTCCTCGGCGCTGTCGGTGCGCTACGTGACGAGCGAGGCGTTCGTCAACGACTTCATCAACTCGCTCCGCGACAAGCGCACCGAGGGCTTCAAGCAGCGCTACCGCGCCTACGACGTCCTGCTGATCGACGACGTGCAGTTCCTCGAGGGCAAGGAGCGCTTCCAGGAGGAGTTCTTCCACACCTTCAACTCGCTCTACGAAGCCGGCTCGCAGATCGTGCTCTCCTCCGACCGGCCTCCGCGCGACATCGCGACGCTCGAGGAGCGGCTGCGCAGCCGCTTCGAGTGGGGGCTGATCACGGACATCCAGCCCCCGGACCTCGAGACGCGGATCGCGATCCTGCGCAAGAAGGTGAAGATCGACGGGATCCAGGTGCAGGACGAGCAGGTCCTGACCTTCATCGCCGGCCGCATCTCCACGAACATCCGCGAGCTCGAGGGCGCGCTGACGCGCGTCGTCGCGTTCTCGTCCCTCACGGGCCGGCCGATGACCGTCGAGCTCGCCCAGGACGTGCTGCGCGACGTGTTCCCCCAGGGCGAGGCGGCGGAGGTCTCGATCAAGCGGATCCAAGATCTCGTCGCCGAGCGCTTCGAGCTCTCCCTCGACGAGCTCTGCGGCGACAAGCGCTCGCAGAACATCGTCTATCCGCGGCAGGTCGCGATGTACCTCTCACGGGAGCTCACCGACTCGTCGCTGCCCAAGATCGGCAAGGAGTTCGGAGGTCGCGACCACACGACGGTGATCCACGCGACGTCGAAGATCGCACGCCTGATCCGTGAGGACAGGTCTGTGTACAACCTCGTGCAGGAGCTGACCGCCCGTGTGAAGCAGGTGCGCTGACGGTTGCCTCCTGTGGGACCTGCCGAATCGTCCACAATGGAGCTCCACACGCAGTCCGCCGGAGCCAGGCGTCCCCGAGCACGTCTTCCCCGTCGTCCACACTCCCTACGACTTCTACGAGAATCCCTAGATGATCGAGAATGACATCGCAGTCGGCGCCGAGTTGAGGATCACGTGCGCGAAGGACGAGCTCGTGCAGGGCCTGACGCTCGTGGGCCGGGCCGTCTCGAGCCGGACGGCGATCCAGATTCTCTCCGGGATCCTGCTCGAGGCCCGCGGCGAGGAGCTCACACTCGCCGCGACGGACATGGAGCTCTCGCTGCGCGCCACGGTGCCGGCTCGGGTGGAGGACGACGGCGCCGTCGTGCTGCCGGGCCGCACGCTCGTGGACATCGCGCGCCTGTTGCCCGGCGAGGAGGTGACGATCGAGCACCGCGCGTCCGAATCCGTCGTGCACGTCGCATCCGGCAGCGCGGGCTACACGCTGCAAACGTATAACGCCGAGGACTTCCCGCGCCTCCCGGAGCCCGCCGAGGCGCAGACGTTCGCCGTCGACCGCGAGGCGCTGCTCGAGACGATCGCGCGGGTCGCCCGCGCGGCGTCGCGGGACGAGGCGCGTCCCGTGCTCACCGGCGTGCTCGTCCAGTTCGCCGGCGACAAGCTCGTGATGGCCGCCACCGACTCCTACCGGCTCGCCGTCAAGGAGACGACGCTCGGCTCGCCCGCGCCGGATCTCGAGGCGATCGTCCCGAGCCGCGCGCTGCAGGAGCTCTCACGCATCCCGGCCGACGGCGACGAGATCACACTGGGGGTGCAGGAGAACCAGGTCCTCTTCTCGGTCGGCGGCGTCTGGCTCACCACGCGGCGGATCGACGGACAGTTCCCGAGCTACCGCCAGCTCCTGCCCGAGACGTTCGAGCACGAGCTCATCGTGTCGCGTGCGGAGCTGCTCGACGTCGTGCGCCGGGCCGCGGTGATGATCCAGCGGGCGACCCCGCTGCAGCTCCGCTTCGCCGAGGGCGAGGTCACGGTCGTGGCGCGGACGCACGAGGTCGGCGAGTCGAAGGAGTCGATGCCCGTCGCCTACAGCGGCGAGCCGCTGGAGATCGGCTTCAACGCAGAGTTCCTCCGGGAGGGGCTCGAGTCGGTCGAGGGCGACGACGTGAAGATGAAGCTGATCAGCCCGCTGCGGCCGGCGATCCTCACGGACGAGGGCGGCGACTTCACGTACCTCGTCATGCCGATCCGCCTCCCCGGCTGAAAGCCGGCCCGACGGGCACAGCCTGATCGTCCGTACGGTTTCGCTCCGGGACTTTCGCTCCTACGAGCGGCTGGAGCTCTCGCTGCAGCCCGGGCTCGTGCTCGTGGTCGGGGCGAACGGGGTGGGCAAGACGAATCTGCTCGAGGCCGTCCACGTCGCGACCCAGGGGTTCTCCCCGCGGACGCGCACCGACTCGCAGGTCGTGCGGTTCGGGGCGGAGGGTGCTCGCAGCGCGGTGTCCGGCCGGCGCGGGGACGTCGGAATGGAGCTCGAGGTCACGCTGCGTCGCGGAGAGGGAAAGCGCGCGCGGCTCAACGGCGCTCCGCTGCGCGCCGCAGAGCAGTTGCGCTCGCTGGTCTCGACTCTCGTCTTCACGCCGGACCGGCTCGGGGTCGTCAAGGGCCCGCCGGCTGCGCGACGCGCCTACTTCGATCGCGTCCTGGGCAGGCTCGCGCCGGCCCGGGCGGTGCTCCCGGCCGAGTACGGGGCGGCCGTGGCGCAGCGGAACGCAGCCCTCCGCCGAGCCGCGGCGAGTGTCTCGGGCCGCGACGCGATCGAGCCGTGGAGCGGGCGCGTCGCCGCGCTGGGCGCGGAGCTCGTGGCCGCCCGTCTCGAGGTGCTCGCGCTGCTCGAGCCCGCGTTCGCGACTCGAGCCGACGAGCTCGGCCTCGCCGCCGTCTCGGTGCGCTACGAGGGCGAGCCTCCGACGGAGGAAGGCCTCGCCGCCGTGCTGGAGCGCGACCTCGAGCGTGGTGTGACCTCGCTCGGGCCTCACCTCGACGATGTCGTGCTCGTCTCCGAGGGCCGCGACCTGCGCAGCTTCGGCTCCCAGGGCGAGCAGCGGCTGGCCCTGCTGGCGCTCCTGCTCGCCGAAGCGGAGACGATCGCGGAGCGCACGGGCGTGCCGCCGCTGCTCCTGCTCGACGACGTGCTCTCGGAGCTCGATCCCGAGCGGCGGCGGATCCTCGCGGCGCGCGTCCGCGACGCGGGCCAAGCACTCGTGACGGCCACGGACGCAGGCATGCTGCCCGCGACGCCCGACCAGCTGCTCGAGGTGAGGCCGGGCACCGTGCTGGAGGCCGCCGCGTAGGTGGAGCCCCTGGGAGACCAGATTCGCGCGGAGTTGCGCCGCGTCGGCGCCGACAGCGGCGCCGGGGACGCGGCCGCGGTGTGGCCCGCTGCCGTCGGCGCCGAGATCGCCCGGCACGCCTGGCCGGCTCGCACCCAGCCGGACGGGACGCTCGTCGTCCACGTCCGGGACGCCATCTGGGGCTTCGAGCTGACCCAGCGAGCCGCCGAGATCGCCGAGCGGCTGCCGGGCCGTCCGAGGCTCCGCTTCACCCCCGGACTGCTGCCGGACCCCTCTCCCGAGGAGCCCCCCTCCTCGCGGCTCGAGGTGTCCCCGGAGCACGCCCGGGAGGCCGCCGAGATCGCCGCCGGCATCGAGGACCCGAACCTGCGCGAATCTGTTGCGAACGTCGTAAAAGCGGCACTCGCACGGGCGCCTGACGGCCGCTCCGTCTGATACACTTCGACGTGCCCGCAAATGCGGAATTTGCAGGGCTTTTTTCATGGCTGAAACGGACTACACCGCCAGGGACATCACCGTCCTCGAGGGGCTCGAGCCGGTCCGGCTCAGGCCGGGCATGTACATCGGCTCGACGGGCCTCCGGGGACTCCATCACCTCATCACCGAGGTGGTCGACAACTCGGTCGACGAGGCGCTCGCGGGCCGCAACGACCGCATCGAGGTCACGCTCCACCCCGACCACTCGATCACGGTCCAGGACTGGGGCTCGGGCATCCCCGTCGACGTCATGCCCGAGCAGGGCCTGCCGGCGCTGACCGTCGTGCTCACGAAGCTCCACGCCGGCGGCAAGTTCGGCGGCGAGGGCTACAAGGTCTCGGGCGGCCTGCACGGTGTGGGCGTCTCCGTCGTGAACGCCCTCTCGGAGCGGTTCGTGGCCGAGGTGCGGCGCGACGGCAAGATCCACCGGCAGGAGTTCGAGCGCGGGGAGCCCGTCGGCGATATGGCGGTCGTCGGGAAGATGGCCAAGGGCGAGCCGACCGGGACGACGATCTCGTTCCTGCCCGACGCGGAGATCTTCGAGGAGCTCGACGTCGACGCGGCGACCATCACGCAGCGCCTCCGCGAGACGGCCTTCCTCACGAAGGGGCTGACCATCAAGCTCGTCGACGAGCGCGCGGACGGCAAGACCGTCGAGTTCCACTACGAGAACGGCATCCGCGACTTCGTCGCGCACATCAACGAGGCGAAGGACCCGATCCACAAGCGGCTCGTCTACTTCGAGGGCGAGACCGAGCAGGGCGCCGTCGAGGTCGCGATGCAGTGGAACTCCTCCTACCAGGAGTCGGTCTTCACCTTCGCGAACAACGTGAACACGATCGAGGGCGGCTCGCACCTCTCGGGCTTCCGCAGCGCGCTCACGCGCACCCTGAACGCGAAGGCGCAGGACCTCAAGCTCCTCAAGAAGGAGGAGAGCCTCGACGGCGAGGACGTCCGTGAGGGGCTTGCCGCGGTCGTCTCCGTCAAGCTGCGCAACCCGCAGTTCGAGGGCCAGACGAAGACGAAGCTCGGCAATCCGGGCATCGAGGGCCTCGTCCAGACGACGGTCAACTCCGCCTTCTCCCAGTTCCTCGAGGAGAACCCGCAGGACGCGCGGGCGATCTGCAACAAGGCGATCGCGGCCATGCGCGCGCGCCTCGCGGCCCGCAAGGCGCGCGAGCTGACGCGACGCAAGTCGGCCCTCGACGGCTCCTCGCTGCCCGGCAAGCTCGCCGACTGCTCGATCCGCGACCCCGCCGCCGCCGAGCTCTTCATCGTCGAGGGCGACTCGGCGGGCGGCTCGGCCAAGACCGGCCGCGACCGCACCTACCAGGCGATCCTGCCGTTGCGCGGGAAGATCATCAACAGCGAGAAGAACCGCATCAACAAGGTTCTCTCGAACAACGAGATCCAGGCGATGATCACCGCGATCGGCACCGGGATCGGCGACGAGTTCGACATCGAGGGGCTCCGCTACCACCGGATCATCGTCATGACCGACGCCGACGTCGACGGCTCGCACATCCGCACGCTCGTCCTCACCTTCCTCTACCGGCACATGCGCGAGCTGTTCGAGTACGGCCACGTCTACATCGCCGTGCCGCCGCTCTACAAGGTGAAGCTCGGCAACCAGGAGTTCTACTTCGAGAAGGACTCGCAGCTCGAGGAGCTGCTCGTGCGCGAGCGCTTCGGCCAGCTCGAGGTGCGCGACCGCGGCGGCAGCGAGGTGAAGCTGACGGAGACGCGGTGGAAGCGGTTCACGGGCGCGCTCGCGGAGTTCGAGGGCTGGTCGGCGCGACTGCGGGCCGACTACGGGCCGCATGCCGCCGATCTCGTCGTCTCCCACCGGCTCGTCGAGCTCGACGTGACGACGCCGGCAGCCGCCGAGAAGGCGATCGCCGCGCTGCCGCCGAACGGCTACAAGCTCTCGGTCCTCGAGCGCGACGAGCAGGGATTGCAGGTGAAGGTCGTCGAGGAGGAGACGTCCGCGGCGCAGATGGTCGTCCTGTCGGCCGAGCTGCTCGCCTCGCCGATCTACGCGAACCTCCGTCGCGCCTACGAGAAGCTCGTCGAGGTCGTCGGGCCGCCACCCTTCTCGCTCGCGCTCGGCAAGCACACGGCCGCGCCCCAGACCTTCGCCGAGCTGCGGCACGACGCGCTCGAGCTCGCGAAGGAAGCGGGCGCGCAGCTGTCCCGGTACAAGGGCCTCGGGGAGATGAACCCCGAGCAGCTGTGGGAGACGACGATGGATCCCGCGAAGCGGCTCCTCGTCCGGGTCGACGTCGAGGACGCGAGCGCCGCCGACCAGCTCTTCTCGATGCTGATGGGCGACCAGGTCGAGCCGCGCCGGGTCTTCATCGAGGAGAACGCGAAGGACGCGTTCCTTGACGTCTAGGAGCGGGGCTTGTCCGAGGTAGACACCGGCGCGCTCGGCCCGGGCCGCATCGAGCCGCGCGAGCTTGAGCAGGAGATGCGCTCGAGCTTCCTCGACTACGCGATGTCGGTCATCGTGTCGCGCGCGCTGCCCGACGTGCGCGACGGCCTGAAGCCTGTGCACCGGCGTGTCCTGTACGGGATGCACGAGGCGGGGCTGCAGCCCAATCGGCCGTACAAGAAGTCCGCCTCCACGGTCGGCGCCGTGATGGCGAACTACCACCCGCACGGCGACTCGGCGATCTACGACACGCTCGTCCGGATGGCGCAGCCTTTCTCGCTGCGCTATCCGCTCGTCGACGGCCAGGGCAACTTCGGCTCGATCGACGACGACCCGCCGGCGGCGATGCGCTACACCGAGGCGCGCCTCTCCAAGATCGCGACCGAGTTGCTGCGGGACATCGACGCGAACACCGTCGACTTCGAGCCGAACTACGACGAGTCGCGCCGCCAGCCGTCGGTGCTCCCCTCGCGCTTCCCGAACCTGCTCGTCAACGGCTCGACCGGGATCGCCGTTGGCATGGCGACCAACATGCCGCCCCATCACCTGGGCGAGACGATCGACGCCGTCGTGGCGATGATCGACGACCCCGAGATCAACGTCGAGGGCCTGATGAAGCACGTCAAGGGCCCCGACTTTCCGACCGGCGCCATCGTCGTCGGCCGCAGCGGCATCCGCGACGCCTACCGCACCGGCCGCGGCCGCATCGTCATGCGCGCCCGCGCGCACATCGAGGAGCTGCGCGGCGGCCGCTCGGCGATCGTCATCACCGAGCTTCCGTACGGTGTGAAGAAGGGCGGCGACGCAGGCGTCATCGTCAAGATCGCCGACCTCGTGCGCGACAAGGTGCTGACCGAGGTCTCGAACCTCGAGGACCACTCCGACCGGACGGGGATGCGGATCCAGGTCGAGCTGAAGCGCGACGCCGTGCCGCAGGTCGCGCTCAACAAGCTGTTCAAGCACACGCCGCTGCAGTCGACGTTCGGCTACAACGCCGTCGCCCTCGTCGACGGCGTCCCGCGCACCCTGTCGCTGCTCGAGCTCGTCCGCCACTACCTCGAGTTCCAGCGCGAGGTCGTGACGCGCCGCTCAAAGGACGAGCTGCGCAAGGCCGAGGCCCGCGCCCACATCCTTCAGGGCTACCTGATCGCGCTCGACAACATCGACGCGATCGTCGCCCTGATCCGCGCAGCCGACGACACCGACGACGCGCGCACGCAGCTGATGGGGCGCTTCTCGCTGAGCGAGCTGCAGGCGCAGGCGATTCTCGACATGCGCCTCGCGCGCCTCACCGGGCTCGCCCGCAAGGAGGTCGAGCGCGACTACGCCGACCTGCAGGAGCGGATAGGCGAGCTGCGGGCGATCCTCGGCGACCCGGCGAAGATCGACGGCGTCATCCGGGAGGAGCTGCTCGAGATCAAGGCCACCTACGGCCGGGGCGACGACCGCCGCACCGAGATCGTCGCCGCCGAGGAGGAGCTCGAGCTCGAGGACCTGATCGCGGAGGAGGACATGGTCATCGCGATCACGCGCTCGGGCTACATCAAGCGTCTACCCGTGACGACGTACCGCGAGCAGCGGCGCGGCGGCATCGGCGTGATGGGGATGGAGCTGAAGGAGGACGACTACATCGAGCACCTCTTCGTCGCCTCGACCCACGACTACATCCTCTTCTTCACGAACGTCGGGAAGGTCTACCGCCTCAAGGTGCACGAGCTCCCGCTCGGTTCCCGCCAGTCGAAGGGCCGCGCGATCGTCAACCTTCTGCCGTTCCGGCAGGACGAGCAGGTGCGGGCCGTGATCCAGACGCGCGACTTCGAGGAGGCGCGCTACCTCGTCTTCGCGACGAAGAACGGCGTCGTCAAGAAGACGGAGCTCGCGGCCTACAACACGCCGCTCAAGGCCGACGGGATCATCGCGATCAAGATGCGCGACGGCGACGAGCTGGTGGGCGTCCGCCACTCCTCGGGCGAGGACGACATTCTCATGGTCTCGCGGAAGGGCCTGGCGATCCGCTTCCACGAGACCGACGTCCGGCCGATGGGCCGTGACACCTCGGGCGTCGCAGGCATGAAGCTCCGCAAGGGCGACGAGGTGATCTCGATCAACATCGCCGAGGACGACGCCGACCTGCTCGTCGTGACCGAGAACGGCTACGGCAAGCGCACGCGCGTCAGCGAATACCCGGTCAAGGGCCGCGGCGGGATGGGCGTCAAGACGGTGCAGCTGAACGAGGCGCGGGGCCACCTCGTCGGCTCGCGCGTCGTGCGCGACGGGTACCAGGTGATGCTGATCTCCACCGCGGGCACCGTGATCCGGGTGCCGGTCGAGGACATCAAGCGGCTCGGCCGCTCGACGCAGGGCGTGATCGTGATGCGGCTCCGCGGAGACGAGGAGAGGGTCTCGGCGCTGGCGCCCGTCGTCGAGTCCGACGAGACGAACGGCGATTCCGACTCGGACGGCGCGCAGCCCGACGGCGGCTGACCGCGGCGCACCCTTCCAAAAGCTCCTTCAGGCCTCTATAACTCTCAGACGGGGGTCAGCACCCGACGCGGTGAGGGCGAACATGGCGGTCAGCCGGCAGGTCGATCTTCTCGAACCCATCAATCTGGCGGAGCATCTCGACAAGGTCGAGCTGTACCTCGGCCAGGTCTGCCAGATCGCGGGCATCTCGAAGATGCAGCTCGACTACTGGACGAACAAGGCGCAGATCCCCACCAAGGGCAAGAAGCAGCGCATCTACGACATCGACGCTCTCGAGACCGTGATGCTGATCAAGCAGGCCAAGGACAAGGGCCTCAACCTCGGCGCCGCGATCGAGGCGGCGCGGAACTTCCGCGAGCAGCGCCCCGGCTTCTGATCGCGCTCAGGGCCGCCGGACCGCGTGGAGCCGCTGCCAGTCGTCGTAGCGCCGCTCGAGCTCGAGCAGGATCGCCGCGAGGAGCGGCGCCCGTGACCACGCCCGCCCCGTCTCCACGTGGAGCGAGGTCGACGGCTTCGGCGTCTCCGCGGGCAGCTCCCCGGCGCTCTGGTTGACGTTCACGCCGATCCCGAGCACGACCCGGCCGGCAGTCGCCTCCGGCAGGATCCCGGCCACCTTGCGGCCGGCGACGAGGACGTCGTTGGGATGGCTCAGCGCGGCTGCGACGCCGGCCTCCTGCCGTAGCGCGGCCGCGACCGCGTCCCCGGCGACGAGCGATAGCTCCGGCCACAGCGCCATCGGCGGGGTCGGGCGGAGCAGGACGGAGAAGAGCAGCGCTCGCCCGGCGGGCGCCTCCCACGTGCGCCCGAGCCTGCCGCGCCCCCGGGTCTGATGATCCGTCGCGACCGTCGCCCCCTCCGCCTCCTCGCCGTCGAGCAGCCGCTGGGTCGACGTGCACTCCTCGACGAAGCGGTACGGACGCCCGAGACGGCCCTGCAGCAGCGGCTCGACGGAGCCGGGGGAGAGATCCGTCACGCACATTTAGACTAGTCCCGCCGTGGCGAGGATCAGACAGCCGCTGCGCGAGCGCGGCCTCGACTACGCGAGCCTGAGCGATCCGATCCTCGTCACGCGCGCGAAGTCCGGCGACGCCCGGGCGCTCGAGGCCCTCTGCGTCCGGCATGCGCCGCGGGTGGAGCGGCTCGCCCGCCACCTGCTGCGCGACCCGGAGGACGCGCGCGACGCGGCCCAGGACGCGCTCGCCAAGCTCTGCGTCCGTTTGCGGCAGTTCCGCGGCGAGTCGCAGTTCTCGACCTGGCTGCACCGCCTGGTCGTCAACACGTGCCGCGACGTGGCGGAGCGGCAGCGAAGTCGCGTACACGATCCCCTCCCCGAGGAGCTCGGCATCGACGCCGAGCACGACCCCACCCGGGGCGTGCGCATGACCGAGCTGCGTCGCGAGCTGTGCGACTCGCTCTCCGGCATCTCGCCCGAGCAGGCGCAGGTGATCGTGCTCAAGGACGCCCTCGGCTACACGTTCGAGGAGATCGCCGCCGCGGCTGGCATGCCGGTCGGTACGGCCAAGTGCCACGCGCACCGCGGCAGGAACCGTCTGCGGGAACGGCTCGAGCAGCGCGACGTCGCGTGAGCCTCCCCGCGGCACCGTTCGGCCGGGAGACGATCGAGGCGATCATCCCGCACCGGCCGCCCTTCCTGCTCGTCGACGAGGTGCTCGAGCTCGACCCCGGCCGCCGCGTGCGCGGGAGCTTCGTCGTCCCCGAGGACGGCTGGTGGTTCCGGGGCCATTTTCCGGACCGCCCGGTGATGCCCGGGGTCCTGACGGTCGAGGCGATCGCCCAGTGCGGGGCCGTCGCCGTTCTCGCCGACGAGGCGAACCGGGGCAAGATTCCGTTCTTCGCCGGCATCGACGACTGCCGCTTCAAACGCGTCGTCGGCCCGGGCGACACCCTCGAGCTGGAATGTGAGTTCGTGCGCATCCGCGGGCCGATCGCGAAAGGGCGGGGCAGGGCCACCGTCGCCGGGGACGTCGCCGCCGAGGCGATGCTGACCGTCTTCGTCGGGAGTGGCGAGCCGTGATCGGCGACGCGCGCGGCGACGTCCACGTCACGATCACTGGGCTCGGCGCCTACGCGCCGGAGCGCGTGATCACGAACGAGGAGCTGGCGGGGATGGTCGAGACGTCCGACGAGTGGATCGTCGAGCGCACCGGCATCCGCGAGCGCAGGATCGCGGCGGACTCGCAGGCGCTCTCGGACCTGTCGCTCCCGGCGGCCCGCGCGGCGCTCGAGCAGGCGGGAAGCGACGGAACGGACGTCGACCTGCTCATCGTCGCCACCGTCACGCCGGACATGATGTTCCCCTCGACCTCCGCGATCCTCGCCGACCGGCTCGGTGCCGCCGAGGCGGCCGCGTACGACCTCTCGGCCGGCTGCACCGGCTTCATGTACGCCCTCGCGCAGGCGTACGGGATGGTCGCGGCGGGGCTCTCGCGGCGGGCGCTCGTCGTCGGCGGCGACGTGCTCTCCCGCATCCTCGACTGGACCGACCGCTCGACGGTCGTGCTCTTCGGCGACGGCGCCGGCGCGGTCGTGCTCGAGCCCGCCCAGGAGGCCGGCTTCCTCGCGTTCGAGCTCGGCGCGGACGGCTCGGGCGGCGAGCACCTCTGGCTGCCCGGCAGCGGCTCGCGCATCTTCGACCATCCCGACCGGATGGTGAAGATGAACGGCCGCGAGGTGTTCAGGTTCGCGACACGCGTCCTCGTGTCGTCGGCCGAGGCGGTCCTCGACCGTTGCCGGACGAGCGTCTCCGACGTTGACGTCTACGTGCCCCACCAGGCGAACGTCCGCATCATCGACCACGCAACCAAGAAGCTCGGGATCCCGTCGGAGCGGGTGGTGATCAACGTCGACCGCTACGGCAACACGTCGTCGGGGTCCATCCCGCTCGCGCTTGCGGAGGCGCAGAGTGACGGGAGGCTCAGGCGGGGAAGCCTCGTGCTGATGACGGGGATGGGAGCCGGCCTCACCTGGGGAAGCGCCCTCATGCGCTGGACGGCCGAGGCAGCGTGAGCAAGGTCGCCTTCTGCTTCCCGGGCCAGGGCTCGTTCGAGGCCGGCATGGGGCGCGACTTCGCGGAGGCCGTGCCCGCCGCGAGGGCCGTCTTCGAGCGCGGCAGCGAGGCGACTGGCCTCGACCTCGAGCGCCTCTGCTTCCACGCCGACGCCGAGGAGCTCGTGGACACCGCGGTGCAGCAGTCGGCGCTCGTCGCCACGTCGCTCGCCGTGCTCGCGGCCCTGCGCGAGCGCGGGGTGGAGGCCGACTTCGTGATCGGTCACTCGGTGGGCGAGTTCGCCGCGCTCGCTGCGGCCGAGGCGATGACGCTCGAGGAGGCGATGACGCTCGTCCGGGAGCGCGGGCTCGCGATGGCCGACGCGGCGGCGCGCAATCCCGGCTCGATGGCCGCGATCCTCGGCCTCGCCGACGAGGTCGTGGAGGCGCTCTGCCGGCGCATCCTCGGCGTCTGGCCCGCGAACTACAACTGCCCCGGCCAGATCGTCGTCTCCGGCGAGAACCCCGCCGTCGACCAGTGCATCGAGCAGGCGCAGAGCGAGGGCGCGCGCCGGGCCGTCAAGCTCAAGGTCTCGGGGGCCTTCCACTCGCCGCTCGTCGCGCGCGCCGCCGACCGGCTGCGCCCCGCGATCGAGAAGGTGCGCTTCCAGGAGCCGTCCGCGCCGTTCATGTCCACGGTGACCGCCCGCGTGGAGTCGGCGCAGCGCATCGGGCCGCTTCTCGTCGACCAGCTGACCGCGCCGGTGCGCTTCACGCAGTCGGCCACGGAGCTGATGCGCGACGGCGTCCGCACCTTCGTCGAGGTCGGCCCCGGCAACGTGCTCTCCGGGCTCGTCAAGCGGATCGACCGCAGCGTCAAGGCCGTCTCGGTCAACAGCATCGAGGCGCTCGAGCGGCTCCCAGAGCTGCTCGCCGAATCGACGTGACCTTCGCGTCGCTCGAGGGCAAGCGCGCCCTCGTCACCGGCGCGTCGAAGGGAATCGGCCGCGCGATCGCAGAGGAGCTGGCGCGCGCCGGCGCCGAGGTCGTCGTCGGCTACCGCACCGGCGCCGAGGAGGCGGACGCCCTGGCCCAGGAGATCGGCGGCCGCGCCGTCCAGGCCGACGTCGCGAGCGCCGAGGAGGCCGCCCGGCTCGTCGAGGAGGCGGGCGACCTCGACATACTCGTCAACAATGCGGGCCTGACGCGCGACGGCCTGCTGGCGCGGATGCCCGACGACGACTGGCGGACGGTGATCGAGACGAACCTCTCGTCGGTCTTCTACACGTGCCGGGCCGTCTGCCGGCCGATGATGAAGAAGCGGGCCGGCGCGATCGTGAACGTCTCCTCGATCGTCGGCGTGCACGGCAACTGGGGCCAGACGAACTACGCGGCGTCGAAGGCCGGGATCATCGGCTTCACGAAATCGCTCGCGCGCGAGCTCGGCAGCCGCGGCGTTCGCGCCAACGTCGTCGCGCCCGGCTACGTCCGGACGCAGCTCACCGACGTCCTGCCCGAGGAGGCGACGTCCGCGATGCTCGGCAACACGCCCCTCGGCCGGCTCGGAGAGCCGGAAGACGTGGCCGGGGCTGTACGCTTCCTCTGCTCCGACGAGGCATCGTTCATCACGGGGGACGTGCTGCTCGTCGACGGCGGACTCGGAATGTAGTGGGCGCATCCAACGGTTCCTCCAACGGACGCAGGCGCGTCGTCGTCACCGGGCTGGGCGCGGTGACCCCGCTCGGGCTCGACGTCGAGTCCACGTGGTCGAGCCTCCTCGCGGGCGACAGCGGGGCCGCGGAGATCACCCAGTTCGACCACGCCGACTACCCCGTCCATTTCGCCTGCGAGGTGAAGGACTTCGACCCGACCGCCTGGATCGACCGCAAGGCGGCCCGCCGGATGGACCGCTTCACGCATCTCATCCTCGCCGCGGCGCGGCAGGCGGTGGCCGACTCGGGTCTGGAGATCGAGAAGGAGGCCGACCGGATCGGCGCCGCGATCGCGACCGGCATCGGCGGGCTGCAGTCGTTCCAGGACTGCTACGACCAGCTGCTCGAGCGCGGGCCCGACCGCGTCAACCCGTTCTCGATCCCGGCGATCATCCCGAACCTCGGCGCCGGCTGGGTCTCGATCGAGCTCGGCACACGCGGCCCTTTGCTCTCCGAGTGCACCGCGTGCGCCGCCTCGAACATGGCGATCGGCGACGGGACCGACGAGATCCGGCTCGGGCGGGCCGACGTGATGCTCTGCGGCGGCACCGAGGCGGCGGTGACGCAGGTGGGGATCGCGGGCTTCGGCGCGATGCGCGCGCTCTCGCGCCGCAACGACGATCCAGCGCGCGCGTCGCGACCCTTCGATGGCGAGCGCGACGGCTTCGTCATGGGCGAGGCAGGCGCGCTGCTCGTGCTCGAGGAGCTCGAGCACGCGCGGGCGCGCGGCGCGAAGATCTACGCCGAGGTGGCCGGGTACGGGCTCTCCTCCGACGCCAAGCACATCACCGAGCCGGATCCGACAGGCCCGGTGACGGCCTTCAAGATGGCGCTCGGCGACGCAGGCGCGGGCCTCGACGAGATCGACTACGTGAACGCGCATGCGACCTCGACGCCGGTCGGCGACTCGTCCGAGACGCAGATGCTCAAGTACGCGCTCGGCGAGGAGAACGCGTACAAGACGCCGGTCTCCGGCACGAAGGGGGCGACCGGCCACTGCCTCGGCGCCGCCGGCGCCGTCGAGGCGACGTTCACCGTCCTCTCCATCCGCGACGGGAAGCTGCCGCCGACGATCAACTACGAGGTGGAGGACCCCTCCTGCGACCTCGACTACGTGCCGAACGAGGCACGGGACGCCGACGTCAAGGTCGCCGTGTCGAACAGCTTCGGCTTCGGCGGCCACAACGCGTGCGTCGTCTTCAGGCGCTTCGAAGACTGAGCTGCGCTCCGCGGTAGGTTCCCCGCGTGACGCGCTGGGCCACCTTCGACTGCTAAGGCACGCTGATCGACTGGAACGCCGGCATCGGCCGCGAGCTCGAGCGCCTCTTCGGCGCCACGCGGGGCGGCGAGCTGCTGCGCACGTACCACGAGCTCGAGCAGCAGATCCAGCGGGAGGATCCGCGGCGGAGCTATCGCGAGGTGACGGCCGTCGCGCTCGCCCGGCTCGGCGCTCCCGCGGACGAGGAGGAGGCGCTCGCCCGGTCGCTGCCGGCCTGGGACCCCTTTCCCGAGGTTCCGGCGGCGCTCGAGGAGGCCCGCGCCCGCGGCTGGAAGCTCGCCGTGCTCTCGAACACCGACCGCGACCTGCTGGACGCCTCGCTCGAGCGCATCGGCGTCGGCTTCGAGCTCACGATCGCGGCGTCCGAGATCGGCTCGTACAAGCCGGCGAGGGGCCACTGGGACGAGTTCTTCGCGCGCAGCGGAGCAGACCCCGAGCACCACGTCCACGTCGGCGCGAGCCTCTACCACGACATCGCGCCCGCCACGGCGCTCGGCCTGCGCACGATCTGGATCGACCGGCTCGGCGAGGAGGCCGACCCGCAGCCCGACGTGGAGCTGCACAGCCTGGCCGGGCTCGCCGACAGCCTCGACCTGCTCGTGCCGTGAACGTGCGCGCGATGACCGCCGGCGATCTCCCCGCCGTCGCGTCGTTCCTCGCGGAGGACGAGACCCGCCTGTTCGGCCGCCCCTCGCGGGTCGGGCTGGCCGACGTCAACGCTTGGCTCGCGCACGTGGATCTCGAGCGAGACACCTGGCTCTGCGAGGAGGGAGGACGGATCGCGGCCCTCGCCTGGGTGGAAGCGGACGACGACCCGGGGTTCGCGATCGGCGTCGTCCACCCGGACCGGCAGGGGCGGGGCCTGGGATCGAGGCTGCTCGAACTGACCGAGGCCCGCCTGCGGGAGCTCGGGGTCGAGCGCGTCCACAGCGTGAGCCTGGCGCCCGACCGGGCGGCGCCTCGCCTGCTCACCGCCCGCGGGTATCGAGAGGTGCGGCGCTTCTGGGAGATGACGATCGAGCTCGGGCCCGAGCCCCCGCCCGCGCCGGTGCTTCCCGACGGCCTTCGGATCGAGCCGTTCAGCCACGACTCGGCCCGCGCCTTCCATGCGGCTCTCGAGGAGGCCTTCGCGGAGCACTGGGAGAACCGGCCGGAATCGTTCGAGTCGTGGTGGGAGCGTCAGGCGGCGAAGCCCGACCACGACCCGTCGCTCTGGTTCCTCGTCCGTGACGGCGACGAGGTGGCCGCGGCGACCCGGAACGATCCCGAGCGTTCGGGAGGAGGCTGGATCGGATCGATCGGCGTGAGGCCCGGCTGGCGCGGCCGCGGGCTTGCGAAGGCGCTGCTCCTCCACAGCTTCCGCGAGTTCCATCGCCGTGGACGGCGGCGCGTCGGTCTCGGCGTCGACTCCGAGAACGCGACCGGCGCGACCCAGCTCTACGAGAGCGTCGGCATGTCGGTCGACCAGGAGCAGGTCGTGTGGGAGAAAGTCCTGCGATGAGCCTCCTCCGGGCGCGGTGTCCGGACTGCCGGGCCCTCACCGCCGTCGCGGTCGGCGAGGAGTACGAGTGCCACAGCTGCGGCCGCTCCTTCGCCGCGGGCCTCGTGCGCGTGCCGCGCGCCTGGGGCGACGGCGGCGAGCCGATGGTCGAGGCCGCCTCGCTCGCGCTCGCCTACCCCGAGGTGGCCGTCGTGGAAGAGGAGACGCTCGCGCTGCAGACGCTGGCGGTCGCCTCCGATCTGCCCGCGCGGCCCCTCGTCCTGGGCGGCTGCTGCTGCGCCCACGTGGGTGCCCTCGAAGGCCTGCATGCCCGCCACGGGCGCGTCGCCGTCCTCTGGCTCGACGCGCACGGCGACCTGAACACGCCGGAGACGTCGCCCTCGGGCGACGAGTGGCGGATGCCGCTGCGCATGCTCGTCGACCGTGGCACGATCGACGCCGGCGACGTCGTGCTCTGGGGAGCGCGCAACCTCGACCCGGCCGAGCAGGACTTCATCGCTGCCGCGGGCATCGGCGAGGACCCCGAGGCGCTGCTCGGCCGGGTTGACTCCGTCTACGTCGCCCTCGACGGCGACGTCGTCGCCCCGGACGAGCTCGCGGTCTTCATGCCCGAGCCCGGCGGCCCGCCGCTCGAGGAGGTCGAGGCGCTCCTCCGGAGAGTCCGGGACAGCGGCAAGCTGGTGGGCGCAGGCATCACCGGGCTCGCGCCGGACCCCGCGAACGTGGAGAAACTGGAGCGGCTCGCGGCGGCCCTCGGCTACTGACGCGTTTCGCAACCTCCCTCGCGACCCGTAGGTCTAAGCTCCCGACAATGAGCGTAGGCTCGACGGAGCTCATCGGGAGCGAAGGTGTCGGCTCTGCCGACGCCGGGAGCGGGTGATGGCGAACATCGACGTTTCCGTCGAGACCGACGACCAGCCGACCCCTCCCCCGAGTCACCCGAACACCTGCCCGAGTTGCCACTCGCACTACCGCGACGACGAGCTCGAGCGGAGCCTCTGGGTGTGCGAGCAGTGCGGCCACCACTTCCCCATGCGGGCACGGGCGCGGATCGAGTCCCTGGCCGATCCGGGCTCGTTCGCGGAGGAGGCGACCGACCTGCACTCCGAGGATCCGCTCGGCTTCTTCGACCTCCGCCCCTACACGGAGCGACTGGCACAGGCGGAGATGGAGACGGGCCTCGCCGACGCGATGGTGATCGGCCGCGCGGCGATCGAGGGCAGCCAGTGCGAGCTCGCCGTCATGGACTTCGCCTTCATGGGCGGCTCGATGGGGAGTGTCGTCGGGGAGAAGTTCTCCCGCGCCTGCGACTCGGCCGCGGAGGCCGGCATGCCGGTGGTCGCCGTCACGAGCTCGGGCGGCGCGCGCATGCAGGAGGGGATCCTCGCGCTCATGCAGCTGCCGAAGACCGTGGCCGCCGTCGAGGACCTGCGCGACTCCGGCCAGGCGCTCCTCTGCGTCATGGCCCATCCGACGACCGGCGGCGTCCTCGCGAGCTTCGCGACGCTGGGCGACGTCGTGCTCGCCGAGCCGAACGCGCTCATGTCCTTCGCCGGCCCGCGCGTCGTGCAGGAGATCACACGCGAGAAGCTGCCCGACGACTTCGGCCGGGCGGAGCAGAACCTCCGCTACGGGCAGATCGACGCGATCGTGCCGCGCGCCGAGTTGCGCCCCACGCTGTCCAGGCTCCTGAGGCTGTTCGATGCCCCCGACTGAGCACGAGCTTCGCCTGCGCGAGCGGCTCGGACGCCTGAGAAACCTGCCGCTGCTCGGCGGCGCGCGCATCTCCGGGGAGCTGGAGCGGCTGCAGCGGCAGATCGCCCGGATCGGCGAGGAGGCAACCGACGAGGAGATCTGGCGCAAGGTCGAGCTCGCCCGGCACGACGAGCGGCCGTACACGCTCGACTACGTCGAGCGCCTGCTCGACGACTGGTTCGAGCTCCACGGCGACCGGGCGCTCGGGGACGACGGGGCGATGGTCGCGGGCCTCGGCAAGCTCGACGGGCGCACCATCGTGCTCGTCGGACAGCAGAAGGGGCGCGACATCCACGAGCGCGCGAACCGCCGCTTCGGCATGCCGAACCCGGAGGGCTACCGCAAGGCCTGGCAAGCGATGGAGCTCGCCGACCGGCACGGCTTCCCCGTCGTCACGCTCGTGGACACGCCGGGCGCCTATCCCGGCGTCGTCGCCGAGCAGCATGGACAAGGGGCGGCGATCGCGCACTCGCAGGCGGTGATGGCACGCCTCAAGGTGCCGACCGTGGCGTGCGTGATCGGCGAGGGAGGCTCGGGCGGGGCGATCGCCATCGCGCTCGCCGACCGCGTCCTCATGCAGGAGAACGCGATCTATTCCGTGATCTCGCCCGAGGGTTGCGCGGCCATTCTCTGGCGCGACGCCGGCCAGGCGAAGAAGGCCGCGGCGGCGTTCCGCCCGGACGCCGTCCACTGTCTCGAGCTCGGCGTGGTCGACGAGATCGTCCCCGAGCCCGTGGGTGGCGCGCACATCGACCCGGACCTGGCCGCACGCCTTCTCGGCCAGGCGCTGCAGGAATCGCTGGCCGAGCTGGAGGGGATTCTGGGCGAGGACCTCCGGCGGCGCCGTCGCGCCCGCTTCCGCTCGCTCGGCGTCTTCGCCTGAGCAACTAGGAGTAGGTTTGCACAGTTTACGGCCATGGCGACACGGGCGCTGTCCACACCGTCCACAGGCTTATCCCCGCTATGTATGCGTCGTGTGAACGGCCGCCGTACGGTCCGAAACCCGCAAACCGATCCCGCGGCGCCCGTTTTCGCGCCTCGCAGGCGGGGGACGAGGACGGCATGGCGGCGCGTCCGATCTGGAGCGGCACGATCTCGTTCGGGCTCGTCAGCATCCCGGTCCGGATGCTCAGCGCCACGAGCTCGAAGGAGCTTCGCTTCCACTTCGTGGACCGCCACGATCTCGAGCCGATCGGCTACGACAAGGTGCGCAGGGACACCGGCGAGCACGTCGACGCGGACGACGTCGTGCGCGCGTTCGAGCTGGAAAAGGGACGCTTCGTCCCGATCGAGCCCGAGGATCTCGACCGGCTCGACGTCGAGCTCACGCACTCGGTCGACATCTGCGACTTCGTCTGCCTCGACGAGATCGACCCGATCTACTTCCGGCAGGCGTACTACCTCGTGCCGCAGGGGGGCGGGAAGAAGCCGTACCGGCTGCTCGTCGAGGCGCTCGAGGAGACCGGCCGCGTCGGCATCGCCAAGGTCGTGATCCGGAACAAGCAGCACCTCGCCTGCCTGAGGCCGTACGAGAAGGTGCTCGTGATCGAGACGATGTACTACGCCGACGAGGTGCGGAAGCCCGCCGAGGTCGCCGGCGAGGCAGTCGGCGACGACGGGCTGCGCGAGGCAGAGGTCGAGATGGCCAAGTCGCTCGTCGAGAACCTCAGCGCCGAGTTCGACCCCGAGCGCTACGACGACACGTACCGCTCCGAGCTGCTCGAGCTGATCCGCTCCAAGGCCGAGGGCCAGCCCCTGCCCGAGCCGCGGGAGGAGGAGCCCGAGGTCGTCGACCTGATGCAGGCGCTGCGCGAGTCGGTCGAGCGCACGCAACGCGCACGCGCTAGAAACGCTTCGTGAGCAAGAAGCTCTCGGAGTACGAGCGCAAGCGAAATCGCAAAGCCACTCCCGAGCCCTTCGGCGGCAAACGCCGAGAGGCGAAGGAGCTCACCTTCGTCGTGCAGCGGCATGACGCGCGGCGGCTCCATTACGACTTCCGCCTCGAGCGCGACGGCGTCCTCGTCTCCTGGGCCGTGCCGAAGGGAGTGCCGCTCGAGCCGGGCGAGCAGCACCTCGCCGTCCACGTCGAGGACCATCCGCTCGAGTACGGCAGCTTCGAGGGTGAGATCCCCAAGGGGAACTACGGCGCCGGCACGGTCGAGATCTGGGACCGCGGCACGTACGACCTGCTCGAGGAGAAGCGCGACGGCGGCCTCACCGTGCGCCTCCACGGCGAGCGTCTCGACGGGACGTGGGCGCTCGTCCCCGCGCATCTGTCCGGCGACGAGAAGAACTGGCTCATCCTCCGCAAACGTGACGACGGCGCTGCGCCCGGGCAGGAGAAGCGCCGCTACTCGCCGATGCTCGCGTCCTCGGTGGAGACGCTGCCCAAGGGAGAGGGCTGGCTCTTCGAGCCGAAATGGGACGGCTACCGCGCGCTCGGCTACGTCCGCGGCGGCGAGGCGACGTTACGGTCGCGGCGCGGCAACGATCTCTCGAAGCGCTTTGCCGTGATCGCGAAGGAGCTGCCGAAGGCGCTGCGCTCGCCGGAGGCGGTGGTCGACGGCGAGGTCTGCGCGCTCGACGAGCAGGGCCGCCCGAGCTTCTCGGCGATGCAGCAGGACAAGCCCGGGACGCCGCTCGTCTACGAGATCTTCGACCTGCTCGAGCTCGACGGCGAGCCGGTCGTCGACCTGCCGCTCACGGAGCGCCGCGAGCGCCTCGAGAGGCTGGTCGCCCCGTCGCGCTTCGTTCAGCTGTCGGGCGTCTTCGACGACGGCGAGGCACTGCTCGAGGCCGCGCGCGAGCAGCGGCTCGAGGGCGTGATGGCGAAGCGGGCCGCGTCCCGCTACCTCGAGGGAAGGCGGGGCCGCGACTGGCTGAAGATCAAGACGCACGGCCGGCAGGAGTTCGTCATCTGCGGCTGGACGAAGGGGCAGGGACGGCGCGAGGGACGCTTCGGCTCGCTCGTCCTCGGCGTCCGCCGCGGCGGGCAGTTCGCGTGGGTCGGCAACTGCGGCACCGGCTTCAGCGAGCGGGACATCGACGAGCTCCTGGCGAAGCTCGAGCCGTTGCGGCGCGACACGGCGCCCTTCCCGGCCGAGCCGAAGATGCCGAAGGTCCGCAAGGGCGACGTCGTGTGGGTGGAGCCCGAGCTCGTGTGCGAGGTCGAGTTCGCGGAGTGGACGCACGACGGCCACCTGCGTGCACCCTCCTTCCAGGGGCTGCGCGACGACAAGCCGGCGCGCGCCGTGCGCCGCGAAGGCCCGGTCGAGGCGACCGAGCACGGCGTGCGGCTCTCGAACCTCGACAAGCCGTTCTGGCCGGAGGACGACCCGAGCGGCGGGATCACGAAGGGCGACCTGATCGACTACTACCGCGCGGTGGCGCCCGTCGTCGTGCCGCATCTCCGCGACCGGCCGTTCACGATGCGCCGCTATCCCGACGGCGCGTACGGCAAGGCGTTCTTCCAGAAGGACGCCCCGAAGGGGATGCCGGAATGGATCCCGCGCTTCCACGTCCAGGTCTCGACGCGGGAGCGGCCGCCGCGCCGCAGGTGGATCGACGCGCCGCTCGTCAACGAGGAACGGGCGTTGCTGTGGATGGTGAACATGGGCTGCATCGACCTCAACGCGTGGTACTCCCGCGTCGACAAGGCCGACCGGCCCGACTTCGTGCTCTTCGACCTCGACCCGTCCCCGGACGTCGGCTTCCCCGAGGTCGTGCAGGTCGCGCTGCTCGTCAAGCAGGCGCTCGACGCACTCGGGCTCGCGTCCTTCCCGAAGACGTCGAGCGCGGACGGGATGCACGTCCTCCTGCCGGTCGAGCGGCGCTACACGTACGCGCAGACGCGCGAGTTCTGCGAGATCGTGGCGGGGGCCCTCGCGCGCACGCACCGCGGGCTCGTGACGACCGAGTGGTCGAAGGCGAAGCGACGCGGAGTGCTCGTCGACGCGAACCAGAACGGCGAGGGCAAGACGATCGCGTCCGCGTACTCGGTGCGGCCGCGCCCGGGAGCCCCGGTCTCGACACCGCTGCGCTGGGACGAGGTCGGCGAGTCGCTCGACGCCGCCTCGTTCACCATGGACGTCGTGCTGGAGCGCGTGCGCCGGCACGGCGACCTCTTCGAGGGCGTCCTCACGACCCGCCAGCGCCTCGAGCCCGCCCTGCGCGCGCTCCGTTAAGGCACATCCCCCTCGCTGCCGATGAGACCACCTAGATGGTGGGGCACTGGTTCCATGCTGCGGCGGACTTCGCCATGACCTATCTCGGCCTGGCGTTCCTCGTCCTCGTCGCCTTCATGTGCTGGCTCCTCTGGAAGACGATGGGGATGATGCCGCGCACGACGCCGGCCAACCTGACCCACGGCAGCAAGTCGAAGACGAGCTGGGCCGACGTCGCCGGAGTGGAAGAGGTCCGCGGCGAGCTGATGGAGGTCGTCGAGTTCATGCGCGACCCGAAGCGCTTCGAGCGGCTCGGCGCGAAGGTGCCGAAGGGCCTGCTCCTCTACGGACCGCCCGGGACGGGCAAGACGCTCCTGGCCAAGGCCGTCGCGTTCGAGTCCGGCGCGAACTTCTACAGCGCCTCCGCCTCCTCGTTCGTCGAGATGTTCGCCGGGCTCGGCGCCTCCCGCATCCGCAAGCTCTTCGCCGAGGCCCGGAAGAACGCGCCCTCGATCATCTTCATCGACGAGCTCGACGCCGTCGGCGCGCAGCGCAGCGGGCACGGCTTCAACCGGGAGCAGGACCAGACGCTCAACCAGCTGCTCGTCGAGCTCGACGGCTTCGAGGGCTCCGAGCAGGTGGTCGTGATGGGCGCCTCGAACCGGATCCAGGATCTCGACCAGGCGCTGCTGCGCCCCGGCCGCTTCGACCGGCAGATGCTCGTGTCACCGCCGGACCTCGCCGGCCGCGAGGCGATCCTGCGCGTCCACACGCGCGGCAAGCCGCTCAATCTCGACACCGTCGACCTCGGGCAAGTGGCGCGGCAGACGTCCGGGCTGACGGGCGCCGAGCTCGCGAACATCTGCAACGAGGCCGCGATCAAGGCCGGCCGCCGCGGCGCCACCGCGATCACACAGGCCGATTTCGACTGGGCGCTCGAGCGCGTCGTCGCGGGCCTGCAGCAACGGAAGATGCTGACCGAGAAGGAGCGGCGGATCCTCGCCTACCACGAGGGCGGCCACGCGCTCATGGCGCATCTGATGGGCTCGGTCATGGAGCTCCAGAAGGTGACGATCGTCTCGCGCGGGAACGCGCTCGGCTACGCCTTCTACCTCCCCGAGGAGGATCGCTACCTCCACACGAAGGAGGAGCTGATCGACCGGATGATCGTCGCCCTCGCCGGCCGGGCCGCGGAAGAGGTCGTCTTCGGCCGGGTCACGAACGGCGCGGCCAACGACCTCGAGAAGGTGACCGAGATCGCCCGCTCCATGGTCTTCGAGTGGGGCATGTCCGAGACCGTCTCCTCGCGCACGATGCGGGCCGACAACTACGCGCTCGCCGAGACGACGAAGCGGATCCGCGACGAGGAGCAGGCCCGCCTCACCGACGGCGCATACGAGGAGGCCGTCCGGCTCCTGCGCAAGCACAGGGTTCCGCTCGACCGGATCGCCGCGGCGCTCCTCGAGAAGGAGACGCTCGTGCGCGACGAGCTGCAGGAGCTCGTGAGGGACGTCGAGCCCGAGTCCCGGGCCTCGGAGACCGTCGGCGTGCCGCGCGTCGTCGCGAGCAAGCCCGGCGAGCTGCCCGCGTAGCTATCCGAGCTTCGGGATGGGGATCGCGCCGCCCGGCGCCGAGAGCGACACGTGCTTGTTCCAGTCGCCGAACTCGATCGTGCCCGACTTGCCCTGCCTGCCGCCGGTGATCGCGACGGGGTAGGGCTTGTCCGAGGCCGCGACGAAGAGCTTGCTGTTGTCGGACGTGTCCCGGATCGCGACGACCTCGGTTCCCTTGTAGGTCGTCTTCCCGTCGTTGACGAGCCTGCCGTGGTGCGAGCTGATCCCGGTGAACAGCGCATCGATGCTCGTCAGCGGGGCGAGCGCGGCGAGCCGCCCCTTCGTGGCCGGCGCCTTGATCCACCTCCCGTGCAGGAGCTGCGCGACCGCCGGCCCCGCGAACTTCCTGTAGAACGCGTCGCTGCCGCGGATGTACACGGTGTCGCCGATCCGGATCAGGTCGAACCTGAGCCCGCTCGTCGTCATCGAGCCCGTCGCGCCCTTGCCCCGCACCGTCGAGAGGTCGAGCGTGATCGGCGTCCCGTTCGACCGGACGCTGCCGGACACGTGCGCGGACGACGCGCTCGTCGCGGCCGTCCTGGCGTCGGCGAGCACGCGCGCGGGCGGCTTCGACGCCTCCGAGTTCGGCTTCGCGCTCTTGCCGTGGCCGCCACAGCCGGCGAGGAGCGCGGCCGCCAGGACGAGGGCGAGGGCCGAGGCACGCATCGTCGCCGCGAGTCTTTCAAATACGATCGCGCCGTGGAGACCCCGACCTCGGTGCATCACGTGGGCCTCGCGGTCGAGGATCTCGACGGCGCGCTCGACACGTACGAGCGCCTCTTCGGCGCCCGGCTCGAGCACCGCTCGCGCGTCGAGGAGCAGGGGGTCGAGGCGGCCTCGATCCGGGTGGGCGAGAGCAGGCTCGAGCTTCTCCGCGCGCTCGGCGAGGACACGCCCGTAGGCCGTTTCCTCGCGAAGCGCGGTCCCGGGATGCACCACGTGGCCTACGAGGTCGACGACATCTCCGCGGCGCTCACGCATCTCTCCGCCGCCGGAGCCGAGCTGATCGACGAGGCGCCGCGACGGGGCATGTTCGGGCTCGAGGTGGCCTTCGTCCACCCCGACTCGGTGCACGGCGTGCTCTCGGAGGTGGTCTGCGCCGGTGGCTGACGAGCGCGTCCGCGTCGAGATCGGCTTCGCCGGCGGCCAGATCGTCGCCGGCTTCGTCGAGGCCCGCTCGGCGGACGAGCTCGAGTCGGCGCTCGGCTCGACCGGAGCAGGCGGGCCTGTCGTTGTGCTCGAGACCGAGGACGGTCCGTTGCAGGTGGTCGTCGCCCAGGTCGCCTACTACAAGCGGGTCGTCCGCGCAGGCCGGGTCGGGTTCGGCTCCGGCTAGTTAGCTCAGGGCGGCTCGTGGGGAACGAAACCGGGATGAGCTCTCCGACCGAGCGCCTGCCCGCGCGCGAGTCGACCGAGCACGTTCGCGAGCTCGTCGCGCGGGGCCAGCAGGGCGACCGCGAGGCCCTCGAGGAGCTCTATCTCATCCACTTCGACCGGATCTACAGCTACCTCCACGTCAGCGTGGGCAACCGTCACGACGCCGAGGACCTGACGACGCAGACGTTCCTCAAGATGCTGGAGAAGATCGGCAGCTTCAGGTGGCAGTCCGCCCCGTTCTCGGCGTGGCTCTTCCGGATCGCGCACAACCTCGCGATGGACCACTTCCGCGCCCGCCGCCGCTGGCAGCCGGAGGAGGAGGTGCCCGAGGCGCCCGGCGAGGAAGAGCCGTCCGCGGAGCTCGCGGCGATGCACACCATCGGCCGCGAGTCGATGCTCAGGCTGATCGAGCGCCTCTCCCCCGAGCAGCAGCAGGTGCTGACCCTGAAGTTCGTCTTCAACCTCCCCAACGCGGAGGTCGCGGCGATCCTCGACAAGACCGAGGGGGCGATCAAGTCGCTGCAGCACCGCGCGCTCGTCTCCCTGCAGAAGCAGATCGCCCGTCAGGAGACGTCTCCGGGCTAGCCTCCGCGCGTGGCGCTGGAGGTGGGCATCGTCGGGCCGCCGAGCTCGGGGAAGACGACGCTCTTCCGTGCGCTGACGCGTGCCGAGACGCACGGCTCCGGCAAGGAGCACGTCGGGATGGCGCAGATTCCCGACGAGCGGCTCGACCGGCTCGCCGAGACCGTGGGCGCGCGAAAGGTCACGCCGGCCGCGGTGCGCGTGGTCGACGTGCCCGGGACCGGCCCTCAGCTGCTCGGCAACCTGCGCCAGGTCGACGCGCTCCTCGTCGTGCTCGACGGGTTCTCCGGCACCCGCGTGCCGGCCGACGACCTCGAGACGCTGAAGCTCGAGCTCCTCGTCGCGGACCGCGACCACGTCGAGCGGAGGCTCGAACGCGTCGCGAAGCAGGCGAAGTCGGGCGACGCGCGCCTCAGGGCCGAGGCGGCCGAGCTCGAGCGGCTCCTCGCGCATCTCGACGCGGGACGGACACTGGCTGAGTGGGAGGGCGAACTGCCGAGGGAGCTCGAGCCGCTCACGACCAAGCCGCTGCTCGACCTCGTCAACGGTCCCGCTGCGATCGATCTCCAGCTCGAGGCCGAGCTCGCCGAGCTGCCGTCCGAGGAAGCGGCGGAGTTCCGGGCCGGAGGCGAGTCCGCGCTCGGCGAGATCGTGCGGAGGCTCGCCGAGACGCTCGACCTGATCACGTTCTTCACGGCGGGGGAGAAGGAGACGCGGGCGTGGACGCTCCGGCGCGGCCAGACTGCGCTCGACGCGGCGGAGACGATCCACTCCGACATCGCGCGGGGCTTCATCCGCTGCGAGGTCGTGCGCTCGGACGATCTCGTCGAGACCGGGGGCCACGCGGAAGCCGCGCGGGCGGGGAGGCAGCGGCTCGAAGGGAGGACGTACGTCGTCGAGGACGGCGACGTCCTCAACGTCCGCTTCAACATCTGACCAGGGCGCCGGCGGGTCGTACGCCCCGCCGGCAGGGAGCCGCTAGCAGCAGCCGGTGCCGCCGCAGCAGCCGTCGCAACAGTCGCCGCGTCTCATCGCGCCCTCCTTCCATCGATCGACATCGATGCATTATATTGAGATCTGTCGATGAAAGCGCTGCCCGTCATCTGCTGCGGCCCGGCGATCGCCCTGCTCGATCCCGAGGAGAGCGAGACCCTGGCGGCGCGCTTCCGGGCGCTCTCGGACCCGACCCGCGTTGCGATCGTCAACCGGCTCGCCGCGACCGAGGAGTGCTGCGTGTGCGACCTGACCGCGGCGTTCGAGCTCTCGCAGCCGACGATCTCGCACCACCTGAAGGTGCTCCGCGACGCGGGCCTCGTCGAGGCGAGCCGTCGCGGCACGTGGGCGTACTACCGCCTCGTCCCCGACGCGGTGCGGGAGCTGCGGCATACCCTCGGAGGGTGAGGCGTCTCGTCTTCGCCGGGGGCCACGGCCGCTCGCGGCCGCGCTCGGCGGCGGAGCGTTCCTCGGCTCGCCGCCCGGCCAGGCGGTCGTGGAGGCGATCGAGGAGCTCGACGTTCCGTTCCCCGAGCGTGTCGACGGGCCGGGGCCCGACGACGTCGTCGTCGACACGGACGCCTGGAGCCTGCCGGACCCCGCAGGGCTCTGCCTCGAGGAGATCCGGGAGCTCCGGGCCGTGATCGAGAACCGGCTGGCTAGCCTCCCGCGGTGATCAGCACGACACCGGCGAGCGCGACGATCACCCCTGCGTCCTGCGTCCGCTCCACGCGCTCTCCGAGCATGAGCCGCGCCAGGAGCACCGTCACCACCGGGTAGAGCGACGCGAGCACCGAGACGACGCTGAGGAGCCCGTGGGTCGACGAGGCCGCGGCGAAGAGCGCGTTCCCACCGGTGTCGAGGAAGCCGATCGCCACGAGGCCGGGCCAGTGGGCGCGGAGGCCGCTCGGCCGCGTCCGGCGCGCGAGCACGACGGACAGCACGAGCGTGACCGACGTGCAGCGGAAGAGAAAGGCGGGCCACAGCCAGTCGTGGGTCGAGGCTGCGTGCATGGGCACGTAGTAGCCGCCGAAGGCGAGCATGGCGAGGGCGGCCCAGCCGACGCCGGCTGCGATCTGACGGCGCTCGGGGTGGAGCTCGAGCGAGGCGGCGACGCTCCCGCCGACCGCCGCGACGAAGCCGATCGCCTGCAGCCCCCGGATGTGGTCTCCCGAGACGGCGACGCCCCAGATCACGGGAACCCCGGCCGCGACGGCGGCGATCGGCGCGACGACGCTCATCGCCCCCGCCGCCATCCCGCGGTAGAACGCGAAGAGCCCGACCGTCCCCATCAAGGCGGAGAGCGCCGCCCAGGCCACCTCGTTTCCCGGGATCCCCGTTCCCCGGACGGCGACGGCGATCCCGAGCGCGGCGAGCCCGAACGGTTGCGAGGCGGCGAGCACCAGGAGGCTGGGCAGCACGCGCGCCTTGACGCCGCCGAGGAAGTCGCCGAGGCCCCAGCTGAGGCTGGCGGCGAGCGCCAGAAGAGCGGCCGTCAAGCGAGGAGGCCTAGTCGGGCACCGGGCGCGTCGCCGCGACGGCGTCGAGCTGGTTCGCGTGGTAGAGGACGGCAGCCTCGGCGGTGCGGGCGGCACGAGCGTCGTGGTGGCAGGCGACGGCGTGGAGCAGCTCTGCCGGAGCGCCCAGGACCTCCAGAGCTCGGAGCCCGAGGTGGACGTGGCCGAGCAGGCGTCCCTCCTCGGTCTGCGCGAACACGGGCGCGCGGCCGAGCTCGCGCGTCCGGCCCACGTCGTGCACGAGCGCGGCCGCGAGCAGCAGGTCGGAGCGCAGCCGCGGATGGATCTGGCCGAGCTCGCGGCAGAGCGTCGCCACGCCGACCGTGTGCTCGAGGAGCCCTCCGGCGTACGAGTGGTGGCCGTCGGGCGTCGCCGGGTACTCGCGCAGCGGCGCGGCGCCCAGAACCCGGGTTACGACTCCGCGAAGCACGTCGTCGTGCACCTCGGCGACGAGGAACTCGAGGAACCCCTCGAGCTCGTCGGCGTCTCGCCGCAGGCCCGGCGTGAGCCCCGCCGGGTCGACTCCCTCGGCCGGCTCGAGTGTCCGCACCTCGACCTGGAGCTCGTTGCGAAAGCGCTCGACGCGGCCGAGCACGCGCACGGCGTCGCCCGTCTCGAAACGGCCGTCGAGCAGGTCGACGTCGTTCCACACCCGCGCTCCGATGCGCCCGCTCGGGTCCACGAGCTCGAGCGCGAGGTAGCTCGAGCCGCTCCGCGTCCGCAGCCGCTCCTTGCGCGCGACCGCGTAGATCCCCTCAACCGTGCGGTTTTCCTCGAGCTCCGCGATCGTGGTCACGAGCAGGAGTTTCGCACGGCGAGGTTGCGGGGAGCGGTCCGTCGATGGCGGTTGCACTTCGCCAGAGCCGGCGGTTCGACGCCTCGAGCCCCGTCACCCGCTACTGGATCGCCAACTGCGTCGGCTTCTCGATCGCAGGTGGGGGGCGCGGCACCGTCGAGGGGATCCTCGCGGACGCGAATCCCCACGAGCCCTCGCTCCTCGTCGTCCGGGTCGGACGGCGTCGGGTCCGGCGTGTGCCGACCTCCGCCGTGGTCGCCGTCGTCCCCTCGGAGAAGATCCTCGTCGTCGACCGCCGCCGCCGGCCGGCCCCGGACCGAAAGCGGGACGTGAGCCTGCGCCTGCGCTGGGGCGGTCGCGTCCTCCGGCGTGTCCTCGTCGTCGGCCTCGGCCTGCTCGCGGCGCTGGCGGCCGAGCTGGTCAGCTGGGGACGTAGAGCCTGGAGGGAGTGGTCGCCCGTCGTGCTGCGCGCGAGTCGCAGGGGCGGGAGCGAGGCGGCGCGGTTGGTACGGTCAGTGCCATGGCAGTCGTACGGCCGTTCCGCGCTCTCCGCTACGACGAGGCTGTCGCAGGCCCGCTCGAGTCGCTCGTCGCGCCCCCGTACGACGTCATCGGAGCGGAGGAACGCGAAGAGCTCCGCCGACGGAGCCCGTACAACATCGTCCACCTGACGATGCCCGACTCCGAGGACGAGGCGGCGGCGACCCTCGCGGAGTGGCAGGGCAGCGGAGTGCTCGCGCGCGACCCCGAGCCGGCGTGCTGGTGGCTCTCCCAGGAGTACGTTGGCCCCGACGGCGTCGCCCGGCGCCGCGACGGCTTCGTGACCGCGCTCCGGCTCGAACCGTACGAGGAGCGCGTCGTCCTGCCGCACGAGCGCACCCATGCCGGTCCGAAGGAGGGCCGGCTGCGTCTTCTGCGCGCGACGCGCGCCCAGCTCGAGCCGCTCTTCTTCCTGTGGGACGGGACGGTCGAGCTCGACGGTCTCGGCGAGCCGGAGCTCGAGGTCGAGGAGGGCGGCGTCGCGTCGCGGCTGTGTCGGCTCGACCCCGGGTTCTCGGACGCGCTCGCCGAGGAGCTCGCCGAGGCGCAGCTCCTGATCGCCGACGGCCACCACCGCTACGAGACCGCGCTCGCGTTCCACGCCGAGGAGGGGACCGAAGCATCCGCCTGGCTGCTCGCGGTGATCGTCCCGACCCGGCAGGAGGGGCTGACGATCTTCCCGACCCATCGCGTCGCCCGGAGCCTCGGCGGCGGCTCCGGCACGCCGATCGAGCCGCCGCGGGAGCACCTCCCCGGGCCCGTGCTCTACCGCGCGGGACGATACGAGCTCCTCGCCGCCGACGGGTTCCTCGACCCGGAGGTCGTCGAGCGGCTCGCGCCGACGGGTGTCACCTACACGCCGAGCCGCGAGGAGGCGCTGGCGGCGGTCGACCGCGGCGAGGCGGAGGCCGCCTTCCTCCTGCGCCCGCCGCGCATCGAGGACGTCTGGGCGGTCGCGCGCCGCGGCGACCTGATGCCGCAGAAGAGCACGTTCTTCTATCCGAAGCTCACCTCCGGGCTCCTGCTCTTGAGGCTTGACTGACTGGCTGGAGCTCTGCCGGGCGGCGGCCGCCGACGTCGCCGCCGTGCTCGAGCGGATGCCCACCCGGGCCGAGCGTGAGCCGGTCGTCGGCGAGGGGCTCGGCGGGGACGAGACGACGGCCATCGACCGGGCGGCGGAGGAGGCGATCCTCGCGCGCGTCCGGGAGGCTGCGGGCGCCGTCGTCTCGGAGGAGGTCGGCCGCGTCGGAGCCGCTGCGCTGCCGCTGCTCGTCGTGGACCCGATCGACGGCTCGCTCAACGCGAAGCGCGGCATCCCGTTCTTCTCGCTCTCGATCGCGGTCGCCGAGGGCGAGACGATGGGAGACGTCGTCTTCGGCTTCGTCCACGACTTCGGCTCCCGCGAGGAGTGGACGGCCCGGCGCGGGGAAGGGGCGTGGCTGAACGGCGCGAGGCTCGGGGCGGTGCGGCCGAAGGACGAGATCGAGATCCTATCCTTCGAGGCGACGCGGAGCTCGCTCGTCGCGCGCGACGCGCCGAAGGTAGCCGACCTCGCCTACCGGCTCCGGATCATGGGCTCGCTCGCGCTCTCCCTCTGCCACCTCACGGCCGGCCGCGTCGACGCGGTCTGCTCGCTCAAGCCCGCGCGCTCCGTGGACATCGCCGCCGCGCAGCTCCTGTGCGGCGAGGTCGGGCTCGCGGTCGACCTGTTCGACGTGGAGGAGCCGTTCGGCGCCGCGCCTCTCGACCTCGAGCAGCGTTCGCGCGTCGTCGCCGCGGGAACGCCCGACACGTGCACCCGGATCGCCCGCGCCCTGTCCGCGTAGGCCTCTCGGGCTGGAACTACGCCCACTGGCGGAACGGCGTCTTCTACCCGCCGCGGCTGCCGGCTTCACGCTGGCTCGAGTTCTACGCCGAGCGGTTCGGGACGGTGGAGGTCAACTCGACCTTCTACCGGCTGCCGCGCACCGAAGCGGTGGCGCGCTGGGTCGAGCAGTCTCCCGACGGCTTCCTCTTCTCGGTCAAGGCCTCGCGCTATCTCACGCACGTGAAGCGCCTCCGCGACCTCGGGCCGGGGCTCGAGCGGTTCCTCGAGCGGATCGAGCCGCTGCTCGCGTCGCCGAAGCTCGGGCCGCTTCTGTGGCAGCTGCCGCCGACCTTTCGTCGCGATCACGGGCGCCTCGCCGCTGCGCTCGCGCGGCTCCCGTCCGAGCTGCGGCACTGCTTCGAGCTCCGCCACCCGTCGTGGTTCGTCGAGGACACGTACGCGCTCCTCCGCGAGCACGGGGTCGCGCTCGCGATCGGCGACAGGCCGCAGGTGAACGCCTTCCAGACGCACGAGCTGACCGCGGACTGGACATACGTGCGCCTCCATGCCGGCACCCGCGGGCGGCGGGGCAACTACAGCGAGACGGAGCTGCGCGAGTGGGCCGCGCGGCTGCGGGAGTGGCGGAAGACGCACGAGGTCTTCGCGTACTTCAACAACGACTGGGAGGGGTTCGCGCCGAGGAACGCGGCGCGCCTCTCCGAGCTGCTCGCGCTCCAGGGTCCTACTGCGCGGGAACGCGCGCGGTCGCCTGCGAGCTCGCCTTCCTGCTCCCGACGGCGTTCGTGGCCGTGACCCGCACGCGGAGCCGGTGCCTTTCGTCCCGCGTGGTGAGCCGGTACGTCGCGTGCGTGGCGTGGCGGATGGTCGTGCAATGCCCGCCGTGCGTGTCGCAGCGCAGCCACTGGTAGCGGAAGCGCGTCGGCGAGTACGACCACGAGCCGTGGGTGGCCGAGACCTTCTTGCCGACACGCATGCGGCCGGAGATGTGCGGCAGCTTCCTCGCGGCCGGAGCGTCGATCACCTTGGCGGTGGCCGCCGACGCCGCCGGAGCGGATACCCCGTTCACGTTGGTGGCGCTGACCGTCGAGCGCACCCGGTGGCCGCCGTCCGCGCTCCGCAGCCTGTAGCTCGACGCCGTGGCGCCCGTGATGTCGACGCAGCCCGTGCCGGCCGGCGAGCACCGCTGCCACTGGTAGTGGAAGCCGGTCGGCGCGCCGTTCCACGTGCCTGCCGACGACTTGAGCGTCTGCCCGACACTCGCCGTGCCGGTGACGGCGGGCGGCGCCGTGACACCGGCGAGCGGGAGCCAGTAGATGGCGTACGTCGTGTTCCGGTGCATGACCGGTCCCTGGCCGGCGTCGGGAAGCGGCCCCGCCCCGGACGTCGGCGGCGTAGGCGTCCCGTGGAGCCGCTGGACGCAGCCGCCGTCGACGTTGCTGTACTCCTGCTGCAGGTCGTAGCGGTGACCGTCGATCACCTGGTTGTACGCGCCGGCCCCCGTCCCGGTCTGCGTGCCGAAGCCGTAGGCGCAGAGGTCGCCGTTCTCGGTGCCGTTCGGCTCTACCCACGCGTTCCCGAGGGGATCGGTGATCGCCTCGTTGTGCTCGTGACTGATCGTGTTGATCGTCGTCTCCGCGTCGACGTCGCCGTTCGGGAAGCCCTGGTCGGGGCCCGTGCATTCCCCTCGGGGCAGCGGGCCCTCGTACGGCTCGTCGGCGTAGACGACCGGATCGGCGAGGGTGCCGAAGGCGCTGTGGTAGGCGCAGAAGGCGTTGGACGAGCACGGGTTCGAGCTCGAGGCAGAGCCCGCGAACTCGCAGGAGCCGACGCCGTTGGGCGTCATGAGGAAGAAGACGTGCTCGAGCCCGCCCTGCCAGCCGTTCGCGGTCATGGCGGTGAGGATCTCGTCCTGGAGCTGCTGGTCCGTGACGCAATACGCGTCGACCCCGTCCGAGCACTCGCTCGTCGGCAGTGGATCATGGTCGACGTACGCACCGCCGAAGGTGGACGAGTAGGCGACCGCCCCGGATCCGTCGGTGTACTGCGTCGCGACGGAGTAGACGTTCTGGACGCCGCCGCTGTCGTGGGCCACGTCGGCGAAGTACCGGTCGATCAGGGTCTGATAGCCCGCATCGACGGTGAGCGCGGCCGGAGCTGCCGTCGCGACGGCCTTCGCCAGCGCGGACCGAGCGTGGGCGGCCGGCGTCATATGGGGCACCACGCCGAGGAGCGGCGTGCGAGCCCGGCCGGCGGCGCTGCCGGCCGACGCCGTGAAGGCGAGGGCGAGCCCTGCGAGCACGAGAAGCCTGGTCAAGCGTGTTGCCATTCGCCCATCCTCGAACAGAGTGCCCGAAAGGGACACCCCCTGTTGGAGGGTCAGCGGCTCTTCAGCGTTGCAGCGTCCCGCGTGAGCTTGTGCAGCGCCGCCTGGAGCGTCGTGACGGAGCCTCCGAGGTCGCCGGCGTCGGCCTCGAGCCGCGTCAGCCGCTCCTCGAGGAAAGCGGCCTGGCTCGCGATGTACCCGGGATCCAGCTGACCGGCCGGAGTCGTCGTGAGATACGTGTCGAGCGTCTTGAGCTCGCTCGCGATTCGTGTGGCGGCGGCGCCGATCGACCCGGCGCCCGAGGAGACGGAAGCTCCGGCGCCGCCCGCCGCGCCGGCCTCGTCGCCGACCTTCGCAGCGGTGCGGGCGAAGGTCTGCTCCGACGCCGAGGCGTCAGCCGCGGCGGCCCGGGCCCGCGCCGTCGCGCCGCGGGCGGTGGCCAGCGAGCCGCGCAGGGCGGCGATCCTCCGCCCCAGCGTCTGCGTGCGCGCGGTCGCCGCCGCGAGCGCCGTCTGGGCGGCGCTGTCGCGTTGCGCCTGGTGCCGCCAGCCGATCGCGAAGGCTGCGGCGCTCACGAGCCCGCCGCAGAGGAAGGCGAGGCCGACGAGGAGCCAGGTGGAGCGGCCGTGCTTACGGGCTGCCGGCCGCTGCGCCGCCGGTGCGAGCGGCACGCGCTCCTCGAGCAGCGGCCAGCGAACCTCGGTCGTCGAATCGGTCATCGCCCGAGCGGCTTCGCCGTGCGCCGACGGCCTCCTGCTGGCGCGTCCGCCCACGGCACCGAGGCGCTACCCTCGGTCTCGATGGCTCCGTCGCACGATGCGGTCCTGAAGGCGCTCGAGCAGGTGATCGACCCGGAGCTGCGGCGGCCGGTCACCGAGCTCGACATGGTGCGTGACCTCGAGCTGCACGACGGCGTCGTCGCGCTCACGATCGTGCTCACCGTCGCCGGCTGCCCGCTGCGCGACTCCTTCGAGAACCAGGTCGAGCGTGCGCTCGCCGGCGTGCCCGGCGTGACGGGAGTGGAGCTCTCCTTCGACGTGATGACGCCCGAGGAGCGGCAGGCGTTGACGCAGAAGCTGCGCGGCGCCGCCCCGCAGCGGGACGGCGTGATCCGCCTACCGGCCGACTGCCGGGTGCTCGCCGTCGCCAGCGGCAAGGGCGGCGTCGGCAAGTCGTCGATCGCCGCCAACCTCGCCGTCGCGCTCTCCCGGCTCGGTCACGGCGTCGGCGTCCTCGACGCGGACATCTACGGCCATTCGATCCCGCACGTGCTCGGCATCCGGCAGCGGCCGGTCGCCGTCGACGAGTTGATCGTGCCGCCCGTGAAGGACGACCTGAAGCTGATGTCGATCGGCTTCTTCCTCGACGGCAACGAGCCGGTCATGTGGCGCGGGCCGATGCTCCATCGCGCCCTCGAGCAGTTCCTCACCGACGTCCACTGGGGCGAGATCGACGTGCTCGTCGTGGACATGCCGCCGGGAACCGGCGACGTCTCGATCTCGCTCGGGCAGCTCCTGCCGCGCGCCGAGGTCGTCGTCGTGACGACTCCGCAGAAGCTCGCGCAGGACGTTGCGGCCCGGGCCGCGGCGATGGCGCAGAAGACGAACATGCGGCTCCTCGGCGTCGTCGAGAACATGTCCGGCGACGTCTTCGGCGCCGGCGGCGGCGAGGAGCTCGCGGCCGAGCTCGGGGTGCCGCTGCTCGGCACCGTGCCTCTCGACCCCGCGCTCCGCGAGCAGGGCGACGCGGGAGCGCCGGTCGTGGCCGCGCAGCCGGACGCGGAGTCCGCGCAGGCGATCCTGGCGATCGCTCAGGAGATCGAGGCCCTCCGGCGCGAGCGCGGCGGCATCGTCAAGTCGCTTCCCCTCGTCGGCTAAGCGCGCCGCGTGGCCGCGGCCGCCTTCTTCGACCTCGATCGCACCCTTCTGCGCCGGTCCTCGGCCCTGGCCCTCGCGGGCTCGTTCCGGCAGCGCGGTCTGATCTCCCGCCGGCAGATGTTGCGCGCCGCCGGCTGGCAGCTGCTCTTCGTCGCGCGTGGCGCGAGCCACGAGGCCGTGCGGCGCGCCGCGGAGGACGGCCTGCGCGTCCTCGCCGGCTACACGCCGGGCGAGCTGCGCGAGCTCGTCGCCGAGGCGATGGAGCCGGTGCTCAGGCCGCTCGTCTACGCGGAGCCGGTCCGGCTCGTCGAGCAGCATCGCGCGCGGGGCGACCGTGTCTACATCGTCTCGGCGACGCTGCAGGAGATCGTGGACGCGATCGCTGCGGATCTCGGCTTCGACGGCGCCCTCGGCACGATCTGCGAGGTGGAGGACGGGCGCTACACCGGCCGGGCGGTGCGCTCCCTGCACGCGGAGGCGAAGGCCGACGTCGTGCGCGAGGTCGCCGACGAGGAGGGCTTCGACCTCGCCGCGTGCACGGCCTACTCCGACAGCCACACCGATCTGCCGTTCCTCGAGGCCGTCGGGCATCCGGTCGCCGTCAACCCCGACCGCGCGCTCCGCCGGATCGCCGCGACTCGCGGCTGGCCCTCGCTCGAGTTCAGGTTGCGCCATGCAGCGTGAGGAGGGGCTCGCGCGGCTGCGCGCCCTCGGTTTCGAAGAGGCCGACGCGCAGGAGCTGTGGGAGCACTTCGACGGCGCGGAGCGACGCGGGAAGCAGGGCCACGGCCACGCGCGGATCCCCTGGCTCGAGGGCCTCGAGGGCTATGACCCGACGTCCCGGCCGTCGCTGCTCGAGGAGGACGAGGGATTCCAGCGCTGGCACGGCGGCGGCGCGATCGGCTACCTCGTGCTCGGGCGTGTCGTACGCGCGCAGCTCGAGCGGCCCCCGGCGCACGCGCGGCTCGTCGTGTGCGAACGCACCTTCCCGACCGGGATGCTCGGGCATCACGTGCGCCGACTCGCGGAAGGCGGCCTCGTCGCGCTGCTCACCGCGACGTCGCCGCGGCGGCTCGGGCATCCGTCCGGGGGCCCGAAGCTCGCGGGAACCAACCCGCTGGCGATCGCGATCCCGAGCAGCGGCGGCGATCCGATCGTCGTCGACGCCTCGATGGGCGCCGTGACGTGGGGCGACGTCGTCGCCGGCCTCGCACGCGAGGAGGAGCTCGTCCCCTTCGGCGGCGAGCAGGCGCACAAGGCGTTCGCGCTCGCCCTCGGGCTGCAGCTGCTGGTGGACGCGCTCGTGCGCGACGAGGGTCACGGAGCCCTCCTCCTCGCCGCCCGGCCGGAGGCGGACCCGGTGCCGGCGCTCCGCGAGCTCGCGGCCGGCGTCAGGCTGCCCGGCGACGGCTAGTGCGCCAGGAGCCGCTCGCCCCGCAGCCGTGCCGCTTCGGCCTCGACCAGCCCGATCCGGACGGTCTGCTCGCAGCCCGGCCGGTCGCACTCGCACGGGAGCTCGAGCTCCCCCGGGTCCGCGATTCCCGCGGTGTCGACGTGCGAGCGCCACTGGCGGAACCGGACGTCGTTCTCCTCGCGACGGCGCGCCGAGACGTCTCCGTGGCCGCGCCCGAGCCAGCGCTCGAGCGTTGGCAGCAGACGGCTCTCGACGCCAGGCAGCGTCTCCTCCACCTCCGCCACCTCCTCGAGCGGCAGTTCGTGGGCGGCCGCGCGTGCGCGTAGGCGCTCCACGAGCACCTGATCCCGCCCGAGCCGGTTGGCAAGAGCGCGCTCCGGGTCGCTCGTGCGACCGAAGACGCCGGGCCCGCGCCCCCGCACGAGGCGCCGCTGCAGCTCAGGCTGCGCCACGACGTACACGACCCGGTCCGGAGCCGGCAGGAGCGGCGCGACGAGATCGGGCAGCAGCTGCGGCCCCTCGACCAGCACCGGGGCGTCGTCCTCGATCCTCGAGAGATCGTCGAGGACGAGCCGGAAGCGCGCGCGCGAGACGTCCTCGAACCAGTCGGCCAGCTCCTCCGGGGTCGTGTCGACCCAGATCTCGTCCAGTGTGCGCGGATCCGCCGGAAGCCGCGCGGCGTGCTCGTACGTGCGCGCGTCCACGGTGTAGAGGCGCAGGTCGTAGCGGTGGGCGAGGGCGAGCGCCGCGGTGGTCTTCCCGACGCCGGACATCCCGCCCAGCCAGAAGACGTCGCTCAGGACGGAAAACGCGGGTCGTCGCGGATCGAGGCGAAGTCCTCGTCGGTCCGCGCGTACTCCCGGTAGCGGTCGTCGCCCGTGACGGCCTCGTCCAGGAGCTCGAGCGCCCGGTCGCGCTCGCCCGCGAGGGCCTCCGTGCAGGCGAGGTTGTAGAGCGTCGAGGGGTTGCCGGGGTTCTCTTCCAGCGCCTCGTGCAGGATCCGCCGCGCCTCGTCGTAGCGGCCCGCCCGGAGGTGCGGGATCGCGGGGAACTCGTGCTCCCACGACGACACTTCGTGCGGCTGCCCGGGCCTGCCGCCGACCGCGAGGACGGCTGCGTCGTCGGTCAGCGCGACGGCGCCGCGCCGCAGTGCCGGATCCCGGACATGGACGACTTGCCCCGGCCCGAGCTCGTGCTCGTCCCCGTCGACGGTGAACAGGACGCGGCCGCGCAGGACGACGTACAGCTCCTCGTGCTCGAAGCGATTCTCGGTGTGCTCCTCGACGATCCGGCCGGTCGCTCCCGGCGTGTAGGCGTTGGTGCCGAACGCCCGGATGCCGAAGTGGCGGCGCACCGGCCGCCAGACGAAGCCGTCCGGCATCTCGACGCGGTCGAGCTCGTCGACGTGGACGAGCTTCAACGGAGGAGCTCCTCGAAGCGAGGATCGTCGCGAAGCGGGTCGAGGTCGCCGTCCTCCCGGAAGTACTGGGCGGAGTCGCCGTCCGCGTCGAGCTCCTTCGCGCGGCGCAGGTGCTCGAACGCGGCGTCGGCGTCGCCCGCCAGCGCCTCGAAGCAGCCCGCGTTGTAGTGGGTCGCCCAGTAGGCGGGCTTCTCGGCGATCAGCTGCGCCATGATCGCCCTCCCCTCCTCGAGCCGGCCCGCCTGCCGGTAGGTGTCGGCGAGTGCGAAGGAGTCCCAGCCGCCGGGGTTGAACGCCTCGCCCACGGTTCCGCCGACGGCGAAGACCAGCGTGCCGTCCTCCCGGGCCACCGCGGTCCGGAAGACCTCGGGCTCCACGAAGACGAGGCTCCCGGCGGAGGCGTCCGCCTCCTCCTCGCCCACGGTGAAGGTCGCCCGTCCGCGCACGACGGCGTAGAGCTCCTCGTTGCCGCTGTCCTCCTCGTGCGGCGGGATCAGCTGGCCGCCCGTGTCAGCGATCCACGCGTTGACGCCCGCGGGCCGGAAGCCGAGCAGGTGACGGACAGGAACGAGGTGGCTGCCGCGGTGGTCGGCGCGCTCGGCCTCGTCGAGGGAGAGAATCGCGTAGCCCTCGCTCATCCGGCGGCCTCGCGCAGGGCGTCGAGGACGACCGGGTCGATCGCGTCGTCGCCGTCCACGCGCTCCTCGAGATTCTCCACGCCGGCCCACGCGTCGAGCGAGTCGTAGCCGAGGCGTCCGAGCCGCTCGTCCACCTCGGCCCGCAGCTCGCCCTCGAGCGGCAGCCAGTCCTCTCGCGGGCTGACCTCGAACAGGCGCTGGTGGAGGCCGTAGATGCGGCGGAGCTCCTGGATCGGCCGCTCGTGGTCGTCGACGCGAAGGTCGACCATGATGTCCGACAGGCCGGCGTAGCCGCCGTTCCGCCGCACGACGAGGACGGAGGCGGATTGCTGCCCGCGCCGGTCGCCGCCCGCGGCCTGCGCCGCCGCGAGGCATTCGAGCAGCCGTTGCACGAGCGACAGGTGTGAGCTCTCCTCGAACGTCCTCGCGAGCGCGGCCACGGTCTCCTCGCCGACGAGGATGTTGCCCTGCGCGGCGTAGCCGGCACCGGTGCGACCGCCGGCCCACTCGTTGCAGCCGGGGCCGGTGAAGGTGGCGCTGCCGCCCCGCGCGTCGACGACGCCGAGCTGGCGCTCGTCGCGTCCCTCGTCCTCGGAGGTGAGTCGCTCGACCACCTCGCTCGCGCTCAGGCCCTCACGCAGGAGCGCGAGCCCGCTCGGGCCGTAGCTCGGGTTGGCGTAGGCCTGCGTCGCGACCGCCCCTACCTCCGGCTCGGCCCAGGGGACGACCGAGCCGACCGCGAGGAACTTCGACTGGACGGCCACGCCCCACTGCCTCGCCTCGAGGTCGCAGCCGACGATCGAGTACGTCGCGACGACGCGATCAGCCATAGGTCAGCTCGGTCAGGTCGAGCTCGAGCAGGTCGCGCCGCTCCTCCGGCACGAGCACCGCCGCCACCTCCGGCCGGGCGAGCGCCGCGCGCACCGCCTCCGGCGAGCTCGCGCGCACGACGACGGGGCGGCCGGCCTCGAACGCCTCCGCGATCGCCTGCAGGTCGTCGACGCCGCCGAGGACGAGCGCCTCGTCCGCCGGCACGGCCGGATCCCCCTCGACGGCCAGCTCGGGGACACGCCGGCCGGTGCCGCCCCACCAGCGCTCCCTCACAGCGTCACGGAGTCGCCGGGCTCGATCTCGTCCACCCGGACGTCGGGTGCGAGCTCCTTCAGCGCCTGCGGCGTCCCGGTCAGCAGCGGGAACGTGCCCCAGTGGCACGGCACGCAGCGCTTGACCTCGAGCAGCTCGAGCGCGACGGCCGCCTCGCGCGGGCCCATCGTGTAGTGGTCGCCGATCGGGAGGATCGCGACGTCGGGCGAGTAGATGCGCGCGATGAGGGCCATGTCCCCGAAGACGCACGTGTCGCCGGCGAAGTACAGCTTCGTCTCGTTCTCGACCTCGACGACGATGCCGCACGGCTCGCCCATGTACTCGAGGTCGTCGTTCGAGCTGGAATGGTGCGCGTTCGTCATGGTGAACTTGACGCCGGCTGCCTCGACGGTCCCGCCCTTGTTCGGGTCGAGGACGCTCTCGAGGCCGTGCTTGCCCTGCAGCCAGTTGGCCAGCTCGACCGGCGCGACCACGGTGCAGCCGTGCTTGCGCGCGAGGTCGACGGTGTCGCCGAGGTGGTCGCCGTGCGCGTGCGTGAGCGCGATCACGTCGATCCGCTCGGGCTCGAGTTCCGACTCGGGGCACTTCGGGTTCCCGTGCAGGAAGGGGTCGACGTAGACGCGCTTGCCGCCCGGCGTGTCGAAGCGGAACGTCGCGTGGCCGAGCCACGTCAGGGTGGTGTCGGGCATCCGTACTCCTTGGACTGGGTCGCCGCGAGCCTACTCAGGAAGGACCGTCCGATGCGGCCGTGAACCTTTACCCGTGCTCGGCTCGCGGCTTCTGCCCCTCGTGCTCGCGACGGCCGCGCTCGCGGCCGGCACGGCGGGCCTCGGCGGGTTCGCTCTCTGGTCCGGCCTGGCGGCGGTTCCCGCGGCGGCGGCCGCCGCGTTCGTCGCGGCGAGCGACGCGCTCGAGGGACGGCCCGCTCGCCTTCAGGCGGTGACCGGTGGCCTCGCGCTCGCGCTCGTCGTCGTCGCCTCGGCGGCTCGGGAGAACGCTCCGCGAGGAGCAGCCGCTACGCCGCTCGCGACCTGGGCGCTCGTGCTCGCGCTGCTCGCCTACGCCGTCCCGTTCGTCGCCTGGGTGCTCGAGCCGGTGCGGGTACCACGGAGGACGCGTACGCACCGCCGCCTGCGCCCGGCCGAGGTCGAAGAGCTCCTCTCCCGCGCCGCCTAGGAGGGGAGGCGCCCCGCCGCGAGGGCAGGGCGCCACCGGCCGACGCTCGGCTAGTGAGAGCGGGCGAAGCGGAACGCGACCACCCGGCTCGTGGACACGCCGCCGGTCTGCGGCTCACCCTGCTTCCACGCGCGGACGAACACCGCCAGGAGGCGCTGCTGCCGGCTCGCCGGGAATCCGGCCCGTCGCGACTCCGTGAGGACGACCGTTCCGTCGGCGGCAGTCGCGGCCTGGCCGATCGCGAACTGGTTGTAGGGAACCGCGGTCGCGAAGACCGAGGCGCCCTCCACGGGTCGGCCGCCGCAGGCCGTGATCTGGACGTGCAGATGGATCGCGCCGGTCGTGCGCCTGATCCGCGGCGTGACCGACGTCTGCGTGATCGCGAGGCGTGCGGGCGGCGTCAGCGTGGCGATCGGGATCGCGCCGGTGCCGGGAGGACACCCGCCCGGGGGTACGACCGCCGTGGCGGCCGACGTCGCAGTGGTGGATCCGCTGCTGTTGCGCGCGGTGACCGAGACGCGGAGGGTGTGGCCGACGTCGGCGGCCGTCACCGTGTAGATCTTCGCCGTCGCGCCGCCGATCGCAAGGCACGCGGCTCCGGTCGCATCGCACCGCAGCCAGGCGAAGTGGAAGGTCGTCGGGTTGTTCTTCCACGTGCCTCGGGTCGCGACGAGCGTCAGTCCGACTTCCGCCGTGCCCGAGATCTGGGGAGGTGTCTTGGGCTGAGGCCGAGCGGTGCTTGCGGCCCGGCCGGCCCCCGGCTGTCCGAAGACGGCGCCGAGCAGCACGCCGGCTGCAACCGCCAGCACGAGCCCCAGCCTCGTTCGCTTCAAGTGGCCTCCTAACATGGCCGGCTCCTTGGGTCGATTTGCGCGGGTCCCTACCCGGGGCCCGACCGCGCGGTAACGCCGGGAGCGCGAAACCTTGCAGCTTCCTTGCAGATCGCTTTCAGAAAGGCAACGCGCCCGTCGCGTGCCGCGCGAGGTCGATCAGCGGCTGGACGGCGAACAGGGAGCCGAACGAGACGACCAACGCCGCGCCGACCGCGAGGTGGAGCAGCGTCTCGCGCGCGGGCGCGCCGCCGGTGACCGCGACGCCGCCGCCGGGGCGCACCTGCAGCTCCTCTGAGGGCCGCATGTACATCGCGCGCACGATCCCGAGGTAGTAGTAGAGGCTGACGAGCGTTGCGAGGACGCCGACGATCACGAGCCAGACCCAGCCGTGACGGTAGGCGGCGGCGAAGACGTAGAACTTGCCGACGAAGCCGCCGCCGAGCGGCAGGCCGGCGAAGCCGAACATGAAGAACCACATGGCGACGCCGAGGAAGGGCCGCTCCCAGCCGAAGCCCGCGAGGTTCTCGAGCGTGACCGGCACGCCGAGCTCCCGCTCCCTCGCCGCGACGACGGCGAACGAGCCGAACGCCATCGCCGAGTAGGGGATGAGGTAGTACATGAGCGCGCGGCCGCCGAGCGCGCTGCCCGCGCTGAGGCCGATCAGCATGAAGCCCGCATGCGAGATCGAGGAGTAGGCGAGGATCCGCTTCACGTTTCGCTGCACGAGCGCGGCGAGGTTGCCGATCGCGAGCGAGGCGGTCGCGACGATCGCGAAGGCCCAGCCCCAGAGGTGCGAGTCGTGCGGGAACGCCGTGGTCATCAGCCGGAACGCGAGGAGGAGCGCCGCGACCTTGGTGGCCGACGACATCCATGCGGTCACGGTCGTCGGCGCGCCCTCGTACACGTCCGGCGTCCACATGTGGAACGGCGCGGCCGACATCTTGAAGCCGAGGCCCGCAACGATCAGCGCGATGCCGGTGACGACGAACGTGTCGCCGGCCAGCCCACGCGAGCCGATCGCCGCGGCGATGCCGTGGAACGAGATCGTCCCGGTCGCGCCGTACACGAGCGCCGAGCCGAAGAGGAGCGCGGCGGCGCCGAACGAGCCGACGATGAGGTACTTCAGCCCCGCCTCGAGCGAGCGCTCGAGGTCGTAGTCGATCGCGCACATGACGTAGAGCGCGATCGAGAACCACTCGAGCGACAGGAAGAGCGTCATCAGGTTCGCCGCGCCGACGAAGAACGCCATCCCGGCGCCCGAGGCGAGCAGGAGCGCGAAGAACTCGGCGTCGTGGTCGTCGCGGCGCGCCCGGTCGGCGGCGCGTCCCCAGCCGGGGACGTGCTCGACGGCGACGAGCGTCGTCGCGAGGCCGACGCCGCAGAGGATGATCTGGCCGAGCGCCGTCCAGCGGTCGCGGGAGAAGGCGCCGGCCGCGATCGTGTGGCCGTTCGCGCTGTCGACGTACAGCCACACGGAGAGAACGATCCCGGCCGTGAAGCCGGCCACCGACAGCGCGAAGGCGGCGGCGCGGCGAAGCGCGCGCGGGACGAGCACCGCGCACAGCAACGCGAGGAAGGACGCCGCGATGAGCGCGAACACGGGGCTGAGCCCGAACCAGTCGACGTGCGGGGTGTGCAGCGTCACCTGAACTGGCTCCTCACGGCCGCGACGGGGCTCCGGCCGAAGAACGAATGGTGGCTGATGCCGGCGGGCCAGACCGAGAGCGCGAGCAGCGCCGCCACGAGCGGGACGACGAGCGCGAGCTCGCCCGGCCGCAGGTCGAGCGCCTCCTCCACCACGGTCGAGCCCCGCGCCTCGTGCAGGACGGCCGAGATGAGCCGCAGCATGTACATCGCCGCGAGCACGATCGCGCCGGCGCCGATCGCCGACCACCACCAGGCGCGCTGGAACACGCCGGCGAGAATGAGGAACTCCCCGGCGAACGAGGCCGAGCCCGGCACCGCGAGCGAGACCACTCCGACCGTCATGAGCAGCGTCGCGAGCGCGGGTCGCCCGCGCGCCATCCCACCCAGGAGCCGGAACTCGCCCGTGGTCGTCCTCCGCTCCACCGCGCCGGCGATGAGGAAGAGCGACGTCGAGATCAGCCCGTGCGCGACCATCTGGAGGACGGCGCCGTCGAAGCCGAGGTCTCTCCCCGCGAAGAGGCCGAGCGCGATCAGGCCCGACTGCGCGAGCGACGAGTACGCGACGACGCCGCGGAAGTCCGGCGACCGGAACGCGAGCAGCGAGCCGTAGACGAGCGCGGCGGCGGCGAGCGCGAGCACCGACGTCCGGTAGAAGGAGGTCGGCTCCGGGAACTTCGCGATCGCGATGCGCAGCATCCCGTACAGGCCCGCCTTGGCGATCACGCCCGAAAGGACCGCGCTCACCTCCGGCGGCGCCTCGCGGTACGCATCGGGCAGCCAGCCGTGGAACGGGAAGAGCGGCGCCTTGATCACGAACGCGACCATGAAGCCGAGGAAGAGCCAGCGGCTCGCGCTGGCGGGGCCGCCGACGAGGTCGAAGGTCCCGGCCTGCAGGCCGTAGACCACGATCGCGGCGAGCATGAGCAGCGAGCCCGCCATCGTGTAGATGACGAACTTGATCGTCGCCTCCATGCGGCGCGCGCCGCCCCAGACGCCGATCAGCACGTAGAGCGGGATCAGCATCGCCTCGAAGAAGGCGTAGAAGACGAGCAGGTCCTGCGCCACGAACACGCCGACCGTCGCCCCCGTCAGCAGCAGCATCAGCCCGAAGTACGCGCGCGGGCGGTCACGGCCGACCCAGAACCCGTAGCCGGTGCACGCGGCCATCGCCACGACCGTGAGGCCGACGAGCCAGAGCGAGAAGCCGTAGACGCCGACGTGGTACGAGACGCCGAGGTCGCCGAACCAGTTCGCGCGCTCCGCCATCTGCACCCCGGATCCGGAGAAGTCGAACCGCGCCACCTGCTCGATCCAGAAGCCGACCTCGGCGAGCGAGAAGAGCACGGCGAGGCTCCCGGTCGCGTAGCGCGAGAGCGGCAGCAGCCAGATCACGAGTGCGCCGGCGATCGGGAGCAAGATCAGGATCGAGGTGAGGGAGGAGGCGTTCACTTCGCGATCAGGAAGGCGAGGACGATGCCGGCCGCGCCCGCGGCGAGGAAGAGGACGTAGGTGCGGAGGAAGCCGGTCTGGATGCGGCGCACGAGCCCGCCCGTCTCGAGGGTCGTCTGCCCGAGGTCGGGGCCGGTCTGGAGCACGACCGGGTCCTCGAACTCGCGGCGCAGCGCCGCCGTGGTCCACGCCGCCGGCGCGTAGAAGATCCGGTCGTAGAGCGCGTCGAACCAGAACTTGTTCTCGAGCGTCCGCCGCCAGAAGGGCGCCGAGGGGATCGCGATCCGGCGGCCCGAGTAGATCGCCCACGCCGCCGCGATGCCGACCAGGCCGGCGAGGACCGTGGCGGCCGAGGTGTAGTACTCCTGCGTGTTCGTCGGGATCGCGGCCTGGAGCGTCGGGGCGGCGGGCGCGAGCCAGTCCGTGAACGGCGTCCAGCGGGGCGACCACTGCAGCCAGCCGCCGACGGTGGCGAGCACCGCGAGGATCCCGACCGGGACGAGCATCGTCCAGGCGCCCTCGCGGCCGTGGTGGTCGTGGTAGTGCTCGCGCACGAACGGGCTCGGCTCACCGGGGAAGACGAGGAACCAGAGCCGGAACGTGTAGAGGCCGGTGAGGAACGCTCCCGCGATCCCGCAGACCCAGAAGATCCAGCCGTACCAGGTGCCGAGCGCGGCCGCGGACGCGACGATCGAGTCCTTCGAGAAGAAGCCGCTGAAGGGCGGGATCCCCACGAGCGCGAGTGCCCCTGCGAGGAAGCACCACTTCGTGAAGGGCATGAGGCGCCCGATGCCGCGCATCTGCCGGATGTCCTGCTCGCCGGCGAGCGCGTGGATCGCGAGACCGGCCGTCATGAAGAGCAGCGCCTTGAAGAACGCGTGCGTGAGCAGGTGGAACATCCCGTTCGCGTACGCGCCCACGCCGGCGCCGAGGAACATGTAGCCGATCTGCGACATCGTCGAGTAGGCGATGACGCGCTTGATGTCGGTCTGGACGAGCGCGATCAGCCCGGCGACGAGCAGCGTGAGCGCGCCGGTGCCGGCCGCGATCAGCTCGACGGTCCGAGCCTGCTCGAAGATGACGTGCGTGCGCGCGATCAGGTAGACGCCGGCCGTCACCATCGTGGCCGCGTGGATGAGCGCGCTGACCGGCGTCGGGCCCTCCATCGCGTCGGGCAGCCAGGTCTGGAGCGGGATCTGCGCCGACTTCGCCGCTGCGCCGCCGAGCAGGCCAAGCGCGATGAGGTTGATCGCCGTCGACGAGAAGCCGGAAGTGCTCAGGACGCCGAACGAGAGCGAGTGCGTGTGCGCGATGAGGATGAAGAAGGCGAGCGCCATCGTCGCGTCGCCGAAGGCGTTCATCACGAACGCCTTCTTGGCAGCTTGTATCGCGCTCGGCCGCTCGTGCCAGAAGCCGATCAGGAGGTACGAGGAGAGACCGACGAGCCCCCAGCCGGCGAGCAGCAGCAGCAGGTTGCCGCCCTCGACGAGCAGCAGCATCGAGAAGACGAAGAACGCGATGTAGGCGAAGTAGCGGCGCTCCTCGTCGTCGCCGTCCATGTAGCCGATCGAGTAGAGGACGATCAGGCCGCCGACGCCGCTGACGATCAGCATCATCACCGTGCTCAGCGGGTCGACGAGGAGCTGCAGGCCCACGTGGAAGTTGCCCGACTGGAGCCACGTCCAGGCGGTCGTGATCTCGCCCTGGTGCGGAAGATGGGCCCACGGCGGCCCACCGAGAAAGTTGGGAGGGCCCTGCGAGTGCACTCCGATGAATGCCCAAATTGCGCCCGCGAACGCTATGAAGACGCTCGTCGTCGCGATCCAGCCGGCGGCGACGCGCGGGATCCGCGTCCCGCACAGCGTGATCAGGATCGTGCCGCCGAGCGGCGCGAGCAGGCAGAGCCAGCTGCCGCCGGTCATCCGCGCAGCTCCGAGAGGCGGTCGACGTCGAGCGACAGGTTCCGCCGGTTGAGCGCGACGACGAGGCCGAGCCCGACGCAGACCTCCGACGCGGCGACGGCCATCACGGCGAGCGCGAAGATCTGGCCCGCCCCGTTCCCGAAGTGGCGCGAGAGGGCGATCAGCGCGAGGTTGCCGCCGTTGAGCATCAGCTCGAGCGAGAGCAGCACGACGAGGACGTTGCGCCGGACGAGCACGCCGAGCGCGCCGATCCCGAACAGGAAGGCCGCGACCGCCAGGTACCAGGCGACGTCCGGGCCGGCCATCAGTGCACCATCTCCGGCTCAGGCTCGCGCTCCTCCGCTGCTCCGACGCCGATGATCCCGGGATCCGTGCGCCGCGTGTGGGAGCCGAGGATCACGCCGCCGACCGCCGCGACGAGCAGCACGACCGAGGTGATCTCGAAGGCGAAGAGGTGGTCGACGAGGAACACGCGCCCGATCCAGGCGGGCGTGCCGAAGGCGGCACCGACCTTGCTCTCGCGGGCGAGGCTGCCGCTCGCCTGCAGGCCGACGGCGACGACGATCTCGACGAGCAGCGCGCCCGCGGCGGCGACGGCCGCGATCGTCTGCCAGCCAGGGCCGCCGGACCACGGCGTCTCGCGGCGCGGCCCGACGTAGGCGATCACGAACAGGAACATCACGATCACCGCTCCCGCGTAGACGAGCACCTGCGCGGCGGCGACGAACTCCGCGTTCAGCAGCAGGTACATTACCGCCAGCGAGGCGAGGTTCCCGATCAGCGCGAGCGCCGAGTAGAAGGCGTTCGAGAACGAGATCACCGCCACGCCCGACGCGAGGCAGGAGAACGCGGCGGCGACCCACACGATCCAGACGAGCGCGTTGCCTGCCGAGGCCAGGATCACGAGTGGGCCTTGTAGAACGGGATCGGCGTGTCGTAGAGGCCGGGATCCGCGACGGGAACCTGCTTCACGGGCGGCGCGAGCAGCATGTCCTTCGTGTAGATCTGGTCGTCGCGGTTGTGCTCCGAGATCTCGAACTCGTTGCCGAGCGTGATCGCGTCGAAGGGGCAGGCGAGCTCGCAGTAGCCGCAGAAGATGCAGCGGCTGAGGTTGATCTCGTAGATGCGCGCGTAGCGCTCGCCCGCCGAGACGCGGTTGTCCGGCGTGTTCTCGGCGGCGACGACGCGGATGCAGTCGGCGGGGCAGGCGGCCGCGCAGAGCGAGCAGCCGACGCACTTCTCGAGGCCGTTCTCGTGCCGCCAGAGCCGGTGGCGGCCCCGGAAGCGCGGGTAGACCGGCCGCTTGTACTCCGGGTACTGCTGCGTGATCGGCTTCTTGAAGATCTGCTTGAAGGTGACCCCGAAGCCCTTCAGCGTCTCGACCGGCTGCGGGCTCATCCGCCGAACCCCACGACGAGCGCGGCCGTCACGACCGCGTTCACGGTCGCGACCGGCAGCAGGACCTTCCAGCCGAAGCGCATCAGCTGGTCGTAGCGCAGCCGCGGCAGCGTCGTGCGCAGCCAGATGAAGACGAAGAGCACGGCCATCGTCTTGAGCAGGAACCAGATCGGTCCGATGTCCCACGGCCCGTGCCAGCCGGCGAAGAAGAGCGTCACCATCAGGCCGGAGAGCGTGATCATGTTGATGTACTCGGCCATCTGGAACAGGCCCCAGCGCATCCCCGAGTACTCGGTGTGGTAGCCCGCGACGAGCTCCTGCTCCGCCTCGGGAAGGTCGAACGGCGCGCGGCTCGTCTCGGCGATCCCGCCGAAGAAGAAGACGCCGAGCCCGACGAGCTGCGGCACCGCGTAGGGCAGGAACGACCCCTGGCGCGCGACGATCTCGGGCAGGTTGAGCGAGCGGCCGAGGATCACGACCCCGAGCACGCTGAGCGCAAGCGAGACCTCGTACGAGACGAGCTGCGCGCAGGTGCGCATCGAGCCGAGGATCGAGTACTTCGACTCCGACGCCCAGCCGCCGACGATGAAGCCGTAGATTCCGATCGAGCCGAGCGCGAAGATCGCGACCAGGCCGATCGAGACGTTTGCGATCTCGCCGTTGATCCGCCAGCCGTTGACCGTCCAGCCCGGGCCCCACGGGATGAACGCGAAGGCGGCGATCGCCGTGAAGGCCGACACGACCGGCGCGAGGATGTACGGGAGGTCGATCGCGGCCGACGGCGCGAACGCCTCCTTGCGCACGAGCTTGACGAGGTCGGCGATCGGCTGCAGGAGCCCGTACGGCCCCGCCCGGTTCGGCCCGTAGCGGAGCTGCATCCGTCCCATCAGCTTCCGCTCGATCAGCGTCAGGTACGCGAAGAGGCCGAGGACGATGTTGACGATGATCAGCGCCTTGATGATCGAGATCCACCAGGGCTCGCTCACGCCAGTGCCCCCTGTCCCGACGCGGGGAACCCGCGTCGCGCCGCAAGGGGGAACCTCTCGGCTCCCCCGAGTCCTCCTCCCCGTGTGAGCGCCAGGCCGCTCACACGGCCACCTCCTGAGCCTTCTCGACCTCGACGATCCCGCCGAGGCCGTGCGCGTGCTCGAGCGCGACGCGCGCGATGCCCGCGCGCAGGTGGCGGTTGACGCGCGCCGGCAGAGTGAACGCGCTGCCGTTCGAGCCGACCGTGACGAGGTCGCCGGTGGAGATCCTCCGCCTGCGCGCGTCGTCCGCCGAGAGCTCGAGCTCGGGCTGCGGCCGCTGGAACTGGAGCTCCGCGACCCGCTCGACGGCCGCGCCCGAGAAGAGCGGCTTGTAGGCGACGAGCCGGATCTCGCCGCGGCGCGTCTTCTGCGGCTTCGGCTCCGGCAGCGCCGCCCGCGCGACGTGCTCCTCGGCCTCGGGATAGCCGCGCAGCGGCGCGCGCTCGCCGACCTCCCCGAACGCGAGCCCGCCGTAGACGCGCTCCGAGACCTCGGCGAAGACGGCGGCGGCGTACGGCGCCACGTCGACGCCGAAGCGCGCGGCGAGCTGCGAGATCCACTCGAGCTCGTCCGGGCACGGCGGCTCGACCGTGCGGCGTAGCCGCTGCAGGCGTCCCTCGAGGTTGACGAAGGTGCCGTCGCGCTCGAGGTAGCCGGTGCCCGGCAGGACGAGATCCGCCCAGCCCGCGGCGAGCCCTCCGAACATGGAGATGACGATCGTCGCTTCCGCCTGCTCCGCGAGCGCGCGAACGTTCTCGTCGGCCGCCGCCTCGTCTCCCGAGACGAGGAGCAGCCCGATCGAATCGACCCGCTCGCCCTCGGCGTCGCAGCAGGCGGCCCACGCGTCCGCGACGCCGCGGCCGTTCGGCGTCTCCGGGACATAGAACGCGCCGCAGCCCTCGCGGCCGCCGAGCCCGAGCTGCTCGGCGAGCCGGGCGACCGTCGCCCCGCCACGGCCCCCGGGCCCGGACCAGACGAGCACGATCCGCTCGGCCTCGGCGACCGCCGGGTCGTCGGCATCGTGGAGAATGCGGGCGCCGTTGCGGCGGGCCGAGCGGATCCAGAGGTCGACGACCGGCGCCCGCTCGACGACAGGCACGTCGCCCAGCACGACGACGACGTCGGCGTCGCGGATCGCCGACAGCGGCAGGCGATAGGCGTCGAGCGCGCCCGAGATCTCCTCGGGCAGCGTCGCCTGGTGCGAGTCGAGCCCGACGCGCAGCAGCTTCCCGAGTGCGTACGCCTGCTCGACGGTCTCGGAGCCCGAGAGGACGGTGACGACGCGGCCGCGCGCCGCGCGCAGCAGCCGTTCGGCCTCGTCGAGGGCCTGCTCCCAGGAGACGTGGTCGAGCCCGCGCCGCCGCACCCGTTGCAACGGCTGCGTCAGGCGGTCCTCCGCGCGGAGATGCGTGTACGCGAAGCGGCCCTTGTCGCAGATCCAGCCCTCGTCGATCTCGGGGTGGTTGCGGGAGAGGATCCGCTTCACCTTCCCCTCGCGCACCGTCGCGTTGACGTTGCACCCGACCGGGCAGAGGCCGCACACCGTCGGCACGTCGACGATCTCCCACGGCCGCCCCTCGAAGCGGTACTGCGTCGGCAGGAGCGCGCCGACCGGGCAGAGCTCCGTCACGTTGCCGGTGAAGGCGCCCGTGTAGGGCAGGTCCTCGAAGGTCGTGATCACCGACAGCGCGCCGCGGTTGGCCGCGACGAGCTGGCCGTCCTCCGAGACGCTCTCGCTGAAGCGCGTGCAGCGGTAGCAGAGGATGCAGCGCTCCCGGTCGAGCGAGATGGTCGGCGAGATCGGGATCGGCTTCTCGAAGGTGAGCTTCTCGAAGCTCATCCGCGTGTTGCCGGGCCCGTAGCGGAAGGTGAGGTCCTGCAGCGGGCACTCGCCGCCCTTGTCGCAGACCGGGCAGTCGAGCGGATGGTTGACGAGGATGAACTCCAGGGTCGCCCGCTCGCCGTGCGCCGCTTTCTCCGAGGTGCGCGCCGTCTTGACGACCATGCCGTCCTGCGCCGTGAGCGTGCAGCCGGTCTGGAGCTTCGGCATCCCCTCGACCTCGACGAGGCACATGCGGCAGGCGCCGACCGGCGCGCCGAGGCGCGGCTCGTAGCAGAAGACCGGGATCTCGACGCCCGCGGCGAGCGCGGTCTCGACGATGCCGGTCCCCTTCGGGACGTGCACGTCCCGCTCGTCGATCGTAACCCTGACGAGCTCCGCGCTCACACCAGTGCCTCCTGGCCGGCTGGGGAGTGCGCGTGCATGTCGGAGGGCGCGAGGATCCCCTGGAGCGACGAGGAGCCGCCGAACGGGCAGCCGCCCTGCTCGACGTGGGCGACGAACTCGTCGCGCCACTTGTGGAGGTAGCTCGCGACCGGGTAGACGGCGAACTCGCCGAGCGCGCACAGCACCTTGCCGAGGATGTCGTCGCCGACCGAGTCGAGCAGCTCGAGGTCTGCGTGCGAGGCGGTGCCGTTCTCGATCGACTCGAGGATCTGCACCATCCAGCGCGTCCCGACGCGGCACGGCGTGCACTTGCCGCACGACTCGTGCATGTAGAACTTCGTCGAGCGGAGCGCGAGCTGCACCATGCAGCAGCGGTCGTCCACGACGATGAGCGAGGCCGCGCCGAAGAAGGTGCCGATCGCGCCGAGGGAGTCGTAGTCGAGCGGCACGTCGATCTGGTCGGGGCTCAGCGCCGGCACCGAGGATCCGCCCGGCACGACCGCCTTGAGCTCCCTTCCGCCGGCGATCCCGCCGGCGTGCTCGTAGATCAGCTCGCGCATCGGCGTCCCCAGGTCGAGCTCGTAGTTGCCGGGCCGCGCGACGTTGCCCGAGACGGAGAAGATCGTGGTGCCGGGCGAGCTCGGCACGCCGGTCTTGGCGAACTCCTCCGCGCCCATCTCGACGATGGCGGGCACGGTCGCGATCGTGCAGACGTTGTTGATCTGCGTCGGCGCTGCGTACAGCCCCTGGATCGGCGGGAAGGGAGGCCGCGGCCGCGGCTGGCCGCGCTTGCCCTCGAGCGACTCGAGCAGCGCGGTCTCCTCGCCGCAGATGTAGGCGCCGGCGCCTCGGTGGACCGTGATGCGGACGTCGCCGAAGATCCCCGCGGCGCGCGCCTCCTCGACGGCGGCCGCGAGGATCTCGTACTCGGCGAGGTACTCGCCGCGGATGTAGACGAAGACGTCGGTGGACTCGATCGCGTGGGCGGCGATGAGGCAGCCCTCGATCAGCCGGTGCGGCACGCGCGCCATCACCTCGCGGTCCTTGAAGGCGCCCGGCTCCGACTCGTCGGCGTTGACGACGAGGTACTTCGGCTTCGGGCTCTTGCGGTCGATGAGCGACGCCTTCCGCCCCATCGGGAAGCCGGCGCCGCCGCGCCCGCGCAGGACGGCCTTCTCGAGCTCGGCGATCAGCGCGTCGGAGGTCATCGCGCGCGCCTTCTCGACGCCGCTGTAGCCGCCGATCGCGCGGTACTCGGCGAGCTGCGTCAGGTCGCGCTCGTCCGCGCCCGCGAGCAGCACCTCGTGGAGCTCAGCCACCGAGCCCCCCGAGGATCTCGGGCACCGTCTCGGGCCGCACGTGCTGGCGGTAGCGGTCGTTCACGGCCACGACCGTCGCGTACCCGCAGCCGCCGAGGCACTCGACCGCGCGGAGCGTGATCTCCCCCTGGGGCGTCGTCTCGCCGGCGCGGATGCCGAGCTCGGACTCGAACGCCTCGAGCACCTCCTGCGCGCCGCAGAGCGCGCACGGGAGATTCGTGCAGACGTCGATCGTGTGCCGCCCGACCGGCTCGAGGTGGAGCATGTCGTAGAAGGTCGCGATCGAGTAGCAGAAGGCCGGCGTCACCTCGAGCGCGTCGGCCACCTCCTCGAGCGTCTCGCGCGACAGCCAGCCGTCGCGCTCCTGGGCGAGCCGCAGCGCGGGCAGCACGGCCGACCGCGAGCCCTCGGGATAGCGTGCCCGCACCTGCTGGATCTCGTCGTAGAGCTTGCTCACCGGTCGGTGTCCCCCATCACCGCGTCGAGCGAGCCGACGACGGCGATCAGGTCGGCGACGAGCGCGCGGTGGAGGCAGGTCGCGGTCGCCTCGAGCGCGACGAAGGAGGGCGCCCGGACGTGGATGCGCCACGGCTTCGGCCCGCCGTCGGAGACGAGGTAGCAGCCCGACTCGCCGCGCGGCGACTCGACGGCGACGTAGATCTCGCCCTCGGGCACCCGGAAGCCCTCGGTGACGATCTTGAAGTGGTGGATGAGGGACTCCATCGAGGTGTGGAGCTCCTCGCGCGGCGGCAGCACGACCTTGCGGTCGTCCGCGATCCACGGCATGCCCTCCATGCGCTCGAGCTTGTCGAGGCACTGGCGGACGATCTTCGTCGACTCCGCCATCTCGTCCATCCGCACGCGGTAGCGGTCGTAGACGTCCCCGTTCGGATACACCGGCACCCGGAAGTCGACCTTCTCGTAGTGGAGGTACGGCTGGTCGCGCCGGAGGTCCCAGTCGACGCCCGACGCGCGCAGGTTCGGCCCCGACTGACCGAGCGCGATCGCGTCGTGCGCCGACAGGACGCCGATCCCCTGCGTCCGCTCGAGCCAGATCTCGTTCCGGTCGAGGATGTCGCGGTAGTCGTCGAGCGCCCGCGGCATCCACTCGACGAACTTGCGGCACTCTCCGAAGAAGCCCTGCGGGATGTCCTCGGCGAGCCCGCCGACCTGGAAGTAGCGGGTGTGCATCCGCTGCCCCGTGACGAGCTCGAACAGGTCGAGAATCGTCTCCCGCTCGCGGAAGCAGTACCAGAACATCGAGATCGCCCCCAGCTCCAGCGCGGACGTGCCGAGGAAGACGAGGTGCGATTGGATCCGGTTCAGTTCGCACAGGAGCATGCGCATCCACTTGGCCTTGGTGGGCACCTCGAGCTCGAGCAGCCGCTCGACCGCGAGCACGAAGACGAGCTCGTTGTTCTGGTAGCCGACGTAGTCGATCCGCTCGGGGAAGGTCACGTCCTTCCAGTACGTCTTCGACTCCATCGATTTCTCGAAGCCGGTGTGCAGGTAGCCGACCACGGCCGAGACGCCGACCACCTCCTCGCCGTGCAGGTCGACGATCAGGCGAAGGACGCCGTGCGTCGAGGGATGGTTCGGGCCGAAGTTGACCTGGAGCACGTCCTCGCTGTCCCGCAGCTCCGGGGGGACGTCGAGCACGGTCGGGACACGCGACGGGATGCGGGTGCCTTCGTACTGGCCGTCGGCGACCACGGGCCAGCGGCGCGTGCGGACGGTGGGAGGCGTGACCGTCGCGCTCATTCCTCGTCCGTGAAGCGGACGGGCTCGCCGCCGATCGGGTAGTCCTTGCGCAGCGGGTGCCCCTCCCAGTCCTCCGGCATCAGCAGCCGCTCGAGGTTGGGGTGGCCGTCGAAGACGATTCCCATCAGGTCGTACTGCTCGCGTTCGTGCCAGTCGCAGGTCGGCCAGACCGAGACGACGCTCGGAACGGGCTCGCCCTCGTCGACCCAGCACTGGAGCCGTGCCCGCGGCGCCCCCTGGCGCAGCCCGAGCAGGTGGTAGCTGACCGAGAAGCGCTTCGGCTTGAGCTCGGGCAACGCCTGCAGGCCCTGCGTCATCGGATGCATGAGATCGCGGCCGGTCGCGGTGCCGATGTAGCCGGACACGCCCTTGCCGCCCCAGCCGAGGTAGTCGGTGGCCACCACGTCGACGCAGACGTCGAAACCGAGCTCGTCCCGCGAGTACGCACAGGCCTCGCGGATCCGCTCGGTCTCGACGGTCACGGTCGGCATCTCGGGCCCCTCGCGATGCGAGACGTAGCCGGGCACGCGCTGCCAATCGCTCACGTGGCCACCCCGACGCGCTCGTACGCGGGCGGCACGCCGGCGAGGTGCGCCTCGTGCAGGCGGATGATCCCCTCCATCAGCGCCTCGGGCCGCGGCGGGCAGAAGGGGACGTAGATGTCGACCGGCACGATCCGGTCGACGCCCTGGAGGATCGTGTAGTTGTTGAACATCCCGCCCGAGCTCGCGCAGACGCCCATCGCGATCACCCACTTCGGCTCGAGCATCTGGTCGTAGATCTGGCGCAGCGGCGCCGCCATCTTGTGAGCCACGCGCCCCGAGACGATGAGCAGGTCCGCCTGGCGCGGCGACGAGCGGAACGCCTCCATCCCGAAGCGCGCGATGTCGTAGCGCGCCGAGACGATCGACATCATCTCGATCGCGCAGCACGCGAGCCCGAACGTGTCGGGCCACATCGACTTCGTCTGCGCCCAGCGCACCGCCTTCTCGAGCGTCGTGATCCCGAGCGCGCGCTCGAGCTCCTCGGCCCCCATCTCCTCCTCGAAGCGCGACGGCCCCTTCGTCGGCCACAGGAGCCGCTCCGACTGGAGCCCGTAGTCGCGCAGGCGCGGCGGCTGGTCGTCAGCCATGTCGCATCACCAGTTGAGCGCGCCCTTCCGCCAGATGTAGACGTAGGCGACGAGGAGGATCAGGACGAAGAATGCGAGCTCGGCGAAGCCGAACCAGCCGAGCGCGTGGAGCTGCACGGCCAGCGGGTAGAGAAACACGATCTCGATGTCGAAGACGATGAAGAGCATGGCCGTCAGGTAGAAGCTGACGCTGAAGCGCTGACGCGGCAGCGGCCCCGTCGAGACCCCGGACTCGAACGGCACCGTCCGCGCCCGCGTGCGGCGCGCCGGCCGCTGCGAGAACGTGAACGACATCCACATCATCGAGCCCGGGATGACGAGCGCGAGGATGCCGTAGATCAGGAATGGCAGCCAGCTGTGAAGCATCTACTCCCGCCTCTGGTACCCAGCGACGGCTGACGTTATCAGCGTCGTGAGAGGTGCACTTGCAGGTACCGAATCCCCGTAGCGGAGCCTGCGGCGACTGTTACAAAGTTTGGCCTCAACGGCCCGCTCGCCGAACGCGGCGTGACCGGGTGAGCGGGAGGCCCGTTGCTACGATGCGACTCGAATGGAGATCCGGGAGCGCACCCAGAACGTCGTCTCGCTGACGCCTGCTGCGGCGGCGAAGATCCGCGACCTGATGGCCACCGAGGAGGACGTCTCGGTGCTGCGCGTCGCGATCGAGGGTGGCGGTTGCTCCGGCTTCCAGTACGGCCTCGGCTTCGACCGCGGCGCCCAGGAGGGCGACCACGAGTTCGAGTGCGAGGGCGTCACGGTCGTCGTCGATCCGTTCAGCGCGCCGTACCTCATGGGCGCGCAGGTCGACTACCTCGAGACGATCCAGGAGTCCGGGTTCAAGATCGAGAACCCGAACGCCGTCGCCTCGTGCGGCTGCGGCCACTCGTTCCAGGTGGCCGAGGGCGAAGCGCCCGAGGACGCAGCCGGCTGCGGCTCTGCTTGCTCGCACTGACGCGCAAGCAGGTCAGTGACGGCTGCGTCCACTGACGCCGCTCGTGCTACCCCACTAGCTCCTGGAAGCGGGGGTCGTCGCGCAGCGACGCGAAGTCGTCGTCTTTCTGCGCGTTCTCCTTGAACCTCGGCCACTTCTCGACCGAGCCGCGGAGCGTGTCGAGCGCCTCGTCGCCGCGACCGAGCATGCTCTGCATGCACGCGACGTTGTAGAGGATCAGCGCGTTCTCCGGGAACTTCTCGAGGGCCACGTGGCACGCGGCGAGCGCGCCCTCGTAGTCCTTCCGGTTGTAGTGCTCGAAGAAGTCGAAGAGCTCCCCGCCCGGCGGGACCCGGTACGCCTCGCCGCGCCTCCCGCCGACGGCGAGGACGATCGTCCCGTCGGTCGTCGCGACCGCCTTCCGCGTCGCCCCCGGTTGCACGAAGACCACCGTCCCGTGCGGGGCTTCGATCTCCTCTCCGTCGACCGTGAACGTCGCGTCTCCCTGCACCACGACGTACAGCTCCTCGTGCCGGTCCGCGCCGGGCCCGAGCTCGTCGTGCTCGCCGACGACGTCCTCACCGGCTTTCGCCTGGTAGCTCGCGCTCGCGCCGAAGGCGCCTATGTCGAGCGTGCGGCGGAGGCGGATGAACACCCGGTCGCCGTCGCCCTCGCCCGCCTCCTGGGAGAGCGAGAGAACGCGGTAAGCCGCTTCGGTAGTTGCCACTGTTGCCTCCTCGAAGGTCGGGTGCGGAGCCACGCGGAGCGAAGCCGCGCCGTGTGCTCCTCGTGGACGAGCTGGACGAACTGGGGGTCTGACAGGTACGTGGCGGGCCTCCTCCTTGATGGCGAGTATCTTGATGACGAGAGACTATCAGCGCATCTATCTTGACGTCAAGAGAAAGTTCGTGGACACTTTGCGCGTGCCCAGATCCAGGAAGAGCGGTGACCGCGACCACGTCGACAACTTCCTCGAGGAGATCGCCGCCGACCTGCCGGCCGACCTCGATCTGACCGTGGAAGGGATCGTCGACCGCATCGGCGGGATCAACCGCCGCATCAAGTGGATGCACGAGGAGACGCTCGACGAGCTCGGCCTCACGATGAGCGACTGGCACGTCCTTACGACGCTTCGCTGGTCAGGGGCGCCGTACCGCCGCAAGGCGGGGGAGCTCGCGAGGCGCGCCGAGCTGACGAGCGGCGCGATGACCAGCCGCCTCGACGCGCTCGAGAAGAGGGGCCTCGTCCGCCGTCTGCGCGATCCGAGCGACCGGCGCAGCGTGCTCGTCGAGCTGACCGAGAAGGGCCGGCGCACGCACGAGCAGACCCTCGACATCCAGGGCAAGAAGGAGGCGCTGCTCGCCGAGGCGCTCACCGATCGCGAGAAGGAGGAGCTCAACGCGCTCCTCCGCCGCGTGATGCTCACGCTCGAAAACCGGTATCCCGGCAAGCACGATTAGCATCGGCACGGTGAGGGTCGCCGTCGTCGGATCGGGGCCGGCAGGGTTCTACGCCGCCGGCGCGCTGCTGTCCGCCGACCCCCCGGCCGAGGTCGACATGATCGAGCGGCTGCCGACGCCCTGGGGTCTCGTCCGGCTCGGCGTGGCGCCGGACCACCCGAAGCTGAAGACCGTCTCGCGCGCGTTCGAGCGGATAGCGAAGCAGCCGGGCTTCCGCTTCCTCGGCAACGTCGAGGTCGGCCGCGACCTGCACCACGACGACCTCGTGCGCCTCTACGACGCCGTGATCTACGCGGTCGGCGCGCAGACCGACCGCCGGCTCGGCATCCCGGGCGAGGACCTGCCGGGCTCGTGGGCGGCCACCGAGCTCGTCGCCTGGTACAACGGCCATCCCGACTACCAGGAGCTCGATTTCGACCTCTCCGTCGAGCGTGCCGTCGTGATCGGGAACGGAAACGTGGCGCTCGACGTCGCGCGCATGCTGGCGCTGACGCACGAGGAGCTGGCGCCGACCGACGCGACCGACGCCTCGATCGCCGCCATCGAGAGCTCGCCGCTCCGGGAGATCGTCGTCGTCGGCCGGCGCGGGCCGGCGCAGGCGGCGTTCACGACGCCCGAGCTGCAGGAGATGGGCGAGCTCGCCGGCGCCGACGTCGTCGTCGATCCCGTCGAGCTCGAGGGCGCGGTGCCGCGGAGCACGAACGCCGAGCGCAATCTCGCGGTCCTGCGGGAGTTCGCGGCGCGGAAGCCCGAGGGGAAGCCGCGCCGGGTCGTCTTGCGCTTCTTCCGCTCGCCGGTCGCGATCCTCGGCGACGAGCGGGTCGTGGGGATCGAGCTCGTCTGCAACGAGCTCGACGAGAACGAGCGCGCCGTGCCGACGGGCGAGCACGAGACGCTGCCGTGCGGGCTCGTGTTCCGCAGCGTCGGCTACCACGGCGTCGCGCTGCCGGGCGTGGCCTTCGACGCCGGGAGCGGCACGATCCCGAACGAGGGCGGCCGAATCGAGCCGGGTGTCTACTGCGCGGGCTGGATCAAGCGCGGCCCGACCGGCGTGATCGGCACGAACAAGAAGGACGCGACGGAGACGGTCGAGCTTCTGCTCGAGGACGCCGCGGCGGGAAGGCTCCGGCCCAAGCCCGAGGCGAGCGCCGCCGCGGTCGACGCGCTCCTCGCAGAACGGGGCGTCGGCGTCGTCGAGTACGCGGGCTGGACGGCGATCGACGAGGTCGAGCGCGCCGCCGGAGAGAGGTCGGGCCGGCCGCGCGTCAAGCTCTGCTCGTGGGACGACCTGCTCGCGGCCGCCGAGCGCATCGCCGGCGGCGCCCGCTAGCGGGCTCAGGCCAGTCCCCTGAACGGGGGAGCACGCGCCTGGAGCCGCCGCCGATGGACCTGGCGTGGACCCTGTCGCCGTCGAATGCCTCCAGTGCGGCACGACCCGCGTCGCCCGCCGCGACCGCTTCAACCACTTCGAGACGCCCGAATGCCCCGAGTGCGGATACCTCGGCTGGACGCCGGTGCTCGAGGTGAAGGAGGCCGCGCACAGCAAGCCGCGCGAACGGCCGCGGCCGCAACGCCGGCTTCCGTCGGTCGCGTAGCCCGCCGCCGCTCCGCCGCCCTTCCCTACACTCGTCCCCGTGGCGAAGGCGGAGGAACGGCAGGAGCTTTGGGGAGGCGAGACCACGAAAGCCGTCGCGAACTTCCCCGTCTCGGGCGAGCCGATCCCTGCACCGGTGGCGCGCTGGCTCGGCCGCATCAAGGGCGCAGCGGCGCGGGTCAACGCCGAGCTCGGGCTGCTCGACGCGGAGAAGGCCGAGCGGATCGCGGCCGCCGCGGATCGGATCGCGAACGGCGAGCTCGACGACCAGTTCCCGATCGACGTCTTCCAGACCGGCTCGGGCACCTCCTCGAACATGAACGCGAACGAGGTGATCGCCACGCTCGCGGGCGACGACGTCCACGCGAACGACGACGTCAACCTGGGCCAGTCCTCGAACGACGTCTTCCCGTCGGCCGTCCACCTCGCTGCCCTCGACGAGATCACGAACGACCTCCTGCCCGCGCTCGAGGGCCTCGCGTCCTCGCTCGAGGCGAAGGCGCGCGAGTTCGACGACGTCGTCAAGTCCGGCCGGACGCACTGGATGGACGCCGTCCCGGTCACGCTCGGCCAGGAGTTCGCGGGCTATGCCGCCCAGGTGCGCCAGGGAATCGAGCGCGTCCGCGACGCGGTGCCGCGCCTCGGACAGATCCCGCTCGGCGGAACCGCCACCGGCACTGGGCTCAACACGCATCCGGAGTTCGCGGCGCGCGTCCGCGAGCTGCTCGAGCGCGAGACCGGGCTGCGGATCTCGCCGCCTGCCGATCCCTTCGAGGCGCAGGCCGCACGCGACGGGATCGTCGAGGCGTCGGGCGCGCTGAAGACCGTCGCGGTCTCGCTGACGAAGGTCGCGAACGACCTCCGCTTCCTCGGCTCCGGGCCCCGCGCCGGTCTCGCCGAGATCGCGCTGCCCGAGCTGCAGAAGGGCAGCTCGATCATGCCCGGCAAGGTGAACCCGGTGATACCGGAGGTCGTGACGCAGGTCGCCGCACAGGTGATCGGCAACGACGCGGCGGTCACGGTCGGCGGCATGCAGGGCCACCTCGAGCTCAACGTCTTCGTGCCGCTCCTCGCCCGCAACATCCTCGACTCCGTGAAGCTGCTCGCGAGCGCGTGCCGCCTCCTCGCCGAGAAGTGCGTGGACGGGATCGAGGCGAACCGCGAGAACTGCGAGCGCTACGCCGAGCTGACCCTCTCGGCCGCCACCGCGCTCAACCCGCACATCGGCTACGACCGCGCGACCGAGATCGTCAAGGAGGCCGCCTCCTCCGGCCGGTCGCTGCGCGAGGTGGCGCGGGAGAAGGGCGTCGAGGAGTCGGTGCTGGACGAGGCGCTCGACTATCGCCGCATGGCGAAGCCGCACGGCTGAGACGACAGAGGGGGCGCCGGTCCGGCGCCCCCTCTGCTGTGTTGCTCGTTCTGGCCCTTAGGAGATCAGTGCGCCGGGGTTACGTACGTCTCGCCCCGCACGCAGCCGCCGGTGTGGTTGGAATTGATCCAGTCGGCGTTGCTGAACTCCTCCTGCGTGATGTAGTGGTCGCCGTTGATGATCTGGTTGTAGAACGTCCCCGGCGAGCCGCCGAGCATGTCGGTCCACGTGCCGTTGCCGTACACGTAGGCGCAGTCGTCACCGTTCTCGTTGCCGATCCCGTCGAACCAGCCGTTCGACGTGTTGGGATCGGTGATCGACTCCATGATCTCGTGACTCAGCGGGCTGATCTCGACGTCGGCGTCCATGGAGCTGGCGCTGCCGTTGAAGTTCGGCGACTCGATCGTCCCGTGACCACCCGCGTCGGTGCCGCACGTGAACCCGACAGGTGAGTGGTAGATCGGGTACGGCATGTTCGCGTACACCGTGCCGGAGACCGGATAGTTCGGGCCGAACATCGTGTGGTACGCGCAGTAGCCCGCGCTCGGGTAGTGGTTGATCGTGCAGACGTTCTTGTTGTTCGTGGTGTTTCCGGAGTAGAAGCACGACTCGACGTGCTTCGGCGTGAGCATCACGTACTCGTGGTGATAGTCGCTTGGCAGGCCGCGAGCGGTGATGACCCTCTGGATCTCCGCCGTGATCTGGGCGTCGTCGAGACAGGCGGTGTAACCGGAGCCGTCCGCGTAGATTCCGCTCGCGTCCAGCTTGCCCACGGTGCAGCCTCGGCCGTTGGGGAACGGATTGTGGTCGCGGATCGGAGTGCCCGCCACGATGCTGTAGCTGATCGGACCGTTGCTGCCGTAGTACTCGGTCGCCGTCGAGTAGACGTTGTTGTTGCTCCCGCTGGCGGCGGCGACATCCGCCAGGTACCTGTTGATGATGTTCCGGTAGTCGCCGGCGTTGTAGTAGCCCGACGGCTCCCAGTAGATCGGGGTGATGACGGTCGGACCGGGCATCACGGGCCCGCCGTGCCAGACCAGCGGCGGCGAGGCGCCGAGCGGGCTGGTCGGGTCACACGCAGGGCCGGAGATGGACTGCGCGTGCACGACGCCGGCGAACCGGCCCATCTTCCCCGGCTGGGAACCACAGGGCTTGGCGTGCGAGCTCGCCCCGGCCGCCGAGCCTGTGGTGGTCAGCAAGCCCGCCGCAAAGATGCCCAAGGCGAGCAGCACGAACAACTTCCTCATTAGGTCCTCCCCCTTCACGATTTCGCGGAGGGCGAAGTATCTCTCGGCTCGTCGGGGAGGTCAAGTGAGAACGCCGACGGTTCCCGCAGCGGACGGGAGGCGGGATCTGGAACCCTTCCGGGGCTTTCGCGTCATTCGCACGAAGCAAAGGGGGATAATCCGATGAGGCACCGCAAGCTCGTCTTGCTGCTCGGCCTCGCGCTGCTCGCCTTCGCCGCCTTCGGGACCTCGATGGCGGCCGCCGACGACCAGCCGCAGCCGATCGACTTCGTCCACAACGTGTCCGACGCGCCCGCCCCGGTGACGGGCACGGTCTGGGCGAACGGGCCGAAGGTGAAGACAGGCCAGGCGATCTGCACGACAGCGACGTCCGACGCAGCGAACGTCAACACCGACTGCGAGGAGAACGGCCCGCACAACGAGACGTCGATCGCCGTCAACCCGACCGATCCGAACAACATGATCGGCGGCCTGAACGACTATCAGCTCTCGATCAACCCCGGCGGCCACGTGGGCGAGACGGTGCTCTCGCGTGCGCACGTGACGTTCGACGGCGGCAGGACGTGGAGCGAGTATCCGCTCTACTCGAGCTCGACCTACCAAGCGACCGGCGACCCGGCGGTGGCCTTCGACGCGGACGGGCGCGCCTACTACGCGACGCTCGGCTTCCGCTTCGTAGGGCCCACGAACGCCCAGAGCGCGGACGTCCTCGTCGCCAACTCGGGTGACGGCGGCAAGACGTGGGACGTCCATCGCGTAGCGGCGGGCAGCGGCGTCGAGACGAGTGTCGGTGACTTCCTCGACAAGGAGTACGTCGCCGCCTGGGGTCACGGCAACGCGATCGTCACGTTCGGCGACTTCCGGCAGGCGCAGAAGGGCGCCGTCGTCAGCTCCAACATCTACGACTCGGTGACGCACGACGGCGGCCAGACCTGGTCGAAGCCGACGAAGATCTCGGACAGCCTCGACGAGGCGTTCGGCTCTGTACCGGCGGTCACCACGGACGGCCGCATCTTCGTCTCGTTCCTGAACACGCCGTTCGACCGGCTCACCGACCCGACCGCGGTCGACTACGGGCGGGACGACTACATGGTGCAGCAGGTCGATCCGCAGACGGGCGCTCCGATCGGAACCGCGTCCGACGTGGGCGAGGTCTTCGACGGCGCCTGGGACTACCCGTGGGCGTTCGGCCGCACGACGTATCAGGACAGCCTCTTCCGCACCTGGGCGTTCGGCAACATCGCGGCCGATCCGACCGATCCGAACCACCTGGCGGTGGCGTGGTCCGACATGCGGAACTCTCCGGGCACGCCGCCTCTGTCGTTCGCCGACCCCTACACGGTCACGACGAACTCGGACGTGATCGTCAGCGAGTCGTTCGACGGCGGCCAGACGTGGTCGACTCCGGCGGCCTACACGATTCCGGGCGACCAGTTCATGCCGTGGGCTGCATTCGACTACGCCGGCACGCTGCGGGTCGGCACCTTCGACCGCAGCTACGACCCGTCGAACCACGAATACGGCTACTCGGTGCTGACCGGGCCTCCGGCCGCGTACACATCGACCAAGGCGTCGACGGCGCTCTCGGACCCGACGAAGAACGACCGCTGGTTCGCGGCGACGGTCAACCCGAGCTTCCCGTTCGCGACGACGTTCCTCGGCGACTACAGCAACATCGCCGCGATCCCGGGGAAGGCGGGTGTCGACCACGGAGTCGTCGCTTACTGGACGGACATGCGCAACGACGCCACCTTCGGCAGCCGCGCCGGCCACGGCGAGGACGGCTACTTCGCCGCCCTGCCGTAACGCGTACGGACCTCGACCGACGACGATGGGGCCGCCTCGCGCGGCCCCCTGTCTCGTTCCGGCGTTAGTAGCCGACGGCGCCGCGGCCGGCGGCAGCCGCGTGCTTCTGCTCGTCGGCGCGGTAGCTCGAGCGGACGAGCGGCCCCGAGAAGACCGAGCCGAAGCCCAGGGCCTCGCCCTGCTCGCGGAACCGGCGGAACTCGTCGGGATGGACCCAGCGGTCGATCGGCGCGTGCTTCGCGCTCGGCTGGAGGTACTGGCCGATCGTGACGACGTCGACCCCGTTCGCGCGCAGGTCGCGCATCGTGTCGACGACCTCGTCGTTCGTCTCACCGAGGCCGACGATGATCCCGGACTTCGTGAGCACCGGATAGTCGGCGATCTCCTTCGCGCGGCGCAGGAGCCGGAGCGCACCGTCGTAGCTCGCCTTCGCGCCGCGCATCCGCGCGTGGAGGCGGCGCACCGTCTCGATGTTGTGGTTGAAGACCTCGGGCCGCGCGGCGAGCACCGTCCGCAGCGCCTCCTCCTCGACGCCGAGGAAGTCGGGCGTCAGCACCTCGACCGACGCCTCGGGCAGCTTCGCCTTGAGCGCCCGGATCGTCGCCGCGTAGTGGCCGGCGCCGCGGTCGGGGACGTCGTCGCGGTCGACGGAGGTGACGACGACGTGCTTGAGCCCCATCTGGGCCGCGGCCTGGGCGAGCCGGAGCGGCTCGAGCGGGTCCGGCGGCGCCTCGGGCTTACCGGAATGGACGTAGCAGTAGCGGCAGGCGCGTGTACAGGTGTCGCCGAGGATCTGGAAGGTCGCGGTGCCGCGGCCCCAGCACTCCGAGATGTTCGGGCAGCGCGCCTCCTCGCAGATCGTGTGCAGCGAGAGGCCGTGCACGAGCTTCTGGACGTCGAAATACGAGCCGTCCTTCGACGGCGCGCGCACCTTCATCCACTCGGGCCTGCGGGGCCTCTCGGCGACGGGAAGCGATGACTTCATGCCCGCGTTCCAGTCTAGGTGGCGGAGGGAGACGGACCGCTGCTAGCCTGAAACGGACTGCTGAGTCCGCTTACGTAGAGGAGCCGAATGAGCCGCCATTCCACGAATCCCTGGGTCGTCCTCGTCATCATCTGCTTCGCGCAGTTCATGGTCGTCCTCGACGCGACGATCGTGAACGTCGCGCTCCCCCACATCCAGACGTCGCTCGGCTTCACCGAGGCGAGCCTGCAGTGGGTGATCAACGCGTACACGCTCGTCTTCGCCGGCTTCCTGCTGCTCGGCGGGCGTGCGGGGGACCTCCTGGGACGGAAGCGGCTCTTCCTCGTCGGGCTCGTGGTCTTCACCGCGGCGTCGCTGCTCGACGGGCTCGCGACCACGTCCGGGGAGCTGATCGGCTTCCGGGCGCTGCAGGGCCTGGGCGCGGCCCTCATCTCGCCCGCCGCGCTCTCGATCGTCTCCACGACGTTCGCCGAGGGCAAGGAGCGCTCGCGCGCGCTCGGCGTCTGGGCCGCGATCGCGATCGGCGGCTCGGCCGTCGGCCTCGTCCTCGGAGGAGCGCTCACCCAGTCGTTCTCCTGGCGCTGGATCTTCTTCGTCAACGTTCCCGTCGGCATCCTCACCTTCCTCGCCGCCCTGCGCCTCGTGCCCGAGTCGAAGGACGAGCATGCGCACCAGGGCTACGACGTCGCGGGCGCGGTCACGGTCACGGGCGGCCTGATGGCGCTCGTCTTCGGGCTCGTCCGCTCGGCGTCGCACGGCTGGGGGTCGACCCTGACGATCGTCTCGTTCCTCGTCGCGCTCGCCCTGCTCGTGGCCTTCGTCCTGATCGAGCTGCGCGCAGCCGAGCCGCTCGTCCGGCTCTCGATCTTCCGGATCCGGTCGCTCCTGACGGCGAACCTCTCGATGTTCCTCGCGTTCTCGGGCATGTTCGCGATGTTCTTCTTCAACACGCTGTACATCCAGCAGGTGCTCGGCTTCGGGCCGCTGAAGGCGGGCGTCGCGTTCCTGCCCTTCACCGCCGGCGTCATGCTCTCGGCGGGGCTCGCGTCGAACTTCGCACCGCGGATCGGGGTGCGTCCGATCGCCGCCGCCGGCATGATCCTCACGGTCGTCGGGATGGTGCTCTTCGCCCGCATGCCGGTCGACGGCTCCTACGGCGTGGACGTCCTGCCCGGCATGATCCTCGGCTCGCTCGGGATGGGCGCCATCTTCATGCCGCTCACGCTCGTCGCGACCACCGGCCTCGACGACGAGGACCACGGGCTCGCCTCGGGGCTCTTCAACACCTCGCAGCAGGTCGGCGGCGCGCTCGGGCTCGCGATCCTGACGACCATCGCGGCGGGGCAGACGCACGGCCAAACCGCGGCGGCGCAGGTGCACGGCTTCCACTACGCCTTCGCGGGCGCGGGCGTCCTCGTCGCGCTGAGCCTCGTCGTGATGCTCGCGCTCCTGCGCAAGCGCCACGTCGCGCGCATCGAGGCGGCGGCCGAGGCGGAGCCGGCGCTGGCCGCCTGATGACCGAGCTGCGCGCCGACGCGCGACGGAACCTCGAGCGGGTGCTCGACGCGGCGACGGAGGTGTTCGCCGCGTCGGGCCCCGACGCGAGCATCGACGAGATCGCCCGGATCGCGGGCGTCGGCCACGGGACGGTCTTCCGCCGTTTCCCGACCAAGGACGACCTGATGTTCGCGGTGATCGAGCGTCACGTACACGAGCTACGCCGCCTGGCGGAGGAGGCTCTCGCCGCCGACGATCCCGGCGGCGCGTTCTTCGACTTCGTCTGGCGCCTCGCGGAACTCAACATGAGCACGCCCGGCCTCCACCGCTGTGTCGTCCACTGCGGGGACAAGCCCGGCGCGGCCGAGCTCGAGCGGCTCGCCGACCGTATCGTCTCCCGCGCCCAGCGGGCCGGCGCGGTCCGGAGGGACGTGAAGGCGGAGGACGTGCGGCTCCTCGTCCGCTCCGCGTTGACGAGCGCTCCCCCGGGTCAGTGGCGCCGCTACCTCGAGGTCGTGCTCGACGGCCTGCGCGCCTAGAGTTCGCGGGGTGAGCTGGTTCGTCCGCAACCTGCGGGACATGAAGTGGTGGGATCGGGGCCCGCGCGGCCACGTGGCCGATCTCGTCGGTGACGACGACGCGCCGATGGGTGTCAATCTCTTCGTCCTCGAGCCCGGCCAGCCCATGTCGATGTACCACTGGGAGGCCGACCAGGAGGGATTCCTCGTCCTCTCGGGCGAGGCCCTGCTGATCGTGGAGGACGAGGAGCGGCCGCTCCGGCAATGGGACTACTTCCACTGTCCCGCGCCTGTGCCGCACACGATCGTCGGTGCGGGCTCGGGCCCTGCCGCGATCCTGGCGCTGGGGACGCGCGGAGCGGCGAACGGCGACTGGGGCGGCTATCCGTACTCCGAGGTCGCGATGCGGCACGACGCGAGCGCCGAGGAGGAGACGACCGAGCCGGGGGTGGCGTACGCGCGCTTCCCGCAGCGAACCGAAGGCGCGTTCCGCGAGGGCTGGCTGCCCTAGCCTCGGGCGGCGAGCTGCTCGTGGACGGGCTGCGGCCAGAGGCCGACGCCATCCTCGGCCGGGAGCTCCTCGAGCTCGAGCCCGAAGACGTCCTCGAGGGCCGCCACCGCGTGCGGCCGCACCTCGTCCAGGGTCACCGGCCGCTCGAGCTCCCGCGCGATCGTCGTGAACACCGCGTCCTCCAGCCCGCAGGCCGTGATCCAGTCGGTGAACGGGGCGGGGTCGAGGTCGACGTTGAGCGCGTAGCCGTGCGTCGTCACCCAGCGTGACACGTGGACCCCGATCGAGGCGATCTTGCGCGGCGGCCGCGGGAGCCAGACCCCCGTCAGCCCGTCGAGGCGGACGGCCTCGACCCCGAGAGGGGCGAGCGTTCCGATCAGGGCCTCCTCGAGGTTCCGGACGTACTGCTTCACGTCGCGGCCGTGCCGCTTCAGGTCGAGGATGGGGTAGCAGACGAGCTGGCCCGGGCCGTGATACGTCGACTTGCCGCCGCGGTCGGTTTCGACGACCTCGACCTCCGCGCCTTCGGGGACGTGCAGCTCGGCGCTCTCGTCGGTACGCCGGCCGAGCGTCACGACGGGCGGATGCTCGAGCAGGACGATCGTGTCGGGAATCGCGCCCTGCGAGACTGCGCCGGCGAGGGAGCGCTGCAGCTCCCACGCCTCGAGGTACGGCACCTCGCCGAGCTGGAGCACGTAGCCGCCGGTCGCCACGGGCTCAGGCTAGCTACCCGGAAACGGCTCACTCACGCCCGGCTTCTCTCCCCAGTAGTCGCGCTGCTCGACGACGCGCCCCGAGTCGTCGAACCGCAGCAGCGAGATCCCGGCGAGCGAGATACGGTCACCGCTCGCGCGGCCGCGCGCCATTCCACCACCGCGCCGCCGTCGTCCAGGAGGCGCGGCTCGCCGAAGGAGACGCTCGCTCCCGGCTGCTCGGAGTCGAAGGCCCAAGCCGCGTACCCGCCCGGATCCTGCGGCCCGCGGAAGGGATGCGAGTGGAAGCGCGCGCCTGCCGCGTAGAGCGCACGCACCGCCTCGACGTCGTGCTCCGGCCAGGCGCGCTTCCAGCCGCGAGCCCAGCGCCGCGCCGCCTCGAGCGGGCTCACCTCAGGCGCTGGCCGAACATCCAGCGGTGGCCCTCGAGGTCCTCGACCGTGTAGATGCGGTAGCCGATGCCCGGCTCGTGGGGCGCGCGCAACACGATCGCACCCGCCTCGACGGCGCGCGCGTGGTGTGCGTCGACGTCCTCGACCTCCACGAACAGGCCGTCGATCACCCACGGGTTGTCGTGCATCCGGCGCTCGATCTCACAACGGTCGCGGTGTGCGAGGGAGCCGACGTAGCCGTCGGGTGTCGAGAGGAAGATCGTCGAGCCCTCGAGGTCGAGCTCGGCATGGCCGACGACTCCCTCGTCGTCGGTGACGCGGGCGTCGGCGTTCTCGGTCGCGCCGAAGGCCGCGCAGAGCCAGTCGATCGCGGCGGCCGCGTCCTCGTAGCCGAGGAACGGGACGAGCCTACTCGCCGTCGCCCTCCCAGCCCTCGAGCCGCTCGCGGAGGTCGCGGAGGAAGCGGCCGGCGTAGGCGCCGTCGACGAGCCGGTGGTCGTAGGTGAGGGTGATGTTCATCAGCGGCCGGATCGCGATCACGTCCTGGCCCAGCTCGTCCTCGACGACCCAGGGGCGCTTGACGAGTGCGTACGTGCCGAGGATCGCCGACTGCGGCTGGCTGATGACGGGCGTGCCGTGGAAGGTGCCGTAGCCGCCCGGGTTCGTGATCGTGAACGTGCCGCCTTGGACGTCGTCGGGCACGAGCAGCTTGTTCCGCGCCTTCGCGGCGATCTCCGCGATACCGCGCGCGAGCCCGAGCAGGTTCAGGCCTTCGGCGTTCCGGATCACGGGAACGATCAGGCCCTTGCCCTCGGCGAGCTCGACGGCGATGCCGAGGTTGACGAAGTTGCGCGTGACGATCGAGTCGCCGCGCATCTCGGCGTTGACGTACGGATAGGCGCGCAGCGTCTCGACCGACGCCTTCGCGACGAAGGTGAGATAGGTCGGGTTGACCCCGTAGGCGGACTGGTACTCCTTCTTGAGCTTCTCGCGGACGGTCACGATGCGGGAGAAGTCGACCTCGATCGCGCTCGTCACGTGGGCCGAGGTGTCGAGCGAGCGACGCATGTGCTCGGCGATGCCGCGGCGCATCGCGGTCATCGGCTCGACGGTCTCGCCGGGCAGGGTCTCGCCGGCGGCGACCGGTGCCGGGGCCGGGGTCTTCGGCGGAAGAGGCGGCGCCTGAGCCGGGGGCGCGGGGGCGGGAGCCTGCGGCGCGGGTGCCTCCGGTTGCGGCTGCGCCGGCGCGGCTGCCGGCGCGGGCGCTTCCTGTTCCTGCTGCTGCGGCGCGCCGCCGGACTCGACGAAGGCGAGGATGTCCTTCTTCGTCACGCGGCCACCGGAGCCCGTGCCCGGGACATCCGACGGGTCGACGCCGTGCTCCGACGCGATCCGCGCCACGACGGGCGACACGAATGCCTTGCCGTTTCCGGAGGAGGGCGCGGGAGCGGCCGGAGGCGCCGCCGACGGCTCGGGCGCCGTGGGAGCGGGCGACTCGGCGGGCGACGCCGCCTCTGCCTCGGCCGCGGCCTCCGCGGTGGCGGGCTCAGGAGCCTCTTGCGCGGCGGGTGCGGACGGTTCCTCCTCGGCGGCCGGGGACTCCGCCGCGGCTCCCCCGATCTGCCCGAGCTTCGTGCCGACCTCCACCGTCTCGCCCTCCTGGACGAGGATCTGCGTCAGCGTCCCCGAGGCGGGGCTCGGCACCTCGGTGTCGACCTTGTCGGTCGAGATCTCGAGGAGCGGCTCGTCGGCCTCGACCTGCTCGCCTTCCTGCTTCAGCCAGCGGGTGATCGTGCCCTCCGAGACGGACACGCCCATCTGCGGCATCACGACGTCGACTGCGGTCTCCGTGGCCATCGAACCTCCCTAGTACTCCGCGAGCTCGCGCAGGGCGCCGACGACGTCCTCGACCTGCGGGATGAATGCCTTCTCGAGCGGCGGCGAGAAGGGGACGGGCGTGTCGGGCGCCGCGAGCCGCTTGACGGGCGCGTCGAGGTCCTCGAACGCCTCCTCGGCGATCGTCGCCGCGATCTCGCCGCCGAAGCCTCCGCTACGGGTGTCCTCGTGCAGGACGAGCACCTTCGACGTCTTGCGCACCGACTCGAGCACCGCGGCCTTGTCCCACGGCATCACGGTGCGCAGGTCGACGATCTCGACCGAGACGCCGTCGGCCTCGAGCTGCTGCGCGGCCTCGTCGGCGGTGTAGACCATCGCGCCCCACGTGACGACCGAGACGTCGTCGCCTTCGCGGTGGAGGCGCGCCTTGCCGATCGGCGTCGAGTAGCGCTCCTCCGGCACCTCTCCCTTGATGCGCCGGTAGAGGTGCTTGTGCTCGAAGTAGAGGACGGGGTTCGGGTCCTCGATCGCGCTGATCAGGAGCCCCTTCGCGTCCTCGGGCGTGGCCGGGCAGACGCATTTGAGGCCGGGGATGTGCGCGAACGACGACTCCGGGTTCTGGGAGTGGAACGGCCCGCCCGAGAAGCCGCCGCCGGACGGCAGGCGGATCACCATCGGCACCGGAGTGCCCGCGCGCCAGCGCTGCTTCGCCGCGACGGTGACGAGATGGTCCCACGCGCAGGAGATGAAGTCCGCGAACTGCATCTCGGCGACCGGGCGCATGCCCATGATCGCGGCGCCGGTGCAGCCGCCGACGATCGCCGTCTCCGCGAGCGGGGCGTCGATCACGCGCCACGGCCCGAACTCCTCCTGGAAGCCGAGCGAGACCTTGAAGGCGCCGCCGTAGACGCCGACGTCCTCGCCGATGAGGAAGACGCGCTTGTCGCGGCGCATCTCGGTGCGGAGCCCGTCGGAGATCGCCTGCAGATACGTGAGCTCGGCCATCGCTACTTGTGGTGAGGGGTGTCGAGGTCCTCGGGCGAGGCGTAGACGCCCTCGGTGAGGGTCGACGGGTCGGGCAGCGGCGATTCCTCCGCGCGCTCGAGCGCGGCCGTGAGCTGGCGCTTCACGCCGGCCGCGATCTCGTCCTCCTCCTCGTCCGTCAGGCCGGCGTTGTCGCGCAGCCAGGTGCGGAAGCGCTCGATCGGGTCCGACTCGGCCCACCGCTCGAACAGCGGCTTCGGGACGTAGAAGGCGTCGTCGTGGACGGCGTGGCCCTCCATCCGTAGCGTGAGGCACTCGAGCAGCGTCGGGCCGCCGCCGGCGCGCGCCTTGTCGATCGCGCGCCTCGCCTCGCGGTAGACGGCGAGCACGTCCGTGCCGTCGACGACGACTCCCTCGAAGCCGTACGCCTCGGCGCGGTCGGCCACGTGCTCGGTCGCGAACTCGTAATGGGTCGGCGTCGAGTACGCCCACTGGTTGTTGTCGCAGACGAAGACGACCGGCAGCTTGCGCGTGCCCGCGAAGGTCATCGACTCGTGCGCGTCGCCGCGTGCCGAGGCTCCCTCGCCGAACCAGCCGACCGCGACCCGCGGCTCCTCGCGGATGCGGAAGGCGAGCGCGCACCCGGTCGCGACCGGCAGCATCGCCGGCAGGTGGCTGACCATCGCGATCAACCCGAGCTGGGAGTCGGCCATGTGGACGTTCCCGTCGCGGCCGTGAGTCGGCCCGTCCTGGCGGCCCATGTACTGCGCGAAGATCCGCCACGGCTCGACGCCGCGGGTGATGTGGACCCCCATGTCGCGGTGGAGCGGCGTCCCGACGTCCTCCGGCCCCATCGCCGTCGCGACGCCGACGGAGGCGGCCTCGTTGCCGCGGCCAGTGTAGAAGGAGCCGGGGATCTTGCCCTGCCGGTAGAGGATGTGGCCGCGCTCCTCCACTCCGCGCGTGACGAGCATGTTGCGGTAGACCGTCAGCAGGTCCTCGCGGTCGAGCCCCGCCTCGCGCACCTCGTGGAGCGAGCCGACCGGCCCCGCCTCTCTCGCGATCGCCATCGGCCGAAATCTAACGATCCCACGGGAAGGCATCGCCGACCTGCCGTAGGCGAGCCCGCGTCTCGTCGTCGCAGAGCGCGCCGGCGAGGCCCGCCTCGAACGCGGCCCGCGGCGAGACGCCGAGCGAGGCCGCGGCCGCGTAGTCGCGCGTGAGGTCGGTGTCGAACATCGCCGGGTCGTCGGTGGAGATCGAGCAGCGCACCCCGGCTGCGACCAGGCGGGGCAGCGGGTGCTCCCCGAGCGAGCGGACGACTCCCGTGCGGAGGTTCGAGAGCGGGCAGACGTCGAAGACGGTCCCACGGCCGGCGATCTCCGTCACGAGCCCGGGGTCCTCGACCGAGCGGATGCCGTGCCGGAGCCTGTCCGCCCCGAGCGCCTCGAGCGCGCCGCGCACCGAGGCCGGGCCGGCGGCCTCCCCCGCATGTGGCACCGAGCCGAGGCCGAGCGACCCGGCAAGGCGGAACGCCTCCTCGTAGGCCTCCGGAGGGAACTCGGCCTCGAGCCCACCGAGGCCCACGGCCACCACGCCTCGCTCGCGGTACCTGGCGGAGTGGCGGACGACCTGCTCCGCCTGCTCGGCCGTGGCGCCACGGAAGATGTCCGGCGTCAGCCGCACCTCGACGCCGTGAAGCTCGCGCGCCTCCTGGGCGCCGTCGCAGTAGCCGGCGAAGATCTCGTCCCACTCGACCCCGCGGGCGACCCGCTCGGCGGGGCTGAAGATCCCCTCGAGGTAGATCGCCCCGTGCGAGGCGGCCTCGGCCGCGTAGTCGGTCACGACCTGCCGGAAGTCGTCGGCGGTTCGCAGCGCGTTCGTCGTCAGGATCCAGACCTCGATGAAGTGCGCGAAGTCGCGGAACCGGTAGAGCGACTCGAGGTCGTCCGGCAGCGCGTAGTCGTTGCGCCTCGCGATCGCGCGCAGCGTGTCGGGCCGCACCGTGCCCTCGAGGTGGACGTGAAGCTCGATCTTGGGGAACGGCTCAGGCGCAGGCACGCGCGAAGAAGCGTAGGAACTGCGGCGTGTGCGCGTCCCAGAAGGCCGTGTCGTGTTCTCCCGGCCAGACGTGGGCGTGCACGCCGGCTCGCCGCGCGTAGGCGAGCGTTGCGGCGCGGAAGGGGTCGCTCGCGCCGAGGTCGATCCACAGCGGATGCGGCGGGCGCAGCCTGAAGACGTCGTTCCGCTCGTCGTCCCGAGCGTTGTCGAACGCCCCCGGCGCCGTCTCGCCGGCGCCGAGCCAGAGAGCGGGGGACTGGACGTCGACCGCGCAGAAGCTGCGCCGCCGCGAGCCGAGGAGGAGCGCTCCGTAGCCGCCCATCGAGATCCCGCCGATGGCCACCCTCCCGCCCCGGCTCGTCTCGCGGAGCACCATCGAGCCCCACTTCCCGTCGGACCGGTCGTGCCAGTAGCTGTGGTCGCCGCCGTCGAGCAGGAGGACGACCGGCGCGCGCCTCCCGAGCTTCGCCAGGGTTTCGAAGAAGGGCTGGCTCAGGAACTGCGACGGTCCCGCGCTCCGTCCGTGCAGCAGGACGAGGAGCCACCTGCCGTGTCGCCGGGGCACGACTCGGATCTCGTGCAGGGCCCGGTGCACGCCGCGGCTGTGAAGCGTGAAGCGGACGAGTCGCGCTCCGCGAGTGGAGTGGTAGCGCGCACCGCCGCAGCCCGCGATCGCGAGGACGGCGGCGGCTAAGGTCAGCGCGTGAGCAAGGCGGCGGACTGGCTGCGGGAGGAGCGTCGGAAGGTCCTCGGGGACTGGGTCGCATTCTGCCTCGGCTGCGGCGCGGCGCGCCGCTGGTTCGAGGAGTTCGAGGCCGACATGCCCGCCGCCTGCCCGCAGTGCGGGGGCGAGCTGCTGCGCCGCTGCCGGGCGTGCGACGCGCCCTTCTCCTCGCTCGCCGTCGTGGACTGCGAGGAGTGCGGCGCGCCGGTGCGCCCGAACGAGCTGTTCGGCTCGAGGATCAGGCGCGCCCCGCGCTAGAAGATCTCGTCCTCGCGGAACCCGGGCACGACCGGCCCGGTCATGATCTGCGAGAAGCGGATCACCGTGATCACGTCGTCCGGCCCGACTTCGCGGTTGTAGAGCTGGCCGAGGAAGTTCGCCATCTCGTCGGTACGCCGGATCTCCGGGTTGTCGTGCTCGATCTCCCGCGGCGACAGCTCGCCGAGCGTCTTCACCTCGACCTTGTCGATCACCGCGTCGAAGACGTGCTCCCGGGCGCTGAATCGGACGCCGCAGAGGACGCGGACGACCATGCCCTTCTTGTACTTGCCCGACTTGTCGCCGAGCCGGATGGTGGCCGACTTCCTGCCCGAGCGCAGCTGGTCGGCGACGAGGGGCGAGTAGAAGTTGAGGGCGTACACCGTGGCCGGGAGTCTGCCAGCTACGACCCGGCGCGTTGGACGTGCGCGCGGGTGATCTCCTCGGGACAGGTGCAGCCCACCAGGGCGAGCGCGAGCTCGATCTCGGCGCGGAGCAGCTCGAGCACGCGCCCGACGCCGGCCTCGCCTCCCACGGCGAGGCCCGCCGCGATCGGGCGCCCGACGAACGCCGCCCGGGCCCCGAGCGCCAGCGCCTTGACGACGTCGCCGCCCCGCCGGACGCCGCCGTCGACGTAGACCTCGCACCGGCCGGCCACGGCCTCGACGACCTCGGGCAGGGCGTCCACGGATGCCGCGACACAGTCCAGCTGGCGGCCGCCGTGGTTCGAGACCCAGATGCCGTCCACTCCGTGCTCGGCGGCGAGCAACGCGTCCTCGTGCGTGAGGATCCCCTTCACTACCAGCGGGAGCGCCGTCGCCTCCCGCACCCACTCGAGGTCGCGCCACGTGAGCGTGGGGTCGACGTCGACGAGCGTGCCGTAGTGCAGCGGCAGCTCGGCAGGGACAGCGAAGCCGAGGCGCAGGACACGCTCCCTTCGGGCGGCATACGGGAAGTACGACCGTGAGCACGACCGCGCCGTAGCCGCATTCGCGGGCCTCGGCCAGGTGATCGAGCGTCTGCTGGCGGTCGCGCTGGACGTACAGCTGGAGCCACCTCGGCCCGTCGGCGGCCGCCGCGAGCTCCGCGTGCCGGAAGGACGTGAGCGTGGGCACCGTCACGAGCGCTCCGGCGGCGGCTGCCGCGCGCCCGGTCGCGAGCTCCGCCTCGGGGTCGAGCAGCCGCTGCATCGCGAACGGCGCGATCCCGAGCGGCATCGAGACCGGCGTGCCGAGCAGCGTCGTCTCGAGCCGAACCTCACCGACGTCCACGAGCATCCGCGGCCGCAGCTGCCAGCGCCTGAACGCGGCCACGTTCTCGCGCAGCGTCACCTCGTCGTCCGATCCGCCCTCGAAGTAGCACCACACGGCCGGATCCACCCTGGCCGCCGCGGCATCGAGGAACTCGCCGACGTTGAGGAGCTCGTTCACGACGCGGCGACTCTCTCCCAGGCCTTCGCCGCCATCTGCCTCTCGCCGCCGTAGGCGAGCAGGCGCGGCGCCTCCTCGAGCGGCAGCCACCGGGCTTCGGCCACCTCGATGCGCATCGCCTCGTCGATCTCCCCGATCCGGCCGCGGCCGGCCCGCAGCAGGAAGAAGCTCACGACCTTGAAGATCCGCTCGCCCGAGGCGCCTTCCCAGCGGGCCGTGTAGACGTAGCGGACGTCGCCGAGCTTCTCGACGAGCCGACCCTCGACGCCGGTCTCCTCGCGCACCTCCCGGATCGCCGTCTCCGCGGCCGACTCTCCGGCGTCGATGCGGCCCTTCGGGAGCGCCCAGACGTGCTCGCGGCCCTGCGGACGGATCGCGGCGAGCATCGGGCGGCCCCGGATTTTCCGCACCAGCACACCTCCTGCGGAGAATTCCCGTCGCACCCGTGCGGTTCTACCACTTGGCACTTGCACGGCGAGAGTGCCGACCGTAGAATGGTCTCGGCACTCGAAAGGCTAGAGTGCCAGGAATCGTCACTGAGAGCAGTCAGGAGGAGGCACTGCATGAACCTGAAGCCGCTTGGTGACCGCCTGATCGTCGAGGTCCTCGAGGAGGAGGAGACGACGACGAGCGGCATCGTGCTTCCGGACACCGCGAAGGAGAAGCCGCAGCGCGGCCGCGTCCTCGCCGTCGGCCCGGGCAGCCGGGACGACAACGGAAACTTCGTCCCGATGGACCTGGCGGAAGGCGACGAGATCGTCTTCTCCAAGTACGGCGGGACCGAGATCAAGGTCGGCACCGACGACTACCTGATCCTGCGCGAGTCGGATGTGCTCGCGAAGGTCGTGGGCGATCGCGAGCCGGCCGGCGTCGCCTAGAGGACAACGGAGGTCAGAAGAAGAGATGGCTCACAAGGAGTTGAAGTTCAACGAGGATGCGCGGCGCTCGCTCGAGCGGGGCGTGAACATCCTCGCCGACGCGGTCAAGGTCACGCTTGGCCCGAAGGGGCGCTACGTCGTGCTCGACAAGAAGTTCGGCGCCCCGACCATCA